>NZ_JBIGIK010000002.1:0-933316 GCF_043556395.1 Microbacterium hanjuni
GCATACGAAACCGGAATAGGTAACGCAGCGAGTTTGAACTGACGATCGGATGTCATTACTGACAAATCCGTTTAATCTCAAAAGAATCTCACCAACCAACCCAAAGGGCTGGTTGCGAGGTTTTTTGGCATTTTGACAAGTGCACGCTGTTGAGTTCTCAAGGATCGGATGCTCCCACGTCCAGCTTCACAGCCTTCCGCAGGGCAACTTCACTACCTTATCCCCACCACCCCAACATGTCAAGCAGAACTTTTCGCCCGCGAGAGCAGACGCTGTTCTACCCACCAAGCCGGGGGGCTGGGGTTCCTCATCCTAGACCTGGTGGTCCACCCGCTCAAGAGCGGGCTGGGATTCGGGATGTTCTACCGCGTGAGGGGGCGGGGCCGAAGCCTCTGCGCTCTCCCTGTGGGGCCGAACAGATAGAACATTACGTCAGCTTCGCGCCCTCGGCCAATCGCCCCGCACCCCGGGCGTGTCGCCCGCCCGACGGCGTCCGCAGGACGGCGGAACGACCGGTGTTCAGGACAGACCGGAGTAGACGTGCAGGCCCTTGAAGAACATGTTCACGATCGTGAAGTTGAACATCACGGCCGAGAAACCGATGATCGACAACCACGCCGAACGGGTGCCGCGCCATCCTCGGGTCGCCCGCGCGTGGATGTACCCCGCGTAGAGCACCCAGATGACGAAGGTCCACACTTCCTTCGTGTCGAAGCCCCAGTACCGGCCCCACGCGTCGTTCGCCCAGATCGAGCCGGCGATGAGCGTGAAGGTCCAGAAGATGAAGCCCACGATCGCGAAACGGTAGGCGAGCGACTCGAGCGCGTCAGCGCCGGGGATCGTGCCGAGGAAGGGCAGGCTGATCTTGGCGCGCGGACTGTCGGACGCCGCGACCTCGACGGCCCGTCGTTCCCGACGGGCTTGCAGCAGCTGCAGCACCGACAGCGCGAAGGCGAGGGCGAACAACCCCGTCGCCAGAGCTGCGACGAAGACGTGCACGACCAGCCAGATCGATTTGAGCGCATCGGGCAACGGGGAGATCTCGACGTAGAAGGTGAGGGTCGCTCCCCCCAGGAGCACCACGGTGAGCCCGGTGATGAACGAGCCCAAGAACTTGAGGTCGTACCGCACCAGCACCGCGAGGTACACCGCCACGATGAGCATCGTGCCGGTGAGGGAGAACTCGTACATGTTCGACCACGGCACCCGGCCTGCGGCGATTCCGCGCGTCACGTCCGCCCCGACGTGGAACAGGAAGGCCAGCACCGTCAGAGAGGTGCCGATCCTCCCCCACACGAACCGCGGCTTGTCGGCCGCGGCCCCGTCCCGCGCGTTCGGGGAGGGGGTGCGGGGTCGGGATGCTGCTGCCCCACCGCCGGCGGCGACGAGCTCGCGTTCGTACGCAGCATCCTGCGCCTTCAACGCGATGTCGGAACGCCGGGCGAGGTCCACCGCGTAGGCGGCGAAGGCCAGAACGTAGACCCCGATCGCCGTCCAGACAAGCAGCACGGAGACTGCGTCGAGTGAGAGCGGTTCGGTTCCGGGCATGGTCTCAGTCTACGTCGGAGGCCCGGATGCGGGCCTCGAGGGCGAGGTTGTGACGGGCTTCGAGCTGCTCGACCGCGTCGGTGAGGGTGGGGTCCTCGCCGCGGGCCAGACCCGCGTATTCGATGCGCACGGTGTCGCCGTCGGGGGTCGCTTTGACCCACACCCGTCGGCGGGGCACGAAGAGGCCGGCGAGCAGACCGCCGAGGGCCAACAGGGCGAACGCCAGTACCCACGGCGCGGCGATGTCGCGGTGCACCGACAGGGAGACGAAGCGCTTCACGCTCTCGGCTGCGCCCGCGGTGGTCGCGTCATCGAAGGTGATGGTGCCGAGGCCGTCGGGGAGATCCTGCGTCTGCCCTGGGGCCAACTCGATCGAGTCGATGCCGGTGTCGCCACCGGTGAGCTGGGTCATCTCGGTGGTGTCCAGGGTGTACACCGACCGCGGCGTGCCGCCGTCGATGCCGAGATCTCCCGTGTACACGTTCAGGGTGAGCACGGGGTTGATCAGCGCCGGGTAGGCCGACGTGAACGCCCCGCTTTCGAGTGGCGCCTGCGTCGGGTAGAAGAAGCCGACGAGTCCGAGCTGCTCGGGAAGACCGTCGGGCACCTTGACGACTCCGAGCGAGGTGAGGTTCGTGTCCTGCGGCAGGAACGGGATCGAGTCGGTGTAGACGACATCGCCGGCGGCATCGCGGATCGTGACGGTCGGCGCGTACCCGTTGCCGAGGAGATAGACCCGGTCCCCCGCGATGTCGAGCGGATGGTTGACCCGCACGTCGTCTTGCTGCGGCTCCTCTCCGGCCAACCGCGTGGTGAGGTTCGCGGAGAAGTCTCCCGCTTGACCCGACCCGATCTCACCGAACGGCACGTACGAGACGTCGAAGCTGTCCAGCGTCAGGGAGTAGGGGGCGAGGTTGTCGGCGTTCACGAAACGGCCGGGGTTGAAGGAGGAGTAGTCGAGCAGCGTGTTGGTGAAGGTCGTCCCCTCCACGATGACGCGCTGGCCGGTGTAGGTGAATCCCCCGCCGACGCCGACGGCGATCAGCACCCCGACCAGCGCTCCGTGGAAGACGAGGTTGCCGGTCTCGCGCAGGTACCCCCGCTCCGCCGAGACGGAGAAGGAGCCGCGGCCGTCGTACCGCTCGACGCGATAACCGCTCTTGCGCAGCTGCTCTTGAGCGAGCTCCACCGCTTCGCCGGCGACTGCCGTCGCATCGGGGCGGGATGCAGCATCCGCGTCGTCGGAGAGATCGATCACGCTCTCGCGGTAGGCGTCCAGTCGGCCCAGCCGAGCGGGAGTGCGCGGCGGCCGGGTGCGCAGGGCCTTCCAGTGGTGCTTCGTGCGCGGCAGCACGCAGCCGACGAGCGACACGAACAACAAGAGGTAGATCGCGGAGAACCAGGGCGAGGTGTAGACGTCGAACAGGCTGAGGTTGTCGAGCACCGGCGCGAGGTCGGGGTTGTCGGCGAAGTACTGCGTCACGCCGTTCGGATCGGCGCTGCGCTGCGGCACGATCGAGCCGGGAACGGCGGCGATCGCGAGCAGCAGCAGCAGAACGAGCGCGGTGCGCATGCTCGTGAGCTGTCGCCAGCCCCACCGCGCCCACCCGGTGAAACCGAGCACGGGCTGGGTGATCTCGGCGCCGTCGGCGTGGTCGGAGGGGCGAAGCGGATCGCCGGCGGAGTCGTTCTCGGTGTCAGAGCGGGAGAGGGACATTGCCCATCACCCCCTGCAGCTGCGACATGAGCGAGCCCCAGACGCCCGTGACCATCAGCAGTCCGAGCACGATGAGCAGGGCGCCGCCCAGGAGGTTCACCGCGCGGATGTGCTTGCGCACGAACGCGACCGAACGCGTGACCCAGCCGAAGCCGAGGGTGAGCAGGACGAAGGGGATGCCGAGGCCGAGTGAGTACGCGAGTCCGAGCAGGGCCGCCCGGCCGGGATCGCCGAGGTTCCACGAGATCGAGATGATCGCGGCAAGGGTCGGGCCGATGCACGGCGTCCACCCGATGCCGAGCGCGACGCCGAGCAGGGGGGCTCCGATCAGCCCGACGCTGCTGAGCGTCCGCGGCCGGAACGTGCGCTGCGCCAGACCGAACAGCCCGATGAAGACGAGTCCCATCACGATGATGACGACGCCCATGACGCGCGTGATCGGGTCGGCGTACTGCAGGAAGAAACGCCCGACCGTTCCCCCCAGCACGGTGACGGTCATGAAGACCAGCGTGAACCCGGCGATGAAGAGCAGCACCCCGCCCAGCAGCCGGCCACGACCGGGAGAGGCGGATGCTGCCGAGCGCCGCGGTGTGACCGTGCCGCCGATGAAGCCGAGGTACCCCGGAACGAGCGGGAGCACGCAGGGGGAGAGGAAGGAGACGAGGCCCGCCGCGAGCGCGATCGGTATCGCCAGCCAGAGCGCACCGTCGAAGACGATCGCGCCCGGATTCACGGCGACTCCGCGAGCGTGTCGCGCACGAGGGTCTCGAGGATGGAGGATTCCGTCAGTTCGCCGATGATGCGGGCAGCGACCCGCCCCTGCTCGTCGACGACGAGGGTGGTCGGAGTCGCGTTGATCGGGGTCTCATCCGCGAACGCGAGCTTGACGTCGCCGGAGTTGACGTCGATCACGCTGGGGTAGGTGACGCCGTTGTCGCGCGCGAAGGACGCCGCCGTCTGAGCCTGGTCGTACGTGTTCACACCCAGGAAGGACACCGGCTGACCCGCGAAGGCGGAGAACGCCTCCTCGAGGCGCGGCGCTTCGACGATGCACGGGCCGCAGGCCGCGTACCAGAAGTTCACCACGAGCACCTCGCCCGAATAATCGGCGCTCGACACCGTCGTGCCGGAGTCGGTGGTGCCGGAGAACTCGACGGGCGCTCCCCGCTCGGCCGGGGGGATCTCGACCACGCGGAAATCTCCCGCGATGAAGCCCTTGTTGTCGCCGTCGCGGTACTGCTCCGCGAGCGGATCGCTGGTGCACGCGGCCAGACCGACCGCCAGCGCTGCGGCGGCGACCGCGGCGAGCACGCGGCGCATCACACCGCCCCCACGTCGACGGCGCCGGCGGTCGAGGCGGGCTCGGCGTACGCGGTCTCCACCCACGCCCACCCGGATGAGGCATCGTGCCGCTCCAGCGTCGTGACGCTGGAGAGTGCGCACCGCCGACGGCGAGGATCGTGGCGCAGGGGTTCGCCGGCGACCGCGAGGTGGGTGACCCAGATCGGCAGCTGGTGCGAGACGAGCACCACATCGCCGGATGTCGTGCGGTCCCACGCGTCGTTCATCGCCGCGTGCATCCGAGCGACGATCCGCTCGTACGGCTCCCCCCAACTGGGGATCTCGGGGCGGGACAGGTGCCGCCAGTTCACGGGGTTCGCAAGGGCCTGTCGCATCCGCCGCCCCTCGAACACGTTCGTGGGCTCGATGATGCGCTCGTCGATGAAGGGGTCGATGCCGAACAGCTCCTCGAACGGTTCCGCCGATTCACGCGTGCGCTGCAGGGGGGAGACGACGAGTGCGCCGATGGGACGGTGCAGTCCGTGCACGTAGTCCGCTGCCTGACGTGCCATGCGACGGCCGTCGGCGCTCAGACCGAAACCGGGAAGGCGTCCGTAGAGCACGCGTCGCGGGTTGTGGACCTCGCCGTGTCGGACGAGGTAGAGGCGGTCGGCGGGCACGATTTCCAGTCTAGGGCGGCGGGTTCTGCGAGGCCCCTGAGCGTGGGGCGGATGCTTCGACGGCGAACGGTCTGCTCAAGCCCCGTCGGGCTGGCGCTCGCGCCGGTAGCCGGCGAGCGAGCGGATGCGCACCACGACGAACCACGCGATCGCGGCCACGGCGACGGCGATGACGAAGTACTGCAGGATGTCGGCGTACCGCTCGATCACGTGCCAGTTCTCGCCGAGCAGGTAGCCCGCCATCACGAAGATGGTGTTCCAGACCGCGCTGCCGGCGGCGGTGAGCAGGCCGAACTTCCACAGGGGCATCCGCGACACTCCCGCCGGGATGGAGATGAGGCTGCGGAAGATCGGGATCATCCGGCCGAAGAACACCGCCGCCCACCCGTGTTTCACGAACCACGCGACGGTGCGGTCAACGTCTTCGCCCTTCATGAGCGGCATCCACTCCGCGATTCGGCGCAGGCGTGCCGCCCCGAGCCACACGCCGATGCCGTAGAGCACGAAGGCCCCCACGACCGAGCCGACCGTGGTCCAGATGAGGGCTTCGGCCAGGGTGAACGAACCGCGGCTCGCGGTGAGGCCGGCCATGGGGAGCACGACTTCGCTCGGAAGCGGCGGGAAGAGGTTCTCGAGGGCGATCGCGGCTCCCGCCCCGGCGGGGCCGATGACCTCCATCAGCGAGACGGTCCAGTCGGCGAGGGCGCTCAGCCACGAACCGTCGCTCGTGGGAGTGGTGGCATGCAGCAGGGTGTCGGTCATCGGGTGCCTTCGCGCTCGGTGATCGGCCGCCCGAACGGGCGCCCGCCGCCCACCCTAAAGCCCCCACATCAGGGATTCCTGGGTGCCCGTGAGGAGTGACGGTGATGGCCCGGCTATCGGAAGGAAGCGCCGACGATCGCCGCGGCGACGAACCACAGCCCCACCATGAGGGCCGCCGCAGCCAGCGGTGCCCAGAATCCCAGCCGGCGTTTGATCAGCAGCACCACGGTCGCGCCCACCGCGACGAGCAGCACCACCCACGGCGCCAGCACCCCGAACCACAGCCCGAGGTTGAACACGCCCTCGTCGCAGAGCGTGGGGCGGCATGCCTGGGCGGCCATCGCCAGAAGCGATCCGGCGTACGAGGCGGCGAGCGCGAACAGCGTCAGCAGCACCAGCAGCACGATCGTCACCGCCACGTCCCAGACCCGCACCCGACGCACACGTGCACGCTCGGGCGGCAGGGTGCGGTAGGAGGACGGTGGCAGGGAGAACGTCACTTCTCCGAGTGTAGAGAGGAGCGGATGCCGGGAAGGAGGCCCGGTTCGCAGCATCCGCCCGCCACGAGCGGCCCCGTGCCCGCACGTAGACTGAACGACCGTGAGCGAACGCGTATTGGTCAAGCATCTTCAGTCCACCCCCGACGGCCCGGTCACGGTGTCGGGATGGGTCGAGACGGTGCGGGACCAGAAGAAGGTGCAGTTCGTCATCCTGCGCGACGAATCCGGTGCCGTGCAGCTCGTGAACCCCGCGACGCGAGAACTCGGCGAGGACGCCGACGCCGCCCGCGAATCGGCCCTCGCCCTGACGGAGACGATCTCCGCCCTGACGACCGGCACGTTCCTCACCGTGCACGGCGAGCTCAAGCACGACGAGCGGGTCAAGCTCGGCGGCGTGGAGATCAAGGTCGCCACCCTCGACATCGCCGCCGCCGCCCTCGCCGAGACGCCGATCGCGGCGGACAGCGGGATGGACAAGCGCATGGACTGGCGCTTCCTCGACCTGCGTCAAGCGCGCAACAATCTCATCTTCCGCGTGCAGACCACCCTCGAGCACGCGATGCGCACCTACTGGATCGAGCGCGACTACATCGAGATCCACTCCCCCAAGCTCATGTCGAGCCCGTCGGAGTCGAACGCCGAGCTGTTCAAGATGGAGTACTTCGAGGACAAGACGGCCTACCTCGCGCAGAGCCCGCAGCACTTCAAGCAGATGGCGCAGTCGGCCGGCTTCGGCAAGATCTTCGAGATCGGCGACGTGTTCCGCGCCGACCCGTCGTTCACCAGCCGCCACGCGACGGAGTTCACCTCGGTGGACGCGGAGATCAGCTGGATCGACTCGCACGAAGACGTCGCGGTGATGCAGGAAGAGCTGCTCACCGCCGCGATCTCGGCCGTGAAGGACAAGCACGGCGCCGAGATCCAGGAGCTGTTCGGCATCGAGGTCGTCGTGCCGACGCTGCCGTTCCCGCGCATCCCGCTCGCCGAGGCGCGCGAGATCGTGGCGAAGCGGGGCTACGAGATCCCCCGCGCCGACGGCGACCTCGACCCCGAAGGCGAGCGCCAGATCTCGGCCTATGTCGAGGAGACCTCCGGCTCGCAGTTCGTGTTCATCACCGACTACCACCCCGAGATCCGGCCGTTCTACCACATGCGCGACCCCGAGACCGGGCTCACCCGCAGCTATGACCTCCTGTTCAAGGGCGTGGAGATCACGACCGGCGCGCAGCGCGAGCACCGCGTCGAGGTGCTCGAGCAGCAGGCCACCGAGAAGGGCCTCGACCTCGCCGGTCTCGAGCACTACCTCGACTTCTTCCGCTACGGCACCCCGCCGCACGGCGGTTTCGGCATGGGACTCGCCCGCGTGATGATGCTGCTGCTGGGTGAATCCTCGATCCGCGAGGTCAGCTTCCTGTTCCGCGGCCCGACCCGCCTCGCGCCCTAGCCCGGCACGCGCGCGGGCCGCCCGCGTTCGCCCGCGAGTCACCGCACGTTCACCGATTGCGGTGCCCCGCGTCATTTAGCCTTCCTAAGTTTCTCTCGTCCCGGTGTGCCCTCGTGCATGCCGATCACCGAGAGGAAACACATGTCATCGTTTCGCCATCCCCGCCGCACCGCGGTGGGAATCGCCCTGACCACCATCGCCGCGCTGGCACTGGCCGGCTGCGCCGGATCTGCGGATGCTTCGTCCGACGGCTCCGACGGAGGCGTCGACGCGTCGACGGCCACCGCACTCTCCGACTTCGGCACGATGGAAGACCTGGAAACGGCCGCCAAGGCGGAGGGCCAGCTGAACGTCATCGCGCTCCCCCGCGACTGGGCGAACTACGGCGAGATCCTCGACCTCTTCGCCGAGCGCTACCCCGAGATCACCATCAACGAGCAGTCGCCCGACATCTCCAGCGCCGAGGAGATCCAGGCCGCCGAGACGAACGAGGGCCTCGACACCGCGCCCGACGTGTTCGACCTCGGCCTCACCGTGGCCCTGCAGAACACCGACTCGTTCGCGCCCTACAAGGTCGAGACCTGGGACGACATCCCCGACGCGCTGAAGGAGTCCACGGGCCTCTTCGTCGGCGACTACGGCGGGTACATGTCGATCGGCTTCGATTCGACCCGCTTCGACGCGCCCGAGAGCCTCGACGACCTGCTCGGCGCCGACTTCCGCGGTGCCGTCGCCCTCAACGGCGACCCGACCCAGGCCGGCGCCGCGTTCGCCGCGGTCGGTCTCGCCACGGTGCAGTCCGACGGCACGCTCGACGACTTCCAGCCCGGCATCGACTTCTTCTCGAAGCTCAACGACGCCGGGAACATGCTGAAGCTCGACGTCACGAGCGCCACCGTCGCGAGCGGTGAGACCCCCGTCGTCTTCGACTGGGACTACCTCAACGCCGCCCACAAGACGGACGTCCCCTCGTGGGAGACCGTCGTCCTCCCGGGCACCGGCTACGCCGGCTACTACAACCAGGCGATCAACGTGAACGCGCCCAACCCGGCCGCCGCGCGCCTGTGGCAGGAGTTCCTCTACAGCGACGACGTGCAGAACCTCTGGCTCAAGGGGGGCGCCCGCCCCGCCCGCATGGAGGCGATGACGGCCGCCGGCACGATCGACGAAGAGCTCGCGGCGGCCCTGCCGGCCGTTCCGGACGAGACCGTCGTTCCGACCGAAGACCAGTCCGCGGCCGCCGGCACCCTGCTCGGCGAGAAGTGGGCAGCGGCGGTCCAGTGACCTCCGACGTCCTCGACGGTCCTTCCCTGGACCGCGTGACGAGCCCCGTCGCGCCGGAGAGCCCTGCCACGCAGGGTGCTCCGGCGCGGCGGGGCGCCGCAGCGCGGGTGGGCGGATCCTGGTTGGGTCTCGTTCCCTTCGCCGCCTACGTCCTGCTCTTCCTCGCGTTGCCGACCGTGCTCGCGGTGGCGTCCGGCCTGTTCGACGGGGAGGGCGCCTTCACGCTCGACAACCTCGCCGCACTGGGCGACCCGGTGGTGCTCACCACCTTCTTCAACTCCACCTGGGTATCGCTGCTCACGGCCGTCGTCGGCGCCGTCGTCGGCGCCCTCGTCTGCTACGCCATGCTGGGCCTCAGCGAGACCGGGTTCGTACGCACGACCGTGGACGCAGCATCCGGTGTGCTCGCGCAGTTCGGCGGCGTCATGCTGGCGTTCGCCCTCATCGCGACGATCGGCACCCAGGGCGTCGTGACGCAGGTGCTCAAGAACGCGCTCGGCATCGACCTCTTCGCCGACGGTGTCTGGATCTACGCGCTGCCCGGCATCGTCGTCGCCTACCTCGTCTTCCAGGTGCCGCTGATGATCATCACGTTCATGCCGGCGCTGTCGGCGCTCAAGCCGCAGTGGGTCGAGGCGCACCTCACCCTCGGCGGCACGCGGGCGAGCTTCTGGCCGCACGTCGGGTTCCCGGTGCTCGCGCCGTCGTTCCTCGCGAGCCTCCTGCTGCTGTTCGCGAACGCGTTCTCGTCGTACGCGACCGCCGCCGCGCTCGCCAGCCAGGGATCGCAGATCGTGCCCTTGCAGATCCGCACCTCGCTCACCAGCGAGACGGTGCTCGGCCGGGAGAACCTCGCCGGCGCACTCGCGCTCGGCATGATCGTCGTCGTCGCGGTCGTCATGACGGTGTACGCCCTCATCCAGCGCCGGGCAGCGAGGTGGCAGGCATGAACGGGTTCGCTCCCTCCCGCACCGTGCGGTGGGTCATCGGCGTCGTGGTCGGGCTCGTCTTCGCGGTGCCCTTCGTGTCGACGTTCCTCTACACGCTGTCGTCCCCGACGGGCGGGTACTCCTTCGACCGCTGGGTCTCGCTGTTCGACCCGGCGAACTCCGCCGCGTTGAAGCCGATCTGGACGGGTCTGGGCAACTCGCTCGTGCTCGCCCTGGTCACCGTCGCGCTGGTGCTGTTCCTCTTCACCCCGACGATGGTGCTGGTGGCGCTGAAGTTCCCGAAGCTCCGCCGTGGCTTCGAGTTCCTCGCCCTGCTGCCGATCTCGATCCCCGCGATCGTGCTGGTCGTCGGGCTCGCACCCATCTACCTGCAGATCGGACGCACCCTGGGCACCGGGGCGTGGACCCTCGCCTTCGCGTACGGCATCCTCGTGCTGCCGTTCACCTACCGCTCCATCCAGGCGTCCATCGACGCGATCGACCTCAAGACGCTCTCCGAGGCCGCTCGCACGCTGGGGGCCGGCTGGTTCACCGTGCTACTGCGGGTCATCGCCCCCAACCTCCGGCAGGGGCTGCTCGCAGCATCCCTCATCTCGGTCGCGGTCGTCCTCGGCGAGTTCACGATCGCTTCGCTGCTCAACCGCCAGGTACTGCAGACCGCACTCGTCGTGATCAACCGTCAGGACGCGTACGCCGCGGCCATCTTCACCCTGCTCGCGCTCGCCTTCGCGTTCGCCCTGCTGCTGATCATCGGACGCGCCGGCCGCGCCCGATCCGGCCCTTCGACTCGCGCCCCGGGCGCTCGCTCAGGAATCAGGAAAGCCTCATGACCACTGCTGACACCCACCCGCGTAGCCTCCCGCGCACGTCCGACAACGCCCTGCTCGCCGAGGCGGGCGAGGGAACGCGCGTGCAGTTCCGCGGCATCGTCAAGGACTACGGCACCACCCGGGTGCTGCACGGCGTCGACCTCGACATCGCGCCCGGCGAATTCGTCTCGCTGCTGGGCCCCTCGGGGTGCGGCAAGACCACGGCCCTGCGCGTGCTCGCCGGCCTCGAGAACGCCACCGGCGGTTCGGTGTTCGTCGGCGGCAAGGACGTCTCGGGCGTGCCGACGAACAAGCGCGACATCGGGATGGTCTTCCAGTCGTACTCGCTGTTCCCGCACCTGCGGGTGCTCGAGAACACGGCCTTCGGATTGCGTCGACGCGAAGTGGGCAAGACGGATGCTGCGCGCCGGGCAGCCGACGCGCTCGACCTCGTCGGTCTCGGCCACCTCGGTGACCGCTACCCGCACCAGCTCTCGGGCGGCCAGCAGCAGCGCGTCGCGCTGGCGCGCGCCCTCGTTACCGAGCCGCGCGTGCTGCTGCTCGACGAGCCGCTGTCGGCGCTCGACGCCAAGGTGCGCGTGCAGCTGCGCGACGAGATCCGCCGTATCCAGCTGCGCCTCGGCATCACCACCGTCTTCGTCACCCACGACCAAGAGGAGGCCCTGGCGGTCTCCGACCGGATCGCGGTCATGAACGCGGGACGCATCGAGCAGATCGGTACACCGGAAGAGCTGTACCTCCGCCCCTCGTCGGCGGATGTCGCAGCGTTCGTCGGCGTTTCGAGCCTCGTGCCGGGAGTCGTCCGCGGCTCGTCGGTCGAGGTGTGGGGAACCACGCTGCCCCTGCAGGCCGAGGCGCCCGAGGGTGCGGTCGAGGTGTTCCTCCGCCCTGAGAACGTGCGCCTCGTGGGCACCGGCGAGGCCGGCGTCGACGCGGTCGTGCAGGAGAGCACGTTCCTCGGCAGCTTCCGCCGCACGCTCGTGCGCACTGCTGACGGCTCGCTCGTGCGCGTGCAGCACCCCGCCGCCGAACGCGTCGAGTTCGACGAGGCGGTGCGCATCGCGCTGGCACCGATCCCGGTGCTCACCCGCCCGGTCGGCTGAGCGCTCAGCGCTTGCGTTTGCGGGGCTTGGCCTTCACGATGCCCTGCACCCGCGCCCAGAGAGCCGTGTACGCCTTCGCCGCTTCCGAGGTGGGGGCGTACACGGCGATCGGCGCCCGCTCGGTGCCCATCCGCTCGACGTTCACCGTCGCGGGCACGACCACGTCGACGACGGCGCCGTCCTGTGAGGGCAGGGTCGTCACGGCCTCGCGGTGCAGGGTCTTGCGCCGATCGACCATCGACAGGAACGCCACCACGGGAGCATTCGAGGCGGAGGCCGCGACGAACTCCTCCACCTGGGCGAGCGCACGCATGGACAGCGGCGAGGGAACGAGCGGCACGACGACCGCGTCGGCCGAGTAGACCGCATTCTCCGCGACGAGGGATGACCCGGGAGGGCAGTCGAGGATCACGACGTCGTAGTCGTCCGCGACCTGTTCCAGGATCTTCGACACCCGCTGCTCGGACTTCTTGGCCTGGTCGAACACCAGGTCGAGGTCCCGGTAGCTGGCATCGGCCGGCAGCACGTCGATCCCGTCGACGCTCGTGGAGCGGATGGCGGAGGCGGCCTTCTTGTCGCCCGCGACGAGTGCGCCGACCCCGCCCTTGACCTTGGGTTTGACCTGCATCACGAAGGTGGCGGCGCCCTGGGGGTCCAGGTCCCACAGCAGCACCCGCAGGTCGCGAGCTGCCTCCCACGCGAGATTGACTGCGGCCGTGGTCTTACCGACGCCGCCCTTGGTGCTGTACACCGCGATGACCTTCATCCGCCCACCCTAGGGACACCACGCCCGTTCCGCACCGAAGCGGTGCGGACTCGCCGCGCGCCGTTCGGCGTCCCGTCACCCGGGCCCAGCGGACGGAGAGGTGGCGCCGATACCGTGGGAGCATCCCGCCCCGAGGAGGATCATGCTCGACCCCTGGTTGCAATTCGGCATCACACTCGTCGTCGCGGTCGTCGCCGCCATCGTCGTGACGGCTGTCGTCGCGTTCGCCGTCCGCGTGCTCGCTCGCCGGCGGGAGTGGCCGCACGGGCTCGTCCGACACGGCCGACGTCCCTTCCGCGTCCTCGTCCTCCTCGTCGCGCTCTGGATCGCGGTCTCGATCGCCCTTCCCGTCGAGGACGACCCGGCGTGGAGCGACCCCGTCGACCAGCTCTTCACGATCCTGATCATCGCCGCGGCCGCGTGGTTGCTGGGGGCGATGGTGCTCTTCGCCACGGACGTCACCCTGGGGCGGCACCGCATCGACGTCGCCGACAACCGGGTGGCCCGTCGCATCCGCACCCAGACGCTCATCGTCCGTCGGCTGGCCGTCGTGCTCATCGTCATCGTCGCCTTCGCGTCGATCCTCATGACCTTCCCGGCCGTGCAGACCTTCGGCGCGAGCCTGTTGGCGTCAGCGGGTATCGCCTCCGTCGTCGCGGGCCTCGCCGCTCAGTCGGTGCTCGCGAACGTGTTCGCCGGGGTGCAGCTCGTCTTCAGCGACGCGCTCCGCGTCGACGACGTCGTCGTGGTGGAGGGCGAATGGGGCCGGATCGGCGAGATCACGCTGAGCTACGTCGTGGTCGACCTGTGGGATGACCGCCGACTCGTGCTGCCCTGCACCTACTTCACCACCAAGCCCTTCGAGAACTGGACCCGCGAGGGCAGCGAACTGCTCGGCGCCGTCGAATTGGATGTCGACTGGCGCGTCTCGCCCGCGCGCATGCGCGAGCACCTCGAGACCGTGCTCGCCGGGACCACGCTGTGGGACGGACGCGCCTCGGTGCTGCAGGTGACCGACGCGGTCGGCGGTTTCGTCCGGGTACGCATCCTGGTCACCGCCGCCGACGCTCCGACGCTGTTCGACCTTCGCTGCCACGTGCGCGAAGCGATCGTGGCGTGGGTGCAGCATTCCGAGCCCGACGCACTCCCGGTGCAGCGCGTCATGATCACACAACCGGATGCTGAGACCACCGTCCGGCCCCCGATGCCCGCCGATGCGGGCGCCGGTCTGTTCACCGGAAGCGCCGCCGCCGAGGAACGAGCCGCCCACTTCACGCAGGCGATCCCCGTCGTCGGCGATGGCTCACGCCCGCGGACCGGATCGATCCGTGCGGAGGAGCCCGGTCAGAACGGGTAGTCGACGGTGGCGCGCTCGGCGACGAGGGTGCGCACGAATTGCGCCGCCTCCACGTGGGCGGGGTGCACCTGGTAGAGCTCGAGTGCTTCGACGTCGGCGAACTCCGCGACCAGGGCGACATCCCAGTTGGTCGCGGGGAACGCGACGTTCGAACCGACCTCGAGGTGCTGGATCTCGCTGATCAATGGCGGAAGGGTGAGCAGGCGCTCGGCGATCTGCTCGGCGTGCAGGGCGCGCGTGTCGGCATCCTCCGCCGCCAGCTTCCACAGGACGAGGTGTCGGATTCTCACGCGGGTGCTCCTTCTCGGTCGGCCTCGAGGAGCGCGGTCCGCAGGCGATCGGCCGAGAGCCGCCAGTGCGCGTGAAGGTCACCGTTGATCAGGACGACCGGGATCTTCTCCCACCACAGCGCGTGGAGGGAGGGGTCATCGAGAATGGAGACCTGCTCGACGACGACCGCGTCCGCGGCTTCCGCCGGCAGGTCGGCGATCACCACGTCGACGATCTCGCCGGCCACATCGCACAGATGGCAATCGGGCTTGCCGATGAGCGTGAGAGTGGTCACGCTCTCAGCCTACGGTGATTCGACCCGCTCGACGGGGTAACCGGAAGCGATCCACTCGCCCGTTCCGCCATCGACGTTCGTCGCGTCGTGACCACGCGCCGTGAGCGCCTCCACCACGCGGCTCGAGCGCCCGCCGACCTGGCAGATGACGTCGAACGAACCGTCGGGAAGCTGATCGAGGTGCTCGCCGATCGACGACATCGGCAGGTTCACCGCGCCGGGCACATGGCCCGCGGCGAACTCGTCGACCTCGCGGACATCGATCAGCGGAACACCATCGCGCTCGCGGAGCTGATGGACGGTGATGGACTTCATGGTTCCTCCTCGCCGGTGCCGCGGATGCACGAAGCGCCCGCCACGATGGACAGGCGCTCGGTGGTTGCCGCTACTTCTTGTTGCGGCGCTGGTGGCGCGTCTTGCGAAGCAGCTTGCGGTGCTTCTTCTTCGCCATGCGCTTACGGCGCTTCTTGATGACTGAACCCACGGGAAACCTCACTAAGTCGCGGTCTGGGTGCCGGTTGCGGCGCCCGAGATCAGGCAGGTGCGGAAAAAATGCCTCGGATCAGTCTAGCCGACGTCGGAGACCGGACGTTGCAGGGCCTCCACGACGGCGGATTCGGGCACGCGATAGCTCCGACCGAATCGCACGGCGGGGAGTTCCCCCGCGTGCACGAGTCGGTACACGGTCATCTTCGACACCCGCATCACCTCGGCCACCTCGGCGACGGTGAGAAAGCGCACGTCCGACAGATCGGCCATGATCCCCCCTCGTCCTCCGGTGTGCTGGACACACTCTAGGGGTTGGGTGCGACGGGTGTAAACCGCTGTGATCAGTGTGACGGGTGTGCTCACGGAGCCGCGTCAGCGGCCGGGGAACTTCCGCAGGGCGCTGGCGACGGCGTGCTTCGCGGATGCTGCGGCTCGACCGACGACGTCGGCGGCATGCGCGGCGGGCTCGGGCAGCGACAGCGCCGGGGCGGGCTCCACGGAGAAGAACGGCACGAGCCAGTCGTCCACCTGATCGAGGGGGGCGGTCGCGAGGCTGTAGTACCGGTGCTGGCCCTCTTCGCGCACCGAGACGAGCTCGGCGTCCCGCAGGACCTTGAGGTGCTTGGACACGGTGGGCTGGCTCACACCGAGCGTGTACACGATCTGCGACACGCTCGTGCCGTTGTCACCGCGCGTCTCGCGATCCAGCAGGAGCTGGAGGATGTCACGACGGGTACCGTCGGCAATCACGTCGAAGATGTCCGCCATGCGTTTAGGTTAGCCGTGGGCCCGCCGGGATACCATGATTCCCGGTTCGGCCTAGCGAGACGAGGGGGTAACCCGCTATGGCGCTCCCCCCGACGAGGCCACGAGCTCGAAGCTCGCTCCCCGGAATGCTCGGCGATCTGTGGGACAGGCTCCGCGACTCCACGACGTCCTCTCCGGCGCGTTTCGCGGTCATCATCTTCGTGACCCTGATCCTGTTGTTCACCGCGCTCTTCTCCCTCCCCGCCGCTTCCGCCGACGGACAGCGCACCCCGATCGCCGACGCCCTCTTCACCGCCGTGTCGACCATCTGCGTGACCGGGCTGTCGACGGTCGACATGTATTCGCACTGGTCGCCGCTCGGGCACGTGATCACCTACATCGGCGTGAACGTCGGGGCTCTCGGGGTGCTGACCCTCGCATCCATCCTCGGTCTCATCATCTCCAAGCGCCTGGGCCTGCGGGCGAAGCTCATCGCCGCGGGCGATTCGAACCCGCTGCGCGCACACGGCGGGCCGGTCAACGAGGGCCAGACCGTCCGCCTCGGCGAGGTCGGCCAGCTGCTCGCGACGGTGGCGCTGTCGACGCTCGTGATCGAGGCCGTGCTGGCGGTGCTGCTCTACCCCTCGCTGCTGCTCGCCGGGATCGATCCGATCGCAGCGCTCTGGGAGGCGCCCTATTACGCGGCGATGGCCTTCACCAACACGGGGTTCGTCCCGAACGAGAACGGGCTGCTCCCCTTCGCCGACGACTACTTCCTGCTGACCATCCTGATGGCGGGTGTCTTCCTCGGCTCGATCGGGTTCCCCGTCATCTTCACCCTCTGGCGCCATCACTTCCGGTTCCGCCAGTGGTCGCTGCACGCCAAACTCACCATCATCACGACGGTCATCCTCTTCATCGCCGGGGCCGGCGCGATCCTGCTGCTGGAGTACAACAACCCGTTGACGTTCGGCCGCTTGGGTGCGTGGGACACCACCTTCCAAGCCTTCTTCCTGTCGGCGATGACGCGCTCGGGCGGCTTCTCGGTCATCGACATTGGCGACCTGAACGGCTCCACCCTCGTTGTGGGCTCGATGCTGATGTTCGTCGGCGGCGGGTCGGCGTCGACCGCCGGCGGTATCAAGGTCACCACCCTGGCGGTACTCGCCCTCGCGGTGTTCTCGGAGGCCAAGGGGCGCCAGTCCGTCGAGGCGTTCGGCCGTCGCATCCCGAGCGACGTGCAGCGGGTCGCCCTCTCGGTGGTGGCATGGGGCGCCACGATCGTCGCCCTGTCCACCATCACGATCGCCCAGATCACCCACGCCCCCGTCGAAGACGTGCTGTTCGACGTCATCTCGGGGTTCGCCACCGTCGGGCTCTCGACCGGTCTGACCGCTGAACTGCCCGATCCCGCCGTCTACGTGCTCGCCGTGACCATGTTCATGGGCCGCATTGGTACAGTGACTCTCGCCGCAGCGGTCGCCGCGACGTCACGTTCGCAGCTGTATTCGCTTCCCGTGGAAAGGCCCATCGTTGGTTGACCGGTTCAGAGGCGATGCGCCTGTCCTCGTGATCGGCCTCGGGCGCTTCGGAGCGGCGTGCGCGGGCGAACTCGATCGCCTCGATCGCGAGGTGCTCGCGATCGACGGCAGTCTCGAGCTCGTGCAGAAGTGGTCAGAGCGGGTGACCCACACCGTTCAGGCCGACGCGCGCAACATCGATGCGCTCAAACAGATCGGCGCGCAGGACTTCCAGGTAGCCGTCGTGGCGGTCGGGTCGCTGATCGAAGCATCCG
Source organism: Microbacterium hanjuni (assembly GCF_043556395.1). Classification (NCBI taxonomy): domain Bacteria; kingdom Bacillati; phylum Actinomycetota; class Actinomycetes; order Micrococcales; family Microbacteriaceae; genus Microbacterium; species Microbacterium hanjuni. The sequence goes on from NZ_JBIGIK010000002.1 coordinate 17,819, forward strand.
TTCTCATCACCGCGAACCTCGTGGACCTCAAGGTGCCGCAGATCTGGGCGAAGGCCGTCTCGCAATCGCACGGCAAGATCCTCGCCCGCGTGGGTGCGAACCACGTCATCTACCCCGAGCGCGAAGCCGGCGAGCGCGTCGCGCACCTCGTGAGCGGTCGGATGCTGGACTTCATCCGCTTCGACGACGACTTCGCCCTCGCCAAGATGTACCCGCCGAAGCTCATCCGCGGAATCGGGCTCAACGAATCGGGCGTGCGCTCGAAGTACAACGTGACCGTGGTCGGCGTGAAGAGCCCGGGACGCCCGTTCCGCTACGCCGAGGCGAACACCGTCGTGACGAACCACGACCTCATCATCGTGTCGGGCACGAACAGCGACATCGAGCGCTTCGCCGCCCTCGACCGCTGACCCAGCTCGAGAATCGGGCGGACGGCCGAGAATCGGTGCGTCGCACTGATTCTCGGCCGCCGAGCCGCTTGTCGCCGGTGGCGACGAACCTTCAGACCGTTGCCGGGGTCTTCTCGTCGGCGAGGTGCTGCTCCTTCGCGGCGAATGCCGGGTCTTCCAGGAAGGACTTCGTGCGGGCGACCTGGAAGATGATGATCGCGTAGACGGCCTTGGCGATGATGTCGGCGATCGAGTAACCGACCTGCTTCCACACCCACCCGTCTGCGCCGAGGTCGAGCGCCGGCAGCAGGTAGGCGATCGGGTAGACGCCCCAGCTCAGCAGCAGCAGATAGCGGAGGTTGCTGAGCGTCTTGCGCACCGCCGGGGGCTGAGAGGCGAGCGAGCGGCTCAGCTGGATGAACAGCACGTACAGGATGAACAGGAACGGGATCGTGGAGAGGATTCCGAAGATCGTCCGCACCCCGAGGTCGCTGCTCACCTCACCGGGATAGCCGAGCACGATCATCAGGATCGCTGCCGGGACGAGCTGCAGGAGCAGGCGGTTCTGGATAGCCCGGGCGAGCGCGAGAACGGCGACGAGCTCGACGAGAAGCAGCGGAACCGTCAGCAGCCAGTCGACGTAGCGGTACCCCTCGTTGAAGGCGGCCCCCGCGGTCTCGGCGTAGTCCCCCGTTCCGCCGACCGATTCCGTGGTGAAGGCCGCGGTGAAGGAATCGAAGATGCGGAAGTAGTGGTACGCGGCGATTCCGCACACGACGAGCGCGATCGTGATCGCCAGCCGATAGCGCGGCAGGATCCGCGGGAGTGAGACGAGGAGGAATATCGCCGTGAACAGCTGCGCCGCGATGACCAGCGAGAGGGCGTTGTAGACGGTGTCGAATTGAGAGGCGGTCAGAAGGTCGGGAATCACGTCATTCTCCTTGGCCGGTCGTCGCCGACCGATCGTTTTGGGAAGCAACTCGATAATTAACTTACTTATGAAGATCGTTGCACAGTTGGTTCACGAATACGATGGGCAAATGGCGATCCTGCGAGGTGAACGTGACGACCGAGAAGGCTAGAGCGCATCGGCTCGATGCGTTCCCGGCTGCGGCGATCCGGTTCTCCCGAGCGCTCGATCGCAACCGCGAGCGCATCGCCGAGGAGGAGGGGCTCTCTGCGAACGAGCTGCGCGCGCTCTTCTACATCGGCGAGCACGTGACCGTGACCCCCAGTCAGTTGGCTAAGCACATGCACGTCACCGCGACGGCGATCACCTTCATCTCCCGCCGTCTGGTGGAGATCGACCTGGTTCACCGCGTCGCCCACCCCGCCGATCGGCGCCGGATCTTCCTCGAACTCACCCCTGCCGCTCACTCGGCGCTGGATCGGATCCACGCGGAGTTCGACGAGATGGTGCGCGAGGCGACCTCACACCTCGACAACGCTCAGGTACGGGAGTTCACGAGCGCTCTCGACTCGGTGGCGACGGCGATCACGGAGCGCACCGATCGCATCGGTCGGGCCAAGGACGCCGAAACGGCCTGACGATCGGGATGGGTCGCGCACGCGCGGGTCGGCGAGCGCTTCCCCTTCGGGCGGGCAGGGGGGCCCCGAGCGGGACCTTCCTCTGACCGCTCAGACGCGCCACGCTGGACGCATGACAGAGCACACCATCACCCCGGCCGATGCCCACCGCTGGGTCGAGGCGTACATCGCGGCATGGCGGTCGAACCTCCCCGACGAGATCTCGGGGTTGTTCACCGATGACGCGCAGTACCGCACCGAGCCGTGGGCCGAGCCCTGGATCGGCGCGAACGACATCACCGCGGGCTGGCTGCACCACGAGGACGAACCCGGCACGTGGGAGTTCACCTACGAGATCGCGGGCATCGACGCGGCGCGGGTGTTCGTTCAGGGTGTCACGCGGTACACCGAAGGGAAGGTCTACAGCAACCTCTGGGTCGTCGACCTCGCCGGCGACGGTCGGGCGCGTTCGTTCACCGAGTGGTACGTGAAGCAGCCCGATCCCAGCTGAGCTCAGGCGCCCGCCGCGAGTTCGCGCGAGCGGGCGAGGGCGGCATCGGTGGCACGACCGAAGAGTGCCGCGAGGTCGGCGTCCTGCAGGACGGCGATCGCGCGTTCGGTCGTGCCGTTGGGGCTCGTCACGCGGCGACGCAGCTCGGCCGGATCATCTCCGGATGCTTTCAGCAGAGCGGCGGCTCCGATGAAGGTGCGCTCGGCGAGCAACCGTGCCTCGGGTTCGGAGAACCCCTTGCCCTGAGCCGCTTTCGTCAGCTCCTCGATCAGGAGGAAGACGTACGCGGGGCCCGACCCCGAGATCGTGCTGAGGGCGTCGATGCCGTCCTCCGCGACCTCGACGACCGACCCGACGGTCGCGAACAGCGCGCGCACGAGAGCTGCCTGCTCCGGCGTAGTCGACGCACCCGCAGCGATGCCGGTCACGGCTTCCCCCACGACGGCCGAGGTGTTCGGCATCGCGCGGAACACCGCAGCATCCGCACCGAGGATCTCGGCGAAGGTCGCAAGCTTCACGCCCGCCGCGAGGCTGACCACGATCGTCCCCGTGCGCAGCTGGGGGGCAATCTCGCGCAACAGGTCGGGCACCATCGCCGGTTTGACGCCGATGAGCACGACGGCGGCGCCGGCCGTGGCGGCCAGGTTGCCGTCGGGGCGGTCCTCGAGCGCGATGCTCTCGACCCCGGCGAGGCGCCCGAGCGGTTCGGCCTTCGCTCCGGTGCGGTTGGTGACGGTGATCTCGGGCGCGATGCCCGAGGCGACGAGGCCGTGCAGGATCGCGCCTCCCATCGACCCCGCACCGAGGATCGCGATGGCAGGAAGGGCGGGGGGATGCTGCGTCGTCATGCCGCCATCCTACGACGGCCTAATTTCGTCTTGACTTATATAAGCAGGCACGCAACCATTGCCCTATGCACGCCCTCGACATCCTCGGCGATCCGGTCCGACGCCGCATCGTGGAGCTGCTCGGCGACGGCGAGCAGAGCGCCGGCGACGTCGGCACCGTCGTGCAGGCCGAGTTCGGGATCAGCCAGCCGGCGGTCTCGCAACACCTCAGGGTGCTGCGAGAGGCGGGATTCACGCGCGTGCGCCCCGAAGGCACGCGCCGCTTGTACGCCCTCGAGCCCACCGCACTGACCGAGGCGGACGCCTGGCTCGCACCGTTCCGCCGCTTCTGGGAACCGAAGCTCGCGGCGCTCGACACCGAGCTCGCCCGCGGGCGTCGGGAGCGTCGCCTCCATCCGTCCGCCACCACGAACGTTCGCCACGACACCACCACCGATGAGGAGCATTGACATGGTCGACACCACCACCCAGCTCGCCGCCGTCACCCGCGGCGTGCAGACCGCCGTGATCGACGGGCACGACACGCGCGTGCAGACCCTCAGCCAGACCTATGCCTCCCCCATCGACGACGTCTGGGACGCCGTGACCTCACCCGCGCGGATCGAGCGGTGGTTCCTCCCCGTCGAGGGTGAACTGAAGGTGGGCGGCAACTACCAGTTGATCGGCAACGCGGGCGGCACCGTGGAGGAGTGCGAAGCCCCCGCAGACGGGCGTGCCCGTTTCCGCGCGACGTGGGAGTACGGCGGCGGCGTGTCGTGGATCGGCGTGGAGCTGCTCGCGATCGACGCCGACGCGACGGTCTTCACGCTCACCCACCTCGCCCGCGTCGCCGATGTGCCCGCGGAGTTCTGGGACCAGTTCGGCCCCGGAGCGACCGGCGTGGGCTGGGATCAAGCGCTGCTCGGCCTGGCGCTGAACCTGCGCGGCGGCGATACGATCGCCCCCGCCGACGCGGAGACATGGATGCTGAGCGAGGACGGCCTGCTCTTCGCCCGTGCTGCGTGCGACGCCTGGGCGGCGGCGCAGGTGGCGGACGGCGCGGACCCCGTGGCCGCTCGCCGCGCCGCCGACGCCACCTTCGCGTTCTACACCACCGCACCGGAGGGGTGAACCCCGCCGTCCTGGCCCGCCGGGCGTGGGGCTGAGGTCTATCATCGGGCTCGGAGGGTGATGCCCCCGGAACGGAGACGACCCATGAGCCTCTTCGACGGGATCGAGTCCCGCCTGATCGAAACGCCGGCCCTGTCGGTCAACGTGCTGCAGCGCGTCGGCGATGACGTCGCGACGCCCGCGGATCGCACCGTCGTCTTCGTCCACGCCACCGTGGCCTCCTCGCTGTTCTGGCAGGAGATCCTGGTCGACCTGCCGAACGACCTCCGTCCCATCGCGGTCGACCTCCGCGGCTTCGGCGGCACGGAGAACGCCCCCGTCGACGCGACGCGGGGCGTGCGGGATTTCAGCGACGACCTCGCGGCGACCCTCGACGCCCTCGGCATCGAGACTGCCCACCTCGTCGGATGGGGGCTCGGCGCCGGCGTGATCATGCAATACGCGCTCGACCGCCCGGCGCTCTCGCTGACCCTGCAGTCCCCCGTCTCGCCGTACGGTTTCGGCGGAACCCGCCGTGACGGCTCCCGCCTGACCGATGACGACGCGGGATGCGGTGGCTCGGTCGCCAACCCGGACTTCGTCGAGCGCCTGACGGCGGGCGACGCCGGCGACGAGGCACCCACCTCGCCGCGCAACGTGTTCCGCGCCACCTACGTCTCGCCCGGCTACCGCTCCGAGCACGAGGACGTCTGGGTGGAGGCCATGCTCTCCACCTCGACGGCGGTCGGCAACTACCCCGGCGACGGGGTGCCGAGCGCGCACTGGCCGGGTTTCGCCGCCGGCGCCCTTGGCGTGCTCAACACGGTCGCTCCGCGCTACTTCGACGTGTCAGGCATCGTCGCGCTCGCCGACAAGCCCCCCATCCTGTGGGTGCACGGCGATGCCGACATCGTCGTGTCGGATGCTTCGTTCTTCGACGTCAACCACCTCGGTAGCCTCGGCATCGTCGCCGGTTGGCCGGGCGAGGACGTCGCCCCCGCGCAACCCATGCTCACTCAGACGCGCGACGTGCTGGACGCGTATGCTGCCGCGGGCGGCGAGGTCACCGAGGTGCTGCTCGCGGGGGTGGGCTACACGCCGCACCTCGAGCGTCCCGCCGCTTTCCGCCAGGCGTTGCTGAGCCGCATCGGCTACGTGGGCGCGAGGTCGGACCCTGCTCCCCCGACCGAGGCAATCATCATCCGCTCCGCCGATTGAGGGGCCCGACATGAGCGCATCCGGTGGCGGGCGAGCGATCATCGCCGCCTTCCTGGCAAATCTCGGCATCGCCCTCGCGAAGTTCATCGCGTGGTTCTTCTCGGGCTCGGCCTCGCTGCTCGCCGAGGCGATCCACTCCGTCGCGGACTCGGGCAACCAGCTGCTCCTGCTGTTCGGCGGCCGTCGGTCCCGCCGCGCGGCCGATCGAGAGCACCCCTTCGGCCACGGTCGGGAACGCTACGTCTACGCCTTCGTCGTGGCAATCATCCTGTTCTCCGTCGGCGGTGTCTTCTCCATATACGAGGGCATCGACAAACTGACGCACCCGCACGAGCTCGAGAACGTCTGGGTGCCGATCGTCGTGCTCCTCATCGCTGCCGCGCTCGAATCCTTCTCGCTGCGGACCGCGATCAAGGAGAGCAACCACGTTCGTCCGCCCGGACAGTCATGGGTGTCGTTCGTGCGCCGCGCAAAGGCGCCCGAACTCCCCGTCGTGCTCCTGGAAGACGTCGCCGCCCTCACCGGGCTGCTGTTCGCCCTGTTCGGCGTCGGGATGAGCGCGATCACCGGCAACACGGTCTTCGATGCAGTGGGCACCCTCATGATCGGCACCCTGCTGGTGCTGGTGGCCATCATCCTCGGCATCGAGACGAAGAGCCTGCTCGTGGGCGAGGGGGCGAGCGACGTCGACCACGACCGCATCGTGCAGGCGATCGAGGGGGCGCCCGAGGTCGAGCGGCTCATCCACCTCAAGACCCTCTACCTCGGCCCGGACGAGCTGCTCGTCGCCGCCAAGCTCGCCTTCAACGGCGCGAGCTCTCTCGCCTCCGTCGCGAGCGCGATCGACACGGTCGAAGAGCGCATCCGCGCTGCCGTGCCCGTCGCCCGTGCGATCTACCTCGAACCCGACCTCGACCGCAGCCGCGCGACCACCGACTGAGAGACGAAAGCCCCCATGGAGTACTGCCTGTTCACCGAGCCGCAACAAGGCTTCGACTACGACGACCAGCTCGCCTTCGCCCTCGCGACGGAGCGGTTCGGCTTCGACGCCTACTTCCGCTCCGACCACTACCTGCGGATGGGTGAGGGCGATCCCCTCCCCGGCGGGACGGACGCGTGGACCACGCTCGCCGGCCTCGCGCGCGAGACCAGCCGCATCCGCCTCGGCACCCTCGTCTCCTCGGCCACGCACCGCCTCCCCGGCGTGCTGGCGGTGCAGGTGGCGCAGGTCGATCAGATGTCGGGTGGACGCGTCGAATTCGGCCTGGGCACCGGGTGGTTCGAGCGCGAGCACCACGCCTACGGCATCCCGTTTCCGGCCAAACGGTTCGGCATCCTCGAGGAGCAGCTCGAGATCATCACCGGGATGTGGCAGACCCCGATCGGGGAGAGCTTCGACTTCGCGGGTGAGCACTATCGGGTGGAGGACTCGCCCGCTCTCCCCAAGCCTCGGCAGGAGCGGGTGCCCGTGATCGTGGGAGGGGGCGGCCCGACCCGGACGCCCGCGATCGCCGCGCGCTTCGCAACCGAGTTCAACATCGGCTTCGTCGCCGAAGAGACCGTGGCCGAGAAGTTCGCCGGTGTCCGAGCGGCCTGCGTGCGCATCGGGCGCGATCCCGCGTCGCTCAAGCTGTCGGTCGCGGTACCGACCCTCGCCGGTGCGACCCGTCGGGATCTCGAGCGCCGGGCGAAGGCCATCGACAAGCCCCTCGAGGAGTTCGAGGCGACCCCGGGCAACATCGCGGGAGGCCGCCACGAGATCGTCGCGAAGGTCGAGCGCCTCCGCGCGCTCGGCGCGGAGCGCGTGTACCTCCAGCTGCTGGACATCCGCGACCTCGAGCAGGTCGAATTCCTCGGCACGGAGGTGCTCCCCCACCTCCCCCGGTGACCGGGCGGGGTCAGGGGCGCCGCTCGGCGAAGAAGGTCTGCAGCAGAGCGGATGCTTCGGGGGCGAGGACGCCGGCGACCACCTCGGCACGGTAGGGCAGGCGGCGATCGCGCACGACGTCGTACATCGAGCCCGCGGCGCCCGCTTTGTCGTCCCAGGCGCCGAAGACGAGGCGGGACACCCGTGCCTGAAGGAGAGCGCCCGCGCACATGAGGCACGGCTCGAGCGTGACCACGAGCGTGCACCCGGCGAGGTGCCACGAGCCGACGGCCGCGGCCGCGCGTCGGAGCGCAACGACTTCGGCGTGGGCCGTGGGATCGTGGTCGACTTCACGGAGGTTCTGCCCCTCCGCGATCACCACGCCGCTCGCATCCATCACGACCGCCCCCACGGGCACGTCGCCCGCGTTCCCGGCGATCTCGGCGAGCTCGAGCGCACGACGCATCGCGGCGAGATCGGCGGCGGGGATCATGCGACTCCGTGATGAGGCTGCGGGCGGATAGATTGAGCCTATGCGTGTGCACGTCGCCGACCACCCCCTCGTTACCCACAAGCTCACGGTGCTGCGCGACAAGCGCACTCCGTCGCCGGTCTTCCGCCAGCTCACGGAGGAGCTCGTCACCCTGCTCGCCTACGAGGCGACCCGCAGTGTGCGCGTCGAGCCGGTCGAGATCGAGACCCCCGTGACCTCCACCGTCGGAGTGCGCATCGGCGAGCCGCGACCGCTCGTCGTGCCGATCCTGCGCGCCGGCCTCGGGATGCTGGACGGAATGGTCAAGCTGCTCCCCACCGCTGAGGTCGGTTTCCTCGGGATGGTGCGCAACGAAGAGACGCTCGAGCCCTCCACCTATGCCGAGCGCCTCCCCGACGATCTCAGCGACCGGCAGTGCTTCGTGCTGGACCCCATGCTCGCCACGGGCGGATCCCTCGGTGCGGCGATCGAGTTCCTCTTCCAGCGCGGCGCGCAGGATGTGACAGCGATCTGCCTGCTCGGCGCCCCCGAGGGCGTCGCTGCGATCGAGAAGCAGGTCGCGGGGCGCGACGTGACCCTGGTGCTGGGCGCCCTGGACGAGCGGCTCAACGAGAAGGGCTACATCGTGCCCGGTCTCGGCGACGCCGGCGATCGCCTCTACGGCACGGTCTGAGGCGCGACGGGCTCGAGCGGCTGGACGCTGCTCGCCTCGGGGCTGACCAGGCGGGCGAAGGCGCTGAGACGCGCGACGCCCTCCGGGGTGCGCGGCAGGTCGTCGAGCAGCCCCGGTGAGTACACCAGGTACGCCGCCTGCATCGCGCGGGAGAGCCCGACGTTGAGGCGATTGCGCAGCAGGAGGAACTCGAGCCCTCGCGGCGCATCCCGCCCGGCTGACGCGGCGAGCGACATGATCGCCACGACCGCTTCCTGCCCTTGGAAACGGTCGACCGTGCCGACGCGCACCTCGGGGAATCCGGCGGTCGCGAGGGCTTCTTCGACCGTGACCTGGTGCGCGTTGTAGGGCGTCACGACGATGATGTCGGATGCTTCCAACGGCCGCGGCGGGAGGACGACCGCCGTGCCGTCGGACTCGACCTCGCTGGAACGCCATGACCGCCCCACCAGGTGCTCGACGATCCGCACCACCTCCGTGGCCTCCTCAGGCGATCGCGTGGCGTTGCCGGAGTGGCGCACCGGAACGAGGTGGAGACCCGGCTCGACGCCCTCGAGCGAGCGCAGCGCCGTCACGGGGTGCGCGGCGAGCTTGCCCTCGTACGACAGCCGCGACACCGGGGCTGCGACGCGGGGGTGCATCCGCCACGTGCGCGACAGGAAGTAGCCGTACTCCGGCGGCACGACTTCTCGCCCGTCCATGACCCAGCCGAGAGCAGACGTGTCGACGGGCTCGGGGTGCGTGCCCTGACTCACCTGCGGCAATTGCTGGGGATCGCCGAGAAGCAGCAGGCGGGAGGAGGCGAGCGAGACGGCGATCGTGGACGCCAGAGAGAACTGCCCGGCCTCGTCGATCACGAGCAGGTCGAGGCTCTGCCGCGGCACACGCAGGTCGTGGCTGAAGTCCCACGCCGTGCCGCCGACCACGTAGCCGCCGGCCGCATTCTCCTCGGCGAAGGCCGAGAGACCGTTCTTCGGGAAGACGGTGAAGGACCGCGGCGGCCCGTTCGGATCCTTCGGAGCCTTCCCCACGCGCTGAGGAGCCACACCGGCGTCGACGACACGGTCGAGCATGTTCTCCACGACCGCGTGCGACTGAGCGACGACACCGATCTTGTACCCGCGTTCGGCGACGAGGCGCGCGATCACGTGCGATCCGATGTAGGTCTTTCCCGTCCCGGGAGGACCTTGCACGGCCAGATAGCTGTGGTCGAGGTCGATGACGCTCTGCACGATCGCGTCGATGTCGTCGCCGCGCGACGCCGTCAGACCGCCCGACACCACGCGCGGTGGACGCCGCGCGAGGATGTCGGTCGCCGGATCGGCCGGTAGCGCCGGGAGGCTCGCGAGCACACCGTCGGCCCACTCGTCGATCGCGGACTGCTGCTTCCCCGCGGAGGGCGGGGCCTGCGGGGTCAGCGCGAGCGGCAGCTCGCTCCACGTCACGCCGTCGACGGCGGTCTCTTCGACGACCGCGCCGTCGTCGAGCACGTCGATGACCTTCACGGCGCGCGCAGCGTGGATCCACCGCGGACCTGTCTCGGCGGGGAACGGCGCGGGCAGCTCGTACACCGCGAACGGCGAGGCACCGGCGCTCAACCGCGTGCCGGGTGCGAGGTCGCCGCGGATCTCGATGAGCCGGCGCTCGTTCCCGCGGCCGGTCTCGGGGAAGTGCCACTCCTCGACGACGCGGGAGCGGGTCGGATCGACCACGACGACGTCGCGGTTGTCTTCCCAGAGCGAGACGGGCTCGCGGAGGCGCAGGAAGTGCGTGGCCCAGAACGATTTGGCTTCGCGCGGGTAGTAATCGATGGCCGCGGCCGCCAACCGCAGCGCCTGCGCGTCGGCCTCGGGGGCGTCGCGCGCCCAGCGTTCGAGCGCGGCCGCCCGCGGCGACACCTCGTAGACGGTGTCGTCGGGCTCGGGATTGCGCGAGGGCACGAGGCCCGCTTCGCGCGCCCGATCCACGAGCCAATCCCGCAATCGACGGGTCGACACGCAGTCGTAGCGGTTGTAATCGGCAAGGTCGGCGAGCACTGCCTCCGACGCGACGGAGTCGCCGTCCTCCGCGAGCGCCCGGGCCTCGACGTATCGCACGATCGAATCGTCGCCGCGCTGCACGTCGGAGGTGCGCACCTCTTCGCCCATGTAGAGGGGCTCGAGCTTCTTGATCGAGTACGAGCGGGAGCCGACGCGCAGCGCCCGCCGCACGATCGGGTAGAGGTCGACGAAGACCCCGTCACGCAGGAGTTGATCGACCTCGGCCTCGCGCACCCCGTAGCGGGCGGCCATCGTCAGCAGGTGCGTCGGCTCGTACGGCGCGTAGTGGTAGATGTGCAGGCCGGGATGCTGTCGCCGCCGCAGCGCTACGAGGTCGAGGAAGCGTTCCAGCGCCGCCTTCTCCTCGGCGAAGGAGTGCGCCCAGAGGGCGGAGTAGTTCTCCTCGAGGTCGACCCACCCGAACAGGTAGTCGATGCCCCACTGCGCTGGCGCGCCGGGTTCGGTGTAGAGCGGGTCGCCTTCGAAGTCGAAGAAGAGATCACCGCGGTCAGGACGAGGGAGCGCGGCGAGCGCGGTCGGCATCACGACCTCGTAGATCGGCACCGCGGGAGCACCGACAGCTTCCGCGACGACCGTTTCCCCACCGATTGTTTCCATGACGATCTCGGGCACACCCGCGGGACTCGCCAGCTGCAGCCGCGCCTGGGTGCGCAGCATCGCGAAGACCTCGGGGTTCATCCCCGTCGGCGCCGCGGTGGCCTCGGCCAGGGCATCGATCGTGAGGACGCCGGCGGCGCGAAGGCGGGCGCGCTGCACCGGCCGCATGCCGGCGACGAGCAGCAGGTCGCGCGAGGCGACCACCTCGACCTCGCAGGTGGCGCACCGCCCGCACGCGATGATGTCGAGGTCGCCGCGCGGATCACCCCAGGCGATCGGCTCTCCGGCCGCCCCCAGGTCGACGCGGCGGTCGGCGATGAGCGCACGCAGCCGCGCGCGACGCAGCTCGAACACGGGGAGCAGATCGTCGACCCGGTGTGTACTGGTCGTACCGTCGCCGAGCAGCAGCTCGACGTGATCGGCGCGGGGCACGCCCAGCCGATCGAGCTGATCCACGTATGCCGCCAACTGCATCAGCGCGGTCACCCGGGCGTGGCGCGCGAGCTTGGTGTCTTGCACGACCCACCGTCGCTCGCTCGGGGCGCCACCGGTCTCGGCGGGCTCGCGCACGAGGAAGTCCGCGAATCCCACGAACTCCTCGGTGGCGAAAGCCGCCTGGTAGATCACCTCGGCGGCGTCGGAGGCGAGCGCTTCGCGCGTGCGGGCGACAGCAGCGGCGAGCGCGACAGGGTCGGAGGATCGAGCTTCGGGGATCACGACGACGGCGTCGCCGTAGCGCTGCTGGTAGGACTCCAGGGTGCGCACCTCATGGGCGATCCCCAGTCGTCCCGCCCGCTCGAGAGTGGGGTCGAACGGCTCCTCCACCGCCGGTACCCGGCCGAGCTTGGCGTCGATCGCGCGCAGCCAGGCGAACTCGCATTCGGCGGCGGCTTTGAGGTCGCTCGCACTCCAGACGATGCGGGCCTCGTTCTCGATGTATCGCATGCTCCCCTTCCGTCTTCGACAGTAGCCGCGGCCGCCGACACGCATCCGCGACCGCCGAGGCCACACCTGACAGACTGGGGCCATGAGTTCGACCCTCCCGTTCGAGAGCGCTTATCGACACGGCTTCGCGCGCGTGGCCGTCAGCACTCTGCCCGTCGCGATCGCCGACCCGCGGGCGAACGGCGAGGCCGTGATCGAGGCCGCGCGCGCCTGCGACGCCGACGCCGTGGCCGTCGCCCTCTTCCCCGAGCTCTGCCTCACCGGCTACGCGATCGAGGACCTCGTGATGCAGGACCCGGTGTTGGACGCCGTCGAGGCCGCGATCGCGCTCATCGTGGAAGCATCCGCCGATCTCCTCCCCGTGCTCGTGTTCGGTGCGCCGCTGCGTCACGGCAACCGCCTCTACAACTGCGCGGTGGTCGTTCACCGGGGCGAGCTGCTCGGGGTGGCGCCGAAGTCCTACCTGCCGACGTACCGCGAGTTCTACGAACGCCGGTGGTACGCGCCGGGCGACGACCAGGCGGGCGGCCGCATGCGGGTCGCCGGCCGGGACGTGCCCTTCGGTCCCGACCTGCTGTTCGAGGCGCAGGATGTGCCCGGTCTGATCGTGCACGCCGAGGTGTGCGAGGACATGTGGGTGCCGATCCCGCCGTCCTCGCATGCGGCCCTCGCCGGTGCGACGGTGCTGCTGAACCTCTCGGGCAGCCCCATCACGATCGGGCGTGCCGACGACCGCAAGCTGCTCGCGCAATCCCAATCGCTGCGCTGCCTCGCCGCCTACGCCTATGCTGCCGCCGGCATGGGCGAATCCACGAACGATGTCTCGTGGGACGGCCAGACCATGATCTACGAGGGCGGACAGCTGCTCACCGAGAGCGAGAGGTTTCCCGACGGACCCCGCCGCAGCGTCGCCGACGTCGACCTCGACCGGCTGCGCCAGGATCGCGCTCGTCAGGGCACCTTCGACGACAATCGCCGCACGGAGCCCCGGGTGTTCCGGACGGTGCCGTTCACGCTGCAGCCCCCGGCGGCCGACGTCGGGCTTCGGCGCGCCGTCGATCGCTTCCCGTTCGTCCCCGACGACCCGGCTCGCCTCGCCCAGGACTGCTACGAGGCCTTCAACATCCAGGTCTCGGGTCTCGAGCAGCGCCTTCGCGCGATCGGCAGCCCGAAGCCCGTCATCGGCGTCAGCGGCGGACTCGACTCCACCCACGCGCTCCTCGTCGTCGCCCGCGCGATGGATCGGATGGGGCGTCCGCGCAGCGACATCCTCGCCTACACGCTCCCCGGCTTCGCCACCAGCGAGCACACCAAGGCCAACGCGATCGCGCTCGCCGAGGCTGTCGGAGCCTCGATCGAGACCATCGACATCCGCCCCGCGGCCACCGAGATGCTGCAACGCATCGGACACCCCTTCGCCGACGGCGAGGCGGTTCACGATGTGACCTTCGAGAACGTGCAGGCGGGGTTGCGCACCGATTACCTGTTCCGCCTCGCCAACCACAAGGGCGGCCTGGTCATCGGCACCTCCGACCTCTCCGAGCTCGCGCTGGGATGGGCCACGTACGGTGTGGGCGACCAGATGAGCCACTACGCGGTCAACACCGGTGTGCCCAAGACCCTGATCCAGCACGTCATCCGATGGGTCGTGTCTTCGGGAGAGATGGATGCCGCCACCGCCGAGGTGTTGCAGTCCGTCCTCGACACCGAGATCAGTCCGGAGCTCGTTCCCGCGGGCCAGGACGGCCGCATCCAATCCACCGAAGACCGGATCGGCCCGTACAACCTGCACGACTTCACGCTGTTCCACGTGCTGCGCTACGGCTTCCGGCCCTCGAAGATCGCGTTCCTCGCCGCCCACGCGTGGCGGGACGCGGATGCCGGCGCGTGGCCGCCCGGATTCCCCGCCGACGAGCGGCCGCAGTACGACCTGGACGCCGTGGTGCGCTGGCTGGAAGTTTTCCTCCAGCGTTACTTCGCCTTCGCGCAGTTCAAGCGCTCGGCGATCCCCAACGGTCCGAAGGTCTCCCCCGCGGGCTCGCTCTCTCCGCGCGCGGACTGGCGAGCGCCGTCGGACGGTAACGCCCGCGTGTGGCTCGACGAGCTGCACGCCGCCGTCGCCGACCGAGCGGGGTCCTGAAGCGCGTCACCAGCCTCGGGAGCCCGGGACGCCCTTGAACGGCCCGGCGAGGTCGGACGTCACCCATCCGCCGTAGAACCCGCCCGGCTGCGGCTGCACCTCTTCGCCCGCCACGATGCACCGGTCCATCGGTGCGGCGTAGACCGCAACGCGGTCGGTCAGCACCTCATAGCCCGGCAGCGGGTGGGGATAGTTCCATGCCGCACGCGTCGCCGACTGCTCGCCACCGCGCACGTCGAAGTACCGCGCGGCGCCCTTGAACTCGCAGAACGAGGCGCCGTCGGTCGGCACGAGCGCGTCGCCGAAGGCGGCGATCGGAAGGTAGTAGACCGGCGGATGCGAGGTCTCCAGTACCCGGACCACGTCATCGGTGTCGACGATGCGCTCACCACCGAGGTCGATCTGGACGCGCGACGAGATGCGCTCCACCCGCGGCGGACGGGGGTAATCCCACACCGATTCCTGATCGGGGCCGACGGGATCCGGGTGCGGTGCGCTCATCCTCCGAGCCTCCGTCGCCGGCGGCGGGAGCGCAACCCCGGGTCCGCGATCGGCGGGCACCCGGGCTGAGACGGTAGCCTGTGGCCGTGGAGGACGAACAGCAGCTCAGTCGATCCCGGTACCGGGTGTATCCGATCATCGGTATCGTGCTCGGGCTCGTCTTCCTCGGTCTCGGCGCCGGCGCCTTCCTCGCGGGAGGCGGACCGATCGTCGGTACCATCGCGCTCGTCGGAGGGGTACTCGTTCTCGTGGTCTCGATCATCAACCTGGTGCGCGCGTGAGCGGCATGTTCTCGTCGGGGGACGACCCCAAGCGCCCCTCGGCCACCCGCATCGGCATCTGGGTGGTCGTGTCCTGCGTCGGGGCGTACTTCCTCATCTCCGGCCTCATCGGGGTCATCAACAACGGCGGGTGACTGCGAGGATGGCAGGGTGAGACTCCTCGTCGCCGCCCACGCTTCCGAACTCGTCGCCTTCGACGGCGACCTTCCCGGTTTCGACCGACTCCTGACGGGGGTCGGGAAGATCCCCGCCGCCTACGCATTGACGCGCGCGCTCGACGCGACGACCTACGAGGAGATCGTCGTGGTCGGTACGGCGGGGGCGATCGATCCCGATCTCGAGGCCGGCGTCTACGACATCGATGCCACCCTGCAGCACGACGTGAAAGACCTCGACGGGGTCATCGGCCAGCACATCTCGCTGCCGGCTCGGGTTCAGGTGCGCGCAGAAGGCGTGACGATCGCGACCGGCGATCACTTCATCGACGACGCGGACGCGGTCATGGCCATCCGGGCCCTCGGCGCACGCCTGGTCGATATGGAGTCGTACGCCTACGCGTGGGTCGCCGGCCAGTTCGGCGTGCCCATCCGCATCCTGAAGGCGGTCAGCGACCGCGCCCAGGACGGCGCGAGCGATGAGTGGGATGACGCCGCGCTGGTGTGCAGCGGCTGGCTGCGCGGCGCCATCCGCGAGCTCTACGGCGTCTGAGCCACCCCGTGACGGCGGCGTGACGCGAGGTCGACGACGCCGACGATGAGGGACAGCCCGAGGAAGATCCCCACTGCGATCATTCCGTACAGGTAGGCGTCGTGGTAGACGTCGATCGTCGGACGTGTTCCCTGCTCGCGGTAGACCGCGGCATAGAACAGCGCGAGCGCGACGGCGGTGCCGATGGCCGTACCGATGCGCTGACCGAGTTGACCGACGGAGCCCGCGAGACCCCCCTCGGCCACGGGGATGTCGGCCAGCATCAGGGTCTGATTCGGCGACAGTACGAGGCCGCTCGCGAAACCGCCGACGGTGAGGATGGCCGCCATGCCGATCAGGGTGTAGTCCGAGGGAATCAGGATCGCACCGGCGACGAGGCCGATCGTGCTGGCCAGCAGTCCCGCGACTCCCCAGACCACGAGCGGGCGGCCGATCTTCGACACGAGCACTCCGCCGAACCACGCCGAGATCGCCGAGGCGATGGCGAACCCGATCGTGACCATGCCCGCGAACACCGGCGGCAGCTCGAGTCCGGTCTGCAGGAACAGGGTCGTCAGGATGAAGGTCGCCGGAAGGGCGGCGAAGTACGTCGTGGAGATCAGCACCCCGTTGCGATACGAGGACTGCGCGAAGATCGCGAAGGGGATGAGCGGAACCTTCCCCCGTTCGGTGTACCGGCGCTCCCAGGCGATGAAGATTGCGATGAACAGCGCCGAGACCACCAACAGCCACCAGCGCTGCGGGTTGTCGCTCGGGGAGCCGGTGGTGAACAGGAACGGCCACATGAGCGCCGTCACCGCCAGCGCGAAGAAGAGGATTCCCACCGGGTCGAGCTGCACCTTGCGATGGGACTTCGTTCGGGTGTTGGGCAGCATCGTCGCGGCCAGGATGATGACGATGAGAGCGAGGGGCACGTTGATCCAGAAGATCAGGCGCCACCCGTCGGTGTCGCCGCCCAGCGCGATCAGGAGGCCGCCGAGGGTGGGACCGAAAGCGGTCGCGATTCCCACGGTGGCACCGAAGAGACCGAAGGCGCGACCGCGCTCAGCGCCCTGGAACAGCTGCTGGATGAGGCCCAGCACCTGCGGCATCTGGATACCGGCCGCGACTCCCTGCAGGAGACGTGCGACGAGGAGGACCCCCGCCGTGGGCGCCAGGGCGCACGCGAGACTCGTGACGAGGAACAGCGACAGGCCCACCAGGAAGAGGACGCGGCGTGAGCGCTGGTCACCGAGCCGGCCGGCCGGCACGAGCACGAGGCCGAAGGTCAGCACGTACCCCGACACGATGAGCTGAAGCTCGGTGGGGCCGGCGCCCAACGCGGTCTCGATCGACGGCAGCGCGACATTGACCTTGCTCAGGTCGAGGATCGTGAGTGCTGCGACCGACACCGCGATCCAATACGCACGCCACCGGTGCGCGGGGCTGAGTTCGATGTTCTGGGTGGGAGGGTGTGCGCCCTCTCGGTGCTGGGGCGAGGGCGCGTTCGACATCTTCCTCAGGGTAGCGGCGGTCGGGAGGGCTCCGGACCGTCACCGCGGAATTCACCCACCGGCTTCCGTCGGGATCGCTCGGAACGACGAGGTCCCGATCGGGGCGTCCCCGAGCACCGGGCGTCGCGCGGCGCAGCTGTGCGAATCGGAGGAGACCCGGCGGTGGCCCGAACGCTTCAGACGGGGAGCGCTGCGTCTTGGCGGATCACGCTCGGACCCTGCGGCGTCGCCTCGATCGCCAGCTGAGCCGGAACCTGCTCCTTCATCGCAGCGACGTGGCTGATGACCCCGACGGTGCGCCCACCCTGGCGCAGTTCGTCCAGCGTGCGCATGGCGAGATCGAGGGTCTCCTCATCGAGGGAACCGAATCCTTCGTCGATGAAGAGGGTGTCGAGCCGCAGACCTCCGGCGCGGGCGGTGACGACCTCGGCGAGGCCGAGAGCGAGCGCCAGGGATGCCAGGAACGACTCCCCGCCCGACAGGGACTGCGGCGGACGCGGTTGACCGGTGAAGGCATCGAGCACCTCGAGGCCGAGTCCGGAAGCAGCGCCCCGGGCCGCCAGCGCGTCGGAGTGCTGCAAGCGGTACCGCCCCGACGACATCTCCGCGAGGCGGAGGTTCGCGGCCGCGACGATCTCCTCCAGCTCTGCCGCGAGGACGAAAGTCTCGAGCGTCATCCGGTGCGTGTTGGGTGCGCGTCCCGCCACCGTGTGGGCGAGGCGCGCGATGACGGCGTGGCGCGCGGCGAGATCGGCGACCCCTCGAGCACCCAGATCGGCCCGCTGGGCGAGATCGCGCAGGCGTTCGGCGGTGGATGCTGCGTCGGCGAGCGCGGCGACCGCAGCGGCGAAGCGGTCACGGGCGGTGGCCACCCCGTGGGGCGGCCCCGCCAGGTCGACGAGCTCCTCCGGCGCATCGACGAGATCGAGCTCGAGTTGCAACAGGCGCTGGCGCACGGCGCGGAGCGTGGCGTCGTGTTCGCGGACGCGCTCGTCGAGGCGCGAGCGTTCGGACGTCGGGCGCAGCGCATCGCGGACGTCGGCGGGAGTGTCGAACGGCGACTCGGCGAGCCGCGCCGCACGGTCGGCGACGGCGTCGGCGCGGATCTGAGCACGCAGCGCCCGCTCGGCAGCGGCGTCGGTCAAAGCGCGCGCCGCCGCGCGCCGCGTTGCCGCGTCCGCACGTCGGAGCGCCACCGTGGCGAAGCCCGCCCGCACCGCGTCGAGCCCTCGGGCGGCCGTGTTCGCCCGTTCCGCGCTGAGCGCGGCCTGCTGATGCACGCGTGCGATCTCGTCGGTCAGCCGGCCGTGCTCGAGGGCGGCGGCCGAGACCAGCGCGTCGAGCTCGTCCCGCTCGGACGCCAGCCGTGCCGCGGTCTCGACATCGCCCTCGGCGGCGGACACGGCGACAAGGGCCCGCTCGTGAGCCGCCTCGAGGGAGGAGACCTCTTCGCCGCCCGCGCGAGCGGCGAGGCGGGCGTGCGCCTCGCGCGCCGAGCGGGCAGCCGTGCTCGCCACCCGGTCGGCCTCGACCGCGGCATCCTTCGCGCGCTCGGCAGTGTCGATCTCGGCGTCGGTGACGGGGAGGCCGGTGGGTTCAGCGGGGTGCGGGTGATCGGCGCCGCCGCACACGGGGCAGGCCTCCCCGTCGACGAGCGTCGCGGCGAGCTCGGCGGCAGCCCCGTCGAGACGCTGCCTCAGCAGTGCGGCGAGGAGCGCGGCAGCATCCTGCATCTCGGCGTTCGAACGGAGCACCGCGCGCTCGGCATCGCGCACGACGTCAGCGAGGGTCGCCGCTTCTCGCGCGGCCTCGAGACGGCGCTCCACATCGGCGAGGGTCGCGCGGGCTGCTGCCAGCGCAGCCGGCGCGCCCGCCACCACTGCCAGTTCGGCGGTGACCCGCTCGAGCACGGCGGGCACCGGCGCGCGCCTCTCGTCGAGTTCGTCGCGCTCGCGCACGAGCGCGGCCGCCGTAGCGTCCGCACGGTCACGATCAGCCGTCAGGGTGTCGAGGTCGGCCTCGGCCGTCGCCGCGGCGTCGCAGGCGGCGAGAGCTGCGGCGAGTTCGTCTTCGCGCGCGCCGAGGGCCTCGGCCGTCACCGCATCTTCGCCCAGAAGCATCCATCGCGTGAGCGCGTCGCGTTCGGCATCGACGGCGATGCGCTCGGCCGTCTCGGCCCGCTCGACCGTGTCGAGGAGGCCGCGCAGCGCCTCCGCCCGCTCGGCGAGCTGCAGGACGGCGCGATCCGCCGCGATCCGGGGCTCGGCCGCGTCGAGCGCGGCGAGCTCGCGGCGGGCCGCGTCGCGCTCTTCTTGAGCGCGACGGAGCGTCTGTGCGGCGCGCTCGCTCTCGACCGCTGCCGTGTGCGCCGCTTCGGCCTCGGCCCTCTCGCGGGTGAGCGTGTCGACCCGGTATTCCGCGCGCTCGACGGCGCGGACGAGCGCCGCGATGCGCGTCAGCGGGTCAGGGTCGGCATCGACCGGTGAGGGGGCACCGTCGCCGGAACCCACGCCGCCGGCGAGGTCGGCGGCCGCCACGATGCGCTCCGCCTCCTCGATGAGGACACGCACGCCCTCACCTTCCGAGGAGAGCGCCTGCTCCGCGGCCTTGCGCCGGGTTTCGAGTTCGTCGGCGTACTGCTCGTACGTGCGTGTCGCGAACAGGGTGCGAAGCAGCGCCTGCCGTTCGTCGTTGCGGGCGAGCAGGAACCGCGCGAACCGGTTCTGGGCGAGCAGGATGACCTGCAGGAACTGCTGCTGCGTGAGCCCGAGGATCTCGTCGAGGTGGGCGGCCACGTCGACGGGCCGGGCGGCGATGCCGGTCCACTCGTCACCGTCGCGGCGTTCCAACACGGCACGATGCGGCTCGGTGGTGAAGCCGTCGCCGCGGCGCTTGGGGCGCGTGTACTCAGGCGAGCGGGTGATCCGCCAGCGACCGCCCTCGGCGCTGAACTCCAGGCTCACCTCGGTGGGATCCTCGGGGGCGCAATGATCGCTGCGCAGCCGCCGGTCACCACTCTCGTACCGCGGCACGCCGCCGTAGAGCGCGTAGGTCACGCCGTCGAGCACACTCGACTTGCCCGAACCGGTGCGACCCGTGATGAGGAAGATGCCGTCGTCGGCGAAGGCGTCGAAGTCCACCACTTGCCGATCGCGGAACGGACCGAAGCCGGCGAGTTCGAGGCGGTGCAGCTTCACGCGGTGGCCTCGGTGAGCGTGCGCGCGTCGACGACCTCGCGGATGAGGTCGTTCTCCTGCTCGGAGGCGCCCTCTCCGGCGCGCACATGGGCGAGGAACGCGTCGAACAGTTCCGCGTCGTTGCGGGCCAGGCGCACGCGGTCGGCGTAGTCGCGCTGGTCGGCGGTGTTGCGCATCGCCGGGAGATGAACGACCGTGGCGCAGTAGGGGAAACGGCGCTGCAGTCGCCGCATCGGGTCGAGCTGCGGTGTGGGGTCGGTGTACTGCACGCTCACCCAGGCGTCTTCGTCGGCGGCGTAGGCCGGGTCTTCGAGCAACTGCTCGAGCGGACCCCGGAGGGTGACGAGGCGGCGAGGTACGGGCAGTTCGAGCCAGG
Organism: Microbacterium hanjuni; assembly: GCF_043556395.1. Classification (NCBI taxonomy): domain Bacteria; kingdom Bacillati; phylum Actinomycetota; class Actinomycetes; order Micrococcales; family Microbacteriaceae; genus Microbacterium; species Microbacterium hanjuni. The sequence continues at coordinate 38,732 of NZ_JBIGIK010000002.1, forward strand.
TGACTGCTTCGAGGCCGTCGGCGTCGAGCGCGACCAGCCAGGACCCCCGCGGCTTGTCGCCCTCGCTGAAGCTGTAATGAAGCGGCGCGCCCGCATAGCGCACCCGCGGGGAGAGCTGCTGGCGTCCGTGGATGTGGCCGAGGGCGACGTAGTCCGGGCCGTCGAAACTCGACAGCGGAACAACGTCGAGGCTGCCCTGCCGGATCTCCCGCTCGACGCCCGGTGTCGCCTCGACCCCCGCAGCGAAGCAGTGCGCCGCGACGACCGAGCGACCGCCGCGCCGGGCCAGGTCGTCACGGACGAGACCCATCGCGTGGCTCATCGTCTGCGCTTGGCTGCGCAACTCGACACCCTCCCAGCGATGGCGCACGATGGCCGGCTCGAGGTAGGGGATGCCGTAGAAGTGCACGGGGCCGTGGGAGTCGGCGATCGTGACGGGGGTGCCGACCGACCCGGGGTCGGTGATCACCGTGATGCCCGCGCGCAGCAGCGCCGACTGGAACCCGAGTCGCGCCGCCGAGTCGTGGTTGCCGCTCGTGACGATCACCTGGGCGCCCGTGTCGGACAGGGCGAGGAGGGTGTCGGTCAGGACGCCGTAACAGGATGCTGCGGGGGCGGCGGAGTCGAAGACGTCTCCCGCGAGGACCACGACGTCGACCTCGTGCTCGCGGACCTGAGCGACCAGCGCATCCAGCACACCGCTCAGCGCATCGAGGGTCGCATGGCCGTGGAACGACCGCCCGATGTGCCAGTCCGAGGTGTGCAGAATGCGCATACCTGAACGCTACGTCGCCCCCCGGACATCGGGGCGGAGGCGCCCGGCCGAACGCCGATCCGAGCGGCCGCCACAGCCGAACGCGCGATCAGGAGGCGGCGGCCACGCGCGGGGCGTAACGGCCGGACTTCTCCGCCCGCGCGCGCGCTTTGGCCGCTTCTTCTTCCCGGTTCTTCGGGGGCGCCACGGCGACCAGGTCGGCCAGCAGGTGTCGCGTGGCGTGCGCGATCTCCTCGACGGCATGATCGAAAGCGGCCTGGTTCGCTTTGGAGGGGTTCGTCGTCCCTGCGATCTTGCGCACGTATTGCAGGGCAGCGGCGTGCACTTCGTCGTCGCTCGCGGCGGGGGCGAAATTGTGAAGGGTATGGATGTTCCGGCACATGCCGCACACGCTACGCGCGCGGCGCCCCCGCATCCATACCCTCCCCGGCAGAGCGCTCAGCCGTTGCTGACCTCGGCGGCGAGAGCCGCGAGGCGGTCGCCGGCGACCGAGATGCCGGAATCCTCGAACCGCTGGCGCAGCACTTCGGAGATGCGCTCGTCGTCCTTGTCGCCGACGTCCACGCGGGTCTGCGCGACGATGCCGGCGATCTTGTCGTCTTCGGACGCGTCGTGCATGTCCTGCGCCGGCGCATCCTGCGTGCCCGTGGCCGAGGTGGGGGTCTCATCGGAGACGGACCCGCCGTAGGAATCGGCGGCGGCGGCGCCTGCCCCGGGCGTGCTGTCACCGGTGACGGGGGTGCCGCTGGCGTCTTCGGGAACGTTCGTGGTGCTCATGGTCAGCTCTCTTCTGGGATGCCCGAGTCAGGGTCTGATCCCTGGCCGGCGTCGGGTGCTTCGATCGGATCGGACGGAGCTTCCCCGCCCTCGGAGGGGAAGCCGGAGTCGGCCAGCAGGCCGGAGCCCGCAGCGTCCTCGTTCTGTTCGAGGGTCTCCCCGTCGACGGCGTCGGCGCTTTCGAAGCCGCCGGGCGGGTCGGCATTGATGACGCCTTCGGGCAGGTCGGAACGGTCGCTCATCTCTGCTCCTCTCGTTTGTTCCACCTTCGTCCCGCTCGCGCCCCGACGAAGGGGGCTTGACGGGGCGGGCGCGTCCGGTCAGTCGTCGGCGACGGCGCGCCGGTCCTGCGCGACCGCCTCGGCCACCACCTGGCCGCCGCTCGTCAGAAGGGCACGGCGCCACGGCAGCACCCCGTCGATCTCGATCTGGATCGACATCGACAGCACCGTTCGGATGAGCACGATCAACCCGAGGATCGCAGCGTCCTCGAGGGAGGGCTTCGAGGTGATCGTGCGGATGAGGTCGGCCGCGACGAGCACCTCGAGTCCGAGCAGAATGGCTCCGCCGAGGGTCGTTCGCACCACCGTGAATGCCTGGCCGCCGCTCTCGCCTCGACGCAGGGAGCGCACCCCCAGCGTGACGGCGATGACGAACCCGACGACCATCGCGAACGCGCCGATGATCTCGAAGCCGACCGCGACAACGGTGAACCCATCCTCCATCTGCACGCCGCCAGTGTAGAAGGAGCGAGCGCGGCTAAGCGCGCGCGGTTGCGCCGAGGATCTCCGCCAATCTTGTCCTGACCCGGCAGTGACCGAAGGAGAACGCGTCAGCGAGGCGCTCCGCCTCATCGGCCGACATGCCTTCGAAGGCGCGCGCGAAATCTCCGACCATTGCTTCGGCGAGCATGACATGACGCACATGACCGTGGATCCAGCGCTTCGCCCCCCACGGGTACGGATGGAAGTCGGGGAACTCCTCCGCGAACAAGTCCTCTATGGGGTCGAGGATGTGCCGCACGCCGTCGGCCGTCGACCCCCACGAGTCCACTCCTAGTCGCGCCTTCTTGGCCAGGACGGGCTCGAGGCGACGCAGATACTCCGAAGCCGGGTCGACGGTCACCACGCCCTGCAGCCCGATGTCCTTATACGTCCACAGCGCCCAGCTCGCGTCGTGTTGGTCGTAGATGTCGAGCTGGTCCTGGAGCAGGCGATAACGCTCCTCGTCCCGCTTCGGGTCTCCGGTGTACACGGGGCCGAACTCCCCCACCCAGATCGGCGTCCCTGTCTCCCGCATGTACGCAGTTCGCTGCAGGAATGTCTCCTCCACGCGATCACGGTCGACGAATTGCCCCCGGCTCTCCCCCGGGTAGGGTCCGCCGTCGACGAACCCCGGAAGCGCGTAGTCGTGCGCGGTGTAGACGCAATTGGGGAGCGGGTCGCCGAGTTGATCGAACTGCGTCGAGTAGCGGTTGCCGTCCAAGAAGAGGATGTGTTCTGGATCGACGGCGCGGATGGCGGCCTCGAGGCGCCGGTAGAACGGCCCGATCGCCTCGCCGTGGGCATCGCCCGGCTCGTTCACCGGGTTGTACCCGGCTACGGCGGCGTTGCCGCAGTAGTGCTCGGCGATGCGCTCCCACAGGTGCACGACGCGGTCCTGAAATCCCCGCTGACTCCAGAAGCTCGCCCACTGGGTCGGGTTGTCACTGTGCCAGTGCTGGTTCTGAGCGCCTGGCAGGGCGTGGAGATCCAGGATGACGTAGATGCCGTACCGCGCGCAGGTTTCCACGACGCGATCGAGCCGGTCGAAGGCCTCGCTGCGGATCACGAACGGCTCGGCGTCGTCTTCGAAATGCCGGTAGTTCAGAGGGATGCGCACGCTGTTCAGCCCGAGCGTCTGCAAGAACCGGGCGTCCGCGTCGGTGAAGAAGACGTCGAGGAAGCGATCGAAGAACCTGCGGTACCCCTCCGGTCCCCATACGCGCAGGAGCGCCCGGCGTTGCTGCGACTCCGTACCGGGGTATCCGGTGATGAAGTTCTCCATGTTCATCCACCCGCCGAGACCGAAGCCGCGCAGGACGACGCGATCCTCCCCCGCAACGATGTCAGTGCCCCGAACGCGCAGCACCGGCGATCCGACGAGCGACGTGCGCACGTCCGACGCCCCCTCAGCCAAGGGTCAGCACCGTCCAGGAGACCGCGGGGAGGGTCACGGAGATGGTGTTCCCATCCCGGCGAGCGCTGGTGTTCTCGCGCGGGCGCACGCGATCCGGTTCGGAAAGGGTGTTCGCCGCGTGCAGGTCGTCGTCGTACAGCGACACCGCTGACGTGACCTCGACGTCGCCCAGCGCGCTGGCATCGATCTCGAACGATGCCTCCTCGCTCAGGCTGCGGTTGACGATGAAGGCGGCGGTGGTGCCGGTCTCGGCGTCATACGTTGCCACCGCGTCGATCGTCGGCACGGCGCCGTACGCAGCGGTGTCGTGCGTGGGGGCGTCGAGCTTCAGCTCGAGCGCGACACCGCGGGCGAGACGCGAAGCGATCGAGAACGGGAAGAACGTCGTCTGCCGCCACGCCGCGCCGCCCGGCTCCGTCATGATCGGGGCGATCACATTCACCAGTTGGGCAAGGCTGGCCGAGGTCACGCGGTCGGAGTGACGAAGCAGGGAGATGAGCAGATTGCCGAAGACGACGGCATCCATCACCGAGTAGCTGTCCTCGAGGAGGCGCGGCGCGACGGGCCAGGAGTCGGGGTCGGTGATCTTGTCCACCTCGTTGAAGCGCGTCTGGTACCACACGTTCCATTCGTCGAAGGAGATGTTGATCGTCTTGTCACTGCGGCGCAGTGCCTTGACATGATCGGCAGTCGCGGTCACCGCCTCGATGAAGCGGTCCATATCGACCGCCGACGCGAGGAAGCTCGCGTAGTCATCGTCTTTCGGCTCGTAATAGGCATGGCACGAGATGAAGTCGACGTCGTCGTAGGTCTGCTCGAGGACGATCCGTTCCCACTCCCCGAAGGTCGGCATCTGCGCTCCCGAGCTGCCGCAGACGACCAGTTCGAGGGACGGGTCCAGTTGACGCATCGCCGCGGCGGTCTGTGACGCCAGGCGCGCGTAGTCCTCGGCGGTGCTGTGCCCCAGTTGCCACGGTCCGTCCATCTCGTTGCCGAGACACCACAGGCGGATGCTGTGGGGTTCCGTGTGGCCGTTGTCGATCCGGTTGTCCGACAGCGCCGTGCCCGAGCGGATGTTGGCGTATTCGAGGACGTCGAGCGCCTCGGCGACGCCGCGGGTGCCGAGGTTGACCGCGTACATCATCTCGGCGCCGACCTTGCCGAGCCACGTGGCGAACTCGTCCAGGCCGATCTCATTGGTCTCGGTGGAGTGCCACGCCAGGTCGAGGCGGCGGGGGCGCTGTTCCCGGGGCCCGACGCCGTCTTCCCACTTGTATCCCGAGACGAAGTTGCCGCCCGGATATCGGACCGCGGTGACCCCCAGTTCGCGAACGAGCTCGATGACGTCCGTGCGAAAGCCGTCGGCGTCGGCGCTCGGGTGGCCCGGCTCGTAGATGCCGTCGTATACGCATCGGCCGAGGTGCTCGACGAAGGATCCGAACAGGCGGCGGTTCACGGGCCCGACGGTGAAATGAGGGTCGATGGTGAGGCGGGCGTGGATCATGTCTCTCTTTCGTACGGCGCGATGACCGGAGGGTTACTTGAGGCTGCCGATCGAGAGCCCGCCTTGCCAGTACTTCTGCAAGGTCAGGAACGCGATGACGAGCGGGACCACCGAGACGAGCGAACCGAGGATGATGATGCTCCACAGCGACGTTCCGCCCGAGTTGTTTGCCGAGGCGATGCCCTGCCAGAGTCCGATACCGACGGTGACCGGGAACAGACGGTTGTCCGAGAGCATCGCGAGCGGTAAGAAGTAGTTGTTCCAGGATGCGACGACCGACAGCAGCAGCACGGTCACGACCGCCGGCCGCAGCATCGGCAAAGCGACTTGGACGAAGATGCGCAACTCGCTGGCGCCGTCCACCCTGGCCGCATCCAGCAATTCGTCCGGCACCGCCTCGCGCGTGTATACGTGCATGAGATACACCCCGAACGGGTTCAGCAGTGTTGGCAGAATGACGGCCCAGATGGTGTTCGTCAGGCCGAGTTGCGAGAAGAGGATGAAGGTCGGGATCACCAGTGCGGTGGTGGGGACCATCACCGATCCGAGCAGAATAGCGAAGCCGAGCTGACGCCCCGCGAATCGATATTTCGCGAACCCGTATCCCGCCGCGACGGCGAGTACCGTCGCGCCCACTCCCCCGACGATCGCGTACATCGCCGAGTTCGCCAGCCACCGGACGTAGATGCCGTCCTGGTAAGTGAACAGCTGACCGAGGTTGCCCAGGTAATCGATGGTGTCCGCGAACCATAGGGCGCTGCCGCCCCCGAACAGCCCGGCGGCGTTTTTCGAGCTGTTGACGAACACCCACCAGAAGGGGACGAGGAAATAGACGAGCAGGAACGCCAGCAGGATCTGCATCGGAATGTAGCGCTGCTTACGCGGGCTGCGGGCGAGCAGTGCTCGATCGGTCGTGGTCATGACAGGAAGCTCCCGCGCTTTCGAGTGATGAACATGAAGAGGTAGACGCACACGAAGACGACGGCGCCCAGTGCGAAGGAGATGGCCGAGCCGTAGTTGTAGTTGGCGAGCGCGAAGGCCTGCTGGTACGCGTACATGTTCGGGGTGAAGTCGGTCGAGATCGCACCGGCCGCGAGATAGCGGAGGATCTGCGGTTCATTGAAGAATTGCAGCGTCCCGATGAGTGCGAAGACGAGGATCAGCACGAGCGCCGGCGCGATGAGCGGGATCTTGATCCGCCACACGATCTGCCATTGATTGGCACCGTCGATGCGCGCTGCCTCGTACAGCGTGGGATCGATCCCTTGCAGGGCCGCGAAGAGAATGATCATGTAGTAGCCGGCCCACTGCCACGTCACGATGTTCAGTAGACCGAAGAACACCAGATCCCGACTCAGCAGGTCCGGCGCCACGAGACCGAACGCCCCGAAGATCTCGGCTAGGGGTCCGAAACTTTTGCTGTACAGGAACCCCCACATCAACGCGCCGATCACGGCGGGGATCGCATACGGCAGGAACACCATCAGGCGGGCGAACCGCGCGAAGGCGGTGGTCACGACGTCGAGGATCAGCGCGATGCTGAGCGAAACGGCCATCTGGAGCGGAATGAGCACGAGCGAGAAGCGCAGCACGAACCAGATCCCGTCGAGGAAGCTGGGGTCCGAGAATGCCTTCAGATAATTGGCGAACAGGACGAACCGCGTGCCCCCGATGAGCTGTGTCTGGAACAGGCTCAGGTAGAGCGCGAACAGCAGCGGTGCCACGAGGAACGCGAGAAACACCACAGCGAACGGAGCGATGAAGGCCCAGCCCATCAGCCCGCGGCGGGGGCGGGGACGAGGGCGGGAGGGACGACGCGCACCGGGGGGCGCGGCCGTGATCTGCGTTGCGGTCATGGAAGGACTCCGGTCAGAAGGAGGGACGAGGCGGGGTCGGGGGCCGGTCCGGCGACGGACCGGCCCCCGACGATGGTTCACTCGACGGTGAAGCCCTGCTCCTCCGCGTAGGCGACGACGTCTTCCTGCAGCCGGTCGGCTGCCTCCGAGCCGGTGGCGGAGCCCTCATTGATCGCCGCCAGCTGTTCGGTGAAGGCGTCGAAGTAGTACTGGCCGAACGGCGTGTACGTCATGCCCTCGTAATCGTTCGCCGCCGGAACGTACACCTCCTTGTTGGCCTGTTGGCCACCGAAGAACGGCACCTCGTAATCCTCGAACTCCGGGGAGTTCAACGCGGACAGGTGGAGGGGGAAGATGACCTGGTTCTGCCACCCGTCCACCAACGAGGCCTCGTCGGCGTACACCCCGAAGGCGACCTTGGCCGCGAGCTCGGGGTTGCTGGCCTGGCTCGTGACCGAGAAGGCCGAGCCGCCCCAGTTGACCGACACCGGGTCGGAGGGATCCCACTGCGGCAGCGGTGCGACCTTCCATACCCCGGCGTCCTCGCCTTCGCCGACACCCGCCCCGGTGAGGTATCCCGGCGCCCAGGCAGCGGAGATGTAGGTCGCATAGTCGCCGCCGATCACGCCGGAGATGTACTCGGGAGTGAACTGGTCCTGCGTGCCCACCAGGCCCTTCTCAACGAGTCCCGCCCAATAATCGAGTACCTCCTTCGAGGAGTCATCCGCGAGGGAGATGCCGATGCTCTCCGGCGTTGCGGGGTCGTAGGTGAAGGGCTGCGCGCCGTTCTGGTACTGCAGGGCCATCATCACCGCCGGAACGTTCGCACCCAGGTCGCCGAAGAGGGGTCCGCCCGCATCCTTGACGGTCTGCGCCGCGGTCTCGTACTCAGCCCACGTGGTCGGGGGTGCGATGCCGTACTGCTCGAAGACGTCGGCGCGGTAGATCATTCCCATGGGCCCGCCATCGACCGGGGCGCCGTACACGCCGTCACCGACGGAGACGTCCTTCCACGCGCCGTCGCTGTAGTCGTCCTTCACGTCCTCGTACCCGAAACCGCTGATGTCGACGATCGCGTTCTGGATCTGGAAGGTCGGGATGCGGTCGGCCTCCACCATGATCACGTCGGGCGCGCCCGTGCCGGCCGTGATGGCCGTCTGGAATTTGTCGTACTCGTCGCCGCCTTGGCCGACGTTGGTCCAGCAGACCTGCACCTCGTCGTTCTCCGCGTTGAAGTTGTCTACGACGTCTTGCATGTTCGGATACCACGCCCACATGGTCACGACGGGAAGGTCGGTCTTGGTGATCGTGTTCGTGCAGTTCGTGGCGTCGTTTCCGCCGTCGGTGCTGCCGTCATCGGCACCACCAGCCGAGCAGGAGGCGAGTGCACCGGCGAGGAGCAAGCCGGCGGCAGCCGCGAGAACGGGTTTCGTCTTCACGGGAATTCCTTTCGATTGCGTGGACATCTGCGTCGAGCGCGCCCCCGAGCCGCCTCCGAGGTGGCGGGGAATGATCGAGGGACATTCGGTTCTACAACGTTGTATACCGTCGTTGTAAATATAGTAGCGCCCGGGACCTTCCGTCTGTCAACAGCGGGTATCAGTAGTCCACGGGCGCGGGACCCATCCGGCCGATCAGGGCGGAAAGCGCCGCGTAGGCGCCGTCTCGATACGCCGCGAGCTCTGCCGCCTTCTCTGGAGGCGTGGAGAGGAAGCCCCGCCCGCTCTTGAGGCCCTTATCGCCGTTCGCGACCCGCTCAGCGAGCGCCGGCGGCGCGGTGAACCTGTCGGGATAAGCGTCGTGCAACAGCTGGTAACAGGACGCATACACGTCCAGACCGGCGATATCGGCGATCGCGAACGGCCCGAAGAACGGCAACCGGAACCCGAACGTCGTCCGGGTGATCAGATCGACACCTTCCGCGGTGGCGACCCCCTCGTCGACCAATCGAGCCGCTTCGGTGAAGAGTGCGTACTGCAGTCGGTTCAGGACGAACCCCGTGACGTCCGCGACGCGAACCCCGATCTTGCCCGCCTCGGCGAGAAGACCGATGACCGCTTCCACCGCCGAGGGGTCGGTCGAGGCGTGCGGGATCACCTCGACGCCCGGGACGAAGGGAGCGGGGTTGCTGAAATGAACACCGAGGAAGCGATCCGGATGCTGCACCGCGGCCGCAAGGGTTCCGATCGCTATCGTCGAAGTGTTGCTCCCGATCAGCGCAGACGGCGGGCAGGCGATGCTGATGCGTCGGAGCGCGTCGTGTTTGACCTCCACGATCTCGGGCACGGCCTCCTCGACGAGATCGGCATCGACGACGGCGGCTTCGATCGTGGCGGCGATGCTGACGCGCCCAGCGATACGCTCGGCCGCGTCCGAGGGAAAAAGGCCGCGGCTCGCGTACTGCGCAGCTTCGGCGATGATGCGTTCTCGGTTCGCCGCGGCCACCTCGGCACTCACGTCGGCGAGGGCGACCTGTCGCCCCGCGAGGGCCAGAACCTGGGCGATGCCCCCGCCCATGTAGCCGGATCCGATCACGGCGATCTTCTCGATCATTTCCCATCCTCCTCGTAGTCGTCGATCAGTCGCACCTTGGCTGCGGAAGCAGAGGTCTCGTCGAAGCGATGCTGCAACCACTCATCGACCAGCTTCTTCGCGAGCTCGATCCCGATCACGCGCGCACCGAGGGTGAGCACCTGCGCATTGTTGCTCAGCACGGAACGCTCCACCGAGTAGCTGTCGTGTGCGGTCACGGCGCGGATGCCGCGTACCTTGTTGGCCGTGATCGCCACACCGAGACCCGTGCCGCAGACCAGCAGAGCTCGATCCGCCCTTCCTCGTGCGACGAGGACCGCCGCCCTCAGCGCCACCGTCGGGTAGGGCGAACTCTCCCCCGGCGTCACCCCCACGTCGATGACGTCCCCTACCCGGTCGTCAGCTTCGAGAAGCTCGCGGAGGATGTCCTTGTAGGCAGCGCCGGCGTCGTCCGCCCCCACGACCACGCGCCACCTCATGTCGCCACCTCCGATTCAGCAGGGGTCCCCGCTTCGCCGAGATCCGCATCTCGCACGAGGCTGTCCACGATGAGGACGAAAGAGGTCGCGCCGGGGTCGGCGTGCCCGACGCTCCGTTCGGCGAGGGGCCGTGCCCGTCCGCGCCTGGGTGACAGCGCGGCCGTCTGCTCGGACGCCGTGCGAGCTACCGCGACCGCACCTCGGAGTGCCGAGGTGACGTCTTCGCCTCGGTCGAGACCGGCGGCGAAGCGGTCCTCGAACGGCACGATCGCGTCGAGCATGGTCTTATCCCCGACGACCGCGCCGCCTACGGCTTGAACGCGGGAGCGCGCGGCGCTCACTGCGGCAGCGACGATGGCGCCCGTGTACGGGCCGTCGTCGCCCAGGGCGATCCCGAGCTCGATCAGCGCCGCCCCCCACAGTGCGCCGGAGGTGCCGCCCGCCACCTCGGACCACTGCTCGCCCGCGCGCGCGAGCAGTGAGCACACCCCTTCGTCGGCGCTATGCGCCTCAGCCGCGGCGACTGCGGCGGCGAGACCCCTCAGCATCCCCACCCCATGGTCGCCGTCGCCCGCTACGGCGTCGAGGTCGCCCAGCACGTCGACGTGTTCCGCCACCGCGGCGTGAGCCAATCGCAGGAGGCGCTGTGCAGTGGAGGCCGCAGCACGGGACTGCGTCGACACGGGCAGCGCGGCGCTCGCAGGTCGCGACTGCGCGGTGCCTCCGGAGCGGGGTGGCGCCGTCGCGACACGAGCATCTGGGCTCCCCGCATCGACCGCGAACGACCCTCGGCGAAGGGCCGGCGTCGAGATCGGGGCACGCCAGAGCTCCTCCAGTTCATCGTCCAGCCACATCACCGTCAGCGAGACCCCGGCCATGTCCAAGCTCGTGACGAGTTCTCCGCACTCGGGACCGACCACCTCGACCCCGATGCGCTCCAGCTCCGCCACGACGAAGCGGAACAGCACGAAGAGCTCCTCGTTCTTCACGGTCCCCAGTCCGTTCACCAGCAGTGCTGCACGTCTTGCGCCCTCGGGACGCTCCCGCAGGAGTGGCTCGAGGAGGGTGCGTGCCAACTCCGGCGCCTGTTGCAGCGGGACGTCGCGCACTCCCGGCTCCCCGTGAATTCCCAGGCCGATCGACATCATCCCGTCGGGGACCTCGAAGAGAGGGTGCGCGGCTCCCGGCAGGGTGCATCCCGCGAAGGCCACCCCGTGGCTGCGGGTGCGACTGTTGGCGAGGCGGGCCAGCCGTTCGACCTCGCTGAGATCGTCGCCGCGCTCGGCGGCGGCGCCGGCGACGTGGATGACGCACACCACGCCCGCGATCCCACGACGCTCATCCGCGTCCTCGGGCAGGGCGCTCGCGACGTCGTCGGTGATGTGCACGGTCCGCGCTTCACGTCCGCCCTCAACCAGGCGTCGCTCTGCCTCGCCGAAGTGCAGGACGTCACCGGCATATTTGCCGTACGCGAACAGCACCCCGCCGCCCGCCTCGGCCGCCTCAGCCACGCGCACCGCCTGCGCGGCGGAGGGCGAGGTGAAGACGTTGCCGCAGACCGCTCCGGCTGCCATACCCGAGCCGACATATCCCGCGAACGCGGGGTAATGCCCGGATCCGCCGCCGATCACGACGGCGACCTGCCCGTGTTCGAGCGGTCGGGCGCGAACGATTCCTCCGTCGACGCGGGTCACCTCGCTCGCGTGGACGAGGGCGAAGCCCTCGAGCGCGTCGTCGACGAAATCCTGGGGATCGGCGAAGATCCGCGTCATGGTCGTTTCCCTTCGATGGGCATCTGCCGCACCCGGCTGATCCCGGGACGGTATTCACGGCGGGGCAGGATCCGCTTGCGCAGGTATTCGCTGTTGGCGGCGCTCATGCTCAACCCGTCTCCCCCGTAGTGCTCAGTGCAGATGACGCCCTGGAATCCGGCGGCGAGCGCAGTCTTGACGAGCGACCGATAATCCAGCAGTCCCGACTCGAGGTAGGACGGGACCGCGGTGACGAGGTTGCGTTGGGCGTTCTCGTCACGGGTGTAGTTCTTGACGTGCCAGAAGTTTGCGTACGGAAGCGTCGCCTCGGCCACCTCGCGCCACTGCTCGATCGGTTCGGGGAGGCGAATGAGGTTTCCGAGGTCGGGATTGAGCCCCACGACGTCCATCCCGATGTCGTTGACGAGACGAACAGCGGATGCTGCGGTTCCGAGGAAGGTGTGCTCGTACATCTCGAGTGACAAGAGCATGCCGACATCGGCGGCATGCCGGCCGAGCTCGGCGAATCTCTGCACCGCGAGGTGCCACGCGGCCGGGTCATCGAGCGGATCGCGGTGGCCAGACACCGTCCAGAACCACAACTGTGCCGATTGCGCGGGTGTCAATGCACGATGAAGGCCCACCGAGACCACTCCGACACCAAGCTCGGCTGCCACGTCTAGGCAGCGATGTGTGTACGCCAGGTGGTCCGCCCCGTCGACCTCGTCGATGACGCTGCGGCGGATGAGCGACATGCTGGCGTATCGGACACCGGCGTCCCGGGCCGCCCTCCGGAGGTCATCGATCTCGGACGCGTCGAGCTGCCCGTAGCGGAGCCAGGAATCCGTCAGATCGACGTCGGCGAAGCCGGCGTCGGCGACCTCGCTCAGGTCGGCTCCCCAGCGTGCCGCCCGCTCGGAACGCGGGACGGCGGTACCCCCTGCGTCACCGAACGGCAGCATCGATGCTGCGATGGGCCAGTCGTCGGCGGTGATCATCGTTCTCCTCCTCTACATCGTTGGAACTTTCGTCCCGGCACGCGCTCAAGGGCCCGCGCCGAGCGGAATGAAGCCGTTAGAGTACTGAAACCGCGCATCAGGGACAGGAGCTTCGATGGGACCCACGATGCACGATGTGGCACGGGTCGCCGAGGTGTCGATCAAGACGGTCTCGAACGTCATCAACGACTACCCTCATGTGCGCCCCGAGACCCGTCAGCGGGTGCTCGATGCCATCACCGACCTCGGCTACCGCCCGAACCTCTCGGCCCGCGGACTGCGCTCGGGTCGCACGGGCGTCATCGGCCTCGCGATCCCCGCCTTGCGGGAGAACTACTTCGCCGAATTGGCCGATGCCATCATCCGCTCGGCCGAGAAGCGAGGGCTCGGCGTTGTCGTCGAGCAGACCAGTGGGGATCGGCAATCCGAATTGCTGGCGGTCTCGGGCGGACGCTTGAAGTTCATGGACGGCCTGCTCTTCAGCCCGGTCGGTCTCGGCCAGGCCGACGTCGACGCGTTGAATGTCGATTTCCCGCTGGTCCTGCTCGGCGAGCGCATCTTCGGCGGTCCGACGGATCACGTTGTCATGCACAACACCTCGTCGGCGGAAGCTGCCGTCGAGCATCTGCTGCAGATCGGTCGGCGCCGGATCGCGCTGATCGGCGCGGACCTCGCCCGTCGCGACGACGTCAGCTCTGCCAGTCTGCGGCTGCGCGGTTACACCGCCGCACTGCGCCGCGCCGGTCTCGAGGTGGCGCCCGAGCTCGTGCGTACGAGCGAGCATTGGAACCGCGCCGCAGGGGCCGATGCCGCGCGGCGACTCATCGCGGAGGGGGTGTCCTTCGACGCGATCTTCGCGTTGAACGACACGCTGGCTCTGGGTGCTCTGCGTGCGCTGGGTGAAGCGGGCATCACGGTACCCGGCGATGTAGCGGTCATCGGGTTCGACGACATCGACGAATCGCAGTTCTCGCTCCCCTCCCTCTCGAGCGTGGATACCGGCCGCGACCAGATCGCCGAACTGGCGGTCGATCTGCTCGTGGAGCGGATCGGGGAGAAGGGCGAACCGCGTGCCCCCCGCACGGTGAAGCCGGAGTTTCGCATCGTCCCGCGCGAGTCGACCGGCTTCACCGACACCTGAGAGACGGCGCGCGCGCAACGTCACTCCTGGCTCCGCTCGCCAGGGCCACCGGTCTCGACTTCTGCGGCGACGCCGACCAGCGCCCGAGTAGGCGGTTCAACCTCGGTCTCCGACGCGGCGGTCGCCGCTGCGACGGCCGCGTCGATGAGGGACTGCGTCCGCTGCCGCGCCCGCCGCCGAGCTCTGCGCCAGATCAGCGCTGCGCACGCCCCGGCGACGAGGAGCGCGATGAGCGACCAGGGGATGGACCAGAGAGTGAACGACACGGATGCGGGAGCGAGGCCGATGTCGATCGCATCCTCGCCGACGACCGTTGGCGTCACGGCCAGGTCACCGAAGCTCCAGATGCTCGGCCACACCTCCATCGTGACCACCGTCTCGATGGCCTGGCCGGGGAGAATCTCGCGCTGAGTGCTCTGCCCCGATGAGCGAGCGATGCCGAACGGTCCGGCCACCGTCATCATGGCGTCCGCGCCGAGACGGACGTTCCCCTCGTTCACGAGGTGGTAGCGCACTTCAACGGAGCCAGGAGCGAAGGGGTTCCACGATGGGGAATAGTTCGCTGAGAGAATCTCGGGCGAGACGGCCCCCACGATCTGGCCGGAGACCCGCAGGTGCACACGCACGCCGACCCGAGAGAGGAGCTGCACCGCATCCACGTTCCCCTCGGCGATCTCGGCGACGATGCCGAGGGGATGATCGCCAGGGGTCGCCGTCTCCGGCACCGCGATGCGCAGCGGAAGGACGACAGTCGATTCTGCTGCCACTTCGATGAAGATGCCTCCCCCCTCGCGCGGGGTCGACCCGCTCGCCCCACCGAGGACTGCCCACGACTCAGCGGCGTCGGGGGTCGACGACGGTGCCGCGATGTCGAACCCGCCCTCCGCGGTTGCTTGACCCGCCCCCGCGTAGACAGCGAACCTCACCGGGTTGGCGCTGTAGTTCGTCAGAGCGACATGATCGTCCGCGACGCTGCCGGGGTCGATCGTGTGGCGCAGAGACACCCGGCCGTCGGCACCGTCCGGGGTCGCGGGCTGGAGAGCCCAGGTGGTGTCGCTGGACGACGCGGCCGCGACAGCGGGAGACGTGGTCGCCGCCGCATCGAGCGCAGTCGCGCCCGACGCACCCGCGAGCACGAACGCGGCAGATGAGACGGCGATGATGAGAAGACGAGCGAAATGGGCGGCCATGATCCTCGGAGGGTCGGAGGGAGAGAGGATGGGCCCTCGGGCGAAACCGGTCGGTCGGACCGGCCACGCCCGAGGGCCCTGACGTCAATCGACGGGGAACAGCGAGACCCGCAGTACCCCGGTGTATGTGCCCGGCTGCGTGTCGACCGGCACTTCGAAACGCAGCTCGGCGCCGAGTGTTGCCGAGCCGTAGCGTCCTTCCCGGTCTGCAGCCGCGAGCACCGCCGGCACTTCCAAGCCGAGACCGCCGTCGAGCGCGGTCGTGACGACCGGACCCGAGGCGAGTCCAGCGCGCGGCGTCACCACCTTCGGCGACCACCCGAGGTGATCGGCTCCGATGGTGCGCCCTGCGGAGGCGAACGGGTCGGAGAGGGCGGTGACGGACCAGCCTCCCACTCCGGCCTGCTGGGCGGTGCGGGAATCCGACACCGTCACCTCGGGGAGTGCGCCCGTGAAGCGCAGGCGGTCGCCCGCGTTCACCGGCTCAGAGAGAGCAACACCCTCACCGAAGTCGGCCACGGTAAGAGCCAGCACCCCGTTCTCCGTTTCGGGGACGGTCGCTTCGACGGGGATGCCCGAACTGGTGTCGGGGGCGAACAGACGAGGGAGGAAGTCGATCAGCGCTTTCTGCCAGACGTCCCAGCTGTGAGGCCCCGGAATGGGAGCGTGGAACTCGTGTTCGATCCCTCGCGCCGTGAGCGCTGAGATGAGGCTCATCGTGTTCGGGTAGGTGAAGTCCTGGATGTCACCGGTGTAGATCCGCAGCAGCTTCGTTCCCGCGTTGATCGCGGCGACGTCCGCGCTGTCGGGCGGGAGGGAGAACGCGGAGAATGCACCGATGTAGGCGAACTCTCCCGGATAGGCGTACAGCGTGGACAGTGCCGCGCCCGACCCCATCGATAGGCCGGCGAGAGCCCGGTCGTCCGGATCTGAACTCGCGTGGTACGCACCCTCTGCGGCTGGGGCGATCCGCTCGCGGATCTCCCGCGGGTAGTCCACCCCGTTGCCGTTGGCCATGACGACCACCATCGGGACGATCGTGCCGCGAAGGTAGTGGTTGTCCAGGATCTGTGCTGCGCGACCCACCTCGATCCAGTCCGACCATGTCTGCCCCCCGCCGTGCTGCAGGTAGAAGACCGGGTACGCGTCCGCGCGTTCGGCGTCATACCCCGGCGGAGTCCAGACGTACGCCGAGCGCTGCTCCTCGCCAGCCGTGCTGGTGTAGTTCATGACGCTGACCGCGCCGCGCGACTCGGGCGCGACGTCGGCGGTGTACTCGCCTCGCAAGCCCGCGCCGGCCACCTGGAACGTGCTCCAATTGGGCTCGGACCGAACGGACGTCGGATTGCCGGCATCCTTCTTGTCCACCCGATCGACAACGAGTTTGTAGTAGTACGACCCGCCCTCCAGCGGCCCCAGGGTGAGGCGCCAGCGGTCGCCCTGCTTGACCATCGGGACACGCAACCAGTTGCCCGCCGGCCCCCAGTTCGCCCATACCGTGACGTTCTTGGCGGAGGCGTATTCGGTTCCGGTCTCGAATGTGACCACGCCGTTGTCATCGACCCAGGGCGTCGGTGTGGTTCCCGGCGCGGGGAGCGAGTGCAGACCGTCGAGCGGCAAGTGGCCCGCGCTCGGTGCGTGATCGTCATCGTCTTGGAAGATGCGGGAGGCGAAATCACGGAGGTTGTCTTGCCAGGTGTCCCAGCTGCCGCCCGTCTCTGGGGTTGCCCCGTCGACGTCGAACTCGACGCCGGCCTGGGTCAGCTTGTCCACCAGCGAGACCGTCCGGTTGTACGCGGGATCGGTCACGTTCCCCACATACAGTCGCACGAGGTCTGTCGCCGCGTTGATCTGGACGGCTTTGGTTGAACTGACGCTGCTGATCAGGCTGCCGGAGAAGGATCCGACCTGGGAGAACTCCCCCGTGTCGGTCAACGTCAGATTCAGCGCTTGGGAGGCGCCCCGGCCGATGCCGGCAATGGCCTGCTCAGCAGGGTCGTCGGAGACATGGAACGCAGCGCGGGCTGCCGGGAGGATGTTGTCAAGCACCTCGGCGCGCGGGTCCGACGAGGAGCCGTCGCCCATCACGACGACCATCGGCTCGGCGTCCTGCTCGACCGCCAGATTGTCGAGGATCTGGGCGACGCGTCCGAGCTCAGCCCATTCGCGATAGCTCTGCCCCTCGTCCTGCAGAAGGTACAGCACCGGGTAGGGCTCGGCCCGCTCGGCGTCGTACCCGGGAGGCGTCCACACGAGCGCTGAACGCTCGGCATCGGCGACGCTGCTGTCGTAGGTAATGGTTTCGAGCGCGCCGCCGGCAGGGACGTCGGCGAGCCACGCCGCCGAATCGCCCGCCACGAAGAACGTGTTCACCGCGGGCTGCGATGTCACCTCCTGCGGGGAGTCCGGGTTGCGGAACGTCACGAGCGACTCGGTACCGGCCACGGTGGCCTTGTACTGGTAGGAGTACAGGCCCGGCTCGAGGGGACCTATCGTCGCGGTCCAATTGCCGCCGCTCAATGAGAGGCCCAACTGCGCCCACGTCTTGCCCGGGCCGAAGTTCCCTTCCACCGCGAGGTGGCCGGGAGCGCTGCCGACGGCCGCCAACACGGCCGCGTTCGGCACCGTGAACCGATGAAGACCCTCTGCGGGCGCCGAGATCCACGCGTCCTGGCCGGCCGCCGTTGCCGGTTGCGCCGCGAGCAGCGTTCCGACGCCCAGGCTGGCCGCCATCGCCAGCGCAGCCCATCGCCGACGCCGACCCCGTCTCCTCAGCCGTCCGTCTGTGGATTCGATCACCATTGATTCCTCCGATCGCCCGCGCGTCACCGGTGTGACGCGCTGTCTCTGCGCGGAGCATGGATTGACGTGTCGATCTGGGGGATAGCGCCGGACTGGCGCGGTTTACAACGTCGTAAATGGCCCGCAACGGCCATGCTGTCTCACGGCGACGGTCGTGTCAAGCAGTTTTTCTATCGTTGTAAACACGGAGCGAAATGCGTCCGAGAACGCCCGGGAATCAGCCCGTCATCGGACGGGTGAGGGGTCAGCTCGCCGAGCGCTGCTGCAGGATCGCGGCGCGTTCGGGGCGAGCGGAGAACCAGTCGGCCACGTACCAGCAGACCGGCACGACCTGACGGGATCCGTCCTGCTCGAGCTGTGCCACCGCTCGCTCGACGAGTTCGCCGGCGTAGCCGTGGCCGCGGAAGGTGGGGATCGTGTACGCGCGGGTCATCGCAACGCTGCGTCCGTCGTCACGGTAGTCGAGCACCGAGACGAGGTCGTCCCCGTCGTGCAGGGTGTACCGCGAAGCATCCTTCTCGTCATTGAATCTCAGATCGCTCACCCCGACAGGGTACGCCCGCTTCACTCGGGCAGGATGCCCGTTGCTGCGAGCCGGGCGTACCAGCGTCCGCTGTCCTTGACGGTGCGCTCGAGCGTGTCGAAGTCGACGCGCACGATGCCGAACCTCTTGGCGTAGCCGTAACCCCACTCGAAGTTGTCCAGGAGCGACCAGACGAAGTATCCGCGCAGGTCGACGCCCTGCGTCATCGCCCGGTGCGCGGCGGTGAAATGGCGACGCAGGTAGTCGAGGCGCTCAGGATCGGGCACCGAACCGTCGGCGGCGACGACGTCGTCGAAAGCCGCCCCGTTCTCGGTGACCATGAGCGGTTGATCGGGGAACTGCTCGCGCAACGACAGCAGCAACTCCTCGAGCCCCTCCGGGGCGATGTTCCACCCCATGGCCGTGTAGGGGCCGGGCTGCTGCACGAACTCGACGACCTCGTTGCTCCCGGGCCACGCGGTGCCACCGCCGGCGGCCTTGTGCCCGTCGTTCTGCTGCTTGGGCGAGACACCGTCCCACATCCGCACGGTGGCGGTGGAGTAGTAGTTGACGCCGAGGACGTCGATCGGCTGGTGGATGTCGGCGAGGTCACCGTCACGGATGAACGACCAGTCGGTGACGGATGCGGTGTCCTCGAGCAGGTCTGCGGGGTACTCGCCGAGCAGCATCGGGCCTGTGAAAGCGCGGTTGGCGAGCGCATCGATGCGGCGCATCGCTTCGCCCGCGCCCTCCCCCTCACCGCGCAGCACGTGGAAGTTGAGGGTTACGGAGTACTCGGGATCGCCCGCCGAGGTGGCGCGCAGCGCCTGCACGGCACGCCCGTGCGCGAGGTTCAGGTGGTGCACCGCGGCCAGCGCCGCGGCCGGCTCGTGCCGACCGGGGGCATGACCCCCCTGACCGTAACCGAGGTAGGCCGAGCACCACGGCTCGTTGAGGGTGGTCCAGGTGTGGACCCGCTCTCCCAGGGCGCGCCCCATCACCTCTGCGTAGGTCGCGAAAGCGTCGACCGTCTCGCGCGCCGCCCATCCGCCGGCGTCTTCGAGGGTCTGCGGAAGGTCCCAGTGGTACAGCGTGGCGACGGGGCGGATGCCCCGCTCGAGCAGACCGTCGACCAAGCGCGAATAGAAGTCGACACCGCGCTGATCGACCGCCCCCGTGCCGGTGGGGATGACGCGCGGCCAGGCGATCGAGAAGCGGTACGCGTCGAGCCCGAGCTCGGCCATCAGGTCGAGGTCGGACTCCCACCGGTGGTAGTGGTCGCACGCCACGTCACCCGTGTCGCCGTTCCAGACCTTGCCGGGCGTCTTGCTGAAGGTGTCCCAGATCGAGGGGAGGCGACCGTCTTCGGCCGCCGCGCCCTCCACCTGGTACGACGCGGTCGCGGAGCCGAAGGTGAAGCCCTCCGGGAAGACGAGTCCGCTGTCTCGGAAGTCGGCGTTGCCGGTGCTCATCGGGTCACTTTCGTCCGGTCGGCGGTGAGGGTCTCGCTCCGCCCCTGAGGGGTGGTGACGACGACGTCGGCGGTGCCGTCCCCGCCGGGGAACACGCGCAGCGTGAGTCCGTCGAGGTAATCGTAGTCAGGCCGATCATCACGAGCGCCCCACGGCAGCACCGCGCCCGGGCGCACGTAGAGGGGCAGGCTCTGATAGCCGTGGACCTCACGACGCCAGCCTCCGGACACGGTCTCACCGGTGATCAACGAGGTCCACTCGCCCGCAGGAAGGTAGAACTCCACCTCGCCCGACTCGGTGAAGACCGGGGCGACGAGCAGGTCCGCGCCCAGCATGTATTGACGGTCGAGGTAGGCCGCGGTCGGGTCGTCGGGGAACTCCAAGGCCATCGGTCGCATCACGGGCACGCCGGTGGCCGCTGCCTCGATGCCACGCTGGTAGAGGTACGGCATGAGGCGCATCTTCAGACGCGTGAAGAAGCGGGTGACATCGACGGCCTCGTCGTCGAACTGCCACGGCACGCGGTACGAGCTCGAACCGTGGAAGCGGCTGTGGGTCCCCAGCATCCCGAACGCCGTCCATCGCTTGAACACCGCCGCATCCGGCGTGCCCTCGAACCCGCCGATGTCGTGGCTCCAGTAGGCGAAACCGCTCATCGCGAGCGACAGTCCGCCGCGCAACGTCTCGGCCATGGACACGAACGTCGAGGTGGAATCCCCACCCCAGTGCACGGGCATGCTCTGCCCGCCGACCGTAGCCGAGCGGGCGAACAGCACGGCGTCCTGGTCGCCCCGCGCTTCGACGAGGACGTCGTACACGGCCCGGTTGTACAGCTGCGTGTAGAGGTTGTGCATGCGGTCGGGAGCGCTGTCGTCGAAGTAGTCGACATCGAGCGGGATGCGCTCGCCGAAGTCGGTCTTGAAGCAGTCGACGCCCTGGGCGACGAGGGCGCGCAGTTTGTCCTGATACCAGCGCGTGGCGTCGGGGTTGGTGAAGTCGACCAGGCCCATCCCTGCCTGCCACAGGTCCCACTGCCACACCGATCCATCGGTGCGCTTCACGAGAAATCCCTGCGAGGCGGCCTCCCCGAACAGCGGCGAGCGCTGGGCGATGTAGGGGTTGATCCACACGCACACGCGGAGATCGCGCTCGTGCAGGCGCTGCAGCATGCCGTCGGGATCGGGGAAGACCCGCGGATCCCACTCGAAGTCGCACCAGTTGAACTCGCGCATCCAGAAGCAGTCGAAGTGGAACACCGACACCGGCAGCTCGCGCCGGGCCATCTCATCGATGAACGATGTGACGGTCTCCTCGTCGTAATCGGTCGTGAAGCTGGTCGAGAGCCACAGCCCGTACGACCACGCCGGCACGACCGGCGGTCGCCCGGTGAGCGCGGTGTAGCGCGAGAGCACGTCCTTCGGCGTCGGCCCGTCGATCACGAAGTACTCCAGCACCTCCCCCGGCACCGAGAACTGCACGCGCTCCACCGCTTCGGAGCCGATCTCGAAGGAGACGTGACCGGTGTCGTTGACCAGCACCCCGTACCCACGGCTGGAGACGTAGAACGGCACGTTCTTGTACGCCTGCTCGCTGGAGGTCCCGCCGTCGGCGTTCCAGATCTCCACCGTCTGGCCGTTCTTGACCAGGGGGCCGAAACGTTCCCCGAGGCCGTAGACCAGTTCACCGACTCCGAGTTCGAGCTGCTCGTGGACGAAGGCGCGCGGGTGGCCGACGGGGCTGCCGGTGCGCGCGTTGCCGACGATGCCCGGGTCGACCTGGGCGTGGTCGGTCAGGGTCATGTACCCCTCGGACTTGAGTCCGCTCCCCGTGAGTCGCCGCCCGTTCGAGGAGAACGACAGCGCCCACGGCGCCCCCCTCTCGATGCGGGCGGTCAACGACCCTGAGCGCACCTCGGCGCCGGAGGCATCCGAGGTGATCGTCCCCACCGACGCCGCTCCGGGGAGGGCGAACGACAGCGGCGCCCCGCCGCCGACGTGGTGCACGATGCGCACCCGGACGACACCCTCGAGCGGCGAGGACAGGGTCACGGTCAGGGTCGGACGGTTGAGGGTGTCCCCCCGTCCCGTGATGACCTTCGTCGGCGCGGTGATGACGAGACCGGGACCGTCGACGGTGTCGCCCGTCTCCCAGATGTCATAGGCCTCCTGGCCGTACAGCGCGGTGACGCCGGGACGCAGCTGCCAGAAACCATCGGTGAACTTCATTACTTGACTGCTCCTGCGGTGATGCCGCGCGTGAGGGTGCGCTGGAAGATGAGGAAGAAGAGGAGGGTGGGGATGAGGCCGAGCAGCGCGGACGCGCTGGTGGTGGTCACGTCCATGAGGCGGTCGCCCTGGAGCACGCTGATGGCCACCGGAACGGTCTGGTTCTCGTTGGAGACGAGGAACGTCAACGGGATCAGGAACTCGTTCCAGGTCCAGATGAAGAAGAAGATGAGCAGCACGGCGAGCGTGGGGCGACTGATCGGGAAGATGACCCGCCACAGGATCTTCCACCGGCTCGCGCCGTCGATCGCGGCCGCCTCGAGCACCTCCTTGGGGAAGGTGCCGAAGACCGAGGCGAGGAGGTAGGTGCCGAACGCCGCCTGGATGACGGTGAAGACGATGATCACCGACCACACGTTGTTGTAGAGGCCCACCGCCTTGAACATGTAATAGAGCGGGTACAGCAGGGCTTCCTGGGGCAGCAGGTTCGCCAGGAGGAACAGCAGCACGACCCACGAACGCCCCTTGATGCGCCCGATGCCGATCGCGAAGGCGTTGAGCACCGAGAGCAGGACGGCCAGGACCGCGACGGTTCCGGAGATGAAGAACGAGTTCCACACCTTCTCGGGGAAGTTGACGCGCTCCCAGAACGCCGCGATGCCGTCGAAGTAGAGCCCGGTCGGCAGTGCGAGCGGACCGCCGTTGGAGTAGTCCGCGGGCGATTTGAAGGAGTTGACGACGATCAGGTAGAACGGCGCGATGATGACGATCGCGGCGACGATCACGAAGGCGAGAAGCAGCCAGTCGATGCCGCGCCGCTTCGTCATACCGCCGCGCGGCTTGATCGTCCGCGGCGTCTTCTGCCCGGGCTTCGCCGTGGTCACGGCCATGGTGGCGACCATCACAGACCCGCCCTTTCTTTGCGTTCCGCGGCGTTCTGCGCGCGGATGAACAGCACGGCGACGATCGTGACGACGATCGTCAACGCGGTGGCGATCGTGGCGCCGTAGCCGACCTGTTGGGATTGGAAGAACTCGCTGTAGGCGTAGTACGCCGGGACGATGGTCGAGTCCCCCGGGCCGCCGCGCGTCAGGATGTAGACCGGTCCGAAGACCTTGAGCGCGGCGATGGTGCTGGTGAGGGCCACGACATAGATCTCGGGACGGATGATGCTCACGGTGATCGAGCGGAACCGCTGGAACCAGTTGGCCCCGTCGAGTTCGGCCGCCTCGTAGAGCTCCGGGTCGACGCGCTGGAGCGCCGCCATGAAGATCACGACGGGGTAGCCGATCTGGATCCACACCAGGACGACCATGATGCTGATGAGCGCCGTGTCGGGTGAACCGAGCCAGTTGTGGGCGAGGGAGCCGAGGCCGATGCCCTCGAGGATCCGGTTGAGGGCGCCGTCCTGGGGGCGCAGGATCCACCCGATGACGATGCCGGCGACAGCGACGGGGAGGATCTGCGGCAGATAGTAGGTCGCCCGCAGGAAGCTGGCGAACCGGCCCCCGAACTTGCGCCCGATGACGTCGAACAGCAGCGCCGCGAGCACGAGGCCGATGATCGTCGGAACGATCACCATCGCGATGATCATCCAGATGCTGTTGAGGAACGACGTCCAGAACGTCGCATCCCCCATCAGTTCGACCCAGTTGTCGAGCCCGATGAACTCGGGCGGCTTGATGCCGCGCCACTCCGTGAAGCTGAGGTAGACGTTCCACACCAGCGGAACGATGACGATCACCGTCACCAGGACGAGGCCCGGCACGAGATAGAGCCAGTAGCCGGCGCTGCCTCCGCGACCACGCTGGGGGATCAGCGGTTCTTCGGGGGGAAGTTTGGCCCGCGGGGGGCGGACGAAGGGAACAGCGGTCATCACCGGCTCCTCGGAAGAGAGATGGATGCTGAGGTCCTCAGCAGGAGGGGGAGGGGGCCCGCCGCGATGCCGCGGGCCCCCGGGATCTCAACGGAAGTCGTCGACGTAGGAGTCGTACGCGGTGCCGAGGCCCTCCTGGACTTCGGCGGGCGTCTTCGTGCCGTTGATGAGCTCCTGCGTCTCGGCGACGAGGTCGTCGTAGAAGGTCGGCGTCGGCCAGTCGGGGTAGAAGGCCAGGCCGTCCTTGTCGTTGACCGCGTTGAAGGCCTGGATCAGCTCGAGGCTCTTCTCATCGGTGATGTCGGCCTCGTCGGCGGCGACGGGGAGACCGCCGTTGTTGCCGAGAAGGGCCTGGATCTCGGGGCGCATCGTGATGTCGATGAACTTGTAGGCCAGGTCCTTGTCCTTGGCGTTCTCCGGAACGACCCACAGGTTGCCGGAGGATCCGGGGGTCAGGTCGCTCCCGGGGAAGGGGAAGAGGCCGAAGTCGAACCCGGACACCTCGTCGACGAACCGGCCGTACCACCAGCTGCCCGACACGAAGATGGGCGAGGTCCCGTTGATGAACGACACCCCGGCGTCCTCGGCCTTGACCCCGGTCACGTCCTTCGAGAAGTACCCCTTGTCGGCGTACTCCTTCAGGGTCTCGGTCGCGTAGGTGATCTCCTCCCCCGTCCAATCGACGGGGTTCTCGTACAGCTGGTAGTCGTTGACGAATTGACGGTCGGCCTGGCTCAGGGCCAGCTGGTACCAGAGCTGACCGATGGGATACTCCAGGCCCGCTTCGGCGAGCGGCGTGACGCCCTGCGCGACGAAGGCATCCATCACCTCGACGAACTCGTCGTACGACGTCGGGATCTCGAGCCCGGCCGCGGCGAACATGTCCTTGTTGTAGTAGACCGTGACGAACTCGCCATAGTTCGGAACGCCGTACCAGGACCCCGAGCCCATGACGCCGTCCTCGTTGTA
Source organism: Microbacterium hanjuni (assembly GCF_043556395.1). Classification (NCBI taxonomy): domain Bacteria; kingdom Bacillati; phylum Actinomycetota; class Actinomycetes; order Micrococcales; family Microbacteriaceae; genus Microbacterium; species Microbacterium hanjuni. The sequence goes on from NZ_JBIGIK010000002.1 coordinate 63,780, forward strand.
TTTGGCCGTCGTCTGCAGGGCGGGAGCGAGCTTGTCGTCCCAGCCGTACTCGTCGACGGCGTCACTGATGTCCGTCAGGAGTCCTTGGCTGGCCAGGAGGCCCGCCGTGGCGTTGCCCTTGTTGAACTCCATGATGTCGGGCGCCTCGTCGGAGTTGAGCACCTGGCTGGCGGTCGAGCGGATCTGCTCGAAGCTCTTCTCCTCGAATTCGACCGTGGCTCCGGTTTCCTCCTCGAAGACCTTGATGGCTTCGTTCCAGGCGATTCCCATCGCGCTGGTCTCGCTCTCGTAATGCCAGAGCGTCAGGGTGTTGTCCCCGCTCTCCTCCGCCCCGGATCCGCCCGAGCAGGCGGAGAGGGCGAGCACGGCTACCGTCGCTGTCGCGATCGTGGCGGCCACTCGGCGCTGGGTGGTTGTCATGCGTGCCATCGTCGGCACTCCTTTCATCAGAACCCGGGTCGCGGACGATCCGGGTGGTGGGGTCGACGGTCGGTCTGGGCGCGTCATCGAAGCGCTTCGACAAGGGACAGTCGGGGGCGATATTCAGTTGTGGGGGGTTATCGGTGCGAGGAGGTGACAGGGGGTGCGACCGAGCCGTGGGAGAGGTACGTCGGCTCGAGCAGGTACAGGTCGGGGGCGGGTCGATCGGGGCCCAGCGCGCGGACGGCGAGATCGACCGCCAGGTCGCAGGATGCCTGCGGAACGAGCGGAATCGTGTCGACCGGGGTCGGCAGGGCGGCGGTGTCGAAGGAGGCACCGACGGCGATCACCGAGACATCCCCCGGCACGGCGAGCCCTTCGGCGGCGAGGGCCTCCAGCGCCGCCGCGTGGGCTTCGGCCGCGCAATGCAGCAGCACCGCCGTCGCCCCGCCCCGCACCATCTGCACAGCTGCACGAGCCGTGGCGGCCAGATCGGGCATGATCGCGCCCGACGAGGCGAAGTCGAGGTGGACCCCACGCTCGGCCGCTCGCTCCACGGCGGCCGCGCGAACGCGAGGCGGGAAGTTCGATTTCACGTAGGCGATGTCGGTCTGGCCGAGCATCCCGATCCTCTCGTGCCCCGCGTCCGCGAGCACGTCGACGGCGAGGCGTGCGCTCGCGGCGAAGTCGAGGTCGACGCAGACGAGGCCATCGCTGTCGTCGGGCACCCCGATGAAGACCACGGGGGTCGTGATCGCTCGCGCGAGTGGCACCCGGTCGTCGTCGGGCGCCACGTCGAGCACGATGATCGCGTCGACGAGACCGGAGGACGCGACCCGGTTCATCCCGTCTCGGGCCTGCTCGTCGGTGAGAAGCAGAATGTCGTAGTCGTTGCGGCGAGCGGCGATGGCCGTGGCCAGCACGAACGACATGTGCGTCGGTGCGTGGGTGTCGGTGCGCAGCGGTTCCGTGAGCGCGAAGATCTGCGTGCGGCGGCCCGCCAGCATCCGCGCCCCGGCATTGGGGCTGTAACCGAGCTCGTCGACGGCCCGCTCGATGCGAGCGCGGGTCGACGGGGAGACCGGACGCTTGCCGCTGAGGGCGTAGGAAACGGTGCTGATCGACACGCCGGCGGCCTCTGCCACCTCGTTGATCTTGACCATTTCGACCTCATCGTCTCAGCGCACACCGGAGGTGATCCGGTGATGATCTGTCTTCGTCGAAACGCTTCCGCGAAGCGCTTCGCTGCGAATCTAAACGCGCCGGCCGAAAAACGCAACACATTTGCCGGATCGAGCAACAAATGGCGCGGCGCAGCCTCCTTCCGGCCCAGCGATGCCGACTCGACATCTCCGCGCCGAGACGACACTCCCGCGGCGCCGCGACGGTGTCGTCTCGGCGTCCGGGTGTCGACTCGGCGGGACGGGCGAGCGGGCAGGTCCCCTGAACCCGAAGAATGCGGTCAGACGGCGAGCGCAGGCTCGAGTCGCACCACCACCGACTTCGAGACGGGGGTGTTGCTGCCGATCCCGGTGCTGTCGAGGGGGACGAGCACGTTGGCCTCCGGGAAGTACGCCGCGGCGCACCCCTTCGCCGTGGGGTAGGACACGATCCGCTGACCGCGCAGCACCCGGTCGGGCTCGTCGCGCCATTCGCTGAACACGTCCACCCGATCGCCGTCTTGGAAGCCGAGCTCCACCAGGTCGTCGGGGTTCACGAAGACCACGTCACGCCCGCGCTTGATGCCCCGGTAGCGGTCGTTGAGACCGTAGATCGTCGTGTTGAACTGATCGTGCGCACGGAAGGTCTGCAGCAGCAGCCTGCCCTGCGGGCGTTCGACCGCCTCGAGCTCGTTCACCGTGAGCTTGGCCTTGCCGATGTCGTTCGTGAACGTGCGGGAATCGCGCGGCCCGTTCGGCAGGTGGAAACCGTCGGGCAGTCGCACCTTCGCGTTGTAGTCCGCGCAGCCGGGCACGACGTGGGCGATGTGCTCGCGGATGATGTCGTAGTCGTTCTCGAAGCCGGCCCAATCGATGCCGTAGCGGTCCCCGAGCGTGGCAGCGGCGATGCGCGCCATGATCGCGGTCTCGGACAGCAGAGTCGGAGCGACCGGTTCGATGCGCCCGCGGGAGGCGTGCACGAGCGAGACCGTGTCCTCCACCGTGACGAACTGGTCGCCCGACAGCTGGTGATCGATCTCGGTGCGCCCCAGGGTGGGGAGGATGAGCGCCGCGTCGCCCGTCACCACGTGGGAGCGGTTGAGCTTCGTCGAGACCTGCACCGTCAGCTCGGTGCCGCGCATCGCCCGCTCGGCGAAAGCGGTGTCCGAGATCGCGCCGACGAAGTTGCCGCCGAGGGCGAACCAGACCTTGATCTTGCCCTGCTCCATCGCGTGCATCGCCTTGACGCTGTCGTAGCCGTGCGCGCGCGGCGGGTTGAAGCCGAACTCGGCTTCGAGGGAGTCGAGGAAGGTGTCGGACATCTGCTCCCAGATCCCCATCGTGCGGTTGCCCTGCACGTTGCTGTGCCCGCGGATGGGCGAGGCGCCGGCACCGGGCTTGCCGATGTTCCCGCGCAGCAGCAGGAGGTTGATGATCTCCTTGATCGTGTCGACGCTCTTGCGGTGCTGGGTGATCCCCATCGCCCACGTGATGATCACGCGATCGGCGGCGAGGTAGCGCTGGGCCATCTCGTCGATCTCGGCCGAGGTGAGCCCGGTGGCTTCGAGGACGGCGGCCTCATCAAGATCGGCGAGATGCGCCTTCAGTTCATCCAGTCCGACGCAGTGCTCGTCGAGGAAGTCCTGATCGAGCACCGTGCCGGGGTTCGCCGCTTCCGCGTCCAGCACCCGCTTCGACACGGCCTGCAGCAGCGCCATATCGCCGCCCAGGCGTACCTGCAGGAACTGGTCGGCGATCTTCGTGCCCTCCCCGATCACCCCGCGCACCTTCTGCGGGTTCTTGAACCGCAGCAGTCCCGCCTCGGGGAGGGGATTGACCGCGATGATCGACCCGCCGTTGCGCTTGACGTCCTCGAGCGCGGTGAGCATGCGGGGGTGATTGGTGCCGGGGTTCTGGCCCATGATGATGACCAGGTCGGTGTCGAGGAAGTCGTCGTAGACGATCGTGGCCTTACCGACCCCGATGGTGTCATTCAGCGCGTTGCCGGTGGACTCGTGGCACATGTTCGAGCAGTCGGGCATGTTGTTCGTACCGAACGCGCGCACGAAGAGCTGGTAGATGAACGACACCTCGTTCGAGGCGCGACCGCTCGTGTAGAACGCCGCCTCGTCGGGGGAGTCGAGGCTGTTCAGCTTGTCGGCGAAGACACGGAAGGCCTCGTCCCAGCTGATCGGCTCGTAGTGATCGCTGCCGGCGGGCTTGTAGACCGGCGAGGTGATGCGCCCCTGCATCCCCAGCCAGTACTCCGTCTTGTCCGCGAGGTCGCTCAACGAGTGCTCGGACCAGAACGTGTCGGGGATGGTCACCGGGGTGGCTTCCCAGACGACGGCCTTCGCGCCGTTCTCGCAGAATTCCAGTGTGTGGCGCTTGTCCGGATCGGGCCAGGCGCAGCTCATGCAGTCGAAACCGTCTTGCTGGTTGATCGAGGTGAAGAGCTTCGCGGTACGCGTCGCTCCGAGATCGAGCAGGGCGGGCTCCATCGCGTGCGTGATCGCGGGGATGCCGGTCGCCCAGGTCTCGGGGTGCGTGACCTTCGGGTTCGACTCGTCGACGTCGGCGACGGGAGGCTTGCGACTCATCGGGCACCCGCCGTCTCGCGCTCGAGCGGTGACGCCTGTGCGGGCTCGATCGCGGGCTGGGCCTCGCGCACCCGTTCGGTACCGCTGTAGATCACCATGGAGTCTCCTCTGAGAAAGCCGATCAAGGTCATGCGAAGTTCGACGGCCAATTCGACCGCGAGAGAAGAAGGTGCCGACACGGCGGCGAGCACCGGAATGCCGGCCATCGACGCCTTCTGGGTGAGTTCGAAACTGGCGCGCCCCGACACCATCAGCACCGTTCCGCGCAAGGGCAGGCGGTTTTCCTTGAGCGCCCAGCCGACGACCTTGTCGACGGCGTTGTGACGGCCGACGTCTTCACGCAGCACGAGCAGCTCTCCGGTGGCCGCGTCGAACAGGCCGGCCGCGTGCAGGCCGCCGGTCTTCTCGAACACGTCCTGGTGGGCGCGCAGGATGTCGGGGAAGGTGATGAGCAGGGCCGGGTCGATCGTGCTGCGGTCTCCGGCCACCTCGTACGCCGACAGGGTGCGCACCGCGTCGATACTCGCCTTGCCGCAGAGCCCGCACGAGCTGGTCATGTAAAAGTTGCGCTCGAGGCTGGGATCGGGCGCCGGCACTCCGGCCGCGAGGGTCACATCGAGCACGTTGTAGGTGTTCGTCCCGTCGGCGCCGGAGTTCCCCTCCGCGCTGACGCAGTAGCGAGCGGCGGCGAAGTCGTCGCCGCGGCGGATGACCCCCTCCGACACCAGGAACCCCGCGGCAAGGTCGACGTCGTGGCCGGGGGTGCGCATGGTGATGGCGAGGGAGTTGCCTCCCACGCGGATCTCCAGCGGCTCTTCGACGGAGAGGTGGTCTTCGCGGACGACTCGGGATCCGCCGACCGTCAGGCGGGTGACGCGACGACGTGCGGTTATTCTGCCCATGGTTGCAGGTCTATCACCTGACCTGATCGCAGAACAGGAGCTCGAGTCAGACGTGTCGCTGGAGAGGGGCCCCGTTGGGGCCAGGTACCCGGTGCTCTTCGACGCGATCGTGCTGAGCGGCGGCCGCTCCACCCGCCTGGGCCAGGACAAGGCGCGATTGATGCGCGACGGTCGCTCGCTGCTGGCGGCGACCGTGGCCGCGGTGCGCGAACGCGGGGCGCGACGCATCCTGGTCATGGGCGGGCCCCTCACCGGTCTCGGCGACGGTGTAGCTTTCGAGCGTGAGGATCCCCCGTTCTCCGGTCCTGCCGCAGCGGTGGCCGCTGGCATCCAGCGTCTCGGTGCCGACAGCCCCTTCGCCCTGGTGGTCGCCTGCGACATGCCGATGCTCGGTGACGCACTCGACGCGCTCGTCGGCGAAGCATCGCGCGAACCGGACCCCCGCGACGGATTCATCGGGGTCGACGCGGACGGCCGCCGCCAACAGCTGCTGCTCCTCGCCCGTACGGGGGCGCTTTCGGAAGCGGTCGAGCGCGCCGGCGGATCGACCGGCCTCATCGACGCCTCGATGCGCACACTCCTCGCTCCCCTCGACCTCGTCGGCGTGCCGCTGCCCGAGGGCTCGGCGGATGACATCGACACGACGGACGACGCCGTCCGCTTCGGCTACGCCCCCGAGCGGAAAGGCAGCACCCCATGACCGATGACAACCAGGCCCTGGTCGCCGAGTGGACGCGACGCCTCACCACCGGCCTCGGCATCGACCCCGCGGTCGTCGACGCTAACGCCGTCCTCGCCCTCGCCGGCCAGGCCGCGCACTCGGTGGTGCGCCCCGCGGCGCCCGTCACGACGTACATCGTGGGATTCGCCGCCGGCCTGCTCGCGGCCGACGGGATCGACGCCGACGAGGCCTACGAATCCGTGCGCCGCGCCACCGCCGTGCTGATCGACGACTTCGCGGCGGAGCGCTCCGAAGAATGACCCGTGACGAGCGCGCGCTCGCCACGCCCTGGACCCGAGCGCGCGCGCTGGCTCACGCGGCGGGCACCGCGGCGGCGCTCGCCCCCGAGCACGTCGCCTTGCTCGACGCCTCCGGACGCTGGCTGGCCGCCGATGTCGTCGCGCCGGAACCGCTCCCCCACTTCGACTCCTCCGCGATGGACGGCTGGGCGGTCTCGGGCACCGGGCCGTGGCGCCTCGACATGTCATCGGACGATCGGATGCTGGCGCCCCCGCTCGCTCCCGGGTTCGCGCGTCGTGTCGTCACCGGCCAGCAGATCCCGCCGGGCGCCACCGCCGTGGTGCGTAGTGAACGCGCATCGGAAGACGGGGGCGGCGAGCACGGCCGGCTGCGCCTGCATCCCGGCACGCCCGACAGCGAGGCGGCCGAGGGTAAGCACGTGCGGCGTGCCGGGGCGGAAGCCCACCGAGGCGAGACGCTCGTCGCTGCGGGAGTGCAGCTCAACCCCGCGCAGGTGGCGCTGGCCGCCGCCTGCGGTCTCGACGCGGTGCGGGTCGCCGCCACCCCGCCCGTCGCCCTCGTGCTCACCGGCGACGAGGTCGTGGTGTCGGGCCGCCCCCGCCCCGGCGAGGTGCGTGACAGTTTCGGCCCGACCCTTCCCCCCTTGCTACGGATGCTGGGGGCCCGCCCGACGACCACCTCACGGCTCGGCGACGACCTGGGCGCGATCGAGGAACACCTGGTCGGTCCTGAACCACTGGTCTGCACGACGGGGGGGACCGGCGGCTCGGAGGTCGATCACGTCCGCCGAGCGCTCGATGACCTCGGCGCTCGCTTGATCATCGACGGCCTCGCCGTGCGCCCCGGAGCTCCGACGGTCCTCGCCGAACTCCCGGACGGTCGCTTCGTGCTGGCACTGCCGGGCAACCCCCTCGCCGCGATGGTCGGACTCCTGCTCGTGGGCGCCCCCTTGCTGGTCGGGCTCGCCGGGCGGGTGCTCGAGCCGCTACCGACCGTTCCGGTCGACCTCGCCGCGGATCGGCGCCACTCCGGGCGAGCGGGGGGCGCCGACATCGTGCCCTTCACGGCCGGACCCGAAGGCGCCCGACCGACCGGCTGGACCGGTGCCGCCATGCTGCGCGGGCTCGCCGCGGCCGACGGCCTGCTCGTGCTCGAATCGGCAGGTACGACCGAAGCATCCGTTCTGCCGCTCCCCTGGCGTACCGAGCTGATCCCCCCTCACCGGTAGGGGCGCTGCCTGACGCTATTGTTGGGAGATCGCCCGCGGAGTTGACTCCGGGCGACGCTTTCGGAAATAATCAGCGCATGACTGACTTCGCACGCTCCTTGTCCGCCGTGGAGGCGAACGGGACTGCCGGCATGATGGCCGGCCGCGTTGTCATGTGCTGTCGAATGTGTCGCTGACTCGGTGACCTCCGCCGGGACCCCGCTCCGCTTCTGATCGTCGAGCGTCGTCCCCCGAGACATCGGTGATCGCGTCGATCACGCGTACCCGATCGTCTTGCCACCGGCCCCCGCGGGCCGCCCCGCACATTCGAACCCGCACATCTCTTCCGGGTTCTCACGCAAGGACTCCCGTTCCCATGTCGAACACCGCTCTCCTCGAACGCCCGACCGCTCCCTCCCGCCACCTCCGCGCGCTGCCGAAAGACGCTCCGGCGCCTGCGGCTCGCCCCGCCCTCCCCGCCGGGAGCACGCCGCGCGGCTTCGCCCTCTACGTCGGCATCGACGAGACCACCGCAGCCTCCGCCGGCGTGAGCCTCGGTGTCCTGGTCGACGCCCTGCGCCGGACCCTCGCCGACCTCGCCCCCGCTGCCGAGACATACGCCACGGTGGCTCTCGCTCCGGTCGGCGCCGGCGGCCGCGACGTGGACGTCGTGCGCCTCGCTCTGCACGAGCCCTCGGCGATCGCCCGCACGAAGGACGACGCCGAAGACCAGGACCGCGCGCCCGGCGGGGTGGTCGTCGACATCTCGCGCAAGCGGGTGCTGCTGGACGGCGAATCAGCCGCCTTCACCTTCAAGGAGTTCGAGCTGCTGCAGTACCTCGTGCTGCGCGAGGGTCGCACGATCGAGCGCGCCGAGCTCGTGTCGTCGCTCTGGGACGCGGCGACCGATGACGACGCACCCGGCGAGCGCACGATCGACGTGCACGTGCGCCGACTGCGGGCGAAGCTCGGCGCATACGAGGACATCGTGCGCACCGTGCGCGGGGTCGGCTACCGCTTCGACCGGCACGCCGACGTCTCGATCCGCTACGGCCACGGCACCCCCTCCCCCGACCGGTTCTGAGCGGCGCGTGCTCGGAGGCGGACGAGCTGTGGATGGCGTCCCCCCGAGCGACGGTCCGGTCGTGCTCGACTACCCGCTCGCCGGCAGCTTCCGCGCCCGCAACAGCCCCGCGAGACGCGTTCCGAGTCACGGCACGCACCTCATGGGCACGACCTACGCGATCGACTTCATCCCGGTCGACGCGCGCGGGCGCTCGGCGCCGTGGCGGTGGCGGGCAGCACTGTCGACCGAGCCCCCCGAGGACTTCATCGGGTTCGGGGCGAGCGTGCTGTCCCCGAGCGCCGGGACGGTGGTGATCGCCCACGACGGCGAGCACGATCATGAAGCGCGGCGCTCGCAGCCCGCCCTCCTCGCCTACCTCGCCGCGCAGCCTCGGCGGATCGCGGCCGGCCCCGGCGCTATCGCGGGCAACCACGTGGTCGTCGCCCTCGGCGAAGGCGGACCCTTCGTCCTCGTCGCGCACCTGCGGGAAGGGTCGGTGGGCGTAGCGGTCGGCGAGCAGGTCGCCACGGCCCAGCCGATCGGCGAGTGCGGCAACTCGGGCAACAGCACGCAGCCGCACGTGCACGTGCAGGTCACCGACAGCATCGATTGGCCGCGTTCACGCGGGATCCCCCTCGCCTTCGCAACGGCGCAGGGATTCGAACTCCCCGGCGAATCCGAGATCGTCCGCGTCCCCCCGCGGCCCTGAGCCCCGCGCCCTGACCGCGCCCCGTGTCCAGCCCCCGACGTAAAGTGGCCGCATGAGGTCGATCGGGGAGCGCGCGCGGATCACCCGCGATCCCCGCCCCGTGGCGACGCGACCGCGCGAGAGCGAGTACCGCCCCCAGCATCCGCTCGACCTCTTCCGCGCCGTCCTGCCGCAACGCCACGGCTCCGGCGATCCGACCATGACCACGGCCGGTGGCATCATCTGGCGTGCGAGCCGCACTCCCGACGGTGTCGCGACGCTGGCTCTGCGTGAAGGGCCCGGCGGGGTCGTGCGCGCGGCAGCGTGGGGGCCCGGGGCAGACTGGGCGCTGGGCCAGGTGCCGGCGCTCTGCGGTGCCGACGATGACCCTTCGGGCTTCGACGCGAGCGTGCACCCGCTCATCGAGGAAGCGCATCACCGCCACCCCGGCCTACGTATCGGGCGCACCGACCTCGTGTTCGACGCGCTCGTCAGCGCGATCATCGAGCAGAAGGTCACCGGGCTGCAGGCCTTCGGGGCGTGGCGCCGCATCGTGACCTGGTACGGCGAGCGCGCGCCCGGTCCGACCCCGAAACCGATGTTCGCGCCGCCGACGATCGAGCAGTGGCGGCACGTGCCGTCGTGGGCGTGGCACCGCGCGGGACTCGAGCCGCCGCAATCGCGCACGATCGTTGAAGCGGCTCGGCACGGCGAGTCGATCGTGCGCGCCACGACGCGGGCGAGCGACGGGATCGAGCGCGAACGCCTGTTCACGAGCCTGCGCCGGATCGGGCCCTGGACCTCGGCCGAGACCCGTATCCGCGCCTTCGGCGACCCCGATGCGGTGAGCGTCGGCGACTACCACCTCGCCCACCACGTCGGGTACGCCCTCACCGGGTCGCGGGTCGATGACGACGGGATGCTGGAGCTGCTCGCGCCCTGGGCGGGCCACCGCCAGCGGGCGATCCGGCTGCTGTACGCGAGCGGTCGGATCGAGCCTCGTCGAGGCCCGCGGCTGCATCCGGAAGACCACCGCGACCGCTGATCCGGGCTCTTGCGGGGCTGCTCCACCCACGGGACACTGTCGGCATGTCCACGACCTTGAATCCGTATCTCTCGTTCCACAACACCGCGCGCGACGCGATGGAGTTCTATCGCGACGTGTTCGGTGGAGAGCTGACGATCGATACGTTCGCGGCTTACGACATGGGCCAGGATCCGGCGGAGAACGACCTGGTCATGCACGCGCAACTCGAGACGCCGAGCGGGTTCACGCTCATGGCCTCCGACACACCGAGCTCGATGCCGTGGCAGCCCGCTGCCGGCTTCTCCATTTCGATCAGCGGCGACGAAGAGGAGCAGCTGGAACGGTGGTGGAACGCCCTCGCCGACGGCGGCACCGTCGCCATGCCCCTCGAATCGCCGCCGTGGGGCGGCCGGTTCGGCATGCTCACCGACCGCTTCGGCATCGCCTGGATGGTCTCGATCGCCCCCGGCGAGGGGTGACCAAGCCCGTCAGTGCGCGGTGTGCTTCCAGTAGCCCGTGAAGCTGATCGCCGATTTGGCGACGCCCGCCGCGATCCAGTGCCGCCGCAGCGCGGCGCACATCGCCTGCTCACCCGCCACCCAGAAGTAGGTCGGCGCGACGGGGGCATCCGCCAGGGTGGCAGCCTTCAGCACGGCCTGCCCCGGGATGGCCGCCGGCTCGTCCCGGACGACCCAGACGATCTCGACCCCGACCGGACCGGCGAGGTCCTGCCGGTCGTCGGCGTGGGGGATCTCGATGAAGGCGCGTCCGGTGACGGTGGGCGGGAGCGACGCCAGAATGCCCGCGACGGCGGGGAGGGCCGTCTCGTCCGCCACCACTTCGACGCGGTCTGCGACCTCGGGGGCGGGGGTGAACGTGATCCCCTCGTCGAGGAGGGCGACGGCGTCGCCGCGCGCGCAGCCGTCGGCCCAGGATGCTGCGGGACCCGACGATCCGTCGACCGCCGAGCGGTGCAGCACGAAGTCGACGTCGATCTCGGCGCCGCTGATCCCCTCTGCGCGGTGGGCGCGCACCGTGTAGTTGCGCAGCACCGGCCGCTCGGTCTTGGCGATGGTGAGGTAGCGGAGATAGGAGAGGGCGTCGAGCCTCCCGGGCAGCCGCGACAGCGACGTCTCCGAGACCGGCAGGAACAAGCGGAACCACTGGTCGAAACCCATCGGGCGGAACTGGTCGATGTCCCCGCCACCGAGTGTCACGCGCGCGAAAGTGGGCGAGATCTGCTCCCGGCGCACCACGTGCAAGGTGAGGAGGCGGCTCTCGGCGGGCTTCACCCGCGCCGGGGTCGCATTCGTCCGGGCCATCTCATTCCTCCGGGTTAGGGTCCCCTCACCCTAACGAATGGCTCGGTACCCTCGAGGAATGCCCGACGCCCCCGTCCCGCCGGCGGCGCACGTCCGCCACATCGTGCGCCCACCGGGCCTGCACCGTCTTTCCGCGCACGGCCGCCGTTGGGCGGACGAGGTCGGCGACCCGGTCACCGACCCCGCGGTGCTCGATCGGCTCGACCGCTTGCGCATCCCTCCCGCGTGGACGCACGTCTGGGCGGCGACCGATCCCGACGCCGCCCTCCAGGCCACCGGTGTCGACGCCCGCGGCCGCACGCAGTACCGGTATTCCGAGGCTGCCGTGGCGGCGGCCTCGGAGAACAAGTTCCACCACCTGCTGCAGTTCGCCGGCGCGCTGCCGGTGCTGCGCGAGGCGGTCGAAGCCGATCTCGGCGGCGGCGTCGCCGGGCAGCGGGCCACGGCCGTCGTCGTGCGTCTGCTCGACCGCGGGCTCTTCCGCGTCGGCAACGATCGCTACGCCCGCGACAACCACACCTACGGCCTCACGACTCTGCGCCGCGATCAGGTCACCCTCGTCGGCGACACGGCCGTCTTCGATTTCGTGGGCAAGGAGCATCTGGCGCTGCATCTGGAAGTCGAGGATGCTGCCGCCACCGCGGTGCTCCGAGAACTGCGAGCTCAGCTCGGCCCGCCCGACGGCGCGCTGTTCGCGACGGAGGATCCGCCGCTCTGGCGCCGCGTGGACAGCGCGACGGTCAACTCCTTCATCCACACCCACGGCGGGGTCGCCGGATCAGCGAAGGCGTTCCGCACCTGGGGGGCGACCGTGGTCGCGGCCGCCGTCACCGCCGGTGCGACCTTCCCCGCGCCTTCCTCGCGGCGCAGCGCCGACCTGCTCCCCTACGACGCCGCCGCCCGGCTGCTCGGCAACACCCCCGTCGTCGCTCGTGCGTCCTACGTGCACCCCGACGCGATCACCGCCGGGCGCACGGCCGCGGTCATCGGCGCCGTCCGCAACGCCGCCGCCCGTCTCGGTTCGGAGGACGTCCGCCATGTCTTCCCCGATCCCGAGGTGCAGGCATCCGTTCTGGATCATCTGTCGGAACGATGACACAGCTGCCGCGGATAGGCTGAGCGCATGAGCGAACCTCGCACCGGCTGGCCCCGCGGCCGCACCCATTGGCTGCTCGGCACGGTGCTCGTGCTCGCACTCGGAGTGCTGTTCGGACTCATCTTCGGCAACGTCTGGCTCGGCATCGTGCTGGGCGCCGTGATCTCGATCGGCTGGCTCATCGCCTACGAGTCGTGGCGCGGTCGTAACGTCGGCGTCAACGACGACGACCACGGCATCCAGCTCTAGCAGCCCGCCCTATCGCCCGATCCCTCGGCGGGCGCGCCGCTCCATGGCGATCGTGAGCGCGCCGTAGCCGATGACCGCGAACCCGACGAGTGCGATGAAGCCGTAGGCGGCGGGACGATCCCACAACAGGTCGCCGTGCGCGACGACGAGCGACGCGACGATCGCGGCGAGGCTGATCAGCTGCGATTGGAACAGGATGCGGAACGCACTCCACCGGTCATCGCGCAGCATCCCCCACGCCACGACACCCGTGAGACTCAGCACGGTGCCGACCACCTGAGCGGTCAGCGGCGTGATCGTCCACGCCCACACCGGGATCACCAGCTGCGGGGCGACGAAGAGGATGGCGCCCGTCAGGAGAGCGAGGGTCCCCACGACGATCACTCCCGCGCGAAGAGGTCGCGGCACGCGCGTATCGGCCGGATCGGGGAGGCCGTCGTCGTCCCCCCGCTGCAACCAGGCCAGCAGGGCGACAGCGAAAGGGGTGGTCGCGTACAAGGCGAGCCACGTGAAGAAGAAGATGTTCGAGGAGAACTTGTCGAGGTGGATGAGCGTGGACACCAGCAGAGCGCCCGCGAACACGGTCACCGCGGGGAAGCCGTGTCTCACGCGGTGCCACCGCCGCTCGCGCGCCACGCGGACGAAGAACCAGATGCCACCGACGTACGCCGAGGCGAGGAGGTAGGCCGTCAGCGGGGGGTCGATCTGCCAGGCGAAGAGTTCGCCCGATCGACGAGGGAAGCCGAAGAGCAGGAAGACTGCGCCGGCGAGGAACGGGATGATGATGACGGCGACGATCCTGGTCGCCGGCAGCACGGTGCTCGGCAGCTTCTCGTCAGCCCCGGACATGCTCGAGCACTTTCGCGAGAGGCATCTGCTCGCCGCGCACGGCGGCCTCGTCGATCACAGCCGCCCCGCCCGCTGCGCGCAGCGCCTCGACGGCTGCGGACTGGGGGGTGAAGCCCGCCTCGTTCACGAGGCCGGTGCGGCGGCGCAGCCGAGCCACCGCGCCGCTCAGCAGCCCCACCGACTCCGCCTGGCCGCGCGCCGCGGCCACGCCGAGAAGTCCGTCGAGGCCGTAGACGACGCCCTCGTCATGGCCCAGTTCGAGCGAGATGTCGAGCGCCTCGGCGAAGTCGGCTTCTGCCGCGTCGATGTCTCCGGCGAGGAAGCTCGGCCACCCGCGGTTGTGCTGCGCGATGGCACGACCGAGCAGTTCCCCCTCCGAGGCGGCTTCGCGCACGCTGGTGTCGAGACGCTCGGCCGCTCGCGCCGGCTGGCCCATCGCCAGGTCGAGACGGCCGAGGGCCACCTGTGCCATCGCCTCCCCCCAGACGTCGTGCGCGACGCGGAAGTGGGTGAGGCTCGCCTCCAGATCGCCTCTCGCTGCCTCGACGTCCGGTGCGGGCCGGACCGAGAGGTGCGCGAGTCCGAGCGACAAGCCCGCCAGCCCGGCGCCGGCCGGGTCTCCCACCTCGTCGAACAGGGCGACGCTCCGAGCAAGACCGGGCACCACATCGATGTCCGGGTCCTGCCAGAAGGCGATCGCCCGGGTGTAGTAGAGGGCGATGGCCTCGGTGCGCGGCGCGAGCTCGATGCCGCTCTGCTCGGCCACCTCCATGAGTTCGGCCATCCACGCCCGCACCAACCCGAGCCGGCCGCCGATCCACAGCGGCATGTACATCGACCAAGCGAACTCTGCGGCGGCGTCGAGGTGCTTCGTGTCCAGAAGGTACCGCTCGACGGCGGCATGGTTCTCCGTCTCCGCAGTGAGCCGTGCGAGGAAGGGCACCTGCTCGACGCCGCGCAGATGGTCGTCGATCGTTCGCGCGAACGCGATGTAGTACTGCGCCCACCGCTCGGTGGCAGCCGTATCGATCGGGGCGCGCTGGAGCGCGTAGGCGTGGACGACCGCGAGGGTACCGAAGACGAGTTCTCCTCCTCGCTCGAACCGCCGCAGCAGGCTCGCGTCCATGAGCGCGTCCAAGACGCCGAGCGCGTCGACCTGGACGAGGTCGCCGTCCTGCGTCGCAATCCCCTCCGCGAGAACAGCCTCGGCAGCAGCGAGCGAGAACGGCCCGCGGAACACGGCGATCGCGTCGAACGCCGCGGCCGCCTCGCGATCGAGGAGTCGCACACTCCACTCGATCGTGCTGCGCAGCGCCTGCTGGCGGACGGGCAGGTCCCGTGCGCCGCCGACGAGCAGCGTCAGCGCGGAATCGAGTCGTGCGAGCAATTCGGGAGGCGTCATGGTTCGGGTACGCGCGGCCGCCAGCTCGATCGCCAGCGGAACACCGTCGACAGCGCGGACGATCCCCGCGACGGCCGCGCAGTTGTCCTTCGTGATGCCGAAATCCGGGCGCACGGCCTGGGCTCTCTGGACGAAGAGCTCCACCGCGCTCGCCGCTTCCGCGTCGTCCGTGTCGGCGTCCGCGGACGGCACGGTGAGCGCACCGAGTTCGAAGATGCGCTCCGCGCGTACGCGCAAAGGGGAGCGACTCGTCACGAGCACCTGCAGGCGCGGTAGGGCGGTGATGAGATGAACGAGGTCGTCGGATGCTGCGAGCAGGTGCTCCATGTTGTCCACGACGAGCACCAGGTCTCGCCCGGCGAGTGCTGCGACGAGTTTGTCCTGGAGTCGCTCACCGCCGGTGTCGCGGACTCCGAGCACGCGGGCGATCTCGGGCACGACCTGCGACGGAGCGGACAGCGCCTCGAGGAGAACGAATGCGACCTCGCGTCCTTTCGCCGCGAGCGCGTCGGCGGCAGCGATCGACAACCGCGACTTGCCGATGCCGCCGGGCCCGACGATGGTGACCAGCCGGACTCCAGGGGCGTCCAACAGCTCGAGTACCGCGCCCAGCTCACGTTCGCGGCCGACCAGCGAGCTGAAAGAGGCGGGAATCGACGAGGAGGCCGCGGGGGTGCCGACAGCCGTACGAGACGAGGCGCCGAACCGCTCGGCCATCAGCACGGCAAGATCATCCGTCAGCAGCGCCTGAAGTTCTGCCGGGGTGTCGAACGACCGATACGAGGTCTTGTCGTCGGAACGGATGCGGTCCAGGAGCTCCCGCAGCCGCGGCGCGCGCTCTCCCCCGCCGCGACGGAGGTAGACGAGGCGCGGCATCCCCTCGGACAGCGAATATTCGTCTTCGAGGCCCGAGACGTCCTCGTCCGGCGCGACCCAGCCGTACTGTTCGCCGTAGATACCGACGAAGATGTCGCTCTGCGCGAGGTACGAGCGGTAGAGCGAGCGCGGCGGGTGGGGGCGGGCGCCGAGCTCGAACATCACCGGCGCGAGCCGCAACGATTCGATCGCAGCGCGCGCGGCGGCCCGTTCGGGCTCGAGCTCACGGAGCGTGGAGCTGACGAAGACTCGAATGCGCTGGTCGGGTGTGCGGATCATGTCTGTCGACGTGTCCATAGGAGCAGTGTGGACCCACGCGACCGCGCACGTCTAATCGGGGAGCGGACCCACGCGAAACCCGGCGGCGTCAGTCCCAGGGGTCGTACGAGCTGCCCGCGGCGATGGCCTCGTTGAGTCGGTCCAGCTCATCGAGACGCTGTTGTTCGGCGAGCTCGAAGTCGCCGACGACGAGGTGCAGGATCTGCGCCCCCAGCTCGACCTCCCAGCTGAGATTCTTGATCAGCTCGTACAGCATGACGGTGAGGTCGTAGAGCGTGTAGCTCGGCCCGTAGACCCCCACCCCGATGGAAGGGTCGCGGGAGACGGCGGCACTGGTCGTGCATCCGAGTGCCAGGCTGGCGATGCTGTCGAGCTCGCTCTTGACGCTCGGCATGTAGGTTCCGGTGATCTCCTCGATCAACGGCGGATTGATCGCGATGACCTCGTCCTGACCCGAGACCGAGGGAGGACTCAGGTCGTACGACGAGGTGTCCGCGCGGATGTTCGCCAGGTTCTTGGTGATGTTGTCGATGATCGCCTGTTCTTCAGCGGCGATGCGGTCCGAGAGGCCCTGCAGCATGCCCTGCAAGGTGTCCATGGCGCCGGCGTAGTCGCCGAAGGACTTGTCGACCTCGTTGCCCCCGGTGGGCGGGTCCTTCAGGATCTCGATACCGAGACCGGCCACCTGAAGGGGCAGCGTCGCCCCGCCCGAGGCGAAGATGCTCAGACCCTTCGCGGCCCAACCGACCACCGTGAGCACCTGGTTCCAGTCGACGGAGCCGGCGTCCACCGCCGCGTCGATCTTCTGCGTCGCTGTCTGCAGGATCGCCGCGACGTCATCGCGCGCTGCCTGCCACAACCCTTGCTGCGACGCGACGTTGACGCCGCGGGCGATGGAGATCGCGTGATAGCCGCTGACGGCGAGGCCGAGCTGCGCCAAGAACTTGTCCTTGAACGCCGCGATCGCCTGGCCGGACATCGCGTTCAGGTTCTGCTCGATGAGCGAGAGGGTACCCGCGAGCGGTCCGCCGCCGCTGGCCGCCCCGTCGCTCGTACTCCCGCCCGCTGCGAGACGGCGGGTCACCTGGCGGCACGTCTCCACGATGGGTTCCACGTCGGCGGGGTCGGGAAGATCGGTCCAGGGTTCGACGATGGCGTCGACGCTTGCGCGGATGTTGGCGAAGGACTCCTGGAAGTAGGCGTCCTTGCTCTCGTTCTGCAGCCACTCGATGAGGAAGTCGTCGACC
Organism: Microbacterium hanjuni; assembly: GCF_043556395.1. Lineage (NCBI taxonomy): Bacteria > Bacillati > Actinomycetota > Actinomycetes > Micrococcales > Microbacteriaceae > Microbacterium > Microbacterium hanjuni. Next base: position 81,152 of record NZ_JBIGIK010000002.1, read on the forward strand.
GACCAGTCCCCGCCGCCCTCTCCGTCGGCACCGGGGCGGCTGACCTTCAGGTCCGAGCCGCGGTTGCCGTTGACGTACTCCCCGCCCATGAGGTCGTAGCCCTCGTCCTTCATGAACAGATCGATCGCCGATCGCTTGATCTGGCCGACCAGGGTGCTGAACTCGTCGTAGCTCGCCATAGCGGCACTCCTTCTTGGTTAGTCGGCCGACGTCGTGACAGGTGAGGGCGGAGCAACCACGGCCTCGTTCCGGTTCCCGCGGGTGCGATAGACGATGAGCACCGCGAGGCTCGCCCCCATCACGAGCACGATCGAGGCGAACCGGTTGGTGCGCGCGTCGCCGCAGGCCGCGAGCAGCCCCGCCTCGGCGCGTTCACGGAAGCGCGCTTCCTGTTCTTCGTCGGCCGATTCGCCCAGGCTCTCCAGCGACGTCTCGATGGCCTCGGCGCCACCGTTCGTCGTGCTGTCGTATCCGTGCACCGATACCGCACCCGGCATCTCCCAGCCGAGCGGGCGGCAGGACACGGTTTGGTCAGCGCCGACCGTGACCGTCGACGGCGAGAAGAACAGCCACCCGATCCCCAGGACCACGATCGCCACGATCGCCGCTTTCAGCCACACCACGTTGCCCCCCGTCACACCGGCAGTCGCGCGGCGGTCGGCCGAGGATGCACGATCGTTCGTGCACATCCTATCCAGCGCGAACCACCGCGCACTTGTCAGGCGCGTCTCATCGGAAGATGGGGGATCCCGTCCTCCGCGAACGGCTCGCCCGCGACCTCGAAGCCGAAGCGCGCGTACCACCCGGCCAGGTGGGCCTGGGCGTCGAGCACGATCGGCAGACCGGGCTCGCGTTCTTCGCACCGCGCGACGGCGCGCCGCATCAGCTCGGCTGCCACCCCCTCGCCGCGGGCGGACGCCGCCGTGGCCACGCGGCCGATCCGCATCGCCGCAGCCTCAGCCAGCACCCGGAGTGTCGAGATGACCTCACCGTCCTGCTCCGCCCACAACAGCTCGGCGCCGGGTTCGATGTCGCGACCGTCGATCTCGGGGTAGGCGGCGTCCTGCTCGACGACGAACACCGACACGCGCAGCCAGAGGATGCGGTACAGCGCGAGCGGCGCGATCTCGGCGACGGCGGAGCGATGGAAGGTGGAAGACACCCCTCGACGCTAGCGGGGTGAGAGCGCGGTCGGCGCCGGCGTCCGCGATCGCACGGCGAGCCCCGCGCAGGCGATGACGGCAAGGCCGCCGAGCACGGTCAGGAGGGTGACCTGCTCGCGCAGGAGCAGCGCCGCCCACGCGATCGAGAGCACCGGCTGGATCAGCTGCACCTGGCTGACCCGTGCCATCGGCCCGATCGCGAGGCCGCGGTACCAGGCGATGAAGCCGAGGAACATGCTCACCACCGACAGGTAGGCGAACGCGAGCCACCCCTCGAGCGGGGCGGTGGGGGGCTCGACCAACGCCGACGAGAGCGTCAGCGCAGCCATCACCGGGAGGGCCAGCACCAGGGCCCACGAGACGGTCTGCCACGCCCCCAGCTCGCGCGCCAGCATCCCTCCCTCCGCATAGCCGATCGCCGCCGCAACGACGGCGCCGAGAAGAAGGAGGTCGGCAGACTCGAGCGCGAACCCACCGCCGTTCAGCGTCGCGAACACGATCGCAGCGACCGCGCCGAGGGCGGCCGCCGCCCAGAACGACGCTCGAGGGCGCTCACCGGTGCGCAGGACCGTGGCGACGGCGGTGGCCGCCGGGAGGAGCGCGATGACCACCGCGCCGTGGCTCGCGGTCGAGGTGGTCAGGGCGAGCGAGGTCAGCACGGGGAAGCCGACGACGACTCCCGCCGCGACCACGGCCAGGCGGGCCCACTGCATGCCGGTGGGGGGATGCTGCCGCGCGATCGCGAGTGCGGCGGCAGCGAGCACCGCCGCGACGACGGCGCGCCCGGCACCGACGAACAGAGGGGAGAGCGTCTCCACGGCGATGCGGGTGAAGGGCATCGTGAACGAGAACGCGGTGACCCCCAGCATCCCCCACCCCAATCCGGCGCGGTGGGAAGGACGGGAGCGGGATGCGAGGGCCATCCCCCGAGTGTGGACGACCGCCTCGTGCGCCGCGGGCGGGGCGGGCGTACCACCGCCGATCGCGTGGACCGCCCCCACCGCGTCGAAATGCGATGAACTGGAGGGGTGAATCGAGAGCGGATCCAGCGCGTCGCCCGCGAGTCGTACGGCATCGAGCAGTTGCGCGACGTGCAGGTGGAAGCCATCGACGCGGCCGTCGAGGGCCGCGACGTGCTGGCGGTGTGGGCGACGGGATCGGGAAAGTCCGCGGTCTACCAGATCGCCGCGACCCTCCGCCCAGGGCTGAGCGTCGTCGTATCGCCGCTCATCGCGCTCCAGGAGGACCAGCTGGTGCGGTTGCAGGAAGCACCCGACGCACCGGAGGGGGTCGTGCTGAACTCCACGCGCGGCGAAGCATCCCGGCGCGAGGCGTGGCGACGCATGCGCGAGGGCGAGGCCGAGTTCGTGCTGCTCGCCCCCGAGCAGCTCGCCAAGCCGGAGGTCATCGCCGGGCTCGCCGAGCTGGAAGTGTCGCTGCTCGTGGTCGACGAAGCGCATTGCATCGCCTCGTGGGGGCACGACTTCCGCCCCGACTACCTGCTGCTCGGTGCGGTGGCCGAGCGGCTCGGGCGCCCCCCGATCGTCGCCCTCACGGCGACGGCATCCACCCCCGTGCGCGAGGAGATCATCGAACGCCTCGCTCTCGCCCCGGATGCTGCGGTGCTCATCGGCGACGTCGACCGACCCAACATCACGCTCGGCGTGAGTCGGCACGGTGAAGACCACGACAAGCGCCAGGCGGTGCTCGCGCAGGTGACGGGCCTGACCGGACCCGGCCTGCTCTACACCTCCACCCGGCGCGACGCCGAGTGGTACGCCGCCGAGCTCGCCGCCCGGGGTGTGCGCAGCGCGGCGTACCACGGCGGCCTGCCCGCCGCAGAGCGGCGCCGGGTGCACGAGCTCTTCCACGTCGACGATGTCGACGTGGTCGTGGCCACCTCCGCGTTCGGGATGGGCATCGACAAACCCCACGTGCGGTTCGTGGTGCACGCCGATGTTCCCGATTCGATCGACGCCTATTACCAGGAGCTCGGTCGCGCGGGCCGTGACGGGATGCCCGCCACGGCGACGCTGCACTACCGCCCCGAAGACCTGGCGCTCCGTCGGTACTTCGCGACCAAGCCCCCGGGGGAGGCGGAGCTTCGCCGCATCGTCGCCGCGCTCGGCGAGGGTGCCCGCGCGCCCGCCGATCTCGCGGATGCGGCCGAGGTGACGCCGCGGCGGCTCACGGCGCTGCTGACCCTGCTGGTGGACACCGCCGCCGCGCGTCTGGAGGGCGGCGTGGTCGCGCTGCGGCCGGACATCGACCCTGCGGTCGCAGTCGCCGCCGCCCTCGAGCGGGCGGAGGATCGCGAACGGATCGACCGGTCGCGCATCGACATGCTGCGCGCCTACGCCGAGACCCGGCGGTGCCGCCGACAGGCACTGCTCGGATACTTCGGTCAGGAACCCGCCGAGCCCTGCGGCAATTGCGACACCTGCGCCGGAGGCTCGGCCTACGAAGACGCCGGGGCGGCGGATACTGCGGCGCACGGCGGTTTCGCCGTCGATGACCGCGTGCAGCATCGGGTCTGGGGCGAGGGAACGGTGATGGAGGTGGACGATGACCGCATCACCGTGTTCTTCGAAAGTCAGGGCTACAAGGTGCTGTCCCTCGCCGTCATCGCGGAGACGGGTGTGCTCGGCCGCTGAGTCCGGTGTCGAGGCAGTTCCCGACGGATGACGGAGGCATTCGCACCACCGTATGGCGAGCATCGGAGTACCCGAACCGCGCGAGGAGCTGCCCCATGAGCGAGCCACTGCTTTCCCCGACCGACACAGACGTCCGGTATGCGGCGGTCGGGGGATCCCCCCTCCTCCTCGACGTCTACCGTCGCGACGTCGATGAGGACACGGATGCTGCGCGCCCCGCGATCGTGTTGATCCACGGCGGCGGCTGGTTCCGCGGCGACAAGAGCAAGGAGGCGAGTCTCGCGACGCGCCTCGTCGATGAGGGGTACGTCGTGTTCGTACCGAACTACCGCCTCGCGCCCCGTGACCCCTTCCCGGCGAGCCGCGACGACGTGTTGGCCGCGGCGGTCTGGGCGATGACATCGGGCGTGCAGTACGACCGCGAGCGCCTCGCGTTCGTGGGCGGCTCGGCGGGCGGCAACCTCGCGGTGGAGGCTGCCATCGCGACGGGCCGACCGGCGGTGAGCTGGTCGGGCATCTTCGACCTCGAACACTTCATCACCGAGACCGACGGCTCGATCGCCGCCGAGCCCACCCAGCAGGATCTCGACGCGATGCGCAGCGCCGACATCAACCAGACCGGGCCCGACGATGCCTTCCTCCGCTGGGTGATCCTGGAGGAGGTCGGCGGGGACCGCAGCCGACTGGCGGCCGCATCCACGACGCAACATGCCACGGCAAGCAGCGGGCCGGTGTACTTCGCCAACTCGCTCGACGAGTTCGTGCCGATCGCCGACCCGATGGCGATGCAGCGCGCCCTCGCCGCGGTGGGTGTCGCGAGCACGCTGCAACTGATCCCCGGGCACGCGCACGCGGAGGGCTACACCGACGAGGCGATCGAGGGAACGCTCTCGTTCCTCGCCAGGGCGCTGGCGGTTCCCGCGTGAAGCGCGGCGGTCACTCCTCGTAGCCGATCAGCCACCTCACCCCGAAACGATCGGTGACCTCGCCGTCGTGCGCCCCCCACGGCCGCCCCTGCAGGGGGTCGATGTCGGTGCCACCCTTCGAGAGCTCGGCGAACCAGCCCTCAAGGGTCGCCGGGTCGGCGGTGCCGAGGAGGGAGAAAGAGATTCCTCGGAGGTGCAACGCCGCCTCATCAGCCGTGGCGTCCGCGCCGGCGAGGGACACGAGTCCGTGGAGCATCCCGTGGGCGATCGCGTCGGGCGGGCCGTCGGAACGCCCGAAGTCGGAGTAGGTGTGCAGGTCGAGCTCGCCGCCGAAGACATCGCGGTAGGAGCTCAGCGCCTCACGCGCACGGTGGGCGAATTTCAGGTACGGCACGAGACCGGTCATGCCGCGACCCTAGGCCAGCCCACCGCCACGGGCCAGGCCCGGTGCGCAGGGGTGGATCGACAAACCGTGGCTCTTCCGGCGCCGCTCCGCTAAGAACGAGGGAGTGCCGCCGATCCCCCGGCGCGAAAGGACGAGATGATCGATCGCGTCGGATTGGCCACCTTCCTGCGTCACCGACGGGAGTCGCTGCAACCGGAGGACGTGGGCCTCTCACGCGGGCAGCGGCGGCGCACGACGGGCCTTCGCCGCGAAGAGGTCGCGGCGCTCTGCCACATGTCGACCGACTACTACGCGCGCCTAGAGCGGGGCACGGGGCCGCAGCCGTCGGAGCAGATGATGGCGTCGATCACCCAGGGGCTCCACCTCTCGCTCGTCGAGCGCGATCACCTCTTCCGCCTGGCGGGCCACAATCCCCCGCCGCGCGGAGCCGCGGGCGATCACATCAGCCCGGGGCTGCTGCGCATCCTCGATCGCCTGCACGATACGCCGGCCGAGATCATCAGCGAGGTGGGCGAGACGCTTCGGCAGTCGCCGCTCGGCGTCGCTCTCACCGGTGACGCGGCCCTGCGCACCGGGCCGGCGCGCAGCCTCGGGTACCGCTGGTTCACCGACCCCTCCCTCCGCGCGCCGTACCCGCCCGAGGAACGCGACCATCTTTCCCGCGTCTACGTCGCGGGATTGCGCGAAGTCGTCACGCTGCGCGGACCCGGCTCGCGGGCAGCGCAGCTCGCTCACCTCCTCGAGGGGCGGAGCGAGGAATTCCGGATGCTGTGGGCCACCCACGAGGTCGGGCTGCGCCCGAGGGATGTCAAGCGTTTCCATCACCCGGAGGTCGGCGCCCTCGAGCTCGAGTGCCAGACCCTGCTGGATCCCGAGCAGTCGCATCGCCTGCTGGTCTACACGGCTGTCCCCGGGAGCGAGAGCTACGACAAGCTGCAGTTGCTCGCCGTGATCGGCGCGTCCTCGGTCGTCTGAGGGGTGGCTCCAGCATCCATGGATCGTCAGGCCCTGAATATTCGTCGGCCGCGGGTCGAGCATGAGTTCCAGGCACCCGCCTTCTTCCTCGACATTCTCAGGAGCACACCATGGCACGCGAGCGCATCCTTCCCGATCTGACCGGACGCCTGGCTGTGGTCACGGGCGCCAGCGACGGCATCGGACATGTCATCGCCACCCGTCTCGCCGCTTCCGGCGCGGAGGTGATCATGCCCGTCCGCTCGGCCGCCAAGGGGGTCGCCGCAGCGGACCGGATCCGCGCCGCGGTGCCGGGAGCGCGGCTCAGCACCAGCCAGCTCGACCTCGCGTCGCTCGAATCCGTCGCCGCTCTGGCGGACGAGCTGGTCGGGGAAGGCCGCCCGATCGATCTGCTCGTCAACAACGCCGGCGTGATGACGCCCCCCGAGCGCCAGGAGACGCGCGACGGATTCGAACTGCAGTTCGGCACGAACCACCTCGGACACTTCGCGCTGACCCTAGGCCTCCTGCCGCTGCTCCGGGAAGGGAAGGCGAGGGTGACGCACCAGACCAGCATCGCCGCCCGCACCGGCGAGATCCTGTGGGACGACCTCAATCAGGAACGCTCCTACGACGTGATGAAGGCGTATACGCAGTCGAAGATCGCGGTGGCCCTCTTCGCGCGGGAGCTCGAGGCGCGCAGCCGGGCGGCGGGGTGGGGCATCAGCAGCAACCTGGCGCATCCCGGTATCTCGCCCACGAACCTGCTGGCCGCTCAGCCGGAGCTGGGCCGCCCCGATGCGAAGCGCGAACGCCGTCTCATCACCCTCCTGTCCCGGCTCGGGATCGCCGGAACGGTCGACAGCGCCGCTCTGCCGGCGCTGATGGCGGCCACCCTTCCCGACGCGCGCGGCGACCAGTTCTACGGACCTCGCCGCCTGATCGGAGGGCCGCCGACCGAGGTGAAGCTGTGGACGCCGATGCAGGACATGGACGACGCCCGGCGCCTGTGGGACGCCTCGGAGGATCTCGTGGGCGTCCGGGTCACGCCGTGACGGTCAGGCCTCGATCGGGCGGAGTCAGGGCGTCGAGGGTTCGACACGCAGCCAGACGTAACCGAACGGAGCCAGCAGGACCTGCTCCATTGATCGGCCCGTCACCACGTCGGTGCCGCGAAGGCCGGGAAGCGCCACCTCGTCGCCGCTGACGTTGACGACCGCCAGCAGTTCGTCGGCGGTGCCCGGTGCGCGCCGGACGGCGAAGACCCGCTCATCGAGGTGCTCGATCGACTGGGCGGCGAAGGGCGAGAGAGCGGGCAGCGTGCGTCTTGTCTCGAGCAGATGGCGGAGGCCTCCGAGCATGCCGGAACGGCGCGGCGAGGCGGAGAGTTCCTCGGCGAGGAGGTCGGCGTCGAGCACCGCGCGGTTGATCCGTCGCGCGATGTCGGACTGCTCCATCCCCTCCCGGTCCTGCCCGGAGCCGAGAAGCGAGTGGTAGTAGACGGCCGGCACGCCGATCACCGACAGCAGGATGGCGTGCGCCGCGAGACCGCGGGTCACAGCCGAAGCATCCGGATCGTCGTCCTCCGGGTCGACCAGCGCGTCGAGGTAGTTCGTGTTCAGCTCGTAGACGCCTTCGGTGCCGTCGGCACGCCGCGCCATCGACACGCGGCCACCCCGGGCGACGGTGCGCTCGACCAGCAGGGCGCGGTCGTCGTCGGTGAGCAGCCCCTCGGTCGGGCGGATACCGATGCCGTCGTGGCTGGCCAGGAAGTTGAACCAGGTCGCCGTCTCGCTGACCGGCCCGATCCCGTCGGCCCAGGCGGAGAGCGCCGTGGCGCGCCCGGTGACGAACGCGTGCAGGACGAGCGGGGGCAGAGCGAATTGGTAGACCATGTTCGCCTCATCGGAGCCGTTGCCGAAGTAGGTGATGTTGTCGGCGTGGGGGACGTTGGTCTCCGTCAGCAGGAGTGTTCCCGGTGCGAGCGCGTCGAGAAGTGCTCGCCAGATGCGCACGACGGCATGCGTCTGGGGCAGGTGGATCGAGGTCGTGCCCGACTCTTTCCAGAGGTACCCGATCGCATCGAGGCGCACCGTACGGGCGCCGCGGGCGACGTAGCCGAGCAGGACGTCCGTGAGATCGAGCAGGACGGCCGGCGTCCGGGGGTCGACGTCGATCTGGTCGGGTCCGAAGGTGGTCCACGCGCGGGCGACGGTGCCGTCGGGTCGGCGGTACTCGTGGACGAGGGGGCTCGTTCGCGGGCGGACGACGGACGCGGTGTCGAAGTCGTCACCGGGTTCGAGGAAATACCCGGCGTAGCGCGGATCCCGCGCGAGCCAGGCGAGGAACCACGGGCTCGAACCGGACACGTGGTTGGCCACGAAGTCGAGGGCGAGGGCGTGATCGGTGCGGAGGTCGGCGATGTCGTCCCACGAGCCGAGCTCGGGGTTCACCTCCCGGTGGTCGATGACACCGAACCCGTCATCGGAGGTCCAGGGGTTGATCGGCAGCAGGTGAACGTCGGTGACGGCATCGCGCACGTGGGTGCGCAAGACGTCGGCGAGCGTGTGCAGCGGAGTCTCGCCCGCTCTCCGGAAGGCGTCACCGTAGGTGATGAGGTAGGCGGTGCCTTCGTCGGGCCGGCTTCGCGCGGCGTCGGCGAGGGTCGGCGCCCACGTGCGTGCGAGGGCGAGGAGTCCGTCCAACACCTCCCCCGGGTTCGCCGGGTAGAGCTCCTGCACGAGCGGCTCGAGGCGGTGGCGCAGGTCGTCTGTCCCGCTCATCGGCGCGGTCCTTCCAGAAGCTGCCGGACGAGTTCCCACCCGCGGTCATCGAGTGCCGCGATCCGGTCCGAGAACCCGCGCACCCCGGGGGCGCGCAGCACCACGTCGGCCCATTCCTCGCGGAGCGCGAACTCGGGACGCGCGACGAGACAATCGGGGTCGGTCATCCAGAGCCGCCCGTTCTGCCACGCGCGCGCTTCGAGCGACATCCGTCCGCGGAGCCCTTGCGAGCCGTCTTCACCCCCCTCATGGAAGGTGTCGGAGGCGACGCGCATCGCGTCGACGAGCCCGACACTGGGCAGGATCGGGGCGCCGCAGCCGAGGAGGAACGCTTCAGGGCCCATCATGTCCCGGATCAGCTGCAGCCCCGAACGATAGGCCTCGATCGGCGTCGCGTCCGGCAGGAAGCGCCCAGCGTCGACCGCGCCCGAGTAGAGGAAATCGAGCTTCAGGTAATCCACGCCGAGGCCCTGAAGACCGCCGAAGACATCGACGAGGTAGTCGCGCACCCCCGGGTGCGTGAGGTCGAGCCCGACGAGGTCGTCGCCCCAGTTGAACCCGGCCGGGCCGGTGAGCCATTCCGGGTGTCGCTGAGCGACATCGGAACCGGCTCCGACGCAGAACGGGGCGAGCCAGATGCCCGCGCGCCGACCGCTGTCGTGGATCGCGGCCACCACGTCGGGGAGCGAGCCGAACCGGGGATTCGGCCGGTTCCACTCTCCGGTGCCCAGGCTCCACCCGTCGTCGACCTGGATCACGTCGACCGGCAGCTCGCGTTGCTCGATCTCGCGCAGGTTCTCCCAGACGTCGGCCGCCGTCACCTCTTCGAAGTACTGATACCAGGTGCACCAGACGCGCGGGACGGCCGCGACAGCTCTGACACCCGCTGCTGCGGCGAAGCGGTCGCCGAAGAGCTCGAGGGCGCGCTCGCCGGAAGCATCCGTCTCGGTCGTTTCGACGGGTCCGCTCGCCCGCACCACGACACGGTCCTCGAGCCAGTGCGCCGTGATGGACGGCACCTCGCTGGCGGCGTGGAGCGCCGCGTAGGTGCGCACCGGGGCGCCGTCGCCCGGATCGATCACCAGGAGACCTTCGCCCTGGACACCCTCGTCCGGGAGCTCCGTGCCCGGTCGGAAGCGCATGAGGTGCTGCCACCGCTCCTGCGGACGGTGGGCGGCGTCTCCGCGCCGGTACCAGGTCGTGGGGCTCCAACTCTGCCAGCCCTCTGCATAGATGCGTGCGGAGGCGGCGACGGGTACCTCGTCGATGACGATCATGCGAACTCCCGACGCGAAGAGGCGGCCAGGTCGAGGCCCGTCGGTCGCACCGGCACGCCGCCGGATGCTGCCGAGGTCACCGCGGCGAGACCGAGGCGAACGGTCGCGAGGACGTGCTCGGCGGAGTTCTCCGGCTCGCGCTCGTCCGCGATCGCCGTCAGGAGCTCGCCCATGGCGCCGGCGAAGCCATCGGGGAACCACTCGCCGTCGAGGGCGAAGCGGGTGGTCTCGCCGTCGTGCTCCCACTCGAGCGCATCACTGCCGAGCAGCACGCTCCCCCGGATGGTGCCCGTCGTGCCGTGGATCCAGAAGGGGCATCCGCCGGTGCGGGTGCGCGCGTCTCCGACGATGCGGATCGCGGCCGACGCGCCATCGGCGGTGCGGAACGCGACGTCCGCCTGCCACGGGTTGCGGGCCTCGACCGGCTGCTGGGGCACCCTCCCGTCCGAGGCGGTGACCGAGGTGACCGCGCTCCCCTCGAGCCAGCAGCGGCTGATGTCGATCCAGTGCACGAGGTAGTCGGCGATCAGCATGTGCGGGATCGCATCGAAGGGGGTGCCGACGAGGGGCGGCAGCGGTTTGTCGAGGAGATGGGTCACCCCGACGACCTCGCCGATCGCACCCTCCCGGACGAGGAGGGTGGCCAGGCGCCAGGCGGGCGCCCACCGGGCGTTCTGGTTGACCGCGACCCGGAGTCCGCGTTCGCGGGCGGTCTCGAGGAGACTCTCCAGGCGCGGGAGCTCTGCAGCATCCGCCAGGAGGGGCTTCTGCACCAGTACGTGCTTGCCGGCTGCGATCGCCGCCTCGATCAGATCGAGTCGCCCCTCCGGTGAGGTCGCGATGTCGACGACCGCGACGCGGGGGTCGCCGAGCAGTTCGGCGACGGACTCGTAGACGGCCGGGATGTCGAAGTCGCGAGCCAGACGGTGTGCGCTCGCGGGCGTTCGCGAAGCGACCGCCACGACGGGGATCTGCCACGCTGCGTAGGCGGGGAGATGCGCGGAGCGGGCGATGGCCCCGGCCCCGATCAGCCCGACACCGGGGGCGTTCTCCGGGATCTGCGGGCGGACGTCGCGGTGGCCGCGCGTCATCGTTCGGGCGCCGCTTCGAAACGGAGGACCGCCTGGATGATGTCGGGGTCGCCGGCATCGAGGCGCGTGAAGATCTCCGACACGTCGGCTGCGGCGACGACGTCGGTGACGAGCGCCCCGGCATCGACGGCGCCGGAGAGGATCTGGTCCATCACGGTGCTGACCAGCCGCGGCTGATCCCACCGTCCGCCGAGCGCGACCGGCACACCGGAGATCTGGCTGGCGACCACACGCACCCGGTTGTGGTGGAACTCCTCACCGAGTCTCAGATTCGAGGCGCCCCCCTGGTAGAACCCCGATGCGGCGACGACACCCTCGACGACGACCGATCGGATGGCTTCGTGAAGAGCACGGTCGGTGCCGGAGAGTTCGATCGCGCTGTCGGCTCCCCCACCCGTGAGCGCGCGGATCGCGGCGCCGGCACCCCCCGGACGCAGGGCGTCGATGGCCTCGGCGGCACCGAACCTCCGAGCGGTGTCGAGCCGGGTCTGCAGGGTGTCGACCGCGAACACGCTGCCCCCGGACAGCGTCGCGAGTCGGGTCGCCAGCAGGCCGATGACCCCCTGCCCGAAGATCGCTACCCGCTCCCCCAGCCGCACGTCGGCCGCCAGGACCGCGTTCAGCGCGATGGACCCGACGCGCGCGAAGGTGCCCAGCACCGGGTCAGCCGTCGGCGGCAGCACCCGTCGCGACACCGCCGCGACGGGAAGGACGGCGTCACTGCGATGACCCCAGATCCCATGGACGACATCTCCGACCTGCACCTCGGTGACGCCCTCGCCCAACTCGACGATCTGGCCGACCTCGGAGTACCCCCAGCCTTGAACGGGGTAGCCGAAGCTCGGCTCGCCGGGAACGAACAACCGGCGCTCGGCGTCCCAGGTGGAGGTCAGATACGGGTTCGTTCCTCGGTAAGCGGTGAGCTCGGTGCCTGCCGAGATGCCGGAGAACCAGGTAGCGATCCGAACCGTTCCCGGAGTCAGCTCGACGGCCGGGATCTCGACGAGCTCGACCTCGCCGGGGGCGGTGAATTGCACGATCTGGGGCACGACGGGGCGCCCTCCTTCCGGGTACGGCGGTCAGCCCTTTTCGGCACCGGCGGTCAGACCGCCGGTGAGCAGACGCTCGGAGGCGAAGAACAGGATGATGATCGGCAGGGTCAGGATGACGGAGCCGGCCATGAGCACGGTCGTGGGCACCTCGATGCTCCCCGAGAGCTGGGACAGCCCCAGCGACACGGTCCACGAGTCGCGCCGCTCGACGAGGAAGAGCAGAGCGAACAGGAACTCGTTCCAGGCGATCATGAAGATGAAGAGCCCGTTCGAGACGATGGCCGGCATCGCGAGCGGCAGGCTCACCCGCCGCATGATCTGCAACCGGGTGCACCCGTCGATCGCCGCCGCCTCTTCGAGGGACACCGGGATCGTCGCGAAGTAGTTGCGGAGCGTATAGATCGAGACGGCCGCGACCTGCGACACGTAGACGATCAGGAGCCCCACGAGCGAGCCGCGCAGGCCGATCTGGGTGAAGAAGACGAACAGCGGAACGGCGAGCAGGATCGCGGGGAAGAAATACACCGCGAGGAAGAGCGCCGAAACCTGGCGTTGCCCGAAGAACTTGAGCCTGCTCACCGCGTACGACCCGGGGATCGCCACGAGCAGCGTCAGCACGACCGTGCCGAGTGCGACGAGCAGCGAGTTGCGCATGAAGACGATGAAGCCCTGACCACCATCGGACACCGGGGCGAGGACGTTGGCGTAGGTGGAGAGGTCGAACTCCTCCAGCGAGATCCACAGCGCGCCCGGGTTCTGCAGCAGGGAGTCGAGGCTCCGGAAACTGAGCAGGAACATGTAATAGAAGGGGAACACCGCGATGAACAGCAGCACCACGATGACAACGGGACGGAGGATGCGGAACAGGGCGATCTCGAACCGGTCGCGACTGATGCCCCGTCGCGCTGACGCGGGCCGCTCCCGCAGGGTCGTGGTGGTCATGACACCTCCTCCTCTCGGCCGAACAGCTTCAGGTAGACCGTCACGAGGACGGCCAGGATCGCAGCGAGCACCAGCGCCTGCGCAGCAGCCGCCCCGATATCGCCGCGCGCGGTGAGGTAGTCGAAGACGCGCACCGACACGACCTCGGTGCCGGCACCTCCGCCGGTGAGCAGATAGATGTCGTCGAAGTTGTTGAACGTCCAGATGAAGCGCAGCACGCAGAGCACGGCGATCGTGGGGATGAGTTGCGGCAGCAGGATGTGGCGGAAGCGCTGCGTGGGAGTGGCCCCGTCGATGCGCGCCGCCTCGTCGAGCACCTCGGGGACGGCGGCGAGACGGGCGGTGAGGAAGAGGAACGCGAACGGGAACGAACGCCACGCCTCGAAGAAGATCACGGTGATGAGCGCGATCGGCAGCTCGATCTCCCACCCGAAGATCGACACCGGGAGGGAGCGCTGGGAGAGGAACGCGATGGGGTCGTCCCAGCCGAGGACGGTGGTGCCGAACCAGTTGACGAGCCCGAACTGCGGATTGAGCATCGTCGACCAGACGAAGGTCGCCGCCACCACGGGCGCCACGTACGGAAGGAGGAGCGCGGCCCGAATGAGGCTGCGCCCGCGGAAGGGGGTGCGCAACGCGAGGGCTGCGATCAGACCGATGCCGATCGCGAGGGCCGTGCCGCACACCGAGTAGACCAGTGTCGTCCACAGCGCGCTGAAGAAGCCGGGTGAGGTGATCACGTCGACGAAGTTGTCGAGCGTGTACTCGCCGAAGAAGCCCGTGCCTCGGATGTTGATGAGGCGCACGTCCTGGAAGGCGAGCGAGACCGCCCAGAGGATCGGGATGACGACCGCGACCGTGATGATGATGAGGGTCGGGGCGATCAGCAGCAGACCCGAACGGTTCTCCTCCCGAGTCTTACGCGAGCGGGAGCGTCCTTTCCGCGGCTTCGGAACCTGCGGGCCGCCCGCAGCGGGGGCCGGGCCCGTGAGGCCCGTCCCCCCTGCGAGTTGCGTCATTCGAGAGACTCCGCGACCGATTTCACGGTCTCGGCGGCCGTGGCTGCCGCGGCAGCGGGGTCGCCGCCCTGCGACACGTCGTTCACGGCCGTGGAGACGGGCAACTCCCCCTGGAGGGCGCCGAGCAGATTGCCCTGACCCTGCGTGATACCCCAGCGGGCGATGTCCTGAGGTCCGGCCGCCACCGCTTCGAGGACCTCGGGAGCGTAGAAGTCCGACAGCGGCGCCTTGGTGTCCACTCCAGCGGGAAGCGTCGCCCACGCGTCGGAGTACAGCGTCGGCTCGTCGGGCGTGCCCGTTCGAACCGGCACCTTCCCCTCCGGAGCGATCCCGATCCAATCCTCGTAACCGGTGCCCATCATGTATTCGATGAACGCTTGCGAAGCGTCGGCGTTGGCTCCGTCGGTGATCGTCCACGACGTGATCTCGCCGAACTGGGCGGGACCGTCGGCGTCGGGTCCTTCGATGGCGGTCACGACACCCGTGTTGTTCGCGAGGAACGCGGGATCTGCGGCGCATTCTGCGCAGGAGGGCTTGGCGTCCTCGCGCAGACCGGCGAGCTCATCGAGGATGAAGCTCGACCAGATGACCATCGCGGCATCTCCGGCGAAGTAGGTCGCGCGGGTGGAGTCCACGTCCTGGGCGCCCGGCACGGAGTAGTTCTGGGTCAGGTCGCCGTAGAACTCGAAGGCGGCGACGCACTGGTCGGAATCGAGCTCGACGTCACCCGCCTCGTTCACCAGCTCGCAGTCGTTGCCGAGCGCGATCTGCTCGAAGGTCTGCTCGGTGAAGGCATCGCCGGGGGCGGTCGCACCCACGAAACCGGCCACGTCACTGGAGTTGAGCGTCTCCGCCGCCTCGAGCACGGCCTCGTACGTGTCGGGCGCAGCGAGGCCCGCGGCCTCGAACAGGTCGGTGCGATACAGCAGCATCTGAGTCCAGGACTCGCTCGGGACGGCCAGGTGCGTGTCACCGTCCGAGGTGAGCTCGAGAGCCCGCTCGGAGAAGGTCGACGGGTCGAGGTTGTCGATGACCGCGCCGACAGCATCCGCGTCGACGAGCTCGTTGGCGGACAGGGTGCGCACCTGCGGCAAGGAGATGCCGCCGATGACGTCGGGGAGATCGCCGGCCGCGGCGGATGAGGTGATCAGCTGGGCGAACTGGTCTTCGGCCACCGACACCACTTCGACCGGGATGCCGGTCTCTGTCGTGAAGGAGTCGACGATCGCCTGTGTTGCGGCGACGCGGTCGGGGAGATCTTCCTGCAGCCAGAAGGTGATGCCCTCGTCGCTGCTGTCATCACCCCCGGAGGATGTGCAGCCGGCGAGCGCGAGCACGGCCGCCGCGCACACCGCCGTCATCGTCAGTGCTGTGGGCTTAATCTTCACCGAGCGCCTCCTTGCGCGAACATTGCAGAACGGATGTCGCCGCGAGTGCGGCCAGTGGATATGTATAAAAGCTAGGTTGGTAATGTCTAGCTGTCAAGCATAATGACCAGGGGGGTGTCCGATGCCGGGACCGGGAGATGTCCTCGACCTCATCCGCGAGCGTCGAGCCCTCACGCGCGGAGACGTGCTCGAGATGACTGGGCTGTCCCGGATGACGGTCTACGGGCGCATCGACACCCTGCTGGAGGCGGGACTCATCGTGGAGACCGGAGCCGACCGGGTGACGGGCGGCCGCCCCTCTCGCCACCTCGCGTTCAACTCCGCCCACGCCGCGGTGATCGCTGCGACCGTGGACACGACCCACACCACCGTCGCGATCACCGACCTCGCCGGTCGCATCACCGCGGAGGAGCGGATCGAGGTCGCGGTGGCAGACGGCCCCCATGCCACCCTCACCGCGATCATCTCCAGTTCGCAGCGCCTGCTCGAGAAGGAGGGCATCGCGATCGAGAGGGTCGCCGGGATCGGCATCAGCGTGCCCGGACCGGTGGATCCGGAAACGGGGCGGCCGAGTCAGCCGCCCATCATGCCGGGCTGGGACGCCTATCCGATCGTCGACCACCTCGCCGACGCACTCGGGGTGCCGGTGCTGGTCGCCAATGATGCGGATGCTGCCGCGCTCGGCGAGCAGCAGGCAGCGCACCCCGACTCTCGCGCCCTGTGCTTCATCAAGGTGTCCTCCGGTATCGGGACGGGCATCGTGCTCGGCGGCCAGGTGTATCGCGGCACCGACGGCGGCGCGGGGGACATCGGCCATGTGAAACTCACCGGTCACGACGAGCTGTGCCAGTGCGGGGCGCGCGGCTGCCTCGCCGCCGTCGCCTCGGGGGGCGCCGTCGCGCATGCGCTGACCGCTCTGGGCAAGGACGCGGTGTCCGGTTCGGATGTCGGCGCGTACCTCGCCGCCGGCGACCCCGATGCCGCGCGCCTGACCCAGGACGCCGGCCGGGTGATCGGCGAGGTGGTCGCGACCGTCGTATCGCTGCTGAACCCCTCCGACGTCGTGCTGGGTGGACGATTGGCGTCCGCCCCCCTGCTCGCCGGGGTGCGCGAAACCCTCTACCCGCGCTCACTCCCCCGCGCCACGCGCCACCTGACGATCAGCCTCTCGACTCTGGGTGAGCGAGCCGCGATCGTCGGGCTCACGGCGCTCGTGGTGGAGCGGGAGTATTCGGCAGCCGCCGTGAACGCGGCGGTCGCCCGGTGACCAGCGCCCGACCCGTCGTCATCGCGCTCGATTCATTCAAGGGGTCGATCTCCGCGAAGGACGCCGTCGCCGCGCTCGCGGCGGGATGGCGATCTGTCCGCGACGACAGCATCCGTCCCCTCCCCATGGCGGACGGCGGCGAGGGCACCCTCGAGGCCTTCGCCACGGCGGTGCCGTCAGCCACGCGCATGCCGATCCGGGTCGTCGGACCCGACGATCGCCCGGTCGAGGCTTCGTGGCTCCTGCTCCCCGCCACTCCCGACGACCCGGCGGGCACCGCCGTCGTCGAACTCGCCGGCACGTCGGGCATCGAACTGCTCCGCCCCGATGAGCCCCTGCGGCCGCTCGACGCTCACACCCGGGGCTTCGGGGAGGCGATCGCCGCAGCCCTTTCCCACGGGGTCTCTCGCCTGGTCGTCGGTATCGGCAGCAGCGCCTCGACCGACGGCGGCGTCGGCCTGCTGCGGGCCCTGGGAGCCCGGTTCCTCGACGCGGCCGGTGAGGAGATCGCCGCCGGCGGGCGCGGACTCGCCGAGCTGCGGTCGGTGGATCTGTCGGGCGTGGCTTCGCTCCCCGCCAACGGGGTGACGGTGCTGACCGACGTGACCAATCCGCTCACCGGCCCGAGCGGCGCCGCCGCGGTGTTCGGCCCGCAGAAGGGGGCGGACGCTCACCACATCGCGGCCCTCGACGCGGGACTCGCCCGCCTCGCCGAGGTACTCGGGATCGACGCCGCCACGCCCGGCTCGGGTGCTGCGGGAGGCGCCGGGCTGGGGCTCCTGGCGTGGGGCGCGCGGCTGGCCCCGGGTGCGGCGGCGGTCGCCGACCTCATCGGATTGACGGATGCTGTGGCGACAGCATCCATCGTCGTCACCGGCGAGGGGTCGTTCGATGCGCAATCCGCTGCGGGGAAGGTGCCGGGGTTCGTCGCCGGCGTCGCAGCCGCGACGGGCACTCCCGTCGCCCTCGTCGCAGGACGCATCGCGCCCGGAGCGGAAACCTCGCCGTTTCTCGCCACGGTCTCGCTGACCACGCTCGCGGGATCCGCGCAGGAGGCGATGGCCGAACCCGCGCGATGGCTGCGCGCCGCGGGGGCGGCGCTCGCCCGACGGCACGGCTGAGCACCGCGCGAGAGCGCGCCCGCTCAGCCCGCCGGGATCTCAGCCCGCATGACCCAGCGCCACTTCGCGATGCGGCGCACGCGCACGAATCCGAAGCGTTCGTAGAGCTCCTCCGGGCCGGTCTGGAGGTAAGCCCCCCGTTGCGGGGGCCGATCGATCGTCTGCTCGGGGTACGCCTCGACCGCGCCTCCGCCCGCGCGGGCGATCTCCGCCAGCGCCGCCTCGACCGCAGCCGCCGCTATGCCTTTGCCGCGGTCCTTCGAGTTGGTGAAGATGCAGCCGATCCGCCAGTCGGGAGGTTCGTCGGCTCCCGCCTCGTAAGCGCGGGTGTTCTTGACGTTGGGAAGCTCTCGCGGGGTTCCGAACTGGCACCACCCGACGCACCGATCGCCGCCCTCGTAGACCAAGACCTGTCGCACACGACCGTCGTCCACCAGCTTGCGTTTGGCGTCCCGGTTGCCCTCGCGCGAACCGGTGAAACCTCCGGGATGAAAGCCCATGCACCAGCATCCGCCCCACACCCCGTTGTTCGCCTCGACGAGACCGTGGAAGTCGTCCCAGGTGTCGACGGTCAGCATGCGCGTGGTGAGCACCATGGCGCCCATTGTGATCGCACCGCGTCATGTGCTCAAGGCTCGGGGAGACACGACAATGCCCCGCGTCCTGTTCGGACGCGGGGCGTTCTCGCGTTGGTTCTGCGCGGTGGGCCGACGATCACGTCGACCCACGACGATCAGGAGCGGCGACGTGCGGAGGTGCCGCGTCCCTTGACCATGACGTAGACGACCAGGGCGATGATCGCACCGATGATCGAGCCGATGATGCCTGCGGGCTGGAGGAAGCCGTCGGCCGCGTCCTGCCCGAAAAGCAGGAAGCCGAGGAATCCGCCGACGAACGAACCGACGATCCCCAGGACGATGGTCATGAGAATGCTCATGCTCTGCTTGCCGGGAACCACGGCGCGGGCGATGAATCCGGCGATGAGGCCGACGACGATGATGGTGATGATGAGACCGAGCATGGTTGCTCCCTCTTGTGGACGCCGAGCGGCGTATCGGGCCGGCACCGTTCGGTGCGCGGGATGCCGCAATTCGCGACAACACCTGACTTCACCACCCTTCAGGGTGTGCCGACACACCCCTGGGGGTGTAAAACTCGAATATGCCCTCAGCTCCGAACGCGCGGCCCATCACCGTTGCCCTCGTCGACGACTACGACGTGGTGCTGAAGGGTCTGGCGCATCTGTTCGACGATTACCGGGATCGCGTGCTGGTCGCCGAGATCGATGCGAACCGCGGTGTCAGCGATGCGGTCGATGTCGTGCTGTACGACTCCTTCGCCCAGCCGGAGTCCGATCACCATGAGATCTCCGAGCTGATCGCGAACCCCAGAGCTCGACGCGTCGTCATGTACACGTGGAACTTCCACCCCGAACTGGTCGAGTCGGCCCGCGGGAAGGGCGTGCACGGTTATCTGTCGAAGACCCTCACGGCACCGCAACTGGTCGCGGCGATCGAAGCAGTGCACGCGGGTGAGCTCGTCTTCAGCGACCAGAGCCGCCGTGCGCCGAGTGCGCCCGGCCTCGATTGGCCGGGCCGACTCGAGGGCATCACCGATCGCGAGTCGGAGATCCTCGCTCTCATCACGCAGGGCAAGAGCAACGCTGAAGTCGCCGCCCTCACCTACCTCAGCCCGAACACGGTGAAGTCCTACATCCGATCCGTCTATCGGAAGATCGGCGCCACCAGCCGCACCCAAGCGGTGCTCTACGGCGTCAGACACGGGTTCACCCCCGACACCCACCGCATCGACCACTGGATGGGCGGGCCGTGAGCCTCGGGAGTTAAGCGGACTATTTCGTCCGCTTAACTCCCGAATCGAGGCATACTGGAATCATGACAAACCCGGAAAACACTCAGCCGACTCGACCGTGGTACAAGAAGGTCTGGATCTGGGTGATCATCGGCCTCGCTGTCACGGTCATCAGCGTGATCAGCAACCTCGTGTTCTGACCCCCGACCGGCAGCGCGAGGCCGTCGTCGCTCACCCCTGCTCTGTACCCGCCGCCAGGACACGTGCGCGCTGCGTGATCAGCCACGTCGGAAGGTCGGAGATCCCCTCGACGAGCGCGCGGCTTCGAGAGAGATCCGCCTGATACGCGGATCCCCCGGCGAACCACCGGAACATCGCCTTCAGATCCTCGTCGCCGCCGAGATACTCGAGGGGGATGGTCTCGAATCGTGCGGGTAACCCGAAGGCCTCTGCAGCCTGCGCGGCGACGCGATCGAGCGTGGGCTCGTCGCCGGCGAGCTCGATCGCGTCCCCGTGAGCTCCTGGCTCCATGAGAAGGCGGGCAGCGGCGCGGCCGATGTCGCGGACGTCGACCATCTGCACGGGGACATCTCCCGGCATGGGCATGCGGATGACGATCTCCCCTTCGCCATCGGGGGCGAGTTGCTCGGCGAGGTTCTCCATGAAGAACGTGGGTCGGAGGATGGTGGCGGGCACGAGCGCGGTGAGACGCTTCTCCACTTCGAACTTGCTGTCGAAGTGAGGAATCCCCGTGTTGCGCTCAGCACCTCCGACGGAGGAGTAGACGACGTGGGGAACCCCCGCGCGAGCCGCCGCTTCGGCGACCGTGCGTCCTCGACGCACCTCACCTGCGGTGCCGTCCGGCCCGTCGAACGTGGTCATGAAGAAGAGGCCGGCGACGTTCGAGAGCGCCGCAGAGAGCGACTCTTCATCCTCCTGGTCTGCTGTCACCACCTCCGCGCCGGCATCGCGAAGGGCGCGGGCCCGGGGAGAATCGGGGTTGCGGACCACCGCCCGCACGGGGACGCCCTGTTCGAGGAGGGCGTCGATCACGCTGCGGCCCTGCTGTCCTGTCGCGCCGATCACGGCAATGGGGAGTCGCTGGTCGGAAGCCATCTCGTTCTTGATTTCCTCTCGTGCGTTCGAAACGATCAGTCGGCCTCGGGGGAGGCCACGACTTTGCCGTGGAGCTCACCGGCGGCGGCCTTCTCGTGGATCTCGCGAAGATCACGCAGCGGGACTCGCTGAGCAACGTTGACGGTGAGTTCTCCGCTGTCGACCAGGGCGACGAGTTGGGAGAGTTCATCGACCTTCGCTTCGACGAAAACCCCTGCCGTTCGCACTCCGCGCGTGTCATCGCCAGGAGTGGTCATCCAAGCGGTCGTGGATACGACGATGCCGCCGTCCCGGACAAGCGCGACGAGACCGGCGAACTCCTCGGGGCTGATCGGTGCCAGGTTCAGCAGCACGTCGACAGGCTCGTGGACCGAGTCCAGGACAGCAGAGCTCGTGTGGTCGATGACCTCATCCGCTCCAGCCGCCGTGACGCTGTCGCGGCTCCGTGGGCTCGCGGTGGCGATGACGTAGGCACCGGCGCGCTTGGCGAGCTGGATGGCGTACCCGCCCACGGATCCGCCGGCACCCGTGATCAGCAGCCGCTGACCGTCTTTGAGGTCGGCGAGGTCGAAGAGAGCCTGCCATGCGGTGAGCGCGACCGACGGCAGCGCGGCTGCGTCGGAGAGATCGATGCTGGACGGCGCTACGGCCAGCACATCCGCCGGGGCGACGACGTACTGCGCCGCAGACCCGTCCGCGCCCATCGGAATGAACCCGACCACGGCGTCGCCGACCTGGAAGTCGGTGACGCCGGTGCCCAGCGCGGCGATGGTGCCGGACACGTCATACCCCGGCACGTGGGGCAAGGAGACCGGGAACGGGAGTGTGCCGCTCCTGATTCCGGAGTCGGCCGGGTTGAATGCCGACCCGGCTACGCGGATGAGCACCTGTCCCTCTCCGGCGACGGGCTGGTCCGCGTCCTCGTACCGAAGAACCTCGGGGCCACCGAACTCGTGGAAACGCACTGCTTTCATAACGGGCCTCTTCTCTCGTTGATTCGACGTCTGTCCACCGCTGAGGAGCCGTGACCGGCGAATGAGACGATCGGGGTCGACACGGTCGGCGATGACGCGGGCGCGCTCCAGAACATCGTCGCGGAGCGCTGAGGGAGCCGCCGCCGCACCTTCCAGCCACGACCCCGGCGCCACCCCCGTGTCGGCGTCCTGCCATGTCGTCCTCAGCGCCTCCAGGCCAGCCTCGATCCGGGGACGGTCCGCCACCGCCATCGAGCCCACTCCGTGATAGACGAAGGGTCCGGGGGGAGAGACGACAGCGCCCTCTCGCCTCGTCGGTGCGCCGGCCACGTGCCGGATTTCGACCATGACCAGCGGTGAATCCTTCGCAGCCGCGGCCGTCAAGATCCGCTCAGCAAGGTCAGGGGTCGAACTGTCGAGCCACCGGGCATCCCCTACTGCTGGGGATGCGGTCGGCGGATCGAGATGGATGCGTGCCAGTCCGGCCGCATCCTTCGGACCCCAGTCATCGACCACGGGAGTCGCGGCGGCGCGCATGGCATCGAGGAGCGGAGCCGCCCCATCGGGGCCGTCCGGGTCAGCGATCGCAAGGTGGATGGCGACCGACCCGTGGAGCTCCTTGGGGAACGGCGGCACCGGCGGAACGTGGATCACCGCGATGCTCGAAGCGACACTCTGACCAACCGACTCCAGACCACGCTTCCACGCGCTGACAAGCTCGGGGAGGGCGCTCGCGTGCCACAAGAGCAGACCAGCGTGCAGATTGCTGACCGGTTCGAGATCGAATTCCAAAGCGGAAGCGATCCCCACCCCGCCGGCTCCCCGGAACGCCCATATCGCGTCCCGGTCGATCTGCTCGGCCGCATCGTCTGCGGCGATGCGGTGCCGGCCCGAACCGTCGACGTAGTGCACGCGGCGGAGGGAGGAGCTCGCGAGCCCATCGCGGCGCACCAGCCAACCGATTCCCCCGGCGAAGGTGTACCCCGACACGGAGACGGTGGGCGAAGATCCGGCGAGACCCAACAGTCCGTGCTTCTCCGCAACGGCGTTGACGGCGCCCCACGTGGCTCCCGCCCCCACGGTCGCCACCCGCGATTCGGGGTCGATCGACACCCCGTTGAGGCCTGACGTGTCGAAGAGCACATCGTTCTCTCCCACGGGCGCACCCGCACCGTGGCCGGTGGCCTGCACCACCACCCCGAGGTCACGCCCGGTGGATCGCGACAGGGCAGCGACCTCCGCCAGCGATGTCGAAATATCGGCCGGACTCACGATGACGGCGACGCGCGCCGGGCGCTGCGTCGTCGCCGAGTTGTCGGGCCGGGTTGCGGATACGTATTCGTCAGTTCCTGCGTCGAAGAGCACAGGAACAGAGTATCCCTAAGCGGAGAAATTCGTCCGGTTATTTCGAGAGTTCTGAACCGGTCTCGTCGTCCCCGGCGAGACCCGCGGGTGTCGTGATTCCGCGGATGAACACCGACCGCTGCTCGGCCGCACTCTCGGCCCATCCCGGCACGTTCGTCATGGGCTGCGCCAACATCGCACCGAACCGCACGACGGTCCAGCCGGTGACCTCGGGGCGAAGCGTGCCGTCCGCGTGCCCCCGCTCGATGATTGCGGCCATGACCGCCTTGAGCTGATCTCGCACGCGCGCGGACTCGGTGCCCTCCGTGTTGGGCACACCGTGCAGCGGAAGGACGAGCTGGTCACGGTGCTGGAAGGACTGTCGCAGATAGCGCTCGATCGAATCGACGCCCGACGCGCCCGATGCGAGGGCGTCCTCAGCTTCGGCGAGCAGAAGCCGGTAAGCGCGGAGCTGTAGCGCCTCCAACAGCGCCGCCCTGTTCGGGTATCGACGATAGAGCGTGCCGATCCCCACCCCGGCCTCCGCCGCGATCTGGGCGAGCGGGACGTTCCGGCCGACACCGAGGCCGGCACGGATGGCTGCAGCCATCACGCGCTCGGCATTCTCCGCGGCGTCGCTGCGGAGCTTCTTCGGCTGATCGGGAGACATTCTGGACTTCATCGTATGCGGATGGGCTGAGTGGCCGGGCAGCTCGCCAGCGCTCACTCCGGGCCTGTTCCGGCGATTCCGATGTCCGAACGAAGCTCTTCGAAGCGACCGTTCCCCGCGGGAAACCAGGCGCTTTCCTCCCCCTGGAAAGAATCACAGAAAGATAACGAGAAACTCTTCCCTTTCGTTACCTCGCCGTTATAGAGTCATCGCACGGTAGTTGTTTTGCTGTGACAACTACCGACATGTGATTGCAGGACACTCTTGGTGCAAGGGACAAGGGCCGGCCGGAAGCCTCTCCGACCGGCCCTACTCTTTGCCCGCTGACCTGCCCCACAGCAGAGCGGGAAGATCCACTGCCGTCAGAGCAGAGCGGTAGACGTTCACAGCATCCGCTCCCTCGACCGCGCTCTCCTCGAAGGAGATCCGCATCGCGGTGACCAGCACCCCGGCGATCACGTGCCGCTCGAGGTCGCTGACCGGACGCCGCAGCCACGGCTGGATCGCCTGGCCCAGCGCCGCCTCGAACGCACGGATGGTCGATAGCCAGACCGCGTAGAGAGCCGGCTCGGCGAGGATCAGCGGCACGAGCCGCGCGGTCGTCACCCCGCGCTCGCCCCACAGCGACCGTGCGAACGCGGCCACGAGCACCTCTTCGAGTTCGCCTCCCTCGTTCTCGCGCAACTCTGCGGCGACGAGGTCGATGCCGTGCTCGAGCACCGGACGGATGGCCTCGGCCTTCGTCGGGAAGTACCGGTAGAACGTGCGCTCCGCGACTCCCGCCCGTTCGCAGATGCGCGCCACGGGTGTCGCGTACCCCTCCGAGAGGAAGGCGAGCGTCACGCGCCCTGAGACCGCGAGCCGGTTCTGATCGGCGTATCGCGTCGAGGGCATGGAGATGAGCGTACCCTTTTGGCAGAGACTGCCAAATGCATACCCGCGGGCGGTCGAGAGAGGAACGCACATGTCTGAGCGGTTCACCGGAAAGACCATCGCGATCACGGGCGGCGCCAGCGGAATGGGGGCAGCGCACGCGCGCGCCTTCGTCGCCGAAGGCGGATCCGTCGTGCTGGGCGACGTCAACGACGAGGCCGGCCAGGCGCTCGCCGACGAGCTCGGCGATCGTGCTCGCTACCGCCACCTCGACGTCGCCGACGAGGCGCAGTGGGCGGAGTTCGTCGAGTTCGCCGAGGCAGAGTTCGGCCCCTTGTCCGTGATGGTCAACAACGCCGGAATCGGCGGAGCGGGCACGCCGGTGGAGTCATCGACGCTCGCCGGATGGCGGCGCACCCTGAGCATCAACCTGGACGGCGTCTTCCTCGGCACCCGCGCCGCGATCCCTTCCATGAAGAAGGCCGGCGGTGGGTCGATCATCAACATCTCGTCGTTCGCGGGGCTCGTCGCCACGCCGTTCAGCTCGGACTACACCACCAGCAAGTTCGCGGTCCGCGGCTTCACCAAGGCCGTCGCGATGGAGGTCGCGAGCGACAACATCCGCGTGAACAGCGTGCACCCGGGCTACATCCGCACTCCGATCCTCGGACCCCTGGGTGAAGAGGTCGTCATCGGTAAGGTCGCGATCCAGCGGATGGCTCAGCCCGAAGAAGTGAGCAAGATGGTGCTGTTCATCGCCTCCGATGACGCCAGCTACTCCACCGGCTCGGAATTCGTGGTCGACGGCGGCTGGTCGGCCGGCTCGCCGGTGGGCATCGCCGAGACCAACGCGCAGTACTACCAGCGCTGAGCGGAGGGGCCTCCGGCTCGCCGGGCGATGTCGGAGGCCCTCCCTACGCTGGTGTCATGGCGAAAGACCCGTCGATGCAACCTCCCGAGTGGGTGATCGACGAGGCCTGGATTGCGGCCCAGCTGTTGTTGCACGAGTCGGATGCTGAGGGGCCCATCGACGAGTGGTCGGAACCGCACCGTGATCCCGCCCTGCCGTGGTCGGTGACCTCCGGTGTCGAGCATGATCACGCGGTCGACCGTCTCGAAGCGATCACCCGATCTGCTCGAGCGAGTATCGCCGAGCAGTACGGCGTCATCGCGGGGGTACTCCGTGACGCGGCCGAGGTTCCCGAACCCTGGGTGGGACAGGATCCGACCCTCGACCCTTCGTGGGTGGACCCGCGGAGACGTTCGGCCGCGACCGTGCGTGCCGAACGGCGGGAGTTCGCGGTTCGCGCTGCGGTCGCCGACGTCGCGATCCGGTTACGCCTGTCGGAGATGACCGTGCGCACGCGCGGCCACGTGGCTGATGCGCTGCGGCAGCGGTGCCCGAGGCTGTGGGCGACATTCGTGGCGGGCGACGTCGACGAGCGCAACGCGACCACCGCGGCGGAGTTCGCCTCTTCCCTTCCCGATGATGGCCCCGAGGCGTGGGCGGCGTTCGACGACACCGTGACGGCCGTGGGCTCGGTGTTGACCCCTGCCAAGTTCCGCGTCACCGCGCGTGCGGCCCGGGAGCGGGTGCACCGCGAGTCGATCGAGGTGCGCGCGCGCCGCGCGGCGGAGGACCGCCGCGTCTGGGTCATGCCCGAGCTCGATGGCATGGCTACCCTGACCGCGATCCTCCCCGCGGCCGACGCGCACGCGGCGATGGGACGATTGGATGCGATCGCGCGCCACCTTCACGACGCGAGCGACGAGACCCGCACCCTCGCACAGTTGCGCGCCGACGCCTTCGCAGACCTCCTCACCACGGGGTCGACCGAGGCGTCGGACGCCGGCAAGGCTTCGCGGTCGAAGCCCTCGGTCGCCATCACCGTCCCGGTACTGAGCCTGCTCGGCGAGAGCGAAGAACCGGCCACGCTCGACGGCTACGGTCCCATCGACCTGGATACCGCGCGCCGCCTCGCCGGGGAGGCGTCCTCGTGGGTGCGGATCCTCACCCACCCGATCACCGGAACCGTGCTCGACGTGGATCGCACGACGTATCGCGTGTCAGCGGCACTCCGACGATGGCTCGGCACGCAGCATCCCACCTGCATCACCCCGGGATGTTCGAGGCCGGCCCGGGAATGCGACATGGATCACGTGATCGATTGGCAATTCGGGGGCACGACGAGAGACACCAACCTCGCCCCCGAGTGCGAACCGCACCATCGCTTGAAACACGGCTCGCTCTGGCACATCTCGGTCGACGACGACACGGGCCGGCTCACGTACTCCAGCCCCACCGGTCACGTCACCGAGCCCGACCCCGCGCCGTTCTAGCGTCGGCGATACGCACCCACGCCTTGAGCAGCAGGGGAACGAAGAGGTAGACCGCCGGGGGGATGACCGCCAGCGTGACGATGAGGGACCTCAGGACGATCGATCCCAGGGGCTCCGACGGCGACAGCAGCCCGTTGACCAACGTGACTTCGGGGAAGATCACGAGCCAGGTCAGGAACGCGCGTACGTGCACGGAGGGAGGCTGGTGCGGCGCACCCTCGGCATGCGGTTGCGTGTGCATGCCCCCAACGTAGCGAAGCCACCGGTCGGTGGGGGCCGCGCGAAAAGCGGATGCGGCGTGCCCGTGAGAGCCCGCCGCATCCGCTGTTCGCACCTAGGAGTTCTGCGCCCGACGTCGGCGCATCAGCACGAGGAGCGCCCCGAGCAGCGTGAGTCCGGCTGCCCCGAACACCCAGGGCACGACAGCGGTGAACTCACCACCCGTGGTCGCGAGATCGCTGTCCGCTCCGCCCGCGGGCTGGCCGGCAGCATCCGGATCTCCTTCGCCGTCGTCGCCCGTGCCGGGCACATCCGAACCGGGGTCACCCGGCGTTCCGGTCCCCGGCTCACCTGAACCGGGCCCACCCGAACCGGGCCCACCCGTTCCTGGCTCACCGGATCCGGGCCCACCCGTTCCGGGCTCCGCGGCGGCGATCACCGAGAACATGCTGACCGGCGAGTAGTCGACCGCGTCGTACGGGTCGGTCGTCTTCACATACCAGCCGCGATCGCCTAGCTCGGCGAGCGGCCACGTGGCGGTGAGGACGGCGGGGCTGTTCACCTGCGGGAACGCGGCGATCTCGTTCGTCGTCAGGATCTCGGCGGTGAAGGCATCGGTACCGAGTGTGCGAACGCCGGGCTCGATGCCGAGCTGGTCGTACGTGAGCTCGAACTCCTGGTTCGCGTACGGGTCGGCACCCTCGGCGAGCAGGTTGAGGTCATCCGAGTTGTACACGTCGAGCGACGGCGAGTAGGTGCGCACCATCATGCGCTCGCCCTCGTTGTCGAAGTGCAGCAGCCGCAGGTAGCCGAGGCCCCCCTCGGGCAGTCCCTGGTAGTCGAACAGCAGCGAGAACACGTCCCTGTCGTTGACCCCGTCACCGTTGTCATCGAACGAATCGGTGCGGGTGAGCGCATCGTGGTAGTGCCCGGAGAACACCATCTTGACGTTGGGGTTCGTGGCGACGACCTCGTCGAGGATCCGCTGCGGGATCTCGCCCAGACCGCCGGTCGTGAGGATGAACTCGTGCTGAGCGATGATCGCGACGCGGTCGGGGTGCTGCGCGAGCACCTCGTTCATCCACGCGATCTCCGCGTCGTCCGGGCCCCATCCCTGGTACACCATGATGAAGTCGATGCCGCCGGCCGAGATCAGGTCGTAGTGACCGCGGTTGTCCTCGTAGCTGCCGCCGTACCAGGGGTTGTCCGCGAACCGGTCTTCACCGAACCAGGTGCTGTAAGCGCTGTAATCCTCCAGCTCGTGACCTACGTCGTGGTTTCCGGCCAGCACGCCGTACGGGAGGTCGGCGTCATCCAGACGCTGGTACTGCGGGTCGGCGTTGTCCTTCCACTGGTACTCCTGATCCCAGTCATCGACGATGTCGCCGGTGTGGAACAGGTACTGCAGGTTCAATTCGTCACGCTGATCGAGAAGGTACGAGTGGATGGCCTTCTGGTGCTTGAACGGGTCACCGGGCATCGTGTTCTCGTTGTAGTACTGCGTGTCCGACTCCCATCCGAACGTGAAGTCGTAGTCCGAGCGGGCGACATCCTCCGCGTTGTGCGGAGTGACAGCCGTGTCGCGGTTGCTGAGATTCTCGCCCGCGAATCCCTCGGAGTGCTGCACCAGCATCCGCACCTTGCCGTCGACCGCGTAGGTCGCCGCGTCGATGACGCCCGTGAGGGTGAACTGCTCGTCGTCGGCGGTCGCGACGTGACGGGTGACTTCGTCCCAGCCCGAACCATCGGCGCGCATCGCGTACAGCAGCACCGTCGCGTCGGCGTTCGCGCGGCCCGACCACGTGGCGCGCACCTGGGAACCGGGGGTGATGTCCCCGGTGTTCAGGTCGAAGACCTGGTAGGGGAACTCCTCGTCGGATGACACGTCCGTGCTCACCCCGTCGACGGCGGCCAGCTGCTGCAGCTGCTCGCTCGAGATCGTCGTGGGCTGGTCGCGCTGAACGTCGAGCGCGTCGTTGACCGTGCCGGCGCTCGTCGCCACCTCACCGTCGGCGAGATCGAGCCGGCGGCCCTCGAGGAACGACACGTCCAGCTTGTCGTCGGTGGGGTCGGTGACCTGCGCCTGAAGGGTGACGTTCCCGGCTTCCACCTCAGCACCCTCGGCGGGGGCGAGGATCGTGCCGGTCGGCTGCTCTTCGAAGGTCGTGAAGACCGCCTTCGACGTGGCCACGTTGCCGACCTTGTCGGTGGCCGTGATCGACAGCTCGTGCTGTCCGGCGGGCAGCGTCACCGACGAGGTCGTGTAGGGCAGCGTGATCGCGGCGCCATCGAGGGTCGCGACCATCGAACCGTCGGCGACACCGGACCCGGCGTCGACGACTGTCGCGTTGATGTCGATCTGACCCTGATACTCGCTTCCGTCGACAATCGTCGAGCTGATCACCGGCGCGGTGTTGTCCACCGTGACGGTGCGCGTCGCGGTCTGCGTGCCGTCGATCGCGCGAACCCGCACCGGGCCGTCCTGCGTCTTGGTGGTGTCCCACACGTGGGTGACCGCGGAGAACGCGTCGTCGGGCAGCGTGAATCGCGCGTCGAAGTAGTCGTACTTCCCCGTGGAGCCGTTGGACGCGTTGACGCTGTCACCCATGCCAAGCACCCGAGAAGGGTCGTCGTAGCCCGTGGGGGTGAGGGTGCGACCATCGGGCAGCACGAGTCGAAGCGTGCGGATGTCGAAGTCGTCGTTGTTCTCGCCGAGGTCGATCTCCGGAGCCTTCTTGGTGCCCGCCCAGACGCTGACCACGAGGTCGTCGCCCTGCTTGGTGTACTCGAGCGGCACCGCGGTACTCAGGGTCTCCCAGGAGGTGATCGTGTTGTCGAAGATGCGCAGCACGTCGCGCTCGGCGCGCGGGCCGTCACCCACGAGGACGCCGTTCTTGAAGTAGAAGTTGACGCCCGAGACCTGGAATGCGAACACCGGGGCACGCTCGAGGCTCGGAGCCGTGTCGACGGTGTCATCGCCGATGGAGAGCTCGACCGTCGAGGGGTAGTTCTCGCCTCCCGCGATGATGTCCGTGGACCCGGAGACGAACTGGCCGTCGGTCACGTTCAGGCGCACCGGGGAGGTGTCGACCCCGGTCACCCCCACGCGCGTCGTGGCGAGGCTGGTGTCGTTGGTGCCGTCGCTGACGACGACGGAGTACTCGTACCAGCTCTTGCCGATGAGATCGACCGCCGGTACCTCGTAGGTGTAGGTACCGTCACCGCTGTCGGTGAGGTTGATGGTGAGCGGGGTCGCGTCGACATCGTTGCGCAGCGTCATGGTGGCGGTGCGCGCGTCGACGTTGTCGGCGATCGCGAACGAGATGAGGAAGTCGGCGGCAGGGTCGATCGCCGCCGGCGTGCGGTCGGTGATCGTCGGCGCAATCGTGTCGGCCGGGACGATCTGCAGACCCGCGGGCACCTGATCCTCCTGGACGACGCCGGGCGTCGCGGGAGCCAGGTCGACGATCTCCGCCAACGAGGGGTCTTCTGCGCCGGCGACGTAGCGGATGCCCAGATCCGGCTGCACATCATCGGTCGGCAGGTTCATGTTGTAGTACGAGCGGCTGACGGAGTGACCGGTGTTGGTGATGACCTCGACGCCGCGCGCACTTCCGTTCGCCATCCCGGCGCTGGTGATCTCAACGAGGTTCTTCCCCATCGTCAGCGAGCTGCCGAAGGCGGCGTTGAATTCCGCCTCCCCGAGCGCGGCGTTGCCACCGTTCTTGATCCAGAAGACGAGCGTCTCGCCACCGGGGATCACGACGTTCGCCGGCACCGCGGGCCACAGGGTGGCGGTGCTCGTGTCGGGGTACAGGTAGTTGATCGAGTAGTCCGAGAAGTCGATCGGCGTGCTGTTGGCGTTGTAGACCTCGATGAACTCGAAGGCGTCGCTGCCGCCCAGGTTGATCTTCGAATCCGGCAGCACCTCGGTCACCTGCAGCGGAGCCGTGACCACCGTGGGGTCGGGCTGCGGGTCGAACGCGAGCCCCTCGAGCGCCTCCGGTGCCACGACGCCCGGTGAAGGCGCGGCCGGCTCGGCGAGGATCTCCAGGCCCCGGTCGTTGACGTCGCCCGGGAGGCGGAAGTGCGCGCTCTGACCGGCGGCGGTGACCGTCCGGGCGTAGGTCGACCAGCTGACGATCGCGTTGTTCTGAAGCACGCGGATGCCCCGCGGTCCGGTGTTGGCCATTCCGGCCTGTCCGGTGACGCGCACGACGCGGGTCTCGGCGGGAGTGGCGGACTGCGCGCGGAATTCATCGACGGTCTTGGCGAACGAATCCACCTTGCCGCTGGCATAGCTCACCCAGAAGACGACCGTCTCGCCGGCGCCGATCGTGGTCGGCTCGGCGACGGTGAGAGCGATGTCCTTCGCGCGGTCGTCGGTGTCGACGTAGATGTAGGAGAACGAGAAGCCGTCGGCAGCGAGGTCGATGGCCTCGCTCGTGGGGTTGTGCACCTCGAAATACTCGAAGTTGTCATCGCCGACGCTGTCGGGCGCGATCTCGGTCACGATCAGCGGCCAGTCCTTCGCCGCTCCGGGCTGGGGTTCGGGCTGCGGTTCGGGCTCGGCGACCGGGCGAACGAGTGCCTCAGGGGCCACGACGCCCGGCGAGCGCGGCGCGTCGGTGGCGAGCACGTCGAGACCGAGATCGGCGGCGTCCGCGGGGAGGCGGAACTGAGCGGCGAGATCGGCGCCCATCGCGCCCTTCGGCACGTAGGACCAGGACACGAGCGCGTTGTTCTGCAGCACGCGGATGGCCCTCTCGCCATCGTTCGCGATACCGGCCTGTCCCGTCACTCGGACCACTTGGGTCGTGGCGGGAACGGAGTGGTAGGCGCGGAACTCGTCCACACTGTGCGCGAAGGAGTCGAGGGAGGTGGTGGTGTAGCTCACCCACAGCACGGCGGTCTCATTCGCCGCCAGCACCAGGGGCTCTGCAACGAGCGGGGTGTCCCCGGTGCGGTCGGCCGAGTCGACCTTCGAGTACGCGAAGGTGAAGCCCTGCGCCGCGAGGTCGATGGACGCGCCGGTGGTGTTGCGCACCTCGAAGTATTCGTAGGTGTCGACACCGACCGTGTCGCCGAGGATCTCGGTGACGATAACCGGCGGTGCCGCGGCGGGGGCTGCGACGGCCGCGGGGGCGACAGCGAGAGTGGAGAGCAGTGCGACGACGATGCCGACTGCGGGGAGGGAACGGGGAACGTGCACGAACGACCAAGCTTTCCGGGGGAGAGAAGCAAACCCGCTTACCGTACGAATGCCGCACGACCCGTAGGTGAACCGTGCACGCGCCCCCGGTGGACAGCGGGTGAAGGAGCCCGTTACCTCGATGTGCTACTCATGGACAGGTGTTCCGGTGAGCGAACCGCTCGGCGTTCAGCATCCGTCTCGCGGTCCCCACGGCGCCAGCACCGTACGCTGAGGGGATGACCGATCGTCGCCTCGCCGTGGAGGCGTGGGAGAGCCTCTTCCGCGCACAGCACGAGGTGTTCGAGGAACTGCGCGGCGACTTCGCCGACACCGGACTGTCGCAGGCCGAGTACGACGTGCTGCTGACGGTCACCCGCAGCGAAGAGATGACCGCGCGCCTGCGGGATGTCACCGCCAACATGCTCATCAGCCAGCCGAGCGTCTCGCGGCTGGTCGACCGGATGGTTGCGCGCGGGCTGCTCGC
Organism: Microbacterium hanjuni; assembly: GCF_043556395.1. NCBI lineage: Bacteria > Bacillati > Actinomycetota > Actinomycetes > Micrococcales > Microbacteriaceae > Microbacterium > Microbacterium hanjuni. The sequence continues at coordinate 114,221 of NZ_JBIGIK010000002.1, forward strand.
GAAATGTCCCGACCCCGACGATGGGCGCGGCACCCTCGTGCGCTCCACCGAGCAGGGCACGGCCACCTTCCGACGCATCGCCACGGCGCACGGCGCCTCGATCGCCGAGCGGATGTCGCGCCTCAGCGACGTCGAACTCGAGCAGCTGCGCGCTCTCACCGCCAAGCTCCGCTCCCCGCGACAGCCGAGCTGATCGCGGCGGCCCCCGCCAGCAGGTCGACGCCGATACTCTGGACGGGCATCCCGTCGAAGCCGCCGGAGTCGCTTCGGCGGCCCGGCCCGAACCCTCGTGATCGGAGGTTCCCATGCCCGCATCGCACACCCTTCTCGGAGGAAAAAGCATCATCGGCGAACCCGAGGTCGTGGAGGACACCTCCGCCCTCCCGGCCGACGAGGTCGAGACGAGTGACGCCTGGCTCTCGGTGAAGGCAGCGGCCACCGCGCTGCAGTCCCTGCAGGCTTCCGACGGCTCGGTCCCCGACGCCGACGATCACCCGGCCGCCGCCGATCTCGTCGACGCCATCGTCACCGCGATCGCCGAGCTCTCCCCGCGCTTCCCCGGCGATGCCGAGTACCTCGCAGCATCCGTCGTCGACTTCACCCGCTGGCAGCGAGAGGGGTTCGGCGTTCCCGACTTCTACGACTCGCTCGTGGCCTTCCAGCCCCAGCTGCAACGGGTCGACGGCGTTCGCCATCTCGTCGTCTTCCCGATGTACACGCAGAACGGCTCGCGCGATAGGCACGTGGAAGCCCTGATCGTGGAGACGATCTGGCCCGAGTTCATCGAGCGTCTGGAGGAGGAGTACAGCAACCGGCTGTTCGTCTCCCTCCGCCTCGTGGACTTCACCCCCGGCTACGAGACGAACTCGGCGGTGCTCTTCCCCGAGACCGTCGCGATGCGCGAGATCCCCTCGTTCACCTGGGGCGCGATCTTCCAGGACCGCGAAGCCGCGCGCTACCGACGCGTCGTGAAGGCAGCGGCCGAGATCACCAAGCTCGAGCTGCCCACAGCTGCGGCCCGAATGCTGGAGGATCAGGCGCTTACCGAGCGCACTTTCGTGATGTGGGATCTCATCCACGACCGCACCCACATGCGCGGCGATCTGCCCTTCGATCCGTTCATGATCAAGCAGCGCATGCCCTTCTTCCTGTACTCGCTCGAGGAGCTGCGGTGCGATCTCACCGCGTTCCGCGAGTGCGTCGCGATCGAGCGCCGCCTGCAGGCCCGGGTCGACGACGGGGAACAGGTGGATGCTGCCGAGCTCAGCATGCTCGAGCACGCCGCCCTCGTGCAGTACGCGGTCATCTTCGATCGGATCTTCCGCTTCGCGATCACCGGGTCGCGGGTGCGCAACTACGACGGCGTCGGCGCTCAGCTGCTGTTCGCGTGGTTGCACCAGCGGGGCGTGCTGCACTGGACCGACACCGCCCTCACGTTCGACTGGGACGAAGTGCCCGACGCGGTCGTCGCCCTCGGCGACGCGATCGACGAACTGTACTGGCGCTCGATCGACCGCCCCAAGACGGCGCACTGGCTCGCGGCCTACGAACTCGTGCGCGGCTCGCTCGAACCGCACCCGGCCTCGGCCTGGGCGCGAGGACTCCCCCTCGATGTGCTCGCCGGAGCGCCGAAGGGGTTCACCGACGCCGTGCTCGACGACGAGTTCCCGCTGTCGATGTTCTACGAAGCGCTCGAGAAGAAGATGCGCACCGTGATCGCCTCCACCGAGGGGATCCGCGCTTCCGACGACTGATCGGTGTCCTCGTGCGGGCGAGCCGGGTGGGGTTCGACCCGCCCGCACGAGTTCTCGGCGCTCGGGCGACCTTGGCACCGCGACCGCGCTGCGGAAGACTGAGGCGATGAACGACGACGTTTCGCCGGACACCGCGCCTGAGCCTGATCCCGACGCCGAGCCGGAGACCGAACTGGTCCAGGGGCGGCTGGTCGTGCTCGCCGGCGGCACGAGCGATGCCGGACGAACGGTCGCGCGCGCACTCCTCGATGCCGGGGCGCGGGTGGTGGTGGTCGGGCGCGACCCCGCTCGCCTCACCGAGATCGAAACGACGATCCCCGGGGTGCAGGTCGAGGCCTGCGACCTGACCGAAGCGGCCGCGGTCGATGCCCTCGCCGCGCGCCTGCACGCCTCGGAGGGACCGATCGACGGCCTTCTCCACCTCGTCGGCGGATGGCGCGGTGGCGGCGGACTCGCCGGGCAGAGTGACGAGGACTACGCCTTCCTCGAGCGGTCGTTCACCGCGCTTCGACACGTGAGCCGGGCCTTCGACGCCGATCTGCGCGCCTCGGCCGCCGGACGGCTCGCGATCGTCTCCTCCCCGGCGGTGCAGCGCCCCCTCGCGGGCGGCGCGAACTACGCGGCGGTCAAGGCGGCGAGCGAGGCGTGGACGCGAGCCGTCGCGCAGGGTTACTCGAAAGCCGCCCGGGATGCGCAGGCGCCGCTTTCAGCAGCATCCGTCATCTTCCGCGTGAAGAGCCTCGCCGGTCTCGAGACGGCCCTCGCCGACGCGTTCATCGCGCTGTGGGACGACGACGCCGAGGAGTGGAACGACGTCGTGGTCGAACTCGAACCGATCGTCGACTGACGTCCAGGGGCGGATCAGCGGGGCGGATCAGCAGGACCGATCAGCGGGGCGACTCGGAGCCCCGCGCCGGCTGCTCGGCGGGAACCTCTTCGTCCGTCGAAGACGGGGCGGCGGCGTCGACGTCATCGGGTGCCTGCGCGTACTGCGCCGAGAGGATGCGGTACGACCGCGTCGTGAACGCCGCGAGCGCGATGACGACCATCGCTCCTCCGGTGAAGAGGAAAACGAGCGCGATCCCCCGCGCACTCCCCTCCCCCAGAGCCCAGCCCCACGCGGCACGACCTGCCTCGCCGTCCATGTAGGGGATGATCAGGAACTCGGCGATCGGGGCGATCAGGAACGCCGTGACGGGAGCGGCCGCCGATTCGAACGCCGCCGCGAAACCGAACACCCGGCCCTGCCGCTGGAACGGCACGACCTTCTGGATGACGGTCTGCTCGGATGCTTCGACCGCGGGCACGAGTGCCATGTACAGCCAGGTGCCGACGGCATACAGCCACCACCACTCGCGCAGCGTGAAGACGGCGCCGAGCACACCCATCGCGGCCACGACGAGCAGCATCGTGCGGATGGGGTTCTTCCCGAGACCGAATTTCGCGATGACGATGCCGCCGATGATGAAACCGGTGGAGGCGACCCCGAAGACGATGCCCCACATCTGCACGCTGAACAGCGTGAGTCCGTAGGGGTCCATGAGCGCCATGTAGACCCCGCCGATGAGGTTGTTGAACGTCGAGAAGATGATCAGCGCGAACAGCCCCGGCGCCGCCGCGATCGCGGCGATGCTGCCCTTCAGGTCGATCGCCGACGCGTGCCCGCCCTCGCGCTTCGGCTGCGCTTCGGGTATGTCGAGGAACAGCAGGTGCACGAGGGCGACGAGGGTCAGCCCAATGGCGATCGCGAGGGTCCACCCCATCCCCAAGAACCCGATCGCGAGGCCGCTGAAGACACTCGTGACGATGAACGCGATCCCCTGCACCGTGCCGACCAGTCCGTTGGCGTTCGCGTGACGCTCGACCGGGGTGAGCAACGTGACCACCGTGGACAGCGCGATGTTGCGCATGTTCTCGATGACCGAGCCGAACAGGATGACGGCGGAGAACACCCAGAACCACGGTCCACCGAGATCGAGCAACGCGGATTCCGGGAACAGGAGATACAAGACCCCCGCGAGCGAGAATGCCGCGAGGGTGAGGAGCGCGGAGAACACCATCACGCGGTGCTTGCGATGCCGATCGACGATCGAGCCGAAGAGCATCGCGAAGAACGCGAGCATCAGCATGTAGGCGCCACCGATGATCCCGGTCGCCAGCACCGACTGCGTCTCGATGTAGACCCAGAAGGTCAGGGCGAACCAGAGGAAGCTCGTCGTGACGTTGGCCACCGCGGTGTTGACCAGGATGTGCGCGAACGTGCGGGCCGCACCCGGTGGCGGCTCGAACGCGGCGCCCTCCGGGGAGGGCGTCTCGGGCTGCTGCGGGCCGGACATACGGGCAGGGTACCGAGGGCTTCCGACATGCACCATCGGTCCATGCGTCAGCATCGGTCGGCGGGAAGCCACAGCCCCGCGCGGAACTAGGCTGGCATCTCGTGACGACCCTCCACGACCCGACCGTTCGCGGCTTCGCTTCCGACAACTACTCCGGTGTGCACCCCGAGGTGCTCGACGCCATCGTCGCCGCCAACCGCGGCCACCAGGTCGCGTACGGCGAAGACCAGTACACCCAGCGGCTGCGGGCCGTCTTCGCCGAACAGCTGGGCGAGGGGGTCGAGGTCTTCCCGGTGTTCAACGGCACCGGAGCAAACGTCGTCGGCCTGCAGTCCATGCTGCCGCGGTGGGGCGCCGTGGTCACCGCGGCCACCGCCCACATCAACGTCGACGAGGGCGGGGCACCCGAACGCGTCGCCGGCATCAAGCTACTCACCGTGCCGACCGACAACGGAAAGCTCACCCCCGAGCTCATCGACCGCGAAGCGTGGGGCTGGGGCGACGAGCACCGCGCGCAGCCGCTCGTCGTGTCGATCACGCAGTCCACCGAACTGGGCACCCTCTACTCCGTCGAGGAACTGGCCGCGATCTGCGATCACGCCCACTCGCTCGGCATGCGCGTGCACATGGACGGCGCCCGCATCGCGAACGCGGCCGCTTCCCTCGATCTGCCGCTGCGCGCCTTCACCCGCGACGTCGGCGTCGATGTCCTCAGCTTCGGCGGCACGAAGAACGGGGCCATGATCGGCGAAGCGATCGTCGTGCTCGACCCCGCAGCATCCGAAGGTCTCACGTACCTGCGCAAGCTCAACATGCAGCTGTCGAGCAAGATGCGCTTCGTCTCGGCGCAGCTGATCGCGCTGCTCGAGGGCGACCTCTGGCTGCGCAATGCCCGCCACTCCAACGCGATGGCCCAGCGCCTCCGGGCCGGTGTCGAGGCGGGGATCGCGGACGGCTCGATCCGCGGCGTCGAACTCACCCAGCCGACCCAGGCGAACGGCGTCTTCGCGACCGTTCCCGAGGGCGTGGCCGATCGCCTCCGTGAGAGCTTCCGCTTCTACGACTGGGACGAAGCACGCCGCGAAGTGCGGTGGATGTGCAGCTTCGACACGACCGAGGAAGACATCGACGCGTTCCTCGCCGCGATCGCGCAGGAGACCTCGCGCGCTGTCTGAGCGGTCAGCGCCGAACGCGCACCCGCACCTCAGCGCCGAACGCGCACCAGCCCCTCAGCGCCGAACGCGCACCACAATGAGGATGACGTTCACGATCGCGATCGCCCCCCAGAGGAACCCGCCGATCCACGATCCGGCGGGCGAGCCCACCCCGATGCCGATCTCGACGAAGTAGAGCACGCTGAGTCCGACGCTGATGACGGCGGCGATGGTGAACAGGACGATCGAGAGGCCGCTGCGCGAAGACTGGGGTGTGCTCATGGTGCGACCCTAGCCGTCGGTCGGGTCGCGTCGAGCACCCTTGACTACCGCAGCGCGCCGACGCTGGCGAGGCCCAAGCGGATGAGGGTGCCCCGACCGCCCTCCATCTCGGCGGAGAGGGCATCGGATGCTGCCTCCTCGGGCGAGAGCCACGTGACCTCGAGTGCGTCCTGACGCGGCTCGCAGGTGCCGGTGACCGGCACGACGAACGCGAGCGACACCGCGTGCTGACGATCGTCGTGGAACGCGCTGAGGCCCGGCATCGGGAAGTACTCCGCCACCGTGAAGGGCGCCGGCTGCGGAGGCAGCAAGGGGAAGGCCATCGGACCGAGGTCGTTCTCGAGGTGGCGGAACAACGCGTCGCGCACGCTCTCGCCATAACGCACGCGGCCCGAGACCAGGGTGCGGGTCATCTCGCCGACCGGGGTCGCGCGCAGCAGGATCCCGACCTGGGCGACTTGGCCCATGCCGTCCGTCCGCACCGGAAGCGCCTCGACGTACAGCATCGGCAGCCGGCGCCGGACTTCGGTGAGCTCGACATCGCTGAGCCATCCCGGGTTCGACGTGCCGCCGCTGCTCTTGCCGAACGACGCGGCGCCGAGCGGATCGCGGGGCGTGTCGTCGCCGTTGTCGCCGGGTTCGGGGTCGGGTGTGCGCACGGGCATGCTCCTTGTATATCAAGAGGTGCGCGTTTGTGTTGCAACGTCGGGGGCTCCTGCGAAACTGAGCGCATGACCGAGTCGCCACCTCTCGATGCCGATGTCGTCCGCTGGTCGGCCGAGCGCGGCGAGCGGGCCGGTCGGCCGCTACTGGTGCTGCTGCACGGCTACGGCTCGAACGAAGACGACCTCTTCGGCCTCGTCCCGCACCTCCCCGACGACTTCGTCGTGGCCGCAGTGCGCGCGCCGCTGGCCCCGCCTTTCCCCTCCCCCGGCTTCTCCTGGTACGCCCTCGACGGGTTCGACCCACGCAGTGCTGCCAACGTCACGCCCGCGGCCGAGCGACTCATCGAGTGGGTGGATGCTGTGGACGAAGCGCCGTTCGTCGGCCTCCTGGGGTTCTCCCAGGGCGGGGCCGTGTCGCTGCAGGCGCTGCGCGTGGCCCCCGAACGTTTCGCCTTCGCCGTGAACCTGTCGGGCTACGTCGCGCCCGGACCCCTCCCCGGTGATGCGGTGCTCGCCGCACGACGCCCGCCGGTGTTCTGGGGCCGCGGCACGCGCGACGACGTCATCCCCCCGGCTCTCGTGGCGCACACCGTCGACTGGCTTCCCGGCCACTCCGAGCTGAGCGGCCGGGTCTACCCGGGGCTCACGCACAGCGTTTCGGAGCAAGAACTCGCCGACGTACGCGCGTTCCTCGACCTGCGCCTCGCGGACACCGTCTGATTCAGGCGAACGACGCCTTCAGCCCCGCGACCGTGTGGTCGTAGAGGTCGGCGAGGTCTGCCCGTCCCCCCTCCCGCAGCCAGGTCTCGCCCGCGACGTCGAGGCAGGCGATAGCGCTCGCCACGATCGCGTCCGCCGTCGGATCGGGGACCGCATCGTCGACACCGAGTCGGCGTCGGATGTTCGGCACGAGGAGCGCCTGCCAATGGAGGTGCTTCTCGATGCTGCGCGCCCGCAACGAGGGCGTCTCGTACATCATCCGCGCGATGCGAAGCGTGACACCTTCCTCGACCGCGAGCGCGTCGACCGCGCCGAGGGCGGAGCGGATCGCCTCCCACGGTCCGACGGACAACGGCACCGCCTCGAGCGCTTCCTGCACGAGGAGTCCCTGCTGCGCGAGGTCGCCGAGCACGATGTCTTCCTTGGTGCCGAAGTAACGGAAGAACGACCGGCGCGAGATGCCTGCGGCGGCCGCGATCTGATCGATCGTGGTCTGCTCGAAACCCTGGTCGAGGAAGAGGCCCATCGCCACGGCCGCGATCTCGCGGTAGGCGGCCTGGCGGGATCGCTGCCACAGCGACGGCTCGACGGTCATGGTGCCACTCTAACCCGTGATGCCGCGTTGACACTCAGTGCCAGACTGGCGTACCGTGCAGACCCCCATCCCGATCCCAGGAGCCCGCATGCCGACCATCGACTACCGTTCCCAGACCGTTCTGATCACCGGCGCGAGCTCGGGCATCGGGGCGGCCTTCGCCCGGGCGTTCGCCGCGCGGGGCGCCGACCTCGTGCTCGTGGCGCGGAGAGAGGACCGCCTCCACGCTCTGGCTCGGGAACTCGAACAGGCCCATCCCGTGCGGGTCACCTCGCTCATGCAGGACCTCGGCTCGCCCACGGCGGGCATCGACCTGCATGACGCCGTCGTCGGAGCGGGTCTGCGCGTCACGAGCCTGGTCAACAACGCGGGGTTCGGCTCCTTCGGTCCGTTCGCCGAGATGGCGCCCGGTGTCGCGGCGGAGGAGATCGCCGTCGATGTCACCGCTCCGGTGCAGGTGACCGCGGCGTTCCTGCCCGATGTGATCGAGGCCGGCGACGGGTTCGTCATCAACGTGGCCAGCGTGGCCGCGTACGCGCCGACGCCTCGAATGGCCGTCTACGGAGCGGCCAAGGCGTTCGTCTTGAGTTTCACCGAGTCGCTGTGGGCCGAGTTGCGCCCCACGGGCGTCACCGTCTTCGCGCTGTCCCCCGGGGCGACGAGCACCGAGTTCAACAGCGTGGTCGGCACGGATGATGCGACGGCCGGGGCGCGCATGCGCACGCCCGACGATGTCGTGACCACCGCGCTGAGGCACCTCGATCGCCGCCACCCCGGGCCGAGTGTGGTCGATGGGGTATCGAACCGGCTCGCGTCGACCCTCGGCCGCTTCATCAGCCGGCGGGCGACGGTCGCCCTCATGGCCCGGCTCACCGACCCCGCACGCCGTGCGGGCGCCGCTCCGGCCTGACGCGCGGGCCCGCGACGCAGCATCCGCCTTCTCAGTCGCCGCCCCCGCCGCCGTCTCCGCCGCCGCCGTCTGAGCCGCCGCTGTCCGAGCTGCCACTGTAGGGACTGCCGCTGTCGGGGCTGTCACTCGGGCTCGGATCCGGAGTGCTGCCGCCTGCGCCGCCGTCGCCATCACGACCGGGCGAACCGTCACCGCTCGCGACCGCGCCCCCGTCCGATCCGCCGTCCCGTCCGCGACGCGATTGATTCTTCGCCGCCTCGCTCAACGCGATGCCGAAGGCGACGCCCAAGCCGGCACCGATCGCGATCCCGATGCCGATGTTGCCGAGGGCGGCGCCCATCGCGACGCCGATCCCCAGCCCGATCGCGATACCGGCGCCCCAGCTGCCGGACGTGTTGGGCTTCATCGCTCGCTCCGTTTGACAGCTACGGCCGAACCCGACAGAAGCAGGCCCACCGCGGCTCCGACGCTCACGCTGAGCGCGAGTTGAGCCGTCGTCAGCCACAGCGCCATCCCGAGGACGAGGCCGCACCCCAATCCGATGAAGGAGACGATCGCGGCCCGCCGCCCCGCTGGACTCATGCGCTTGTTCATACGTCGACCCTAGGAGCCGTGCTCCCGCGAAACGTCCCCCACACGAGGGAGATCGCCCTCCCCCGTGGGGGCGAGCCGTCAATCCCGCCCCGATGTCGGAGGGGCGGGAGAAAATGGAGGGATGAGCGATGTGCTCGACCGATTCGGCCCCGCGACCCAAGACTGGTTCCGCGGGGCGTTCGCGCTGCCCACGAGCGCTCAGAAAGGCGCTTGGGAGGCCATCTCGGCCGGCCGCAACGCACTCGTCGTCGCACCCACCGGGTCCGGCAAGACGCTGTCGGCGTTCCTCTGGGCGATCGACCGCGTCTTCAACGACCCGGCGACCCTGGCGCGCGAAGCGGCCGCTGCCCGACCGACGGTCAAACGCCCCCGCGGTGCGAAGACGACGGTGAAGTCGACCCCCGAACCACGCACCCGGGTGCTCTACATCTCGCCACTGAAGGCGCTGGGCGTCGACGTCGAACGCAACCTCCGCTCGCCCCTCGTGGGCATCGGCCAGTCGGCGCGGCGGCTCGGGCTCGCCGTGCCCACGGTCACCGTCGGCGTGCGCTCGGGCGACACCACCTCGAGCGACCGCCGCAAGCTCGTCACCGACCCGCCCGACATCTTGATCACCACCCCCGAGTCGCTCTACCTGATGCTCACCAGCCAGGCCGGTGACACCCTGCGGGGCGTGCACACCGTCATCATCGATGAGGTGCACGCGGTCGCGGCCACCAAGCGCGGCGCTCACCTCGCGGTCAGCCTCGAGCGCCTCGAGACGCTGCGGCGCACCCACGCGCTGGAGAATCCGAAGGGTCCGGCCTATCGTCCGGCGCAGCGCATCGGGCTCTCGGCCACAGTGCGCCCCATCGACGAGGTCGCGCGCTTCCTCGGCGGGGCGGCACCCGTCGACATCGTCGCCCCCCGCTCGACGAAGGCCTACGACCTCTCCGTCGTCGTCCCCGTCGATGACATGCTCAACCCGCCCCCTCCTCCCGGGGCCGAGGCGCCGCCTGCCGCGGGAGAGGACTGGTTCGCCGAAGGCTCCGAGAACACCGAGGTGACGGGGTCGGTCTGGCCGCACGTCGAAGAAGCGATCGTCGACCGCATCCTGGCCCACCGGTCCACGATCGTGTTCGCCAACTCCCGCCGTCTGGCCGAGCGACTCACCGGTCGGCTCAACGAGATCTACGCCGAGCGCCTGGGCGTCGAGTTGCCCGAGCCGGCGGTGCCCGCGGCCATGATGGCGCAAGCGGGCACGACCGCCGGCGCCGAGCCGATCCTCGCCAAGGCCCACCACGGCTCGGTCTCGAAAGAGCAGCGCGCCCAGGTGGAGGACGAACTCAAATCCGGCCTTCTGCGCTGTGTGGTCGCCACCAGCAGCCTCGAACTCGGCATCGACATGGGCGCCGTCGACCTGGTCATCCAGGTCGAGGCTCCCCCCAGTGCCGCGTCCGGATTGCAACGCGTCGGGCGCGCCGGTCACCAGGTCGGCGAGACCAGCCGGGCAGCACTCTTCCCGAAGCACCGCAGCGACGTCCTGCACACCGCCGTGGTGACCGAACGGATGCTGGCGGGCCAGATCGAGTCGATCTCGGTACCGCAGAATCCGCTCGACATCCTCGCCCAGCAGACCGTGGCGGCCTGCGCCCTCGGGGCGATCGACGTCGAGGACTGGTACGAGACCGTCAAGCGCAGCGCGCCCTTCCGTTCGCTGCCGCGATCGGCGTACGAGGCGACCCTCGATCTGCTCGCCGGGCGCTACCCCTCCGACGAGTTCGCCGAGCTGCGCCCCCGCGTCGTGTGGGATCGGGATCAGGGCACGCTGACCGGGCGCCCCGGCGCGCAGCGCATCGCCGTCACGAGCGGCGGCACGATCCCCGACCGCGGCCTGTTCGGCGTCTTCATCGCCGGTGAGTCGCAGAACGCGCGGGTCGGTGAACTCGACGAGGAGATGGTCTACGAGTCGCGCGTCAACGACGTCTTCACCCTGGGCACCACGAGCTGGCGCATCGTGGAGATCACGCACGACCGGGTCAACGTGCTCCCGGCGTTCGGCCAGCCCGGCAAGCTGCCCTTCTGGCACGGCGACGGTCTCGGCCGGCCCGCGGAACTCGGCGAGGCGCTCGGCAAGTTCTCCCGCGACGTGTCTGCGGCCGAGCCTGCGAAGGCGGAGGCCCGCCTTCGCGAATCCGGCCTCGACGACAACGCGATCTCGAACCTGATGTCCTACCTCGCCGAACAGCGCGAGGCCACCGGAACCCTCCCCACCGACAAGACCCTCACCGTCGAGCGCAGCCGCGACGAGGTCGGCGACTGGCGGTTGATCCTGCATTCCCCGTACGGCATGCAGGTGCACTCGCCCTGGGCCCTGGCGGTCAACGCCCGCATCCGCGAACGCCTCGGTGTCGAAGGATCCGCCGTCGCGAGCGACGACGGCATCATCGCGCGCATCCCCGACGCGACGGCCGAACCGCCCGGAGCCGAACTGTTCGTCTTCGACCCCGCCGAGCTCGAGCAGCTGGTCACCGACGAGGTCGGCGGTTCGGCGCTGTTCGCCTCGCGCTTCCGCGAGTGCGCGGCGCGGGCGCTGCTGCTCCCCCGCATCAACCCCAACCGGCGTTCGCCGCTGTGGCAGCAACGGCAGCGCTCGGCGCAGCTGCTCGAAGTCGCGCGGCGCCACCCCACCTTCCCGATCATCCTCGAGACCCTGCGTGAAGTGCTGCAGGACGTCTACGACCTCCCCGCGCTGCTGAAGATCGCTCGCAGCATCGCCGACCGCCGGATCCGGCTGGTCGAGATCACCACGTCGCAGCCCTCCCCCTATGCCCGCGACCTGCTCTTCGGCTACGTCGGCGCCTTCATGTACGAGGGTGACTCGCCGCTCGCCGAGCGCCGCGCCGCCGCCCTGTCGGTCGACCCCTCGCTGCTGAGCGAACTGCTGGGCCGTGTCGAGATGCGCGAGCTGCTCGACCCCGCGATCATCGCCCAGTTCGAGCGGGAGGTGCAGCGGCTCGATCCCGAACGGCGGGCACGCGGCATCGAGGGCGTGGCCGACCTGCTGCGCCTGCTCGGCCCGCTCGACGCCGCGGAAGTCGCCGCCCGGCTCGACCCATCCACCGCCCCCGTCTCAGATCCCGCAGCCGGCCCGGAGATCGATCCCTCGGAGGACGATGAGGCGGATGCTGCGCCCACCCCGACGGTCAGCGCGTCGGTGGCGGAAGCATCCGCTCTCCTGGACTCCCTCGTGCTCGACCGCCGAGCCATCCGGGTATCGATCGCGGGCGTCCCGCGCGTCGCCGCGATCGAGGACGCGGGACGCCTGCGCGACGCCCTCGGGGCCGCCCTGCCCATCGGATTGCCGAACGCGTTCCTCGAGCCCTTCGCCGACCCGCTCGGCGATCTCGTCGCCCGGCACGCGCGCACCCACGGTCCGTTCACAGCCGAGGCCGTCGCCCAGCGCCTCGGGGTGGGGGTCGCGGTTGCGCGTCACACGCTGCAACGGCTGGAATCGCAGGGGCGCGTGGCGAGCGGGTTCTTCCTGCCCGACCCGGGTGCGGGCGCCGACCCCGGCACGACGCGGGCCGACGAGACCGAGTGGTGCGACAGCGAGGTGCTGCGTCGTCTGCGGATGCGTTCCCTCGCCGCCATCCGCGGCACGGTCGAGCCCGTCCCCCCTGCCGCCTATGCGCGGTTCCTGCCCGTCTGGCAGCACCTGCAGCGCCCCCTCGAGGGGGTCGACGGGGTGGCCGCCGTGATCGAGCAGCTCGCGGGCGTGCCGATCCCGGCGAGCGCCTGGGAATCCCTCATCCTGCCCGCACGTGTCGCCGACTACACGCCCTCGATGCTCGACGAGCTCACCGCGAGCGGAGAGGTCGTCTGGTCGGGGGCGGGCACCCTCCCCGGCCGCGACGGGTGGGTGGCACTGCACCCCGCCGACGCGATCGGACTCACCCTCGCTCCCCCCGACGACGACCTCGCCGCCGACTCGCTCGAGGCCCGCATCGTGGAGGCGCTCGCGGGGGGCGGCGCCTACTTCGCCGCGCAGCTGCGCCAAGCCACCGGTGCCGACAACGAGCAGTCCGTCATCGACGCGCTGTGGTCGCTGACCTGGTCGGGGCGGGTCACGAACGACACCTTCGGTCCCGTGCGCTCCCTCGTCGGCGGCGGCGGGCAGGCTCATCGGGTGGCGCGCAAGGCGCCTCGGGCGCGCCTCTACCGCGGCGCGAGCGTGCCGCGCGTGGCCTCGCCGCCGCGGCCCCCGGCTCTTGGCGGGCGCTGGTCACTGCTGCCCCTTCCCGAGGTCGATCCGACCCTGCGGGCCACCGCGACAGCGAGCCTGCTGCTGGATCGGTACGGGGTGGTGACACGAGGCGCCGTCCAGGCCGAGCAGGTGCCGGGCGGTTTCGCCCAGGTCTACCGCATCCTCGCCGGCTTCGAAGAGGCCGGGCACTGCCGGCGCGGCTACGTCATCGAGAAGCTCGGCGCCGCCCAGTTCGCCGCCTCCGCGACCGTCGACCGCCTCCGCGAGTTCGCGGGGCTTCCCGACCCGGCGCCGCTGCGCGCGGTCACCCTCGCGGCCACCGATCCGGCGAACCCCTACGGGGCGGCTCTCGCATGGCCCGCCCTCGAGGACGTCACCCACCGGCCCGGCCGGAAGGCGGGCGGGATCGTGGTGATGGTCGACGGCGAGTTGACGCTGTATCTCGAGCGGGGCGGGCGCACCGCCCTCGCCTTCACCGACGATGAGGCTCAGCTCGCCGCGGCCGCGCGCGATCTCGCCGCCACGTCGCGTGCGCGGCGGCTCGACACCCTGACCATCGAGCAGGTCAACGGCGCGTTCGTCTACGGAACGCCCGTGGGGCGGGCGCTGCGCGAAGCCGGGTTCGTGGAATCGCCCCGCGGACTGACCTTCCGACGCGCGACCGCGGGCGACACCCTCCGCGAGGCGGCCGCACGTGCCTGAGGGCGATACCGTCCATCGGGCCGCAGCGAAACTGTCCGAGGCGCTGACCGGGTCGACGGTGACCCGCTTCGACATCCGCGTTCCCGGGAGCGCCACGGCAGATCTCCGCGGCGAGGTGGTGCACAGCGTCATCGCGCGGGGCAAGCACCTGCTCGAGCGCATCGGGGAGTACACCCTGCACTCCCACCTCAAGATGGAGGGACGGTGGGACGTCTACCCCGTCGGCGGTCGGTGGCGAAGGCCGGCCTACACCGCGCGTGCAATCGTCGGCAACGATCACGTCGAGACGGTGGGCTTCGATCTGGCGATGGTCGAGGTGCTCCGCACCCGCGATGAAGACCGCATCGTCGGGCACTTGGGCTCCGACCCGCTCGCCGCCGACTGGGATCCCGCCGACGCGGTCCTCCGCGTGGGCTCCGACTCCCGCGAAGCGCACGTCGCGCTGCTGGATCAGCGCAACGTCGCCGGCTTCGGCAACGTGTATGCCAACGAGATGCTCTTCGTCCGGGGTATCGCGCCCACCACCCCGGCGACCGAGGTCGACGCGACCGCCCTCATCGACCTCGGGGCGCGCATGATCCGTGCGAACCTCCCGCGTTCCGAGCGCACTTTCACGGGCGACACCCGCCCCGGGCGGCGCTTCTGGGTCTACGGGCGCGACGGGAAGCCCTGCCGTCGCTGCGGCACGCGCATTCTCGCCTCGAGCCTGGGCGCCTCAGCGACGAGCGAGCGCAACGTGTTCTGGTGCCCGAGGTGCCAGGCCGCCTGACGTGGCCCCGCCGGCCTCAGTGCCCGATGTAGCGACCGGGCCGGTGGTTCAGCGCGAGCACGAGGTTCAGCAGCACGGCGCCCGCCGCGCTCCCTGCCACCGTGTCCCAGGGGATGACGGCGAGGGAGAAGGCGATGATCGCGAGATCGAAGATCATCTGCGTCCACCCCGCCCGGAATCCCCACCGGTCCTGCACGATCAGCGCGATGATGTTGATGCCGCCGAGGCTCGCCCGATGGCGGAAGAGGATGAGCAGCCCCACACCCGCGAAGAGGTTGCCCGCGAAGATGCCGAAGACGGGTTCGATCCCGTCGACGGGCAGCATGGCGGCGTTCAGCACCGAGAACGCCGACACCAGGCCGATCGAGATCACGGTGCGCAGCGTGAAGCTCCACCCCTTCTTCCACAGCGCGAGGGCCGCGAACGGCAGGTTGACCCCCGCATAGACGAGCCAGAACGGCAGCGGGGTCACGTAGGTCATCAGCAGCGCGAGCCCGGCCGTACCGCCGGTGACCGCATCGCTGGAAGACAGCAGATATAGCCCGAACGACGCCGTGAAAGCGCCGGTCAAGAGCCCCAGAACATCCTCGGGGATGCTGTGGGCCAGGGTGCGCTCGGGGAAGACGAGGGTGGGTTCGGTGGCGGGCGGTTCGATCGAACGCGAAGCCTCGTGGGCGTCGCGGTTCGCGGCGTGGTCGTCGTTCATGGGTTCCTTCAGACGGGGATTCCATCGTCGCATCCGCCGGACGCAGCATCCGACGCAGCCGCCGCTACGAATACCACACACCGGGGAATGAATACCTGATACGTGCCGTTGCAACCTTTGTCGGCACCGACGGTGCTGGTGGAGGGGATCGTGGGTAAGAACTACATCGACATCGAGAACGACCGTGGTGAGACGCTGCGCTACCGCAAGCACACCAACGGCCGTGGACTGATCGCGAACGGCGCCAAGGTGCACCCGACCGCGGTGGTCGAAGCGGGCGCGTACGTCGAACCCGGCGTGCAGATCGCTGCGGGCGCCGAAGTCGGACGCGGCGCGTGGATCGAGTCCGACGCCGTCATCGGCCCGGAGGCGCGCATCGCACCGCACGCGCACATCGGATCGGGCGCGGCGATTGGAGCGGGCGCGCACATCGGCGTCCGCACCTATATCGGCACGAAGGCGCGCGTCGCCGTGGGCTCGCTCATCGGAGACGACAAGACCATCGCCGACGGCGAAGAGGTCGCCACCGACCGGCGGGGTCTGCACCTCGCCGCGTGAGGCTTCGCGCCATCGAACGGACGGTTCCCCCCGGGGAGGCCGTCCGTTTCTGCGTTCGCGCCCCGTGACCTACGCGAAGAGCAGGAACACGAAGCCGATCAGCGGGGCCGCCCCCTGCAGGAGAGCCGGCCGCAGATAACGCGTGCCCCCCGTGAGCAGGACGAGCGATGCTGCAACCATCGACGCGAGGGTGAACAACGCCAGCGTGCGCCCTGCCACGTCGGCTACCGTGCCCGGCGCGCCGATCCACAGCAGAGCCAGACCGACGGCGGCGCCGATGGCGAGGAAGAGGTTGTAGAAGCCCTGGTTGAAGGCCATCGGGCGGATGGTGTCGGCGGCGGCCTGGTCGGCGATGCCGAAGATCTGCCAGGTGCGCGGCCGCGTCCACCTCACGCTCTCCAGAACGAAGATGTACAGGTGCACGAGTGCGGCGAGGGAGCCGAACACGGTCGCGACGATGGCAGCCATGATCGAACCCTAGCGCGCGGCTACGCTGGCGGAATGGCGAAGAGCGGCAGCGGGAAAAGGCGAGCGAGCAGTCGCCGCCCCGCTCGGGTACGCCCCGCCCGCCCCACGCCCGCCCGGAAGGCACCGAACCCGCGCGCGACGGCTCCGAAGCCCGTGGCTGAGTCGCCGCGCACCTTCACGCTCGGGGTCGTTCCCGGGGCCACCCCGGGGAAGTGGATCGACGCGTGGCGGGAACGCATGCCGCACGTCGAACTCGTCGTGCGGCACATCGCGGTGGCCAACCAGAGCGAGGAGGTGACCGCGGGCGCCGTCGACGCCGCCCTCGTGCGCCTTCCCGTCGCCACCGACGACCTGCACGTGGTGCGCCTGTACGACGAGGTGCCCGTAGCCGTGATGGCCGTCGATTCCTCGCTCACCGCCGCCGATGAGCTCGCCCTGACAGACCTGGCCGGTGAGATCGTGATCATCCCGGCCGACGACGTCCTCCACGTGAGCGTGCCCGGGGCTGTCGCTCCCGCGTTCGCGCCGCCCGCCGACACCGCGGAAGCGGTCGAAACGGTCGCGGCGGGCGTCGGCACCGTGCTGATGCCGATGTCGCTCGCCCGGCTGCACGCGCGCAAAGACGTGGCCTCGCGCCCGGTGCTCGATCTCCCGGTGTCGACCGTCGCGATCGCCTGGGCCCGCGACGGCGACAATCCCGACGTCGACGTCTTCGTCGGCATCGCCCGCGGCCGGACAGCCAACTCCTCCCGGTGAACGATTTCGCTCCGTGACGCCAGCCCCTCTCGATGAGAGGGTTCGGAGCTTAGAATTCCGGGGTGCCCGCACCTCTGCTCTATGTCAGCGCGCGTCCACAGCGTGATGCTGCCGCCGCGGAGTACGCCTCGTTCCTGAGCGGCCTCGGCGTCGATGCCGCGTCGCTCGACCGTCTCGACCTCGCGCACGAGCCGCTCCCCGCCGACGCTCTCGAGCGCTACGCCGGTTTCGTGGTGGGCGGCAGCCCCTTCAACGTCACCGACGCGGTCAAGTCCCCCGAGCAGCAGCGACTGGAAGCTGATCTCGAGATCATCGCGGCTGCGGCCGCAGCATCCCGCGTCGCTGCCCTCTTCACCTGCTTCGGCATCGGCGTCGTCACGCGGATGCTGGGGGGAACGGTGAGCCGCGAGGTTCCCGAGGCGACCGGACCCACCACGATCACCGTCACGGCCGCGGGACGCAGCGATGCCCTGCTGAGCCACCTGGGAGGGAGCTTCTCCGCGCTGACGGCCCACAAGGAGGGCGCCGCCGAGGTGCCGCCCGACGCGGTGCTGTTGGCAACCAACGAGCTCTGCCCGGTGCAGGCCTACCGGGTGGGCGACCGCCTGTGGGCGACGCAGTTCCACCCCGAGTCGACCCCTCTCGCGTTCACGCAGCGCATGGCGGTCTATCGCGACGGTGGCTACTTCGCTCCGAGCGACTACGACGAGATCGCCGCGCGGGTGCTCCGCTCACCGGTCACCGAGCCGCCGCGGCTGCTCGGAGCGTTCGCCGAACGCTTCGCGGCCTGAGCCGAGGTCGCCTCGACGACCCGTCGCCGGGGCCTCAGTCGCCCTGCGGGCGCAACAACCGGAGTCCTGCGACGGCCAACGGCAGCAGCACGACCACGCCCGCGACGACCAGGGCGGTGACGCCGATCGGGGTGCTCTGCGGCTCGCCGACCAGCCGGCCCATCCCCAGCCAGAACACGCCCCAGCCGATCGCCAGGGTGGGAGTCACGCGCCACCGACTCGCGAAAGCGATCGCGAGAGCGATGACACCGACGACGATCACGACGATGACGCCCGTCGAATCGGCGTGCGTGGCCCAGTCCGCGGGCGCGCTCTGCGTCAGCCACGCGGCGATGTTGGCCACGGTCGCCACCGTCACCCAGCCCAGGTGCAGCCCCGTGACCCCGTCCAGGAGCACCGCGTCGATCATGCCATCGTCGGGCGTGCGCGTCCGAACGGCGACGACGAAGGTGACGCTGAGGGCGATCAGCAGCACCACGATGGCGACGACGGTGACCGGGAGGGTGGAGAACTGCGCTGCGATGAGCCACAGCCCGTTCAAGACCGCCGTGAGCGCGACCAGCCACCCGAGATCGCGCTGGCGGCCGTTCGCGCGCTGAGCCGGAAAGGCCTGCCACACCGCGTAGGCGACGAGGCCGAGGTAGATCACCGACCAGATCGAGAAGGCCGACGCTGCCGGCGCCAGGTACGAACCGTCCGCCGCGAGCGCGCCGTCCTGCAGTTCTTGGATCGGGGTGCCGCCGAGCAGGCCGACGCCCACGATGGCCGCGACGAGCATGAAGCTCACCGCGGAGATCACGACGATCTGGCGGACGAGGTCGAGCGGGCGCGCGGGCATGACCCCACCCTACAAACCGCATCCCCTCGAGCGAGCGCCTTGACAGCGGCCGGCGTCGAGCAGCTACCGCCTCACGCCCGATTCGGCCCCACGATCACCGCTGTCTCGGGAGGAAGGGTCACCGATCCCGCCGCGACGACGACCCCGGCATCCGTCGCCAGGATGATCTCTGCGCCGGCCGCAACATCGAACCGCGCGGGCGCGGCCGACAGGTTGGCGTACACGCCCACCTCACCGTTGCGCAGCCAGTAGGTGCGGCCGCCTTCGGCCTCGGCCGCTCCCGCCTCGCGGTCGGTGAAACTCGGGTCGGTCAGCTCGGGCACCTCCCGGCGCACGGTGGCAAGGGTGCGGTAGAGGTGAAGCAGCTGGGCGTGGGCGCCGTCGTACGGTTCGAGCCAGTCGAGTTTGGACCGCTCGAAGGTCGCCGGATCCTGCGGGTCGGGCACGATGGCCGGATCCCAGCCCATCTTCTCGAACTCGGCGATGCGGCCCTTCGCCGTAGCCTCGCCCAGCTCGGGTTCGGGGTGCGAGGTGAAGAACTGCCAGGGGGTCGTGGCTCCCCACTCCTCCCCCATGAACAGCATGGGCGTGCCGGGCGTCGCGAGTGTCAGCACCGCCGTGACGGCGAGGCGCCGGAAGTCGAGGTTCTGCGACAGCCGGTCGCCGGTGGCGCGGTTGCCGATCTGGTCGTGGTCCTGAGCGAAGGTGATGAGGCGCCAGGTGGGAACGGTGCCCGGGATCGGGAACCCGTGGTCGCGACCACGGAAGGACGAATAGGTGCCGTCGTGGAAGAATCCGCGTTCGGTCACCTTGGGGTAGGCCTCGAGGACGGCGAAGTCCTCGTACCACCCGACGGTCTCGCCCGACGCCGCGACGTGCACCGCGTGGTGCCAGTCGTCGGACCACTGGGCGGTGAGGCCATAGCCACCCGCCTCCCGGGGCAGGATGAGCTTCGGATCGTTCAGGTCCGACTCCGCGATGAGCGTGAGCGGGCGGCCGAGGTGGGCGGACAGGGCATCGGATGCTTCCGCGATCTGCTGCAGCAGATGCACGGGCTGGTCATCGTGCAGGGCGTGCACGGCGTCGAGGCGCAGACCGTCGACGTGGTAGTCCCGCAGCCACATCAGCGCGTTGTCGATGATGTAGTCGCGCACCGGCTGCTCGTCGAGGTTGACCGAGTCGCCCCAGGTGTTGCGGCTGCCCTCGCGGAGATAGGGCCCGTACTCGGGCAGGTAGTTGCCGCTGGGGCCGAGGTGGTTGTAGACGACGTCCTGGATGATGGCGAGCCCCGCACCGTGAGCTGCGTCGACGAAGCGCTGGTAGGCCGCGGGTCCGCCGTACGCCTCGTGCACCGTGTACCAGAGCACTCCGTCGTAGCCCCAGTTCCAGACGCCGTTGAAACCGTTGACCGGCAGCACCTCGACGTGGCTGACCCCGAGCTCCACGAGGTGGGGAAGCTTCCCGATCGCCGCGTCCAGGGTGCCCTCGGGAGTGAAGGTCCCGATGTGCAGTTCGTAGATCAGACCGCCTGCGAGCTGGCGGCCGGTCCACGCAGCATCCTGCCACTCGTGTTTCGAGGGGTCGAAGACCGCCGACGCTTCGTGCACGCCGCGCGGCTGGCGCCGCGAACGGGGGTCGGGGCGCAGGTCTTCGCTGTCACCGAGCACGAAGCCGTACTCTTCACCGTCGGCGAGGTCGATGGCGGCTTCCCACCAGCCGCCGTCCCGGGCGCCCATCTCGATGTCACCGACGCCCGGGCGACGCAGCCGCACCCGTGCCGCTTTCGGAGCCCATACTTCGATCGTCATGCTCTACGTTCTCCTTCTGCCGAGTGCACGGCGTGCTCGCGAATGCCCGGCCGGTTCTCGCGCGCAACTCGTGCGTTCGGAAGCAGGTCGTGCATGCGCGGATCGGATCAGTCTTCGTCCACCAGCAGGGCGACGGGGTACGTCGCCAACAGCTCGGCGAGGGGGACTTCGGAGGCGGTGTAACGGCGTCCGGTGAAGGCGTCGACCGCCGCAACCGGTCGGCGCAGCAGCAGCGTGTCGCCCCACCCGCCTCGGCGCTCGAGACCCACCGGCAGGCGGGTGGCGACGACGAGGGCTCCGCCGCGGTCGGCGGCGACGGCGTGGATGGATGCTGCTCCCACCGCGGTCGCCGGCGTGTAGCGCGCGAAGAGGTCGGGCCGTGCCCGGCGAAGCCGCAGCGTGCGCGAGGTGACGAGCAGCTTCGCGGCCCCCGAGGCATCGACGGCCGGCAGCTCGCCCCGGGCGAAGCCGGCATCGACCTCGCTCAGCAGCGCCGCACGGGCGGCGAAGTCCACCGGACGCCGGTTGTCGGGATCGACGAGCGACTGCTCCCACAACTCGGAACCCTGGTACACGTCGGGCACGCCAGGTCCGCTGAGCTGCAGCAGCTTCTGCGACAGCGCGTTGGTCCAGCCGAATGCCTCGATCTCGGCGACGAAACCGGCGACGAACTCGGCCGCGTGGCCGGTGGCCGCGTCGACCACGGCGTGCATGGCCGACTCGAAGGCCTCGTTCTGCTCCCACCAGCCGGTCGCCTCCGCGGCCTCGCGCGCCGCCTTCTCGGCGTAGGCGTGCAGGCGCTCCGGATACGACGCGCGATCCTGGTCGAGCGCCGGCCATGCGCCGACGATCGCCTGCCAGAGGAGGGCGTCAAACGGGCCGTGCCCGGTGGTGGCGACGGTGCGGAACTGCTCGAGCACCTCGGCCCATCGTTCAGGCATCTCGGCGAGCACGCTGAGGCGCGCGCGCACGTCTTCGCCGCGTTTGGTGTCGTGCGTGGAGAGAGTGGTCATCGACCGCGGCCACGACGCGAGCCTTGCGGCCTGCGCGGCGTGGAACTCCGTCGTGGTGAGCGAGAACTCCGAGGGGTCGCCACCGACCTCGGTCAACGCACCGAGTCGGTTGTAGCGGTAGAAGGCGGTGTCTTCCACGCCCTTGGCCATCACCGGACCGGTCGTCTGCTGGAACCGGCGGGCGACCTCGTTGGCCGGGTCGATCAGCACGGGAACGAGCCCGGCGATCGGCTCGGCGAGGTCGGGGCGGCGACCGGAGGCGTCGGCCGCGGCGGCGTGCACATGGGCGCGCCCGGCGGGCAGGTACGAGCGGTAGACCGGGAAGGATGCCAGCACCTCGGCGAAGGCGTCCTGCAGCACCTCGGGCCCGAACGCCTCCAGCAGGCGCGGAGCGTCGAGCTGCAGGCCCCGCACGAGACGGCGTATCTCGGCGACCTGGATGGTATCGGCGATCATGCGTTTCGTGACGTGGATGAGGTCGGGCCAGGACGGCGCGGGAGCGAGCCCGGTCTGCAGTCGCAGCCGCGCGTCGAGCGCATCCAAGCCCATCTCCCCGACCGGGTCCACGAGCACCCGCCCGAATTCGGCGAGCGCGTCGTAGCCGGTGGTTCCGTCGGTCTCCCACCAGGACGGCAGGGCCTCGCCGTGCTCGAGGATCTTCTCGATGAGCACGTAGGGGAGGCTGCCGGGGCGCGCTTCACGCAGAGCCGCTCCCAGCTGCTCGAGATAGGCGCCGGGGTCGAGCAGTCCGTCGGGGTGATCGACGCGCAACCCGTCAGCGAGGTCCTCGCGCACCCAGCTGAGGATCTCGGCGTGCGTGGCGGCGAAGACCTCCGGCACCTCGACGCGCACGCCCGCGAGGGTCGTCACGGCGAAGAAGCGGCGGTAGTTGAGTTCGGCCGCCTCGTCCTTCCAGAACCGCAGCTCGAAATTCTGCCGCGCGAGCACGGCGCGCACGCGGTGCTCGTCCGAGTTGCCACCCGCAGCGAGACCGTCGAGCGAACCGGGAGCCAGCGGAAAGGCGTGGTCGAAGTAGCGCAACAGGCCGTCGGGCGCGTCATCGGCGGGCTCGGGGTCGATCGACAGGTCGCCCGCGGCGATGATCTCCTCGAGCGGGCCGCCCAGCACCGGCACGAGCACCTTCCCGGCGCCGTAGTCCCAGTCGATGTCGTAGCTGTCGGCGAACGCCGACTCCCGGCCGAGGCGCAGGACGTCCCACCACCACGGGTTCTCCCGGGGAGCTGCGACCCCCATGTGATTGGGCACGATGTCGATGAGGATCCCGAGATCCGCCGTCCGCGCCGCATCGGCGAAGCGGGCGAGACCCGCAGCACTGCCCCGATCCGGGTCGATCTGCTCGACATCGGCCACGTCGTAGCCGTGATCGGAGCCCGGCGTCGCCTTCAGCAGGGGCGACAGGTAGGCCCACGACACCCCCAGCTCGCGGAGGTATCCGGTGACGGCGGCGGCAGCATCCAGATCGAAACCCTTGCGGATCTGCAGCCGGTACGTCGAGCGGGGGGACGT
Organism: Microbacterium hanjuni; assembly: GCF_043556395.1. NCBI lineage: Bacteria > Bacillati > Actinomycetota > Actinomycetes > Micrococcales > Microbacteriaceae > Microbacterium > Microbacterium hanjuni. Next base: position 137,413 of record NZ_JBIGIK010000002.1, read on the forward strand.
GTCCACGATCAGAGTTCCGGCTTGGGCGCTTTGCCCGGCAGGTCGTCCGGTGCGGTGATGATCCCGATCTGGGCCGTCAGCGAAGCTGCCACCGAGTGATCGATGTCGGGCTCGGGCACGTCGTATTCGCAGAGCACCATGAGCGACTTGGCGCCCACCGAGAGGGTGGAGCCCGGGTCGACCGGGTCGGTGTTCGCTCGCTCGCCGGCGGTGTCGACCAGCACGTCCCACTTGGGGCTGTACTTCACGTCGGGCACGCGGAAGTCGACGGGATCGTCGCCCGCGTTGAACAGCACGATGAAGTGGCGGTCGATGATCTGCTCTCCGCGGCGGTCCTTCTCCCGGATACCGCGGCCGTTGAGGAACACCCCGATCGCGCGCCCGAAACCGGAATCCCAGTCCTCGGGCTGCATGACCATGCCGTCCGGCTGCAGCCACACCACGTCGGGAATGGGCGCGCCCTCCTCCATCTTGACCGGGCGGCCGTCGAAGAATCGACTGCGGCGGAAGATGGGGTGCTCCTTGCGCAGGCGCGCGAGAGCGGAGGTGAACTCCACCAGGGGCTGGTCGACCGAGGACCAGTCGATCCACGTGATCTCGTTGTCCTGGGCGTAGCCGTTGTTGTTGCCGCCCTGCGTGCGTCCGAGCTCGTCGCCGTGCAGCAGCATCGGCACGCCCTGCGAGAGCAGCAGCGTGGCGATGAAGTTGCGCTGCTGGCGCGCCCGCATCGTGAGCACGTGCTCGTCGTCGGTCGGGCCTTCCACTCCCATGTTGCTGGAGCGGTTGTGCGATTCGCCGTCGTTGTTGTCCTCGCCGTTGGCCTCGTTGTGCTTCTCGTTGTACGACACGAGGTCGCGCAGCGTGAAGCCGTCGTGGGCGGTGACGAAGTTGATGGATGCGACCGGGCGGCGGCCGGAGTGCTCGTACAGGTCGGCCGAGCCGGTGAGGCGCGAGGCGAACTCACCGAGCGCCTGCGGCTCGCCGCGCCAGAAATCGCGCACGGTGTCGCGGTACTTGCCGTTCCACTCCGTCCACTGGGGCGGGAAGTTGCCCACCTGGTACCCGCCGGGGCCGATGTCCCACGGCTCGGCGATGAGCTTGACCTGCGAGACCACCGGATCCTGCTGGACGAGCTCGAAGAAGGTCGACAGGCGGTCGACCTCGTAGAACTCGCGCGCCAGGGTCGAGGCGAGGTCGAAGCGGAAGCCGTCGACGTGCATCTCCAGCACCCAGTAACGCAGCGAATCCATGATGAGCTGCAACGTGTGGGGGTTGCCCACGTTCATGCTGTTGCCGGTACCGGTGTAGTCGGTGTAGTACCGCTTATCGTCGTCCTCGAGGCGGTAGTAGGCCTCGTTGTCGATGCCGCGCATCGACAACGTCGGGCCCATATGGTTCCCCTCGGCGGTGTGGTTGTAGACCACGTCGAGGATGACTTCGATATTGGCCTCGTGCAGGGCCTTCACCATGGCCTTGAACTCCTGCACCTGCTGGCCGTGGCCGTCGCTGGAGGCGTAGGTGTTCTGCGGCGCGAGGAAGGCGATGGTGTTGTAGCCCCAGTAGTTCGACAGCCCCTTCTCCTGCAGGGTGGAGTCGTTCACGAACTGGTGCACGGGCATCAGTTCGAGCGCGGTCACGCCGAGCTTGGAGAGGTGTTCGATGACGGCCGGGTGCGCGATACCGCTGTACGTGCCGCGCAAGTCCTCGGGGATCAGCGGGTTGAGCTGAGTCAGACCCTTGACGTGGGCTTCGTAGATGAAGCTCTCCGAGTAGGGCGTCTTGGGCTGGCGGTCACCGCTCCAGTCGAAGAAGGGGTTGATGACAACGCCCTTCATCATGGCGGCGGCCGAGTCCTCGTCGTTGCGCGAGTCGGGATCGCCGAAGTTGTAGCTGAAGACCGACTGTCCCCACGCGATGTCGCCGTCGACCGCCTTCGCATACGGGTCGAGCAGAAGCTTGTTCGGGTTGAACCGCTGACCGTTCGAGGGGTCGTACGGACCGTACACGCGGTAGCCGTACCGCTGACCCGGTTGCACGTTCGGGAGGTACGCATGCCACACGAAGGCATCCACGTCCGCGAGCTCGATGCGGGTCTCATGCCCCCGCTCACCGAACAGACAGAGCTCTACGCGTTCCGCCCCTTCGCTGAAAAGGGCGAAATTCGTCCCATTGCCGTCAAAAGTCGCTCCGAGGGGATAACTGGATCCCGGCCATACCTGCTGCACGTGCCTCACGATAACCCAGGCTTCGCGCCCGCCGGACGCCCGCTCCCGCCCGTTGACGCCACCGTGATCATCGAGTAGGCCCGAAACCAGCGGGGATGCGGGCTAGATCGTCGCCGCGGAGAGCGACTGCAGACCCATGACCCGCAGCAGCTCCAGACGCTCGTGGTCTTCGCTGCCCGGCACGGCCGTGTAGACCACGATGCGCAGGTCGCTGCCGGGGACGGACAGCACGTCGCAGTCGATCGTGATCGCACCGGCGGGTGTGCGCGTGATCGTCTTCCGACTCGAACGGTGCTCGGCCACCCCCGACACCGCCCAGCGGCGCTCGAAATCCGCAGAGGCGGCACGCAGCTGCGCGACCAGGGACGACAGGGCCGCGTCGTCAGGGTATCTCCCCACCGCCGCGCGCAGGTCGGCGACGAGGTCGCGGGCGAACTCCTCCTCGTGCACGTCGTCGAACTCGACGCCGTCGTGGCCGAGCAGGAAATGCCGCCAGACGAGGTTGCGCTCCAGACCGACGAACCCCGAGGGGTCGCCGACCACGGCCGCCCAGAGGGGGTTCCACATCACGAAATCGTGCGCGGCGGTGAACACCGCCATCGGCACATCGGTGAGGCGGTCCATGAGGCGATGCACTCCGGGGCTCACGTGCGTGGGCACGACACTGCGGGTCGGGGGCGCGGCTCCGCCCACCCGGTAGAGGTGGTCGCGCTCCTCCTCCGACAGACGCAGCGCCCGAGAGAGGGCGCCGAGCATCTGGGACGACGGATGCGTCGCCCGACCCTGCTCGAGACGCACGACGTAGTCGACGCTCACACCGGCGAGGGCTGCCAGTTCCTCCCGACGGAGGCCCTTCGTCCGTCGACCGGCGCCGGCGGGCAGGCCGACCTCCGCGGGACCGACGCGTTCCCGCCACGACCTCAGCACGTCCGCGAATTCGGTCATGACTCCATTGTCGTTCGGATATCGCCCGCGAGCCTGGTACTGCCAGTCCTCCCGTCGCACAGGGCCTGGGCGCCCGGCACCGGCGCGCCCACCATGGAGACATGACACACACACTCATCACCGGGGCGAACAAGAGCCTCGGACTCGAGACCGCCCGCCGCCTGATCGCTGCCGGTCACACCGTTTACGCCGGGATGCGCGACCTCGCCTCGGGTGATGCCGTTCGAGCCCTCGGCGCCCAGGCCGTTCAGCTCGACGTCACCGACCAGGCGAGCGTCGACGCGGCGCTCTCGAGCCTTCCCGCGCTCGATGTGCTCGTCAACAACGCCGGGATCCTCGGCTCCTCCCACGGGGTGGACGACCTCGACGCGCAAGCGATGGCCGACGTCCTCGAGACGAACGTCGTCGGAATCGTGCGGGTCACGCAGGCCGCGCTCCCGCTGCTGCGGGCGTCGCAGCATCCCGTCATCGTCAACGTGGCCTCGGGCGTCGGCTGGCCGCGGTTCCTGTCGGAGGAGGGCCACGACGAGTTCCCCGTCACCTCGATCCCCTATGCCGCGTCGAAGGCGGCCGTCATCGCGCTGACGGTGCAGTACGCGAAGAACCTGCCGAGCTTCCGCGTGAACGTGGCCGACCCCGGCTACACCGCGACGGATTTCAACCGCCACAGCGGTCACCAGAGCGTTACCGAGGGCACGGACGCGGCCGTCACCCTGGCCACGATCGGCGCGGACGGGCCCACCGGCGCCTTCTTCAGCCGGCAAGGCCGCATCGACTACTGAGCGGCGGACGGGGGCGCTACGCGCCGGCGGGCGGATGCTGCAGCAGCTCGACGCGTTCGTCGAGGTACCGCTGCAACGGCGCCGGCGCGCCCGTCGCGCTCCAGCGCACCATCGGGGTGTCGCCGGAGAGCAGCAGGGGCGAGGTCGTGGCGTCCACGCGATCGAGGTCGAGCAGGCGCCACCCGACGTGCACGATCTGCCCTTCGGCGAAGCCGCCCCTTCTGGCGGCTCCCGCCAGCTCCGCCCGGCGGCGTTGCGACTCCGCAGTGAAGCCCCGGCGCACCTCCTCGTGTGCTCGCACGATGTCGCCGGTCGCGGCGATGCCCTCGTCGGTGACGAGCAGCGCGCCGAGATGCCAGGCCTCTCCGGCCGGCACGATGCGCGCGGCGCGCGGAAACCCCAGCGTGCGCCGCGCTGCCCGCAGGTCGCCCAATCCCTCGCGGGGGACGCCGACGAGCCGACGCCGCACCCCGTCGAGGATCTCCTCAGCCCGCATCGCCGGCCTCCACGGCCTCCTGCGCCCGGGCGGCGTGGGCAGCCGCCTCCTCCGACCGCTTCTCCCGGCGCGCGCGTTCTTGCTCGAGCGTGGCGACCTCGGCGTCGGCTTTCGCCGCATCGTCGGTGAGGCGGGAGAGCTCGGCACGCAGGTCGTCGACCCGCTCGTGCAGCAGCTCGGCACGCTCACGCCTCTTGGCCAGGCGGTCGGCCGTCTGCTGCAGTTCGCGAGCCGCCTCGGCCGCCGCCCGCTGCGCCTCCCGCGACGCCGCTTCCGCGGCCTTGCGGGCGCGACGGGCGGCGAGATCGTCCCGCGAGCGGGCGGGCGGTGCCGCGGCGATCCCGGGCACCGAGCCGCCGACATGATCGGCGAGTTCGGCGTCATCGGTACCGGCCGCCTCGACCGGGCGTACGAGCCGGCCCGTCAGCACCGCCGCGGCCGCACCCGGATCGACGACCGCGGCGTTGACCGTCTTGACGACGTCTTCCTGAGCGGTCGCGCTCAGCCTCGTGCCGGCGCTCTCGGCGAGCTGCGCCGCGCGGCGGGCGAGGCCCGCGACCAGCGCGCGACGCTGCGCGCCGAGACGCGCCAGTTCCGGCGCGTCGAGATCGTCCTGGGCCTCCCGGAGCGCGTGCGAGAGCTCGACCGCTTCACCGAGCTGCCCGTCACGGGCGAGCAGGTTGACCGCCCACGCCGAAACGGTGGGTTTGCGCAGCGCTTTGACCTGGGTGGCGAGGGGGCCGGAGGCAGCCGTCGCCCGAGCGTTGCGGGCAGCCGTGAACTCCGCCGGCGCCAGCACGTACAGCTCGGCCGCGATCGCGTCGAGTTCGCCGGCGTCGTTGCGCACCATGCGCCCATTGTGCTGCACACCGCGCCCGGGCGCCTCAGCCGAGGAGAGGGCTCCCCGTGCCGGCGCCACGGATCTCCCGGTGCAGCCGCTCCATGCGCTGATCCAACTCCGCCGCGGTGCCGGCAGCATCCCGCAATTCCGCCAGCAGATCCTCCGGCACCTGCCGGTCGTACTTGTAGTAGATCTTGTGCTCGAGGCTCGCCCAGAAATCCATCGCGATGGTGCGGAACTGCACCTCGACCGGAACGTCGACCCGCCCGGTGGAGAGGAAGACCGGAACCGCCACGATCGCGTGCAGGCTCTTGTAACCGCTCGGCTTGGGCGCCGTGATGTAGTCCTTGACGCTCATCACCGTGATGTCGTCCTGCTGGGTGAGCAGGTCGAACAGGCGGTAGGCGTCGGTCGTGAAACTGCACGTGATGCGCACCCCGGCGATATCGGTGATCGACTCGCGGATCGACGCGAAGTCGGGCTCGATGCCCTTTCGCTGCACTTTGGCGACGAGGCTGTCGGGGGTCTTCACCCGGCTCGAGACGTGCTCGATCGGGTTGTAGGCGTGCGCTTCCTGGAACTCCTCACGGAGGATCGAGATCTTCGTCTCGACCTCCTGCAGTCCGAAGCGGTACTCCATGAGGAACCGCTGGAACTCGTCGCGCATCGTGCGGAGCGAGGCGGCAGACACCGTGATCTGCAGCTCTTCGGGCGACGGCATGTGCGCCACGCTACCGACGGCGGCTACGAGGGCGCTGGGAAGCGGGCGTCATCGGTGCACGGGGTGGCGGCGCTCGAGCGCCGAGCCTTCGACGTCGACGTTCGGGGTGATCTTGTCGAGCCATTTCGGCAACCACCAGGCCGAACGGCCCAAGAGGTGCATGAGGGCCGGCACCAACAGCATCCGCACGACGAAGGCATCGAAGAGCACACCCAGCGCGAGACCGAAGCCGATCGATTTGATCATGACCGATTCGGAGGTGATGAACCCGCCGAAGACCGAGATCATGATGAGGGCGGCGGCGATGACGACCGTGCGACCGGCACGGAACCCCTGGGCCACGGCGAGGCGCGCGGGCGCCCCGTGGGCATAGGCCTCGCGCATTCCGGTTGCCAGGAACAGCTGGTAGTCCATCGCGAGACCGAACAGGATGCCGACGAGGATGACCGGCAGGAAGCTCAGGATCGGACCGGGGTTGTGCACCCCCAGCAGGTCGCTGAACCAGCCCCACTGGAAGACGGCGGTGACCGCGCCGTACGTCGCGAACAACGACAGGACGAAGCCGGCGGTCGCGATGAGCGGCACGAGGAGCGAGCGGAACACCATCACCATGATGAGGAACGACAGCCCGACCACGACGAGCAGGTAGAGCGGCAGCACGTTCGCGAGCCCCTCCGAGATGTCGATGTTGATCGCGGCCTGCCCTGCGACGCCGAGCGTGATGTCCCCGTCGACGGGCGGCAGCGCGCGGAGGTCGCGCACGAGAGCCTCCGTCGAGGAGCTGTTCGGCCCCTCGGAGGGCACCACCTGGAACGCGCCGACGCGGTTGTCGTCCGAGACGGCGACGGGGGCGACGGCGACCACGTCGTCTTGAGCTGCGAGCTCTCGGGCCACGAGCAGCTGATCGTCGAGCACCTGGTCGTCGTCGAGCCCCTCCGGGAAGGTCGCGACCACCAGGAGCGGTCCGTTCACGCCTTCGCCGAAAGCATCCTGCGTCAGCGTGTACGCCTGGTACGCCGTCGAGTCCTCGGCCTCCGAGCCGCCGTCGGGCAGCCCGAGACGCATCGACAGGGCAGGGACGGCGATGGTCAGCAACGCCGCCGTGGCGACGATCACCGTGATGACGGCGCGCAACGTCGACATCGGACGCACGCGGGTGCGCGGCGTCTCGACGGCGGGGTCGACGGATGCTGCCGACGCGGCGCGCTCGCGGGCGCGGCGGCTGAGCAGACGGGTGCCGGCGAGGCTGAGCAGCGCCGGGGTGAGCGTGATCGCGATGAGGACCGCGATCGCGACGCTGACCGCGGCGGCGGTGCCCATCAGCCCGAGGAACGGCACGCCGGTGATGTTCAGGGCCAGCAGCGCCACGATGACCGTGGTGCCGGCGAAGACGACCGCGTTGCCCGCGGTGCCGTTCGCGAGGCCGATCGACTCGGTGACGTCGGCGCCCTGCAAAAGCTGTTTGCGGTGGCGGTAGAGGATGAAGAGCGAGTAGTCGATGCCGACCGCGAGGCCGAGCATCACGCCCAGGATCGGGGTGACCGACGCCATCTGCACGACACCCGAGAAGGCGAGGGTACCGAGGGCGCCGATCGCGACGCCGACGAGGGCAGTCACGATGGGGAACGCGGCGGCGAGGATCGAGCCCAGCACGACCAGCAGCACGACCGCCGCGATCGCGACGCCGACCGCTTCGCCCACCCCGAGGATCTCGGGAACGCCCTGCGAGATGTCGGTCGAGAAGGCGACCTCGACCCCGTCGATGGGTTCGGACTCGAAGTGTTCGACCACGGCGTCCTTCGACGCCTGCGCGAGTTCGAGGCGCGGCACCGTGAAGGAGATGTTGACCAGGGCGGTGGCTTCGTCCTCGGACAGCACGCCGATGCCCTCGGAGAGCGAGAGCAGTTCGGCGCCCCGTTCGAGGTCGGCCGACTGCGTGTCCAGGGTCGCGAGGCCGTCGGTCAGTTGCTGCTGCTGCGCGTCGAGTTCGGCGCGCTGCGCGTCGAGCTGCGCCTGCTGCGCGTCGAGTGCGGTGGTCGGGAGCCCGGCTGCTTCGGCCTGCTGACGGCCGGCATCGAGCTGGGCCTGCCCCGCGTCCAACTGCGCGCGGCCCGCGTCGAGCTGCGCCTGCCCGTCGGCGGCCTGCGTGCGCGCGGCGTCGATCTGGGTACGTCCGTCGGCGGCCTGCTGGGCCTGGTCGGCCTGTTGACCGGCGGCGGCGAAGGGGTCGATGACGTCGGCGACGTCGGGGAGGTCGCGCGCCGAGTCGGCGAGCGCGACGATGTCGGTGCGCTGATCGTCGGTGAAGGCGGAGCCGTCGGTGGTGTGAAACACGACCTGGCCCGAGGCGCCGCTGAAGTCGGGGAGGTCGTTCTCGAGCTCGGCGATGACCTCACCCGAGGCGGTGCCGGGGATGTCGAAGCTCGAGCTGAGGCCTGTGAACCCGATCAGGAACCCGCCGATCGCGATCCCCAGGATCACCAGCCAGGTGACGATCACCGTCCAGACATGGCGCGCGGAGAAGGTTCCCAGACGGTGCAGCAGCTCGGCCATTCGATTTCCTCCGACTCGCGAGGCGCACCCCCGCGGAGGAGGCGCCCTCGACTCCGACAAGCGTGGCTAAGATAACACGCACCGTCTCGTCTTATCTGAACGGAGTCCCCGTGCCCCTGCCTCGAAGCGGTCCCGTCCGCAGCGAAGCCGCTCGGCTGTCGATCCTCGGCGCTGCGGCCGAGCTCATCGCCGAGCGCGGCTACGACCACCTCACGATGGAGGGGATCGCAGCCCGGGCGGGCGTGGGCAAGCAGACGATCTATCGCTGGTGGCCCTCGAAGGGCGCCGTCACCGCCGAGTGCCTGCTCGAGGGGATGCTGTTACCCGGGCAACTGACGCTGCCGCAGACCGGTGACGTCCGTCGCGACCTCGCCGCGTGGCTCGGGGCGATCTTCGCCTTCCTCGGCACCGAGCAGGGCGAGCTGATCTTCCGCTCGCTCATCGCCGCGGCGGCGGAGAACGCCGAGGTGGGGCAGCGGCTGCGCGATGCGCTGTTCCGCCCTGATTCGCTGTCCGAGCGTCTGACCGCCGGCCTCGGCACCACCTCGAACTTGCCGCACGGTGCGCCGGTCGACGAGATCGCCGAGGCCCTCACGGGCGCCGTGCTGCTGCGCGCGCTCAGCCGCGAGCCGTTCTCCCCCGGCGACGCGGAGCGTCTCGTCGACGCGCTCCTCGGCACCTGACGCCCGACTTCTCCGGCGAGGGACGGCTGCTCCCCTGGAAGAGCGCTGCTCCCCTGTCACGAAGGGCGAGTCGCACCCGCACTTCGCGACAGGGGAGCGGTGTTCAGGTCAGCGGGATTCGGCGGCCCGCAGCTCAGCGACGGTGTCGTAGCGTTCCCGGATGCTGGGACGAGGCGCGTGGGGAGGTGTGCGCTCGATCGCGAGCGGCCAGCGGGGCCGTTCGCCGGTGAGGGCCCATGCGGCCTGGCGCGCCGCACCGAGGGCGACGTACTCACCCGGGGCAGGGATCTCGACGGGGGCGTCGAAGATCTGCCCGGCGATCACGGCGACGGCCTCGTTGCGGGCAGCTCCGCCCACGAGGAGCACCCGATGCACCTCGACTCCCAACGCGCGGATCGCGTCCATGCCCGTCGCAAGGCCCGCCAGCATCCCCTCGATCGCGGCGCGAGCGAGATCGGGGCGCGTGGTGTTGGCGAGCGACAGTCCGGTGATCGAAGCGCGCGCGTGCGGCAGGTTCGGGGTGCGCTCCCCCTCGAACCACGGCACCAGCACGACTCCGCCGGCGCCGGGCTCCGCGCTGAGGGCCAGTTCGCCGAGTTCATCGTGCGAGACGCCCAGCAGACGCGCTGTCGCGTCGAGCACTCGCGCGGCGTTCAGCGTCGCGACGAGCGGCAAGTACCCGCCCGCAGCGTCGGCGAAGCCCGCGACCGTGCCGGAAGCATCGGCCACCGGGTCCTCGGTGACGGCGAAGACAGTCCCCGAGGTGCCGAGCGACACCACCACGTCTCCGGGCACCGCGTCCAGGCCCAGCGCGGCGCCGGCGTTGTCGCCCGCCCCCGCGCCCACGATGACACCCTCAGGGGTCATCCCCGCCCGATCGGCCGGCCCGAGCACCCGAGGGAGGATGACGTCGTGACCGAGGGCCCGCTCGAGCAGGTCGCGGTCGTAGCCCGTCGCTCCCCAATAGGCGGTGCCGGAAGCATCCGATCGGTCCGTCGTCAGCTCGTCGAGGGCGGGATGCTGGGGACCGAACCCGCGAAGGCGCCACGTGAGCCAATCGTGGGGCAGGGCGACGGCCGCGACGCGCGCGGCGGCCTCGGGCTCCGCGTCGCGCAGCCACCGCAGCTTGGTCGCCGTGAACGACGCCACCGGTACGACCCCCGTGCGGCGGGCGTACTCCTCGGCGCCCACCTCGGCCAGCAGATCGGCGGCCGCCTGCGCCGAGCGCGTGTCGTTCCACAGCAGCGCCGGCCGGATCACCTCGCCGGCCTCATCGAGCACGACCATCCCGTGCTGCTGGCCGGCCACCGAGATGGCCGCGACGTCGGCGAGTCCGCCGGCGTCGGCGATCGCCGCCTGCAGCGCCTCCCACCAGGCCTCCGGCGCCACCTCGGTCCCCTCGGGGTGAGCGGCCCTTCCCTCGCGGACGATCGCGCCGGTGGCGACGTCGATCACGACGACCTTGCACGACTGGGTGGACGAATCGACTCCGGCGACGAGCGTCATTGCATGTACTTCCGTTCTGGATCGAGCGTGGGGGCGCACATCGGCGTGCGGGGACGCTCACGCCCCCGCACGCCGAGCGAAGCGGTATCAGCCGCGAGCGCCGAGCAGGTGCTCGGTCGCGAGCTGCTGCAGGCGCACGAAGCCGAAGCCGTGTCCCCCGTAGAACGCGTCGGCGTCGAAGTCCTCGTAGGCCGAGCGGTCGGCGAGGAACGCGTCGTAGGTCTCGCCCTCGTTCAGCGTCGGCTGGGCGAGTTCGAAGACCTGCGCCGCCTCGAGCGCCTCCTGCACCTCGGGATCGGCGCGGAAGGCCGCCGCCCGCTCCTTGAGCAGGAGGTAGGTGCTCATGTTGGCCTTCGCCGAGTCCCAGACGCCCGTCTCGTCCTCGGTGCGGCTCGGCTTGTAGTCGAAGTGACGGGGCCCGTCATACGCCGGCACGCCGCCGGGGCCGCCGTTCTCGAGGAGGTCGACCAGGGCGAAGGCGTTGTGCAGATCGCCGTGACCGAACACGAGGTCCTGGTCGTACTTGATCCCGCGCTGGCCGTTGAGGTCGATGTGGAAGAGCTTGCCGTGGTACAGCGCCTGCGCGATGCCGGCGGCGAAGTTCAAGCCCGCCATCTGCTCGTGACCGACCTCGGGGTTGACGCCCACGAGTTCGGGACGCTCGAGCGAGTCGATGAAGGCGAGAGCGTGTCCGAGCGTCGGCAGCAGGATGTCACCGCGCGGCTCGTTCGGCTTCGGCTCGATCGCGAAGCGGATGTCGTATCCCTTGTCGGTGACGTAGTCGCCGAGCAGGTTGACGGCCTCGCGATAGCGCTCGAGCGCGGAACGGATGTCTTTCGCGGAGTCGTACTCGGCGCCCTCGCGGCCGCCCCACATCACGAAGGTCTTGGCACCGAGCTCGGCACCGAGGTCGAGCTGGCGGAAGACCTTGCGCAGGGCGAAGCGGCGCACGGAACGGTCGTTCGAGGTGAACCCGCCGTCCTTGAAGACCGGTGCGCTGAACAGGTTGGTGGTCACCATCGGAACGATCATGCCGGTGTCGGCCAGTGCGCCCTTGAGGCGGTCGATCTGGGTCTGCCGCTCGGCGTCGGTCGAACCGAACGCGAAGAGGTCGTCATCGTGGAACGTCAGGCCGTAGGCACCGAGCTCGGAGAGCTTCTCGACCGCGTGCACGACATCGAGCGGCGGGCGGGTCGGGCCGCCGAACGGGTCGGCGCCGTTGTATCCCACCGTCCAGAGTCCGAAGGAGAACTTGTCGGCAGCGGTAGGGGTGGGGGTGGGCATGGGTGCTCCTGCTCAGCATTGAGGGTATTTGTTGGCTTTCACAACCTAATCGATCCGCCGAGCCGCGTCCAGTACCTATCCGCCGCGGCCGCTCTGGCACAGTAGGTGGATGAGCGAAGCCGCCGCGAGAACCGAGCGCGTCCGTCGCGCCAATCTCGCGCGGGTCCTCCGCCTGGTGCACCTCGACGGCCCGCAGTCCCGGGCGGCGCTCACCGAGGCGACGGGCCTGAACCGCTCCACGATCGCCGCCCTCGTCGGCGAGCTCGTCGACGAGGGCCTCGTGCAAGAGCGCGCGCCCGACTCCGTGGGACGTGTCGGGCGGCCCTCCCCCGTCGTCGCGGTCGACCCCCGCGTGGTCGCGATCGCCGTCAATCCCGAAGTGGATGCGATCACGATCGCCGCGGTGGGCCTGGACCGGCGGGTGCTCGCTCGCGATCGCATCGAGACCGCCGAGGTGCTCACGCCGTCCGCGGTCGCCGCCTCGGTCGCTGCACGCATCGAGCAGTGGCGAGCGGGCGTCCTGCGCTCGGCCCGCATCGAGGGGGTCGGTCTCGCCGTCCCCGGTCTCGTCCGCACCCTCGACGGCATCGTGCGCATCGCGCCGCACCTCGGCTGGCAGAACGCGCCCGTCCGCGACCTCGTCACCGCCGCCACGGGTCTTCGCACCACCGTCGGCAACGACGCGAGCCTCGGCGCTCTGGCCGAGCATCTCTTCGGTGCGGCGCGCGGCGTCGACGACGTCGTCTACCTGAACGGCGGGGCGAGCGGTATCGGCGGCGGCGTGATCGTGCACGGCCGACCCCTCGGGGGCGCGGGGGGCTATGCCGGCGAGTTCGGGCAGAACCGACCCGGTATCGCCGCCGACGTCGACCGGCGCGCCGGCGACGGCGTGCTCGAGGACGAGGTCAGCCGCACACGTCTGCTCGCCGCGGTCGGGCTCGACAGCGCTGACGAGCCCACACTCGCCGCCGCCATCGCGGCGAGTGCCTCGGCGATCGTGACCGACGAGGTCGCGCGGCAGCGTCGCATCCTGGTCACCGCCCTCGCCAACGCCGTCAACGTGCTCAACCCCTCGGTCGTGGTGCTGGGCGGCTTCCTCGCCACCATCGCGGCCGACGCGATCCCCGAGTTGCTCGTGGAGGTGCGTCGACAGACCATGCCCACGCTGGCAGACGATCTCGAGCTGCGCCTCGCCGTGCTCGCCGAAGATCGCCTGCTGATCGGTGCGGCGGAGCTCGCCTTCGCCGATCTGCTGAGCACCCCCGCGCTCCCTTGAGCGCGGGGGTCTGCAGCAGCCCTCAGACCGCAGCGCCGACCGCGACCGCGTGGCCGCGCTCGGCGGCGAAACGGTCGACGCGCGCCACCACGACTCGAGGATCGGCCGGGGTGACGGCGTGCACCGCACCGGTGAAGCGGATGCGTGCGGCGGCGTCCTTGTCGGCACTGGAGGATCCGACCCATACCTCGACCTCGCCCGGCTCGACGATGCGCCGGAGCGACCGGTCGCTGAAGGCCAACCGTGTGGTGGGCACCGCGAACACCACCCGGGCCTCCTCGCCGGCTGCCAAGGTCACGCGCTCGTAACCGAGCAGTTGCGCAACCGGCCGGGTGACGCTGGCGTAGAGGTCGCGCCCGTACACCTGCACCAATTCGGTCCCCGAAATCGAGCCGGTGTTGCGGATCGTCACGGCCACCTCGAAAGTGCCACCGGCCGGCACCTCCTCCTCGACCACGAGATCGCTCCGCTCGACGCTGTGGTAGCTCAGGCCGTGCCCGAACGGCAGCACCGGCGAGCTGTCGGTGCTGGTGATCTCGGAATCGCCGCCGAGGATCGGGTGCAAGTACGTGAACGGCTGCGCCCCGGCCGACCGCGGCATCGAGACCGGGAGGTGTCCCGAGGGGTTGGCGCGTCCCGACAGCACCGCAGCGATCGCGTCGGCCCCCGCCTCGCCGGGGAAGAACGCCTGCACGACGGCGGCCGGCCGGTGCGCGCCGGCGAAGGCCCAGTCCAGGGCGTAGGGCCGGCCGGTGAGCAGCACCATCACCACGGGCGTCCCGGTCGCGACGATGCTCGCCACGAGCTCGCGCTGGAGGCCGGGCAGTTCGAGGCTTTCGGTGTCGTTGCCCTCGCCCACCGTTCCCCGTCCGAAGAGCCCGGCCCGATCGCCGACGACGACGATCGCGACGTCGGCCTCCTGGGCGAGCTCATCCGCGCGGGAGAAGCCGGAGCGATCGGTTCCCTCCACCGCGCAGCCCGGCGCCGAGGTGATCTCAGCACCGGGGAACTCCGAGCGCAGTGCGTCCAGGACCGTCGGTATCTCGATGCCCAGCGGCGTGCCCGGGTGGTGCGCGAGCACGTGGTTCACGAAGGAGTAACACCCCATCAGGGGCTCGGATGCTGCCGCGTTGGGCCCGATGACGGCGATCCGCCGCGGTTGGCCGAGCGGCAACGTGCCCTCGTTCGACAGCAGCACGAGCGACTCCTCGGCCAGACGCCGCGCGATGTCGCGGTGCGCGGGCGTGTCGAGGTCGATCGCGGTGGGCGGGTGCTCGAACGTCGCGTCGAGCAGGCCGAGCTGTTCCTTCTGCGTGAGCACACGAAGGACCGCCCGATCGATCAGCGCTTCGTCGGTGACGCCCGAGCGCACCCGCTCGGCCAGCGGCGCGAGGAACGCGTCGCCGGTCGGCAGCTCCACGTCGACGCCCGCGGCAAGCGCCAGCTCGGCGGCCGCGCCGAGGTCTTCGGCGACCGCGTGCATCGTGTGCAGGAACGCGACGGCGAAATAGTCCGACACGACCACGCCGTCGAAGTCCCACTGCTCGCGCAGGATGCCTTCGAGGTACGCGGGGGTGGCTGCAACCGGATCGCCGTCGATCTCGGCATAGGAGTTCATCACCGACCGCGCGCCGGCGTCGCGGACGGCCATCTCGAACGGCGGGAGGAACACGTCCGCGATCTCGCGCGGCCCCGCGTGCACCGGCGCATGGTTACGACCGGCTTGCGAGGCGGAATAGCCGACGAAGTGCTTGAGCGTCGCGTGGACACCAGCATCCTGAAGCCCCCGCACGTACGCGGAGCCGACGGTGCCGACGACGTACGGGTCTTCGCTGATGCACTCGTCGACGCGCCCCCACCGGGGGTCGCGGATGACGTCGAGCACGGGCGCCAGCCCCTGATGGATGCCCAGCTGCCGCATGGACTCGCCGATCGCCCGCCCCATCTCCGCCACCAGGTCGGGGTCGAAAGCGGCCCCCCAGGCGAGCGGGGTGGGGAAGGTCGCGGCCTGCCACGCGGCCAGACCCGTCAGGCACTCCTCGTGCACGAGGGCGGGGATGCCGAGGCGGGTCTCCTGCTGCAGCCGCCGCTGCTCGCCCCACAGCCACTCCGCGCGCTGCACCGGATCGACGGGCCGGGTGCCGTAGACCCGGGTGAGTTGGCCCAGGCCGTGCACCGTCGCGTCGGCGTACGTGCTCGCCGTGGCCATCTCGCCCGCCATCGGCGCGACGACCTCGTCGCCCTGGTCGACCCAGAAGCCCACCAGCTGAGCGAGCTTCTCTTCGAGGGTCATCTCGGCCAGCAGCGCGCTGACGCGCGCCGAATGTCGGTCATTCATCGGATTCGTCACTGTGGGAGCCCTCTCAGCCCTTGACCGCGCCGGTCAGTCCGCCGACGATGCGGCGCTCGAACAAGCTGAAGAACACCAGCGCGGGAATCATCGACAGCGAGGTGAACGCGAGCACCCTCGCGGTGTCGACGGAGTACTGCGAGCTGAACGCCTGCACGCCCAGCGGCAGGGTGAAGGTCGCCTCGTTGTTCAGGATGAACAGGGGCAGCAGATAGCCGTTCCAGCTGCCGATGAACGCGAGGATGCCCGTGGTGATGACGCCCGGAAGCGACAGCGGGATGACCATGCGCCAGAAGAAGCCGAGCCGACTCGCGCCGTCGATGAACGCCGCCTCCTCGATCTCGTCGGGGATGGCCCGCAGGAACGGCACCAGGATGATGATCGTCGTCGGCAGGGCGAAGGCGATCTGCGGCAGGATGACGCCCGGCAGGGAGTTCATCAGCCCGAGATCGCGACGGTGATGGGGAACATCAGTCCGGCGGCGAACAGCGCGTACAGGAGGCCGCGACCGCGGAAGCGGTAACGGGCCAGGACGTAACTCGCCATGAGCCCGAGCAGCACCGCGCCGGCCGTCGTGGCGAGCGCCGCGATCGCGGAGTTCAGCACCTGCCGCCAGAACATCGAGCCGGTGAGAACCGAGAGGTAGTTCTCCACCATCCACGGGTCCGGGAACCCGGCGGGATCGGTGGTGATCTGCGAGTTCGTGCGGAAGCCGCCGAGGATGATGTACGCGACCGGGGTCAGCAACAGCGCGATGACCGCGAGCGCCAGGAAGTAGATGAACGGGTTTCCCCAGGGCAGCTTCGGGCGGTCTCGACCGCGCCGACGCGATTTCGGGGTCGTGATGACCGCTGTGGCAGTGCTCATCATTTCTTCCCTCCGGTCAGGGCGCCCTGGGTGTCGCGGCGCAGGACGAATCGCTGGTAAACCAGGGCGACGACGAGCGAGATGATGAAGATCACGACGGCGACCGCGTTGCCGTAGCCGTAATTACCGGCATTGCGCCCCTCGGAGACCATGTAGGTCGCCATGGTGGAGGTACCGGCGGTGGAGGCCACGTACTGACCCCAGATGATGTAGACGAGGTCGAACAGCTGCAGCGAGCCGATGATCGACAGGAAGGCCCAGATCCGCACGGTCGGTCCGAGCAACGGGATCGTGATCGTGCGCTGGATCTGCCAGAACGAGGCCCCGTCGATCGCCGCCGCTTCCGACAGCTCCTCGGGGATGCCCTGGAGGCCGGCGAGGAAGAGGATGACGGCGAAGCCGACGTACTTCCACGTGATGATGAGCATCAGGGTCCAGATGGCGATGTTCGGATCCGCCAGCCAGTCCTGCTCGATACCGCCGAGGCCGACCTTCTCGAGGAAGCCGTTCAGCGCGCCGTTCTGCTGGAGCATCAGGCTCCAGCCGACGCCGACCACGACCTCCGCGATGACGTAGGGCACGAAGATCAGCACGCGGATGACCGACTGCCCGCGCATCTTGCGGTTGAGCAGCAGCGCCAGAAGCAATGCGATCGGTCCTTGCAGCACCAGGGAGGCGACCACGATCAGAGCGTTGTGGCTGAGAGCCGAGTGGAAGTTGGGGTCCTGGATGATGATCAGGTAGTTGTCGAAACCTACGAAGTTCGTCGGTACCCCGTAGCCCTTCCAGTTGAAAAAGCCGTAGTAGGCGGCGGCGACGACGGGGAAGATGACGAAGCCGAGGAAGACGAGGAGGGCGGGACCGACGAGCAGCGCGATCTCCGCGCGGCCCCGCCACCCGACGCCCTTCGGTCGCGAACGGACGGGCGGGGACGACGGTGTACCGTCGCCCCCGCCGAGTCCCGCGACCGTGGCGGAAGAGGAGTTCTTCCGCAACGTTTCTTCGCGGAGGGTCATGTGAGCGCGCCTCAGCCCTTCGCAGCCGCGGCGTTCACAGCATCCACGAGATCCTGCGGACCGCTCTGGCCCGCGAGCAGGTCGACGACGGCCACGTTGAGCGCGTTGCCGACGTTCAGGCCGTAAACGGTGTCGAGCCACTGCGAGGCGAACGGTGCGTCGTTGTAGGCCGCGATGATCTCCTGCAGGTAGGGCTCGGTGACCGCTTCCTGGGCGACCGTGTTCACCGGCGGGGCGGCGAAGGCCTTGTAGTAGGCCTCCTGCACGTCGGCTGTCGCGAGGTAGTTGAGGAAGTCGACGCACTCGTCGGGAGCGCCCGCCGAGCAGGAGTACCCGTCGACGCCGCCCATGATCGCTCCGGGCTCACCGTCTCCACCGGAGACCTCCGGGAACGGGAACCAGGCCAGGTCGGCGAGCGGCTGCTCGTCGGGGGTCAGCGAGCTGATCACGCCGGGGTTCCAGGCGCCCATGAGTTCCATACCCGCCTGGTGGTTCGCCAGCAGACCGGCCGACGATCCTGCGCCCTGCTGAGCAGCGGTGGAGAGGAAGCCCTCGTTGTAGGGCTCGGTCTCGGCGAAGCTCTGCAGGTTCTCGGCAGCCTCGAGCCAGCACGGGTCGTCGAAGTTCATCTCTTCGGCCGCCTGCGCCATCACGTCGGCGCTGCAGGCACGGAGTGCGAAGAAGTAGTACCAGTGCGCAGCGGGCCAGGCATCCTTGCCGCCGAGGGCGATCGGCGCGACGCCGGTCTCCTTCAGAGCTTCGACGGCCGTTTCGAGGTCGTCGATCGACTCGGGAGCCTCGGTGATCCCGGCCGCGTCGAAGAGGTCCTGACTGTAGAAGATGCCGCCGGGCAGCACGGCGACCGGCATGGCGTACACCTTGTCGTCGATCGTGTTGGCCGCGTACGCGTTCTCGGGGATCTCGGTGGTCGCGTCGTCGGAGAGCAGCCCGGTGAGGTCCTTCACCTGTCCCGCCTCGACCATCGCGGCCAGCTTGCCGCCGCCGCGCTGGAGGAACAGGTCGGGGGCGTCGCCGGAGTTGAGGGCGGTCTGGAGCTTGCCGTCGAGCTCCTCGTTCTGCAGCGCCTGGATCTCGATCGTGACGCCGGGGTTCGCCGCGGAGAAGTCCGCGGCCGTGGTCTTCCAGAACTCCTGACCGGGACCGGTCGAGGAGTTGTGCCACAGGGTCATCGTGACGGAGCCGTCGTCGGAGCCGGAGTCACCGCCGGAACATCCGCTGAGCGCGAGCGCTCCCGTGAGCAGGACTGCTGCGCCCGCTCCGAATCTGCTGAGCTTCATGTGATCCACCTGTTCTCTTCGTTGAGTGCTAGCTCGTGCGTCGAGCTGCGGGGGCCGTTCGGGCCGGCTGATGCGGGCTGGTCGAACATCCCCAGTGTCACCCGGGGGAAAAGAGGCGTCAAACGTTTTCGAAATCATTTTCAATGACCCCTAAGATCAGGGCCATGGCACGAAGAGCTACCATCCACGACGTCGCCGCCGCGGCCGGCGTCTCGGTCGCGACCGTGTCGAAAGCGGTCAACGGCCGCTACGGCGTCGCCGACGCCACGGTCACCCGCGTGCTGGCGGCGGTCAGCGAACTGGGGTACGAGTCGAGCCTGGTCGCGAGCAGCATGCGGGCACGCCGGACGGGCGTGATCGGGGTGCTCGTGGCCGACTTCGAGCCGTTCAGCGCGGAGATCCTCAAGGGTGTCGGTGCAGCGCTGCGCGACACCGAGTACGACCTCCTCGCCTACAGCGGATCGCGGCGGCGCGACGTGCAGGGATGGGAGCGACGTTCGCTCAGTCGCCTCAGCGGCACCCTCATCGACGGCGTGATCATGGTCACCCCGACGGTGCTGGAGGTGACCACGGAGGTTCCGATCGTGGCCGTGGACCCCCACACCGGTCGAGCCGATCTCCCCACGGTCGAATCCGACAGCTTCACCGGCGCCCATCAGGCGACGAGCTTCCTCGCCGAACTCGGCCACCAGCGCATCGGCTTCCTCGCCGGCCGGCCCGACCTGCGCTCCTCGATAGCCCGGGAGTCGGGATACCGGCGCGCACTGGCCGATGCCGGACTCCCGCACGATCCGAACCTGACGCGGGTGGGCATGTACCACCCCGAGACGGTCGCCCATGCCGCCCGCGCGCTGCTGGAGTCACCGGATCGCCCGACGGCCGTCTTCGCCGCCAACGACCTGTCCGCTCTCGTGCTCATCCGGGTGGCCGGGGAACTGGGGATCAGCGTCCCCTCGGAGCTGTCGGTCGTCGGCTTCGACGACATCCCCGAGGCCTCGCAGTCGGCCATCCCGCTCAGCACCGTCCGCCAGCCGATGCAGCGGATCGGCGCGACGGCCGCGGGGCTGCTGGTGGCGTTGATGACCGGGCAGACTCCGGACGTGACGCACATCGAGCTGCCGACGCGACTGGTCCCCCGCGCCACCACGGCGCCGCCCCTCGTCGCTGCGTGAGGCGTGTTCAGCCGGCCTCAGCCGCCCGCCACTGAGCCGCGGCCGTCAGCGGAACCAGCGTCGGCACGGCAGGGCGGGAGGAGACGGCTCGGCGCTCGCCGCTCTCGGCGGAGGCGAGCAGCGTTGTCATGACCTCGAGGACGTGCAGCGCGAGGTCACCGCTCGCGCGCGCCGCTCCGCCGACGAAGTCGATGAGCCCGACCCCGCGCGAGCCCTCCTGGTACCCGGCCGATGCCGGGAGGTCCACCCAATCGTCTCCCCCGTGGTCCGAAGCTGCGGCGCGATGGCGCACCACGCCATCGAACCAGTTGGGGTCGGGGAGGGCGAGCGACCCGGACTCGCCGTGCACCTCGATCGGGGCGGCGCCCGTGCCGGCGCCGTCGAAGCTCATGACGACGGTCGAGAGGGCGCCGTCGACGTGTTCGAGGATGCCCGTCACGTGGGTGGCGATCTCGACGTCGATGACTTCCCCCGCGCGTGGACCCGTCGCGATCCGACGCGTGTCGCGGGTGCGACTGGCCGCGCCCTGCACGGCGCGAACCGGGCCGAGCAGGTGGACGAGCGAGGTGAGGTAGTAGGGCCCCATGTCCAGCAGCGGCCCGCCCCCGGCGCGGTAGTAGAAGTCGGGGGCCGGATGCCAGGCCTCATGCCCCGGGGCGACCCACGTGGCCGACGCCGCGACGGGGCGACCGATGAGCCCGCGGGTCACGGCGTCGCGCGCCGTCTGCACCCCGGTGCCCAGCACGGTGTCGGGAGCGCATCCGACTCGCACACCCCGCTCCGCGGCGGCGCGCATCACCGCCTCCGCCTCGACGAGGGTCGCGGTCAGCGGCTTCTCGCCGAAGACGTCCTTCCCCGCCGCGATCGCCGCCAGCGCCACGCCCGCGTGCGCGGCGGGTGTCGTCAGGTTGAGAACGGTCTGCACGCGCGGGTCGGCGACGAGTTCGTCCACGGTGCGCGCGGCCGCGTCGGGAAGGGAGGCGGCCACGTCGCGAGCGCGTTCGGCGTCGAGGTCGGCGACGGCGACGACCTCGATGGCCGGTGAGAGGGCGAGGGTCTCGAGGTAGGCCCGCGAGATGACCCCGAGCCCGACGATTCCTACCGCGTGGCCCACAGCATCCCCCTCTCGATGATCTGTCGGACGGAGGCTTCGTTCAGAACCGCTGGGTCGTGCCCCGGAGTGGCGACGAAGATCCGGCCGCTCCCCCACGCCCGCGTCCAGACGGCGGGCGAGACGATCGGCCGGTGCCACGGGTGGAAGGGCTGCACCGGGTGGGTCGTGGTGGCCAGCACGTCGATGAGGTCGTCGTGGAGCACCCAGTACTGCTCGGTGCGCAGGCCGAAGTCCGCGATCCCCGCGGTGATCGGATGGCTGCGACCGAGGTCGGTGAACGCGATGGTGTGATCGAGGAAGTTGTCGCTCTCCCCACCGCCGCGGGCGTCGAGGGCGGCCGAGGGATGCGTCGCGAACTGCGCACCGATCAGGTGCAGGTAGTCCGAGCTGGCGCGGTAGGAGTCGACGATCCCGCCGTGCCAGCCGGCGAGCCCCGTGCCGGCCTCGACGGCGGTGCGGAGACCACGGACGGCGGCTTCGGAGATCTCGGACATCGTGACGGACTGCACGACGAGGTCGGTGGCGGCCATCGCCACCGCATCCGCGTACACCTCGTTGGAGTCCTCGATGCGCACGGTGTAGCCGTTCGCTTCGAGGAACGGCACGAACAGGTCGGTCGCGGCCACCGGATGATGCCCGTCCCACCCCCCGCGCACGATCAGGGCATTGCTCATCGGTCGTCCTTCCGAGTGGCGGCAGACGAGCGGCCCGGTCGGCAACAGTGCCGGTCGGGCGAAGACTCGCCTCAGGAGGTGCGGACGCGGCGAGCGCGCGGCACCAGTTCGCCGTCGATGATATCGATGGCCGTCAATCCGGCGAACGCGTTCTCGATCTGCGAGAGATCACTGTCGCCGGCGTCGTGCTCAGACGCATCGGAGCCGGGGTGTGGATTCACAGCCTGGTTCTCCTTCCGGTTGACCCCCACGATGCCAGGCGCCGCGACGCGCATGCACGCCCTTGACAGCCCCCCTCGGCGCGGCGTACCCGCGAACACCGCCCGCGCTAGGGTGTGCGTATGGGCAGCATCTACTACGGGGGATCGGGCACCCCCATCCCGATCGAGGATCGCGCGCTCGCGCATCTGAAGGTCGTGATCGCGACGAAGTTGCGCCGCGGTGAGAGCTTCACCCTCTCGTGGCGCCACCCCGACGATCAGCCGAACGGCCGCAGCACGCTGTGGCTGCATCCCTCGATTCCGCTGCGCTTCGTCTTCGACGACCCCGAGCCGGCGATGCTGAGCCGCGAATGGGTCGAGGAGCTGGCGAACTCCGCCAACTCCTCGGGCGGCATCATGCTCGTCGCGGAGCATTTCGACGTCACGCCGACGACCGCTTCCTGAGCGGGTCAGCCCTCTTCGACGAAGCCGTCCTCCGAGGGCTCCGGCACGATCGCGAGCCCGTTGGGTCCGCTCGCGACGAGCATGAGCTCCTCGATCCACGCCCGGTTGATCCGCGGGTTGCGGCTGCCGAAGAAGTGGAACTGGATCGGCACGGAGGGGTGCATCCAGAAGCTGCGTCGACCGCTGCCGTCACCGACCTCGATGTCGAACATGAAGGACTCCGAGCGCCGCAGCTTGTTCATCACCACGATCCGCAGGTGGGCCAGCGTGCGGTCGTCGATATCCACCGAGTTGGTCATGGTGTCGTAGATGAATCTGCCCATACAGCGAGCCTATCGGCCCCGATCCGGCCTGCCTGCCTGCGGCGCGATCAGTCCGACTCCCCGAGCAGCCGGGCGCGCACCTCGCGGCGCAGCACCTTGCCGATGAGTGAACGGGGCAGGTCGTCGACGGCGAAGACCCGCTTCGGAACCTTGTACGCCGCGAGCCGCGTGCGGCAGTAGTCGCGCAGGCCGTTCACGTCCAGCTCGACGTCGTCACGCAGCACCACGGCCGCCGCCACGTCCTCGCCGCCGTCCTTGCGCGCCAGCGCGACCACGGCGGCATCCGCCACGTCGGGGTGCTGTTTCAGCGTCTCCTCCACCTCGGTGGGCGACACGTTGAACCCGCCCGTGATGATGAGCTCTTTCAGCCGGTCGACGATTGTGACGAAGCCGTCGGGGGCGACGCTGACGATGTCACCCGAGCGCACCCAGCCGTCCTCGAGAAGCGACTCCGCCGTCGCGTCGGGCTGTCCCCAGTACCCCTGGAAGACCTGCGGCCCGCGGATCAGCAACTCCCCCGGCTCCCCGAACGGCACGTCGACCGAGGTGTCTTCCGGGTCGACGACCCGGATCTCGGTGCTGGGGAACGGCACCCCCACCGTGCCAGGTCGGCGCGAGGGTCCGATCGGGTTGCCGAGGGCGACCGGCGAGGTCTCGGTCATGCCGTATCCCTCGACGAGGAGGCCTCCGGTGGCCTCCTCCCAACGCTCCACCGTCGGCACGGGCAGGCTCATCGCGCCCGAGATCGCGAACCGCACCGAGGTCAGATCGATCGAGCCGTGTGCGGACGCCCGGGCGAGCTGTTCGTAGATCGGGGGCACCGCGGGGAAGAACGTGGGCGGACTCTTCTTGGAGGCGGCGGTGACGAGTGAGACGTCGAACTTCGGGAAGAGCACGAGCTTCGCGCCGATGCTCATGGCGAAGGTCAAGCACAGCGTCATCCCGTAGGCGTGGAAGAGCGGCAGCACCCCGTAGAAGGTCTCCTCGCCCTCGGTCAGCCCGGGCACCCAGGCGCGTCCCTGCATCGCGTTCGCGCGCAGGTTGCGGTGGGTCAGCACCGCACCCTTGGGGTTGCCGGTGGTGCCGCTGGTGTACTGCAGCAGTGCGATATCGCCCACGCCCGGTCGAGGGGAGCGGCGCGACAGTCGGCGGCCTGAAATGAGCTCGGTCCAGGTGAGCGGATGCTTCGCCAGCGGCGGGGCGGTCAGCTGAGCCCGTGATTCGCGCGCCTTGGCGACGGGCAGTCGGAGAGCGACCCGAGTGGTCCAGGGCATCGCCGTCGTCATGTCGACACTCACGATGTGCTCGGGGTGCACGTCGGAGGGAAAGTCGTCGACGACGTCGTAGACCTTGTCCCAGACGATCGCGAACCGCGCCTCGTGGTCTTCGAACTGGTGACGCAGTTCGCGAGCGGTGTAGAGCGGGTTGTGCTCCACGACGATTCCGCCGAGCCGAAGCACCGCATAGAACGCGACGACGTGCTGGGGGCAATTGGGCAGGATGAGCGCGACACGATCACCCTTCTCCACCCCGAGCCGCCGCAACCCCTCGGCCGCCCGCTCGATCTGCTCGCCGAGCTCGCGATACGACGTCACCGCTCCGAAGAATTCGAGCGCCGGCGCCCGGCCGTGCTCGATCACGCTCGCCTCGATCATGTCGGAGAGCGTCTGGGTGACGTCGCCGATCTCCGGCGGAACGCCGGGTGCGTAGGCCGCCAGCCAAGGCTTGGACGAATACGGATGCGACGTCGTCATGCGTGGACCATCTTTCGGGTGCAGGAAAGGCCTCAATAGCGTATGCGTCGCAGCTTGACGCGGTCTGGACGGTTGTGCCGAGGCCGGGAATGTGGTTCGGCGGCAGCGCCGACGGCACCCAGGCGGGGTACAGGTACGGGGCATACGGTTCGACGCTCCTGGGGGGTTATCCCGATGAGCACCATGAAGGACAACCCGTGAAGTACATGAGATTGACGGTGGCGACCGCCCTCGCTGTAGCCCTTCCCGCCCTCGGCGGGACAGCCGCATCCGCCGCCCCGACACTCGAGGCCGTGAGCCCGACCGTCGCTGTGCAGAGTGCGGTTTCCGCCCCCGCCGACCTGTCGTCGGCGCGCGAACGCATCCTCGCCGAGACGAACGCCGCCCGCGCCGCGGCCGGCCTGCCGGCCCTCACCGCCGACGCCGACCTCGACGCGATCGCGCAGGCCTGCTCCGAACGCCAGGCGACGAACGGGGTGATGGCGCACTGCGACGACTACGCCAGCCTCTACCCCGCCGGGTGGACGATCGGAGCGGAGAACGTCGCCACCGGTCAGTCGATCGACGACGTCGTGGATGCCTGGCTCGCCTCCCCCGGACACCGGGAGAACATCCTGAGCGCCGAGGCCACGCACCTCGGCATCGGCTACGCCCTCGGGTCCGACGGGCGCACCTATTTCACGCAGGACTTCGCCGGCTATCCCGCCGGTGTCCGTCCCGTCGCCGCACCGGCGCCCGCTCCCGCACCGGAGCCCGCCCCGGCGCCCGCTCCCGCACCGGCGCCCGCCCCCGAGCCCGCAGCACCGCCGGCGGAGGAGCCCGTCGCTTCCCCGGCCGCGCCCGAGGCGCCGGCAGCTCCTGCCGAGCCGCAGGCTCCGGCAGCTCCGGTAGCGCCCGTCGACGTGCCGACCGCGGCCGAGATCCGCGCGCAGGTCCTGGATCGCTTGGATGCCTCCGGCCTGGCGTCGGTGGACGCCGGTGCCCTGTCGGCGCAGATCCGCGCTGAGCTCGCAGCCGCGGGGCTGCCGCTCGACATCGATATCGCTTCCTCCCTCCCGTAGGCGGCAGGCGACGCCGGTCGGGTCTTCGGACCCGGCCGGCATCGCCGTGTGTTCACCGAACGAGTTCCGCCTCTCGCGCGGACGAGCGCACAGGGTCGGGACCGGCCGGGTGAGATCCGCGCGAGGCCGGCCACCAGTTCCACCGTCCGAGCAGGGTCATCACCGACGGCAGGAGCAGCCCGCGGATGAGCGTCACGTCCAGCAGGACGGCGACCAGCATCCCGATCCCGATCTCCTTCATCGCGACGAGCTCCCCGACAGCGAAGCCGAGGAACACGACGCTGATCGCGAGAGCGGCCGTCGTGACGACCGGCCCAGTCTGGGCGATCCCGTACCGCACCGCTTCGGCGTTCACCGCGCGCGGATCGGCGGAACGGTCGCGGTCACGCCACCGCTCGTTGATGCGGGCGAGCAGGAACACCTCGTAGTCCATGGTCAAGCCGAAGGCGAGCAGGCCGATGAACAGCGGCGTGGTCACGTCGAGGGTTCCGAGAGGGTCGAAGCCCAGCAGGGTGCTGCCCCACCCCCACTGGAAGATCGCGACCAGCACACCGAGGGTGGCCGCCATCGTGAGAGTGCCCAGGACGAGAGCCTTGAGCGGGACCACGATCGATCGGGTCAGTGCGAACAACAGCGCGAAGGTGGAGAGCACCACGACCCCGACGGCGAGCGGGATGCGCTGCGCGAGATGCGCCTGGGTGTCGACCAAGGATGCTGCCGGCCCGGTCACCTGCACCCTCAGGTCGGTGTCGACCGCGCGCGCCGTGGCGACCAGGCGCTGGGCGGCGGCACCGGTCGCGCTGTCGCCGACGGGTCGGAAGTCGACCGCGGTGATCTCCGGCGGCAGATCGAGCACGAGATCGGCGTCGGCGACATCGGAGGAAGCCGAGATCTCATCGAGAAGATCGCGCACCGCCGGGTTCTCGACGGAGCCGTCGATGACGACCGTCACCGGCTCGATGCCGATGCCGGTGAAGCCGGTGGTCGCGGCCTCGTAGGCGCGACGCTCCTCCGCGGCCGCCGGGAGCGAGCGGATGTCGGAGCTGTCGAGCGCCAGGGAGAGGGCGGGCGAGGCGAGAACGAGCAGGGCCGCGGTCGCGCCGACGGTGACGAGCACCGGACGGCGCTGGGCGAAACCCGCCGAGCGCGCCAAGAGTCCGCTCGAGGTGCGCGGGGCTTGCCCGCCCCACGGGCGCGACCAGGTGCGGACACCGCGTTCGGGCAGGTGGCGGTGCACGAGGGCGAGCCCGGCGGGGATCAGGGTCAACCCGGCCACGGTGGCCGCGACCACGACGAGCGCGCCCCCGAGCGCCATCCCGGACAGCAGCGGGTCGCCGAGGAGGAAGATCCCGACGAGGGCAATGAAGACCGCGAGGCCCGAGATCAGGACGGCGCGACCCGAGGTGCGCACCGTTCGGGCCATCAGCTCCGACACCCCGGCATCCGGATCGGATCGGCGTTCTTCACGGAAGCGGAAGATCATGAGGAGGCTGTAGTCGACGGTCAGACCCAGGCCGAGGATCGTGACGATGTTGACGGCGAATTCGTTCACGGGCAGGAGGTGGACCGCGATGCCGAGTGCGAGCAGCGTGGTGAGGATGACCGCGATCGCGGCCAGGACGGGCAGCACGCCGACGCGGAAGCCCCCCAGCACCATGACCAGCAGCACGATGAGCACCACGATGGCGAGTCCTTCGCCGATGGCCGCGTCCGTCAGTGCCCGATCGACGAAGGCCTGTTCGGCGAGCAGCTCGCCGCCCACGAGCACCTCGGGAGCCGCGATGGTGTGGAGCAGGTCGGAGACGGTGGAGGAGACGGCCAGCGCCTCTTCTTCAGCGAGGCCACCGGCGAGTTCGACCGCGACCAACGAGGAACGCCCATCGTCGCTGATCGCGCCACCGGCGGTGTAGGCGTCGACGACATCGACGACGCCGGGCACGGCCCGCACCTCGGCCATCACCGCGGTCGCGCTGTCCCGCACGGCGGGGGCGAAGAAGTCTTCGCCGGAGATCACCGCCGTGATGACCTCACCCTCGGGATCGAGCTCGTCGAGCCGCGCTTGAGCGACGAGCGATTCGGCGCCGGCTGGGGCATCGTCGACGGAGGTCATCCGCTCGAACACGTCACCCGAGAAGACCGCGCCCAGCAGGAGCAGTACCCCCCAGGCGGCGAGCACGACGAAACGACGTCGCGCGGTGAATCGGCCGAGGGTGTCGAGCATGCCGGGTCCTTCTGAGAACGCGTGCCGCCCGGAGGCGGCGGGAACTCTCCGGCGACGGACAGACGTCCGCCGCCGGAGG
The DNA here is from genome assembly GCF_043556395.1 of Microbacterium hanjuni. Taxonomy (NCBI): domain Bacteria; kingdom Bacillati; phylum Actinomycetota; class Actinomycetes; order Micrococcales; family Microbacteriaceae; genus Microbacterium; species Microbacterium hanjuni. The sequence goes on from NZ_JBIGIK010000002.1 coordinate 165,319, forward strand.
GGTGTGGATGTTACTTGCAGGCTTTCGCCGCGTACGGTGCCGCGGCAGACCCGGTGCGTCCGTCGCCGGTCGCCCTGACCTCGCCTGTGCCCGCCGCGACCTCGGCCGCGCGGGTCGTGAAGGTCTGGAACACCGATTTGCCGGGCTGGACACCCGCGATCGCCTTCTCACCGAAGGGGGAGGTCAGAACCACGTCCACCGGAACGGTGTCGTTGTTCGTCGCCCGGACCGTGACGGTCGCCTTGCCGACCATGCAGCGCACCTCGCTGGTGACACCGACGGCGAGAGGCGCCGGCGCCGTGAGGTCCTTGACGCGAATGTTGCGGTACGACACCGCCTCGCCCCCGCCATGGTTCTGCACGCCGATGAATCCCTTGAGATCACGTGCCGGATCGGTGCTCGTGAAGTCGTTCACGAGGGCGCCGTTGAGGTAGATCTTGATGTTCTGCCCCTTCACGACGATCTCATAGCCGTTCCACGAACCGACCGGCTTCAACGCCGCGGCGACCGCCGCATTGTCGGCCGCCTGGAAGGTGTACACCGATCCGGTGGTGCGATCGGGCAGGTCGGTTGCGTCGACCTGGATCTCGTACCCCTGGTTGACCGCGATCCACGGGTCGGTCCCGGGGTTCGGGAATCCGACGAACACACCGCCGTTGTGGTCGGCGATGAGCTTCCAATCCAGCTTCAGGCTGTACTCGGTGAGTTCCGCCGTGCGGTTCCACAGCAGACCGAGACCGCCTTCACCACGGATGCTGCAGTCGTCTTGGCGACCGAACCCACCGGGTCCCGCCATCCGCCACGCGTCGAGACTCGTGAGCGTTCCGTCGAACAGTGCGCGGTAGCCGTCCTCCATCTGCGCCGGGGCGCAGATGTCGGTGGCGGCACCGACGGAGAGCACATCGACGTTCACGTTGCCCTTGTTGCCCGTCTCGTACTTCAGCGCGATGGTGTTGGCGCCCGCTGCGAGATCGAGGTTGCGCGTCACGGTGGCCCACGTCTTCCAGTCGGTGGTGGAGGGGAACTCCCACGGGCCGACCTTCGTGCCGTTCACGTACAGCGAGACGTCCTTCGAGCCCGGTGCCGGGTTCGGCCCGTTGGAGTAGCGCACGTTGACGGGGTAGGTGCCGGCAGCATCCGCGTTCACCGTGAAGGTGAAAGCCGATCCGACGTCCCACATGCCGCCGGCGAAACCGGCGCCCGAGTATCCGCTGTGCTCCAGATCGACCTTCGCGCCCCCGGTGAGCGACGCCTCCTCGGCTTCGTACCACCCGCGGTCAGCGGGGGCGACGTATCCGGGAAGGGTGTTCAGGGTGTACCAGGCCTCGGTGCTCCACAGCTCCTTGCCGGACTCGGACGCGAACGGACGCGGCGAGCGGATGTGCACGACGTGACCCCCCTTGAGCCCGTCGATCTTCACGGTCACCGTCTTGCGATCCTCGGAGACGGTTGCACCGGATACTTGGAGCACCTCTTCGTCGATCTTCGGACCGCCATAGGTGGAGGTGGGCAGGTAGCGCCACTGGTTCACCCGGTAGGCCGTGGCGATCTTCTCCACCGTCGCAGCCGAGACCGGCTCGGTGTAGTCGATCTGGAAGCCGCCCTCGACGAGCTTCATCGACGTCATGTCGAAGGTGCTGGTGTTGGTGGGGACGAGCTTCTGCAGGCCGTAGGGCAGCTTGCCGGCTTCGCCCCAGTTTCCGCCTTCGCCTGTGCCGCCGATGTACAGCGACTTGTCCGGGCCCTCGATGACGCGGTTGACGCCGACCTCGAAGCCTGCCGAGTGACGGAAGACGGCGCCCTGGTACTCGCCCTCGATCTTCTCGAGGAAGGCGCGCTGGAGGCCACCGTAGGTGACGTCACCGAACATCATCTGACCGGCGAACGGGCCGTCCTTCAGCAGGATCGGCGTACTCGGGGAGTTGCCGATCTCGTTCTGCGGGATCCACACCGCCGGCTGGGTCACCGGCTGGGTGTCGAAGGGACCGGCGGGGTTCGTGTAGTGGTTGAAGAACCGGTCCTGCTCGATGTGGACGAGCTTGTTCGACGGCAGCCAGGAGCCCTGGTTGTCCATGGCGAACAGCTCATTGTCGGGGCCGAAGGCGATGCCGTTGGGGGTGCGGAGCCCCCCGGCGATGTAGGTCAGCTCACCGGTCGCACGGTTGATCTTGACCGACGTGCCGCGGTTGGGTGCCGGCTGCGGGCTCGTCGTCGCTCCGCCGTTGTTGATGGCGACGGAGAGGTTCACGTAGAAGTTCTCGTCGTCGTGGATCAGCCCGAACGCGAACTCGTGGAAGTTGTTACCCGAGGGGTAGTCGGCGACCTTGCGCTTGCTGTCGAACGTGCCGTCCCCGTCCGGGTCGCTGAGCTCGGTGAGCTGGTAGCGCTCGGACACGTAGATCTTGTCGCCGATGACGTCGATGCCCATCGGGTTCAACAAGCCACCAGCGACCTTGACGGCGGTCACGTCCTCGGGACCGTCGGCAGCCTGGGCGCCCTTGAGGAAGTACACCTCGCCGGGTACCGAGCCGTCCCACCCTCCGGAGTTCACCGAACCGGTGGTGAGGACGGCCAGATCACCGGCGTCGGTGAAGTCCAGACCGGCGACCTTCGGGTTGAAGCCCGCCGGGCGGAGGTTGACGAGCGTGTAGTTGGGGTTCACGCCGTCCAGACGCAGGCCGTCTCCGGCAGAGTCTTCGCTGCCCTCGCAGTACTTGGTGCCGGGGGCGGTGACACGCACCACACCCGCCTCCGTGCTCAGCACACTGGTCGGCACGACCACGAACGACGACGACCCGGGCACCTTCCATTCGAGCTTCAGTTCTTGACCGTTGGTGGCCTCGAACATCTCCACGAACAGGGAGTGCACGCCGACATCGAGCGTCGTGGTTCCCTCTTTCGCCGCCGAGCCGTGGAGGCCGTCGTTGTCGACCAGCACCTTCTCGTCGAGGGTCAGCCGCGATCCATCGTCGCTCGTGAGACGGAAGGTGTAGGCGCCGGGAGTCGTCAAGGTGAGGTTCGCCGTGACGTGCGAGATGAAATTGTCGTTCCCGCCGAACTGTTCGTCGGTGGTGAAATTGACGTTCGGCATCACCTTGTCGACGTTCGGCGTCTGCCCGGATTTCAGGGTGCAGAGCGTCGTCAGCGGCGGCGTCGCGTACGTCTGCAGCGTCACCCCCGGCTCCTGTTGCGGCAGGTCGGCCGCGGTGTTCGCGGCGGAGGCGGGCAGGATCGCTCCTGCGGCTACCAAGGTCCCGCCGATGACGCCGGCGATCAGTGATCGGGCGGCTCGGCCGGTGCTGCGCCGGCGCGGGCCGGACAAGACAGCAGGTTCGGGCATCGTTGCTCCTCTGGGTCGGTGTCGCCTCGACGACACCGTGCCCCGCGGGGCGACATCGTCGTCGACAGCAAACGTCGTCATCCTAGGGAGCTTTTACCAGCGTGTCTACAAAACATGCGCAGGCATCGGTCGCGCGCCGATCGGGCCGCACGGCCAGCGGTGGGAAGGACCCCACCGGCTCGGGTGGGGGACGGACGCGCAGCCCGGAATCACGGCGAGAGTGCGCAGCATCCACATGTGTCAGACGTCGGACAACTTTTGCTTGACCCTCGTCGGGTAAAGCCAGTATGGTCACATCGAACCCGAAGAAACCGATACTCGTGACAGCGTGGCCACGAGACTTCTCAGTCTATGGCGCCCGCTTCTCCGATCATCGGGGCCCACGTCGTTCACCGGATCGCCCTCGCGGTCCGTTCACGAAAGACGTCGCCGCCCAGCCGACGAGCGCCCCGCGCCCGCCCGGCGGTGGCCTGAGAACGGAGAACCATCCATGCAGAAATCCCTTCGTCAGAGCCTCGGAGCGCGCATCGGCGTCGCCGCCGTGGGCGTCGGCCTTCTCGCAGCGGCTGGGACGGGCACCGCGTTCGCGGCGGACGAGCAGTCCATCGACGTGAGCGTGCAGATCGAACCGAGCGAGGCCATCGGCGCGCTCGCTCTGACAGTGGCCGGCAACGCTACGGCGCTGACCGAGGGCGATGCCACCGCGACCGACCGGATCTTCACCGGCACCCTTCCCACCGTCACGGTCACCGACACCCGTCCCGTCGGCACGATCACCGACCCGGCCGTCGAGTGGTACGTCGTCGGAGCGATCTCGGACTTCGAGGGAGACGCCGATCAGCCCAGCATCTTGTCTGCGGATGCCTTCGGGTGGGTCCCCGCCGTCATCACCGCCTCGGAAGACGTGGCCCCCGGCCCGTCGGTCGAACCTGGCGATGGTGGCTTCGAGACCGGCAGCGAAGAGTTGCTTTACAACACCTACACCCCGGAGGACCCCAACGGCCCGGGCGCGTGGTCGGCCAACGCCGCCCTCACCCTGCAGACGCCGCTCGACGTGGCGCCGGGCTCGTATGCTGCCACGATCACCCTGTCGCTGTTCGAAGACGACGGCACCGGAGAGTAATCCCCTCCATGGTGAGCTCTTCGAATCGGCACCGCGGCCGGGCGACGGCGTGGGTGACCTCCGTGATCACCTTCCTCCTCGTCGCGGTGCCCAGCGGCGCGGCGTGGTCGTCGACGACACAGGACTCGCCCGTGACCTGGTCGGTGGCTCCCGCCGACGCGAACGGTCCGGATGGTCGCGGCCGTGTCGAGATCGCTCTCGACCCGGGCGCCACCGTCACGGAGCACCTCGCCGTGCGCAACCTCAGCGAGACGGACACGACGTTCTCGCTGACGGCCGCCGACGGGTACTACACGAGCTCGGGGCGGTTCGACATGTTGGCAGCCGGCGAGCAATCGATCGATGCGGGAACCTGGATCACCGTGGAGCCGTCGGTCACGATCGCGGCCGGCAAGACCGCGGTCGTGCCGTACACGATCACGGTTCCGACGAACGCGACCCCCGGTGACCATGCCGCGGGCGTCGCGGCGTCAGTGCTGCGGTCGGCCACCGATGCCGACGGCACGCAGATCGGGGTCGACAGCCGCGTCGGCTTCCGCGTCTCGACCCGCGTCACCGGCGATCTCGCTCCGGCCCTCGCGGTGACCGATGTGCGCGCCGAGTACACCCCGTCGTGGAGCCTCTTCTCGCCGGGACGCGTGGCCGTGACCTACACGGCCTCCAACACCGGCAATGCGACGCTCGGCGTCCGTGACCGCGTCGGAGACGCTGCCTCGGAGCACGGCAATCTCCTCCCCGGAGAGACCCGCGCGATCACCGTCGAACCGGTGGACGCCTGGCCGCTGGGCCTGCTGTTCCTCGGCTTCACGGTCGAAGGCTCGGTGGCCGACGACGCGGCCTCCGCTGCCCCGTTCACCGACACGCTCGTGCTCTGGGCGGTCCCCTGGCTGCACCTGCTCGCCGCCCTCGGAATCCTGCTGATCCTGCTCGCGATCCTCACCGGTCGCCGACGCACCCGGCAACGCATGCAACGACTCCTCGATGAGGCCCGCGAAGCAGGTCGCCGCGACGCGACAGAACTGGTGCACACCTCATGAGCTCCTCAGCCATCGTCTCCCTCTCCACGGCACCTCCGGCCGGTGACGATTCCATCGGTGTGTTCGTCGAGATCAGCCCGATCGATACCTCGTGCACGGTCGACTGCGCCGTCGACCAGCCCCCGGCGCTACCGGTGACCGGTGGGGAGCCGCTGTCGATAGTGCTCCCCGTCGCGCTGCTGTTGGCGGGGGTCGCGGCGATGATCTGGTCGCGGCGCGGGCGGGGCGACCAGCCGCGTCCTCCGACAACTGTCTAGACAGATCCGAACGCCCGGTCGGTGCTCCCGCGGCGGCCGAGGTCTTGACTTCCTCCTGAGTCCCATCACGGAGGAGGAACCATGACCGACGCACCCGAAGGAGCTGCTGCCGCAGCATCCCCCGTCAGCTTCGCGACCGACATCAAACCGCTGTTCCGGCCCTTCGATCGAGACAGCATGCTCAAGGCGTTCGATCTGTGGAATTACGACGACGTCAAAACCCATGAGGATGCGATCGCCGCCTCGCTCGCGGCCGGCGGGATGCCGTGCGACGGCCCGTGGCCCCCCGACCGGGTCGCTTTGCTGCAGAAGTGGATCAGCGAGGGATCCCAGCCCTGACGACGGTTTCGCCTCGCCCCGGGTCGTCACGGAGCGGATGCTGGATGAGGCTCGGCGCGTGTCGGTGCGCGGGAGCTCGGCCCCGTGCGTTCGGGAGGAGATGTGCGTTCGGGAGGGCCGCTCTAGGCCAGGGGCCCTCCCGAGTGCACATCTCCTCCCGAGTGAACACGGCCGTGTGCACACAGGCCGGCGCTCACCCCTCGTCGCGGAGCTTCTCGAGACGGCGGACGCGCGGGATGACCTCTTCGCCGAACCGGATCAGCTCGGGCAGGTTCGGGGAGAACTGCAGCAGGAAGATGGAGACGCCGACATCTGAGAACCGCAGCAGCTTCTCGGCGACCTGATCGGGCGTGCCGATGAGATCGGGCCGCAGCCCCCGGTTCGATACCGAGTAATCCTTCAGGTCGACCGGGGTGTCCAGCTGCGACTTGCTGACGAAGTCCTGGTACGACTCGTACGCGGCGCCCTCGCGGACGTCGGTGATGCGCTCCACTTCCGCACGCGCCTCAGCCTCGGTGTCACGCACGACGGCATACGCGGCCATGCCGAAGGACGCGAAGGCGGGGCGCTGCTCCCCCGCACGTCGGGTCTGCATGTCGCGCACCTTGTCGGCCAGCTCCGCCACGGTGCCCCCGTGCGTCAGATACGCGTCGGCGAAGCGGGCGATCGTTGCGCGTCCGGTCTCGCTTTCCCCGCCCGCGTAGATCGTGGGCGACACGATCGGCTTCGGTTCGAGGATCGTGTTCTCGAGCTCGTAGTAGTCCCCGGAGAACGAGAAGGGGGTCTGCGACCAGAGGCCTCGCAGGACCTCGACGAATTCCGTCGTGCGCGCGTAGCGGTCGTCATGCGCGGTGAACAGCCCGCCGTACTGTCGAGCCTCCTCGGCCCACCAGGCCGACACCACGTTGACGGTGAAGCGCCCGCCGCTGATGTGGTCGATGGTGGCGGCCTGCTTGGCGGCGAGCGCCGGGTTATGGAAGCCGGGCCGGAGCGCTGCCATGATCTCGAGCCGCTCGGTGACCGCGGCGAGCGCCGCGGACACGGTCCACGCGTCGAAGGCCGGACCGCGGGTGCCCTTGATGTCGTTCAGGTTCAACTCGGGAACGAGGGTGATCTCGAACCCGGTGCGTTCCGCGGCCGCGGCGATCTCGGCGAGGTGCGCGAAGGTCAGCGGGGTCTGCTCGTCGTCGACGTTGCGCAGCCACCCTCCGAAGATGGGGGTCCAGTATCCGAAGCGGATCGGTGTTCCAGCTGTCATGGGTGTCCTCGCGTCGGGGATGAGCGGTCAGGCCGACGCGAAGACCGGGGTGCGCGTGTCGCGGGCGAGGAGAGCCCCGAGGTGCCGCGCGATCCGCCGGGGGCCCGAGGCGGGAGCCGTTGCTTCGACGTCGGGATTGTAGTTCGTGTTCGTGTTGACGTCGTAGGTGACGAGGCGGCCGTCGAGCGTTTCGATGAACTCGATGCCGGCGATCTCGACGCCCGCGCCCGCGAGGAACGCGCGATACTGCTCGACGAGCGGATGCTGGGAATCGACGTCGGTTCGGAGGCGGAAGAGCGGTTCGGGCTCGAGCCCGTCCGCACCGGGGACGGCGCAAGCATCCGCCGGACACAGCTCGAAACTGCCGGCGCTGGTGTCGACCCGCACCGCGTAGACGAACTCGCCACCGGCGAACTCCACGCGGGTCACGAACGGCGCCCGCGCGGGGAGGAACTCCTGCAGCAGGGTGATGCCGTCGGGCGACGGCTCGAACTCGTCACTTGCCACCCACGCCTCGAACTCGGCGTGGTCGTCCCAGCGCCGGACCCCGAGGCCCTTCCCGCCCTGGTTGTGCTTGCTGATGAACGGGGCGGGGAACTCCGCCGCACGCCGCACCAGGTCGCCCTCGCCGAAGACCGCCACCGTGCGCGGCACCTCGATGCCGGCCGCGCGCAGAGCCGTGTGCTGCGCGACTTTGCTGACTTCCAGTTCGAGCACTCGACTTCCGCCGACGACGGTGCGTCCCCACGATTCCAGCCAGCGGACGACGGCACGACCGTAGTCCTTGGATGCTGCGTGGTCGCGCGTGTGCGCCGACGCACTCAAGCGCGACCAGAACACGCCTTCCGGCGGGGGTGAGGAGAGGTCGATCGACCCCTCGGTGAGCAGCCACTCCTCAGCCGGCACGCCTTCGGCTGCGAACGCGGCCGCGAAAGGGGGGAACCACTCGGCATTCTCGTGGATGACGTAGACCCGGGGTGCATCGCTCATGTCACAACGCTACGTCGGACGCGACGCCGCGGGGCGACCGCCCGTCATCGAGGGTCATCGCGGCTCCTACTGCACGCGCGAGTGCTCCCCGAGGCGGTGCCAGGTGCGGTTGTGGTAGACGAGGGCGTTGCCCGTGTCGCCGACCGCGACCTCGCGCCCGATGCTGGCCTGCAGCGCTTGGGCCGCGATGACGACCGAACCGCCGGCCTCCATCCGACTCACGATCGCGCACCGCACCCACGCGCGCACGCCCCGGTAGACGGGCTCACCGGTCGGCAGACGTGCCCAGGACTCGGTGTCGGCGAAGCGGTCGATGCCGCTCGTGGCCCCCAGCTGCGCGAGGGGAAGATCCTCGGCGTCGAGCAGATGCACGACGATCGTGTCCGCCGCGGCGATCGTGGCGGTGGCGGAGGACTGGGAGGAGACCGAGAAGATCAGCAGCGGCGGGTCGACACTCACCGACGACACCGAGGAGGCCGTCAGCGCGACCGGACCCTCCGGTCCGTAGGCGGTGATGACGGCCACACCGCCGGGGTGCCCCCGGAAGACGGCCTTGAAATCGTCGGCGGTGACGGTGACGCCGAAGCGTCCCGGCGTCTCAGCCGGCGTCGCCTCGGCGCCGGTTTCGGGGGAAGGCTGCGACGAAGTCATACCGCGACCCTAAGCGCACGGCAGGGCGGCACGGGCGCGCAGGGGAAACATCTCGTCATGAGCGTGCTGCTCCTCAGGGCGTGACCACGTCGCCGGCGGGGAGGATGCCCCGCGCGACGGGGCGACCGCGCGTGTTGGACCATTCGCTCCACGAGCCGGGGAAGACCTGGGCTTCGATGCCCGCCTCCTCGAGCGCCAGTGCGGTGTGGGCGGCGGTGATGCCCGATCCGCAGTAGGCGGCTGTCGGCACCCCGGGGCGCACGCCCACGGCGGCGAAGGTCTCGCGCAACTCGTCCGCGTCGCGGAGCCGGCCGTCGGGAGCGACGTGGGCGAGGGTCGGGAGGTTCACCGCTCCGGGGATGTGGCCGGCGACCGGGTCGAGCGGCTCCACGTCGCCGCGGTAGCGCTCCGGCGCGCGGACGTCGAGCAGCACCCCCGTTTCGGGGAAGTCAGCGGCCTCGTCGATGTCGAGTACTCCCGCGGTCGAATCGGTCAGGTGCACGTCGCCCTTCGCGACCGCCACGTCGCCCGTCTCCAGCGCGCCCCCGGCCGCGACCCACGCGCCGAGTCCGCCGTCGAGCACGCGCACGTCGACGCCTGCGCGATGAAGCAGCCACCAGGCGCGCGCGGCAGCGACGCTCTTCACGTCGTCGTATGCGACGACGACGTCACCGTCGCGGAGACCCCAGCGCCGCGCCGCCCGCTCGAGCGCTTCGATCGGGGGCACCGGGTGACGCCCGTGTTCGGGTCGCCCCTTCGCCGAGAGCTCCCCGTCGAGGTCGACGTACACCGCGCCCGGGAGGTGTCCCTCGAGGTAGTCGGGTCGCCCTTCCGGGCGGTCCAGTCGCCAGCGCACGTCGAGCAGTCGGATGCCGGCGCCGGTCGAGATCAGTTCGTTCAGTTCCGACACGCTCACGAGGTGACTCATGACACCAGCGTTGCATCCGGGTGCTCGGTCAGGCCGTCTGTTACCGGGAGTTGCACCACGACCCGCGATGACACCCGCCCCGTCAGGGCGTGATGTTGGCGCTGTCACCGCCGGTGACGGAGTACGTGCCGCCGCTCATCATGTGCGCCTGCGGAGAGGCCAGGAAGACGACGACCGGCGCCACGTCTTCCGGCTCGATCCACGGAACCCGCAACGGCAGTTTCTTGGCCAAGCCCTCTCGAGCTGTCTGCTCGTCTCGCGCGGGGTCACCCGTGGGGGCGCCGCCCGCTACGCGGATGGCCTGGGCGTACCGGTCTTCGTGACGGGTCAGCGCCGTGTCGATGAGGCCGGGAATGACCGCGTTGACGGTGATGCCGAACGGTCCGAGTTCGAGCGCCGCGGATTTCATCAATCCGATGAGTCCCCACTTCGACGCGGAGTAACCGCTGCCGTCGAGCGTGCCGTGTTGCCCCTGCGTCGACGACGTGATGATGATGCGGCCGCCCCCGCGATGCACGAGGAGCGGCGCGGCCGTGCGCACCACGTTCGCCGTCCCGGACAGGTTCACGTCGATCTGGTCGTGCCAGAGCTCGTCGCTCATCTCGAGGAGAGGAGCGAATCCTTGGATGCCGGCATTGGCGAACACCACGTCCATACCGCCGAAGCGATCGACAACGGTGGCGAAGCCGTCGCGCACCGCGGAGATGTCGCGCTGGTCGAAGACGACGGGCAGCCACTCGGCGCCCGCCGCCGCAACGAGCTCACCCGTGTGATCGAGGTCCGCCCGGGTGGCCGGCGGGTAGTCCATAACGGCGCTCGCCTGCGCCGCGATGTCCGCGCCCGCGACGCGATATCCGGCTCTAGCGAAAGCGACGGCGGCCGCCCGGCCGATGCCGCGAGCGGCCCCGGTGACCACCACCACGCGCGCGTGGTCCGCGGCTGTCGACGGGTCGGGTGCGTTCGTCACGTCAGTACCCCGCGACCATTCCGCCGTCGCAGCGGATCTGCTCGCCCGTGACGTACGACGCCTGCGCGCTGCAGAGGAAGGTCACGACAGAGCCGAACTCCTCAGGGAAGCCGTACCGGCCCGCGGGAATGGCGGCGAGGGAGCGGGACTGGACGTCTGTGACGTCGACGTTCGCAGCCGCGGCCCGGTGACCGTCGAGCTGCGCGATCCGATCGGTGCCGATGAGGCCGGGAAGCACCATGTTCACGGTGACACCGTCGGAAGCGACCTCGCGCGCGAGGGTCTTGAGGTACCCGGCCAGGCCCGACCGGGCGATGTTCGAGAGGGCAAGACCGGCGAGCGGTTCCTGGATCGACGTGGAACCGATCGCGACGATGCGCCCCCAGCCGCGCGAGCGCATCGACGGCAGGACGAGCTCGGCGATCTCGATCTGGCGGACCAGCAGAGTCTCGACCGCGGAGCGGACCTCGGCGGCGGTGAGCCCCGCCGCCGTTCCCGGGGGCGGTCCTCCGGAGTTGAGCACCAGGATGTCGATCTCGCCGAGACCGGCCATCACCTCATCGACGAGCGTCTGCGCAGCATCCGACTCAGTGAGATCGGAGACCACAGCGAGCGAGCCCTCGTGCTCTCCGGCGAGTTCGACGGCGCGCTCTTTGCGGCGGCCGACGAAGGCCACCCGCGCGCCCTCGTTCGCGAGCGCACTCGCAGACGCACCCCCGAGGCCCGATGTCGAGCCGAGCACGAGCGCGGCCCGACCCCTGATTCCCAGATCCACGATCACTCCTTCGCTCATCCGGCGACGCAGTACGCCCCCGGATGTGAGACACGATAGCGCCGGCGACACCGCAGCTGGGGGGCCCTGCGATGGTCAGGAACGAAGACACCGAGCGTCGGTTCAGAAATCGAACGAGAAGGGAGCGGCGTTCACGAGTACATGGCGGGCCGGGACGATGCGACGATCTGGGTGATCGGGATGAACGACGCCCCATCCGCAGACCTCCTCGCAGCCGCGGAGGCCGCCCATGTCCCGTCGGAGGGGCAGCTCGAGCTCCTCTTCTCGGACGCTCCCGAGGCCCCGGCGACACCGGTCGAGCGCGGCGACCTCCCCGAGAACGGCGACGGGGCGCCGATCCAGCCCACCGGGCCGGGTGGCTGACCGCCGCCCGCTGCTTCTTTCCTCCCGCGGCGGCGACCGTGCGATTCACGGTACGTCGTCGCGCACGGCGAAGACGACGCGGTTGTCCTCGTAGGAACCCGCGACCGTGTCGAAGACTCCCCCGCACGTGATCAGCCGCAGTTCATCGGAGAGAACGGCTCCGAACACGCGCGCGGTCGGGAACTGCGCTTTCGGATAGTCGGCGACCTCGCTGACGCGGTAGCGGTGGACCGTGCCCGCCGTGTCGGTCACCTCGACATGGTCGCCGGGGGCGAGTTCGCTCAAGCGGATGAAGACCGCCGGGCCGGTGGGCGAGTCGACGTGCGCCGCGATCACGAGGGGCCCGTGGCCACCGGGACGCCCGCCCGGGGTGTACCACCCGACATCCGCGTAGTCAGCAGGCACCTCCATCCGCCCCTCGGGGGTCAGCCCGAGGTCGATGAGAGGCTCGGTCAGACCGATGCGCTCGATCGACACCGATACCGGGGCCAGCCCACGCTCCAGCGGTGTCACCGCGGGCTGGGGGGCGAGCGAGGGCGGGGAGGTCGCCGTCGGCGAGGCGGAGGCTGGTGAAGAAGGCAGAACGGATGCTGTCTCCGTCGGTGGTGCCGAGCACCCCGCGAGCATCGCCGCGCCCACGAGGAGGGCGGCGATGCTCGCGGAGACCGATGGCGATCTCACCGCATCGATGCGGTGCGGCGGCGGTACAGCGAAACACCGGCGGCACCGAGAACGCCCGCAGCAGCGAGGGCGGCCGAGGTGAACGCTGCACCGTTGTCATCGGCCGCAGCTGCACCACCGGCTCCGGTGTCGATACCGCCGAGCGGAACCTCCGAGAGCTGGCCCCGCACGACGCCGGCGGCGAAGTCTACGGTGTGCGCGTCGCCCGTGAAGCCGGCGGGGTTCGCCTCGATCTGCGCGAGCGTGAAGCCCTCGCCGGTGTCGACGCCGTTCGCCTGGACCCCGGTGGTGAAGGGGCCTTGCAGGCATCCCGAGCTGTTGCGCGGTCCGTCGCCCACGGGCTCGGGGTTCGGGAACGCGATGCGCGGGGGGCCGGATTTGCCGGCTGCCGCCTCGTGGAGGTGCGTAGCCGTCTTGGCCGGGCTCTGATAGTCGCCCGACACGCCCGTGAGGGTGATGTCGTAGCAGATGATGTCGAGCTGGGAATTGATACGGAAGTCGAACGTGCCCGCGGCCCCGGGCTGTCCGGGGGTGACCGCGCCGTCGGCGTTGATGACCTGGTCGGGCGTCGCCATCACGGTGAAGGCGCTCGTGAACGACGACGGCTCCTCGACTACGGTCTCCGCGTGGGCGGCGGGCGCGACCATCAGCAGCCCCACGGCTGCAGCGCTCCCGAGGACGATCGAGCCGAGCGGTGATCTCTTCATCATGTCTGCAACCTTTCGACGGGACGCCGGACGCATCCGTTACAGGGGATACGCCCGGCCGCCGGCATCCGTTCATCCCCGTCCATGATTCATCCCCGGTGAACATCCCCCCATCCGTCGTCGTATCCCCTCCGAGAGACCCGACCATCGCTAGCCTCAGGAGGGAGACGCCGTGATGCACGCCGCTCGGAGGGACAGAAGCCGGATGCCGGAGCGCAGCGACCGCGATGACGCGCCCGCCGGCGAGAGACCCGACCGCTCCGCCTCGGGCATACGCGCATTCGATGCCGCCCGCGCCTTCGATGACCACGGCAGCGCGCTGCTCGGCTTCGCGGTCAATGCCCTGCGCGATCGCCCCCTCGCCGAAGACTGCGTCCAGGAGACCTTCCTGCGCGCGTGGCGCTCGCGCGATCGCTTCGACCACGACCGGGCGTCCGAGCGCACATGGCTGTTCGCGATCGCCCGCAACGTCATCACCGACGCGCTGCGCGCGCGTTCCCGGCTGCCCCGCATCGGCAACGACGACGAGCTCGAAGGCCGCAGCGCCCCCGTGAACGACCCCCTCGATCGCCTGCAGATCGTCGAGGGGTTGGCCCGGCTCAGCGACCCCCACCGCGAAGTGATCCTCGCCGTCCACGTGCAGGGTCGCACGTATCAGGAACTCTCCGTCGCGACGGGCGTACCCGTCGCGACCTGGCGCACCCGCGCCTACCATGCGCTCAGATCGATGCGCCGATACCTCGAAGGAACGGAGGAGCCCGATGTCTCGACCCGATGACCGCATCGAAGAACTCATCGCGGCCGTTGTCGCCGGGAATGCGACGCCCGCGGAAGTCGACGAACTCGACCGCCTGCGACCTGCTCACCCCTGGATCGACGACGAGTTGGCCGCGATGCGTGCGATCGACGAGCGCCTGCGTGAAGCGGATGTCACCTGGACGACGCCCGGGGACGCCGGTGCCCTGCGCGCGAGGATCCTCAGCGAGATCCCTTCGGCGAGCCCCCGCGAACGGCCCGACGCTCGAGCCGAGCTCGGGCGTCGCCGGCGCCGCTGGACGACTCCCCTGCTCGCCGCCGCGTGCCTCGTGGTCGGGGTCGTCATTGGCATCGCGGCGCCCACGTTCACGTCGATGCCGCCGTCCGGGCCCCCGGGCACGCTCGGCGCCGTCGAGTCCATCGACCTGCGCGACGAGGTCGTGGGTGTGAGGCTCGACGCCGAGCTGGTGGCGCACACATGGGGCACCGAGGCGGTGCTCGATGCCACCGGGCTCGATGTCGGCGCGACCTACTCCGTCGTCTTCATCGCGGCCGACGGCACCGAATTCTCCGCCGGGCAGATACTGGGCTCCGAGGTGCCGATCCATTGTCGCGTGAATGCCGCCGTCATGCGCGCGGATGCCGTGCGCCTCGAGATCCGTGACGCGGATGCGGGGCTGGTCGCCGTGGCGAACCTGGTGGGGACCTGACGCCTGGAGCGGGGCGGGCGTGGGATCGCTTCTGAGAGGCGCGACGTCGCTTGCTTCGGCGATTCCGGAAAGAGGAGAAGCCCCTCGATCCGGGTGTTCGCCGGGGATCAAAGGGCTTCTCGAGAGCGGTGACGGTGGGATTTGAACCCACGGTAGGGGTGAACCTACACAACATTTCGAGTGTTGCACCTTCGGCCGCTCGGACACGTCACCGCCGACCAGCTTACGACACGCCGAGCGCGGCCGCGAATCGCTCTGCCCCGCGGGGCAGCGCCTACGCAGCATCCGTCCTCAGCTCGTGAGCTCGGCCGTCGCAGAGATGAGATCGACCACGCGCGCCGGCTCGTCGATCCCGCGCGAGAAGACGTAGGTGGCGGTGAATCCGAGCGCCGCGAGTGCGTCGACCTTTTCTGCGACCGCGTCGGGCGTGGATTCAGGATCGACGGCGATCATCACGGTCTTCTCGATGTCGTCGTAATCGCGACCCACTGCTTCGCAGTGACCACGGAGCACGTCGAGCTTGTGGGCCGGTAGCTCCTCGCCCATCGCAGCCAAGTTGCAGGCATCCGCGTGCTGCGCGACGAGGCGGAGCGTCTTCTTCTCTCCCCCGCCGCCGATCATCAGGTAGGGCTTCGAAAGATTCTGCGGGGCGTTGAGGGTGCGCTCGAGCTGCCAGATGGCACCCTCGTAGGGCTCCTCCGAGTCCGACCACATCTGCAGGCAGATCTCGATGGTCTCCTCGAGCTCGCGGAAGCGCTGGGCGACCGGCGGGAAGGGGAAGCCCAGTCCGCGGGACTCCTCCTCGTTCCACGCGGCACCGATGCCGAGGCCGACACGTCCGCCGGAGAGCACATTGAGTGTCGAGATCTGCTTGGCCAGGAGCGAGGGGTGGCGATAGATCACTCCCGTGACGAGGGTGTGCAGGAGCGCCTTCTCGGTGTGCGCCGCGATGAAGCCCAACGTCGCGTAAGCCTCCAGCATGTCGTGGTCGACGGGGCCGATGCCGGGCAACTGCCAGAAGTGGTCCATCACCGTGATGCGCTGGATCCCCGCGGCCTCGGCGTTGCGCACGTGCGCCGCGAGTGCGGGCCCGAGGCTCCGGGTGCCGGTCTTCCACGTGAAGTCCGCGATGTGCAGGCCGAATTCCATGCCGTCGTCCATTCCGACGGATGCCGCACCCGCCTCTGGAATTAGGTTACGACCGGCGCCGCCCTGCAAGACTGAGCCCATGAGCGTGATCGAGAACTCGAAACTGACCGTGGTGGGTGCCGGGAGCGTCGGATCGAGCGTCGCGTACGCCGCCCTCATCCGCGGATCCGCGCGCCACGTCGCGCTGTACGACATCGCAACCCGGAAGGTGGAGGCCGAGGTGCTCGACCTCGCCCACGGCACGCAGTTCACCGGTTCGAGTGACATCACCGGCGGCAGCGACCTGTCGGTGGTCGAAGGATCGCACGTCGTCGTGATCACCGCGGGGGCCAAGCAGAACCCGGGCCAGACCCGGCTCGAGCTCGCCGCGACCAACGCCGGCATCATCCGCTCGATGATGCCCGACCTGCTCAAGGCCGCGCCCGACGCGGTCTACGTCATCGTCACGAACCCCTGCGACGTGCTCACCGTGATCGCCCAGGAGGCGACCAAGCTTCCGGTGGAGCGCATCTTCGCCTCCGGCACGGTGCTCGACACCTCGCGCCTCCGGTGGAAGCTCGCCGAGCGTGCCGGGGTGTCGACCTCGAGCGTGCACGCCTACATCGTCGGCGAGCACGGCGACACGGAGTTCCCGTTGTGGTCGCGGGCCACGATCGGCACGGTACCGATCATGGAGTGGGAAGCCCCCGGGCATCCCCGGATGAGCGTCGACGAGCTCGACGCGATCGCGATCGACGTGCGCGACGCCGCCGACAAGGTCATCCGCGGAAAGGGTGCGACCAACTACGCCATCGGGCTCGCCAGCGCCCGGATCGTGGAGGCGATCCTCGGCGACGAGCACGCGGTCATGCCGGTGAGCACGGTGCTGACCGACTTCCACGGACTCAACGGCGTCGCCCTCTCGGTGCCGTCGATCGTGTCGGCGTCCGGCGCGACGGCGATCCGCGAAACGGCCTTCTCCGACTCGGAGCGGGTACTGCTGCGCCGATCCGCGACCGCCCTCAGCAACGCCGCACACGCCCTGCGCGACGCCTGAACGGTGGGGCTCGGAGCCCATGTCCCCGCTCCCGGTTAGCCTGAACGAATGGCCACCCGACGTCCCGCTCCCCCCGCGCCCTTCCGGTGCACCGAATGCGGTTGGACGACGGCGAAATGGGCCGGCCGCTGCGGCGAATGCCAGCAGTGGGGCACGGTCGTCGAAGTCTCGGAGCAGACGGGAATCACCCGCCAGCTGAGCGCGGTGTCGCCCACCGCGTCCCGCGCGGCACGACCGATCACCGAGATCGACACCGCCGACACCCCTCGGCGCACCAGCGGGGTGGGGGAATTCGACCGCGTGCTCGGCGGCGGCATCGTGCCGGGCGCCGCCATCCTGCTCAGCGGTGAGCCGGGCGTGGGCAAGTCGACCCTGCTGCTCGAAGTCGCCGCCCAGAGCGCGCGAGCGGGCAGGCGCGTGCTGTACGCGAGCGCTGAAGAGTCCACCGCCCAGGTGCGGCTGCGGGCCGAGCGCACCGGAGCGCTGCATGACGAGCTCTACCTGGCCGCCGAGACCGACCTCGCCACGATCCTCGGCCACGTCGACGACGTCGCCCCCGAGCTGCTCATCGTCGACTCCGTGCAGACGGTGTCATCGGCGATGTCCGACGGCGCGGCGGGCCAGCCGAGCCAGGTGCGTGAAGTCGCCGCGACCCTCATCCGGGTCGCGAAAGAGCGGGGGCTTCCCCTCATCCTCGTCGGTCACGTCACGAAGGACGGTTCGATCGCCGGGCCCCGCATCCTCGAGCACCTGGTCGACGTGGTGTGCCAGTTCGAGGGCGACCGGCAGACGTCGTTGCGTTTCGTGCGAGCGCTGAAAAACCGTTTCGGACCCACGGACGAGGTCGGATGCTTCGACATGACCGGTGACGGGATCGCCGAGGTGCCCGATCCGAGCACCCTCTTCCTCGGACACGGCGACCCCGTGCCCGGAACCTGCGTCACGATCGCCCTCGAAGGACGTCGCGCGCTCCCCGTGGAGGTGCAGGCCCTCACGATCCCCACCTCGGCCGCGAACCCGCGCCGCATCGTCAGCGGCGTCGATGCTTCGCGCGTTGCGATGGTGCTCGCCGTGCTGCAGAAGCGCATGGGCGACAAGGTCTCGGAGCACGACGTGTACGTCTCGACGGTGGGAGGCGTGCGCCTCGTCGAGCCCGCGGCCGATCTGGCCATCGCCATCGCCGTGGCCGGCGCGATGCGCAACAAGGCCACCCCGCAACAGTCGGCCGCCGTCGGCGAACTGAGCCTCGCCGGGGAGATCCGCCCCGTGACCCAGGCGCAGCAGCGACGCAGCGAAGCTGCCCGTCTGGGGTACCGCACCTTGATCGACGCGCGGTCGAAGTCGCTCAGCGGAGCATTGTTCGACCTGAAGCTGCGACAGCAGAGCCCCGGCGAAGGAACGCCCGACTTCTGACTCTGCAGTGTGGCGAGAGCCGCCGCTCGCTCAGCGGCGCGTGCGGTGGCGGTGCGGCGGGAGCCGCCGCTCCTCAGCGGCGCGTGCGGTGGCGGTGCGGCGAGGTGAGGCCGAGTGCGACCGGAATGACCAGGCCCGCGGCGCACACGGCGCCGACGATCAAGAACTCCATTCAGCCCACTCTGCCACCGACCGGCCGAGAGCGCGAGTCGGGGCAGGCTCAGGCGTCGAGCGCCGCCAGCAGATCGGTGGGCGTCGCCTGCAGGGGGTGGGGGCCGGCGATGTCGAGGAAGACGGTCGTGATCTCGGACTCGTGCGCCTCGAGGAAGGCACGCAACCACGCCGGCGACTGCAGAGCGACCTCGGGCGGAAGACTCTCCGGCTTGTGCGCGGCATCACTGAACAGCAGCAGGGCGATCTCGCCCGAGTTCGGGTCGCGGTACGTCCACACCTCGCCCGCGTCGCGCGGGTCGTCGCGGTCTCCCACGCGCAGCAGCGGCGCGACGGTGGGTCCGTGCCGCAGCGCGAACGCGACGGCGGCCATGTCCTGCGTCTGCAGCGCGTCGCTGAGCGCGGTGTTGCGGAACTCCAGTTCCGCCCCCTTGCGCTGCTTCTTTCCGGCCATCCATCCAGCCTAACCGGGCACGACCGACCGCCCGCCGTCAGCCGAGGAAGCCCCGCAGCAGCGCCTCCGAGCCGGCGAGGTGATCGAGCACCGCGTCGGCGGCAGCATCCGCTCGACCCGCGAGGATCGCGACCACCATCCGCTCGTGCTGGGCGTCGGAGTGCTCGATGTTGCGCGGCAGCAGCGGGAACGTGTCCAACCACGCGTTGATGCGGGCGCGGTTGTCCACGACCAGTGGAACGAGCGAGGGGATGCCGGCGAGCTCGGCGATCGTGAGGTGAAGCAGCGTGTCCGCGCGCCGGTAACCGTCGGGGCCGGCCGCGGTGGCCTCTTCGAAGCGGGACCACAGAGCCGCGCGGCCTGCGGCGTCGAGGGTGCGGCCGGCCACCGCCCGGGCGGCGCCGGCCTCGAGCACGCGCCGCATCCCGAGGATGTCGTCGAGCTCCTCGGGATCCACCGCGGCGGGGTCGGCAGGACGTGGCAGCGGGTCGACGATGAACGTACCGCCGTAACGGCCACGGCGGGGTTTGAGGTATCCCGCGTCGGCGAGCTCGCGGATCGCCTCGCGCACCGTGTCGCGGCTGACACCGTAGAGGGCTGCCAGCTCGCGCTCGCTCGGCAGCGACTCCCCCGGAGCGATCACCCCGAGCCGCACGGTCTGCACGAGGCGCGCGACCGTGTCCTCGAGCGTGTTGCCCTGCCGCACGGGCCGGTACACGGCTCGGCGCAGGTCGGTCAGCGGCGCCTCAGCCATGAACGCGAGCGATCGCCGAATCAGAGGGGCGTGACATAGGCGTTCGTGATCCCGCCGTCGACGACGAAGGCCGTCGCGGTGATGAACGACGCGTCGTCGGAGGCGAGGAACGCCACCGCGGCGGCGAGTTCCTCGGGTTCGGCGAAGCGCCCCATCGGCACATGCACGAGGCGGCGCTGAGCACGCTCGGGGTCTTTGGCGAACAGTTCCTGCAGGAGCGGCGTGTTCACCGGTCCGGGGCAGAGGGCGTTGACGCGGATCCCCTGCCGCGCGAACTGCACGCCGAGTTCGCGGGTCATCGCGAGCACGCCGCCCTTCGACGCGGTGTAGCTGATCTGCGAGGTCGCCGAACCCAGCAACGCCACGAACGAGGCGGTGTTGATGATCGACCCCGACCCGGCGGGCACCATGTGTCGGAGCGCGGCGCGTGAGCAGAGGTAGACGCTCTTGAGGTTCACGTCCTGCACGCGATCCCAGGCCGGGAGTTCCGTGGTCTCGATCGAATCGTCGTCGGCGGGAGAGATGCCCGCGTTGTTGAACGCGATGTCGAGGCGCCCGAAGGTCTCGACGACCCCGTCGAACAGCGCGTTCACGGCGTCCTCGTCGGCCACATCGACCGAACGGAACACTCCGCCCACCGCGGCGGCGGCAGCCTCGCCGGTTGCAGGATCGACGTCGGCGATCACGACGCGCGCCCCTTCCGCGGCGAAACGACGAGCGGTGGCGAAACCGATGCCGCTGGCGCCGCCGGTCACGATGGCGACCCGGTCCCTCAGACGCTGGGTGAGATCGACGGTCATGCGGTTTTCCTCTCGGGTGGTGCGGACGCCGGGATGCTAGGGGGCATCGGCGAAGAAGACGTTCTTGGTCTCGGTGAAGTGCTCGGCTGCGTCCGGGCCGAGCTCGCGGCCGAGACCGGATGCTTTCATCCCGCCGAAGGGCGTCCAGTAGCGCACCGAGGAATGCGAGTTGACCGACAGCACACCGCTGCGGACGCCGCGCGATACCCGCACCGCCCGGCCGAGGTTCTCGGTGAAGATCGACCCGGCCAGACCGTACGCCGTGTCGTTCGCGAGGCGCACAGCATCCGCTTCGTCCTCGAACGGCAGAACGGCGACCACCGGACCGAACACCTCTTCCTGGGCGATGCGGTCGCCCGGATCGGCGAGCACGACCGTGGGCGCGAACCAGAATCCCTCGCCGCCCGGCGCGGATCCGCGGAAGGCGACCCGCGCGTCGTCGAGGTAGGACGACACCCGATCGCGGTGCGTCGCGGAGATGAGGGGTCCCATCTCGGTGGACGGGTCCTTCGGATCCCCCACCCGCCACGCCTGGACGGCGGGTTCGAGCAGTTCCAGGAAGCGGTCGTAGACGCTGCGCTGCACGAGAATACGGCTGCGCGCACAGCAGTCCTGTCCGGCGTTGTCGAACACCGCGCCCGGCGCACTGGCCGCGGCCTTGGCGAGGTCGGCGTCGTCGAAGACGATGTTCGCGCTCTTGCCGCCGAGTTCCAGCGTGACCGGCTTCAGCATCCGCGCGCAGCCCGCGGCCACCTCCGTCCCCACCCGGGTCGACCCCGTGAACACCACGGCGCGCACGTCGGGGTGGGTGACGAAGCGCTGGCCGACGACGGCGCCCGCTCCGGGGATCACGGCGAACAGCCCTTCGGGAAGGCCCGCCTCGAGCGCCAGTTCTCCGAGGCGGAGCGCGGTCAGCGGGGTGAGCTCGGCGGGCTTCAGCACGACAGCGTTGCCCGCGGCGAGGGCCGGCGCGAACCCCCATGACGCGATGGTCATCGGGAAGTTCCAGGGCACGATGATGCCGACGACGCCGTAGGGCTCGTGGAAGGTCACGTTCATCCCGCCGGCGACGGGGATCTGCTGTCCCGACAACCGTTCGGGCGCCCCGGCCGAGAAGTTGAGCACCTGCGCGACGTGCGCCGCCTCCCACCGGGCGGAGGAGATCGGGTGCCCGGAGTTCTGCACCTCGAGCTGGGCGAGCTCCTCGACGTGGTCCTCGACCACTCGGGCGAAGGACCGGAGGGCGTCGGCGCGAGCGCCGGGTGCGAGCGCCGCCCAGCCGCGCTGAGCGGCCACGGCGCGGGCGATGACAGCATCCGTCTCCTCGACGGAGGCGAGCTGCACCTCCCGGAACGGCACGCCGGTGGACGGGTCGATCAGAGTGACGCTCACGCCATCACCGTCGCGTTCCGCCGGCGGGCGAAGGCTGCCGCCGCCTCGACGAGACCCGCGAACAGCCGCCGGTCGGCGGCATCCTGTTCGGGGTGCCACTGCACGGCGACGAGGTAATCGTCGAGGTCGTGGTCGCCGTCCAGCTCGAACGCCTGAACGAGGCCGTCATCGGTGCGAGCGGTGACGACGAGACCGTCGCCGAGACGGTCGACCCCCTGGTGGTGGTAGCTCTGCACGACGGTGTCGCCCGCACCCAGCAGGCCCGCGAGACGGGAGTCGGAGCCGACGGCGACGGTGTTCGCGGCGAAGACACCCCCGCCGAGGCGGTAGCGCTCGGTGCCGAGCGCGTCGGGCAGGTGCTGATGCAGGGTGCCGCCGAAGGCCACGTTGATGACCTGCAGACCGCGGCAGATGCCGAAGACGGGGATGCTGCGTTCCCGGGCGCCCCGCAGGAGCGCCAACTCCCAGGCATCCCGGTCCGCGCGCGCGGGGTCGGTCAGCGGGTGGCGCTCAGCGCCGTAGAGCTCGGGTTGCACGTCAGCACCACCGGTGAGGATGAGCCCGTCGATCCCCCCGAGCACGGCCGCCGCGGCCGCTTCCGGCTGCGGCGGCAGCAGCACTGCCGCCCCTCCCGACGCGGTGACAGCGCCGAAATACTGCTGCGGCAGGAACGCCGCCCGCACGTCCCAGACGCCCTGCTTCGCCTGCTCGAGGTAGGTCGTCACCCCGATGATCGGGAGACGGTCGGCGTCCACCCCGTTAGAGCCGCTCGAAACCACGCACGCGCTCCCAGTCGGTGACGGCGGCGTCGAAGGCCTCGACCTCGATGCGCGCCTGGTTCAGGTAGTGCTCGACGACCTCGTCGCCGAACGCGGCTCGCGCCACCGTCGACTGGGCGAACAGCTCGGCCGCGTCGCGCAGGGTGGTCGGGAGGTGCTCGACGTCGGCGTCGTAGGCGTTGCCGGTGAGCGGCGCCGGCAACGGCAGCTCGTTCTGCACGCCGTAGAGGCCCCCGGCGATGATGGCCGAGATCGCGAGGTAGGGGTTCACGTCCCCACCCGGGACGCGATTCTCCACCCGCAGCGACGAGCCGTGCCCGACGACGCGCAACGCGCACGTGCGGTTGTCCATGCCCCACGCCACGCCCGTGGGCGCGAACGATCCCTTCGCGTACCGCTTGTAGGAGTTGATCGTCGGCGCGTAGAGCAGCGTGAACTCGCGAAGCGTTGCGAGGATCCCCGCGATCCAGTGCTCCATGAAGGGGCTGAAGCCGTACTCGCCGTCACCGGCCATGACGGCCGCCCCGTCGGCACCGCGCGTGGAGAGGTGGATGTGGCAGCTGTTGCCCTCGCGCTCGTTGAACTTCGCCATGAAAGTCAGCGACTTACCGTGCGCGTCGGCGATCTCCTTCGCGCCGTTCTTGTAGATGGTGTGGTTGTCGGCGGTCTCCTGAGCCTCGGCGAAGCGGAAGCCGATCTCCTGCTGGCCGAAGTTGCACTCGCCCTTTACCCCCTCGCAGTACATCCCCGCGCCCTCCATGCCGAGGCGGATGTCGCGCAGCAGCGGCTCGAGTCGAGTGGTGGCGAGCAGGTTGTAGTCGACGTTGTAGTCGGTCGCGGGCGTGAGCGCGGTGTACCCCTTCGCCCACGCCGAACGGTAGGAGTCGTCGAAGACGATGAACTCGAGTTCGGTGGCGGCGAAGGCGACGAGGCCGTCATCGGCGAGGCGCGCCCGTTGGGCGGCGAGGATGCTGCGCGGTGACGGCTCGACCGGCTCGCCCCCCTCCCACCCGAGGTCCGCCATCACCAGGGCGGTCCCCGGCTGCCACGGCAGCACGCGGAGGGTCTCGACGTCGGGACGCAGCACCATGTCGCCGTAGCCCTGCTCCCACCCCGACATCGCATAACCGGCGACGGTGTTGAGGTCGACGTCGACCGAGAGGAGGTAGTTGCAGGCCTCGGCGCCGTGCGGCAGCACGGTGTCGCGCCAGAACCGGCCCGACACCCGCTTGCCGACGAGGCGCCCCTGAGCATCGGGGAAGGCGACGATGACCGTGTCGATCTCCCCGGCCTCGATTGCAGCATCCAATTCGGTCACGGTGAGATTTCCCGGCATGGTTCGTCCTTCCGTCGCGGCCAGCCCGCGTCACTGTAACAAGGAACTTACATTCAAAGGTAGACAGTCCGACCAATAGACGGCAACAATCATCGGCAAGGCGCGGCTCAGCGCCATCCCGAGTCTCCGGAGGTCGCATGTCCGATTCACCTGGTGCCGCGCGAAAGGTCGCCGGCGCCACCTATACCCCAGCCGGTGACGGCTACTTCGAAAAGCGCACTCTGACGCGCTCCGCCGGTATCTGGGGCCTCTGGGGTCTCGCCGTGGCCGCCGTGATCTCGGGCGACTTCTCCGGCTGGAACTTCGGCATCGCCTTCGCCGGCTTCGGCGGCATGCTGATCGCCTTCATCATCCTCGTCGCCATGTACTACGGCATGATCTTCTCGATCGGCGAGATGGCCGCGGCGATGCCGCACACCGGCGGCGCGTACTCGTTCGCCCGATCGGCCATGGGACCGTGGGGCGGTCTGGTCACCGGCGCCGCCGAGACCATCGAGTACGTGGCCACCACGGCGGTGATCGTCTTCTTCTCCGCCTCCTACGCCGATGCGATCACCGCGGAGCTTCTCGGCTTCTCGATGCCCGCCTGGGTGTGGTGGATCATCCTGTACGTCGCCTTCATCGCCCTCAACGCTGCGGGCGCGAGCATCTCGTTCCGCTTCGCGATCGTGGTGTCGATCATCTCCATCGCGATCATCCTGGTGTTCTCGGCCATGGCGATCTTCTCCGGCGCGTTCTCGTGGGCAGCCCTTTGGGACATCGCGCCCGACCCCGGCCAGACCGAGTTCCTCCCGCACGGCGTGCTGCCGATCCTCTTCGCCCTCCCCTTCGCGATGTGGTTCTTCCTCGGTATCGAAGAACTGCCGCTCGCCGCCGAAGAGTCCCACAACCCGGTGCGCGACATTCCCAAGGCGGGATTCTGGGCTCGCGGCACCCTCATCGTGACCGGGCTGCTCGTGCTCTTCCTCAACACGGGTGTGATCGGCGCCGAGGCGACGGGAGTCGCCGGCGAACCTCTGCTCGACGGCTTCCGCGCGATCGTGGGCGACGGCGCCGCCGCCGTGCTGGCGCTGTTCGCCCTCGTCGGATTGCTCGCCTCACTGCAGGGCATCATGTTCGCCTACGGGCGCAACATGTACTCGCTCTCGCGCGCCGGGTACTACCCCCGCTTCCTCTCCCTGACGGGGAAGCGCCAGACCCCCTGGGTCGCGCTCACGGTGGGGGCGGCGATCGGATTCGTGGCCCTGCTCGTGCTCGACATCGTCACGCAGCTCAATGAGGACGCCGGATCGGTGGCGGGCGCGATCGTGCTCAACATCGCCGTCTGGGGCGCGGTCGTGGCCTACCTGCTGCAGATGGTGTCGTTCATCATCCTGCGGCGGAAGTACCCGAACGCCGAGCGACCGTACCGCAGCCCGTGGGGGATCCCCGGCGCGGTAATCGCCATCGTCATCTCCGCGTTGATCTTCGTCGGATTCCTGCTCAACCCGACCTTCCTCCCGGCCATCATCGCGATCGCCGTGGTTTACGTGGTGCTCCTGGTCGGATTCGGCCTGTTCTTCCGCCACCGCCTCATCCTGTCCCCGGAGGAGGAGTACGCCCTCTCGGGCGGCACCCACGGCGACCCGCAGGCCGAGGGCTACGACGCCATGGCGGGGGAGGTCTTCGGCGCGAAACGCGAACCGAACGCCTGAGCTCGACAACGAATGCCGCGGTCGCCTGGCGACCGCGGCATTCGTCGTTCACGGCGATGTGCGCCGGGCACGAAAAGAGGCCCTCTCGAATCGTCCAGTTGGGGGCTGAAGGATACGAGAGGGCCCGTCGCTCTCGCGGAGCCGCGAGCCGGAACGTTGGGGACGCTCGGCGCTAACTGCTGGGGACAGCGACGCGGCCCCTCTTGCGAGGGAGCGACACCAACATTACGGGACCGATCCGCGCGCGTCTGTCCTCCATTTGGGGGACAGATTCCGCTCAGTTCAGCTGAAAAGGGGCCGTATTGGCCGAAGAAAGCCCGCCGATCGCGACCCGGAGGTGGTAAGTCGCTCCACCACCCGTCGCCTGCGGGCGGTCGGAGGTGCACGTGTCGACCGAGGAACGCGTGCGGTCCCACGTCAGCGGCGTCGCGCTCGTCACTTGCTGGCCGGCGGTCAGCAGCACGATCATGTCGCTCGGCTCGCTCTGGCAGTCGGTCGAGCGCCACCAGACGTCGGAGCCGCTGGAGACCTCGAACGCCTGGGCACTGGTGCCGACGTTCAGGGTGCAATCGCTCGCGCTCTGGTTGGTCAAGCGGATCGACAGCTGGGGGTTCTCGCCCGACGCGTACGAGGCCTTGTCGGTGACGGCCTCCACGAGCAGATTGCCGGGCACGCACGGCTCGGCCGTGGGAGTCAGCGACGGGTCGGGCGTCGCAGCGTCGGCGGGCTCTTCGGGCACCGGTTCCGACGCGGCCGGTGCAGGAGTATCGGCAGCGGACGACGCGGGTGAGGCCGAGGTGGTCGGGGTCGCGTCCGGCTCCGCCAGGGCCGCGGCGACGCTCCGCCACGGCTGGGCGACGAGCAACCAGACGACGGCGGCGATGACGAGGGCGGCGAACAGCAGCACGACGAGGCGCCGCCGCCGGTACACGGCAGAAGAGTGCTTCCTACCCCGAGTGGTGCCGCTCATCCCCCCAGGGTAGGCGCGTGGGTGGCCAGCGCCGGTCTGGCGCGCCTACGGGCGCAGGGTCTTCAGCATCCGCGTGTTGCCGAGCGTGTTCGGCTTGACGTGTGCGAGATCGAGGAATTCCGCGACACCCTCGTCGGGACTGCGCACGAGCTGCGAGTACACGTCGGGGTCGACCACCTGCTCGCCGATCGGGGTGAACCCGCGCCGCGTGAAGAAGTCGACCTCGAAGGTCAGGCAGAACAACCGCGTCACCCCGAGCTCGCGACCGCGGGCCTCGAGCTCATCGACGATCCGGTGTCCGACGCCGCGATGCAACCAGCCGTCGGCGACGATGAGCGTGCGCACCTCGGCGAGGTCGTCCCAGATCACGTGCAGCGCGCCGCAGCCGATCAGTTCGCCCGTCTCGGTCTCGGCGACGAAGAACTCCTGCACGGATTCGTACAGGAGCACGAGGTCTTTGCCGAGCAGGATGCGCCGCTCGACGTAGGGGGCGAGGAGGTCCTGGATCCCCCGCACGTCGGCGGTGCGCGCCGGCCGCACGGTGAACGAAGTCATCCCCCCAGCCTACGGCCGGTGACTCGCGCAACGACGAAGGGGGCGGATGCTGTCCGCATCCGCCCCCTTCGTCTGTTCAGCTGGGTCAGCCGGCCGCCGCGATGTCGGGCGTCGCGGTGATCTCGCCACCGGTCGCGCCGATGCCGATCGCGACCCGCTCGCCGCGCGGCGAGGTGACGAAGGTGAACTGACCGTTCTCGAGGTCGACCTTGACGTGGTCGCCGGGCTCGAGCTCACCGTGCAGGATCTTCTCGCTGAGACGGTCTTCGATCTCGCGCTGCATGGCACGACGCAGCGGACGAGCGCCGAGAGTCGGGTCGAACCCGATCTCGATGAGCCGGTCCTTGGCGTCGTCGGACAGCTCCAGCGTGAGGTCCCGGTCGAGCAGGCGCTCGGACAGACGCTTGGTGAACAGCCCCACGATCTGGCGCAGCTCTTCCTTGCTCAGCTGCGGGAAGACGATGACGTCATCGACGCGGTTGAGGAACTCGGGCTTGAAGTGACGCTTCAGCTCCTCGTCGACCTTGCCCTTCATCCGCTCGTAGCTGGTCTGCGCGTTGCCCTCGACCTGGAACCCGACCGGGCCACCGGCGATGGCCGACGATCCGAGGTTGGTGGTCATGATGATGACCGTGTTCTTGAAGTCGATCATGCGGCCCTGACCATCGGTCAGGCGACCCTCTTCGAGGATCTGCAGGAGCGAGTTGAAGATGTCGGGGTGAGCCTTCTCGATCTCGTCGAACAGCACCACGGAGAACGGCTTGCGGCGCACCTTCTCGGTGAGCTGGCCACCCTCTTCGAAGCCGACGAACCCGGGAGGGGCACCGAACAACCGCGAGACGGTGTGCTTCTCGCCGTACTCCGACATGTCGAGCGAGATCAACGCGCCCTCGTCGTCGAAGAGGAACTCGGCGAGCGCCTTGGCGAGCTCGGTCTTACCGACACCCGTGGGGCCGGCGAAGATGAACGAGCCCGAGGGACGCTTCGGGTCCTTGAGACCGGCGCGCTGGCGACGGATCGTGCGGGAGAGGGCCGCGATGGCCTCCTCCTGACCGATGACGCGCTGGTGCAGGGCCTTCTCCATGAAGACGAGTCGGCTGGACTCCTCCTCCGTGAGCTTGAACACCGGGATACCGGTGGCCTGGGCCAGGACCTCGGCGATCAGACCCTCGTCGACGATCGCGTGGGACGCGACGTCGCCCGAGCGCCACTGCTTCTCGAGGCGCAGACGCTCTGCGAGAAGCGACTTCTCCTCGTCGCGCAGCGACGCGGCCTTCTCGAAGTCCTGCTCCTCGGAGGCGACTTCCTTGTCCTGACGGACCTTGGCGATCTTCTCGTCGAACTCCCGCAGCTCGGGCGGGCTCGACAGGATCGACAGACGCAGGCGAGCGCCGGCCTCGTCGATCAGGTCGATCGCCTTGTCGGGCAGGAAGCGATCCGAGATGTAGCGGTCGGCGAGGTTCGCGGCAGCGACGATCGCGCCGTCGGTGATCTGCACCTTGTGGTGCGCCTCGTACCGGTCGCGTAGCCCCTTCAGGATGTTGATGGAGTGAGGCAGGCTCGGCTCCGCCACCTGAATCGGCTGGAAGCGGCGCTCGAGCGCGGCATCCTTCTCGAAGTGCTTGCGGTACTCGTCCAGCGTCGTCGCGCCGATCGTCTGCAGCTCACCGCGAGCGAGGAGCGGCTTCAGGATCGAGGCGGCGTCGATCGCGCCTTCGGCGGCACCGGCTCCGACGAGGGTGTGGATCTCGTCGATGAACACGATGATGTCGCCGCGGGTGCGGATCTCCTTGGTGACCTTCTTGAGGCGCTCTTCGAAGTCACCGCGGTAGCGGGAGCCGGCGATGAGCGACCCGAGGTCGAGCGAGTAGACCTGCTTGTCCTTGAGCGTCTCGGGCACATCGCCCTTGACGATCGCCTGGGCGAGACCCTCGACGACGGCGGTCTTGCCGACGCCGGGCTCACCGATCAGGACCGGGTTGTTCTTCGAGCGACGCGAAAGGATCTGCATGACGCGCTCGATCTCTTTCTCACGCCCGATCACGGGGTCGAGCTTGTTGTCGCGCGCAGCCTGCGTGAGGTTGCGACCGAACTGATCGAGCACGGCCGAGCCGCCCTGCGCGCCGGCCTGAGCCTGCTCGCCGGCACCGGCTGCGACACCGGCGGGCTCCTTGCCCTGGTAACCCGAGAGCAGCTGGATGACCTGCTGGCGCACCTTGTTCAGGTCGGCGCCGAGCTTGACGAGCACCTGAGCGGCAACGCCTTCGCCCTCGCGGATCAGGCCGAGCAGGATGTGCTCGGTACCGATGTAGTTGTGGCCGAGCTGCAGCGCTTCGCGCAGAGACAGCTCGAGGACCTTCTTCGCCCGGGGCGTGAAGGGGATGTGGCCGGTGGGCTGCTGCTGCCCCTGGCCGATGATGTCTTGCACCTGCTCGCGCACAGCGTCGAGCGAAATGCCGAGCGACTCGAGTGCCTTGGCAGCGACACCCTCGCCCTCGTGGATCAGACCCAGCAGGATGTGCTCGGTACCGATGTAGTTGTGGTTGAGCATCTTCGCCTCTTCTTGGGCGAGCACAACCACGCGACGGGCACGGTCGGTAAATCTCTCGAACATCCTCAGTCCCCTCCAGAAATGGGCTGACAGGGCACGCGTCGCGCGCCGTATACCGAGCGTAACGACGGGTCGGATGCTGCGGCCCCGTGTTCGCTGGGGGCTGAGCGTCGCTGTACTCCGGCGCCCGGTCTCCCTTGACAGCGCAGCCATATCGTTTATCGTTGCTATCGACAATCGTTACTCACGATGATCGATATGGAGCGAGCATGTCCCCCCAGATGAGCGAACGCACACTCTCCCGACCCGACACCGGCGGACTGATCGGTTTCATGATCGCCGGCGCGATCATCGCGATCCTGACCGTGGGACGCGCGGTGGTGCGCATCAGCGAAGTGCTCGGCGGTGCCGACGTGCGCGTGCCCGCGGAATTCGCCGGCACTCCCGCTGAGGCGCCGATCGGCCCGGGCGGCGCGCCGGTCACGGTCGAGCTCGACACCGCGGTGCTCATCGCCCCCGAGCTGCCCGCAGCATCCGTCGCCGCCCTCGTGTTGGAACAGGTCACGGTCGCGCTGACGATCGTCGTGGTCGTGGGGGCGCTGCTGTGGTTGACGGCCAACATCATCCGCGGCCGCATCTTCTCTCGGACGAACACGGCGCTGGTGATCACGGCGGGCTTCGCCGGGCTCATCGGGTACTGCCTGGCGCCGTTCTTCGCGAACATGGGCGCGAACGGCGCCTTCGCTCGCATCTCGGATCGCACGTTCGACAACGTGGTGATGTCGGTCGATCTCTTCCCGCTCTTGTTCCTCGCCTTCCTCGTCGGGCTCGCGGGCACGGTGTTCGGCATCGGCGACCGACTCCGCCGCGAGACCGACGGGCTCGTCTGATGGGCAGACGGCTCGGCGCCGGGGAGACGATCGCGGTCTCGCTCGTCGGAAGCGGGGCACTCGTCGCCATCCCGCTGACGCTGGTCACGCTCGTCGCGTCGGGGGTGAGCATCGCGACCAGCGCGGTGCTGCGCGTGAACGATCTGGCGATCGCGCCCGGCGGCGAGTACCCACCGGTGCTCACCGGCTCCGACGCGGTGGTCGACGCGGGCTTCCAGACCGCGTGGGCCGAGGTGGCGAACCTCCCGGCCGGCGTGCGGTGGCTGTTGTGGACGGAGGGGGCATTGCCGGCGCTCACCGGATTGGTGATCGCCATCGCGACCCTCTGGCTCGCCCGGGCGCTGCTGCGCGGCTCGCCGTTCACCCGCGCGCTGCCCGGGGTGCTCGTCGCGGTGGCGATCGTCGTCATCGTCGGGGGCCTGAGTTCGCAGGTCATCGGTGCGCTCGCGCGGGCCGAGACCGTGCTGTTCCTGGGGCCTGCGGAGGAGATGACCGGGCCGGGGGGCTTCACCGGCTTCTGGTTCGCGCTCGATTTCGGTCCGATCGGCTGGGGCGTCGGCATCGCCCTCGTCGCCGCGGCCTTCCGGATCGGCACGCGGCTGCAGCGCGAGACGGCGGGTCTCGTATGAGCCCCGCGATCGATGAGGAGGGGCCGAGCGGCATCCACTGCCGCCTCGACGAGCTGCTCGCCGCGCGCGGGATGACCCTCACCCGCCTCAGCGAGATCGTCGGGGTGAGCGTGGTGAACCTGTCCGTGCTGAAGAACGACCGGGCGCGGGCCATCCGTTACTCGACGCTCGCCGCCGTCTGCCGCGCCCTGGAGTGCGAGCCGGGCGACCTGCTCGTGCTCGCCTGAGGCCGGGGCGCTGGGTGTTCGCTCGGTTTCGGGGCGGGTGCCTTCTCTATCGTTGAGCTATGAACCGACGCGCGAAGCGAGATCCCGACAGCCATAGACCCGGCGCCCTTCCGGGCGCCCCCTCTGGGATCGGAGCCGCACGATGAGCGGCGAGCTGGTCTTCAACATCGTCCTTGTTCTCGTCTTCGTGCTGATCGGTGGTGTCTTCGCCGCCACGGAAATGGCGCTCGTCACCCTCCGCGAGGGGCAGCTGAATGCGATCGCCGCGCGCGGCAAGCGCGGCGAGAAGGTCGCGGCGCTTGCTCGCAATCCCAATACCTTCCTCTCGGCCGTGCAGATCGGCGTGACGGTCGCCGGGTTCCTCTCTGCCGCGTACGGCGCCTCGTCGATCTCGCCGTACGTCGAGCCCCTTTTCGTGGCGGTCGGCATCCCCGCCGACGTCGCCCCAGGGCTCGCCACTGTCGTGCTCACCCTCGTCGTCGCCTACTTCTCCCTGGTCCTGGGCGAGCTCGTTCCCAAGCGACTCGCGATCCAACGCAACGTGCAGTTCGCGTACGTCGCCGCCCCCGTGCTGAGCGGCTTCGCCGTGCTGATGCGCCCCGTCATCTGGCTGCTTTCGGTGTCGACCAACGCCCTGGTGCGCCTCCTCGGCGGTGACCCGAACAAGAGCGCGGACGAGATGACCGAAGAAGAGCTCCGCGACATGGTGTCCAGTCACGAAGGACTCCCCGAAGACGAACGCCGCATCCTCGACGACGTCCTGTCGCTTCGGGATCGACAGCTGAGCGAGGTCATGCGACCGCGGCTGGAAGTCATCGCGCTCGACGTGGACATGACGATCGCCGATGCTATGCAGCGGGTGCGCCCCCTCCCCTACTCGCGGTACCCGATCACCGACTCGTCGATCGACGACATCGTCGGGTTCGTGCACGTCCGCGACCTGTACGACGCAGCATCCGTCGACACCACGCGCACCGTGTCGCAGATCGCCCGGGCGATCGAATACCTCCCCGCGAGCTCGCGCGTGCTCCCCGCACTGACGAAGATGCGAGCCCACGAGCTGCACATCGCTGTGGTGGTCGACGAATACGGCGGCACGGACGGCATCATCACCCTCGAAGACCTCGTCGAGGAGGTGGTCGGTGAGATCTTCGACGAGTACGACGTCGACGCCGGCGCCGATAACGCCGCGGCGGAGGGCGGGGCGATCGACGGCCGCCTGAACCTGCAGGACTTCGAGGAGGCGACCGGCATCGCCCTCCCCCGTGGTACCTACGACACCGTCGCCGGCTACGTCATGGACCGCCTCGGCCGCATCCCCGTCGTCGGCGATACCGTCGCCGCCTCGGACGCGCTGCTGCGGGTGCAGCGCATGGAACGCCGGCGTGTTGCCGAGGTCGCCGTCGTGCGCCCCGAGGCGACGGAGCCGGAAGACTGACGCGCGGAGAATCGAGCGAGGGCGGATGCCGGCGCCGTGGCGCCGTGGGGCGGTTCGCGCTCAGTTGACGCCGGCGATGGCCATGCGGGTGGCGTCGTAGCCGTCGCCCGTGAGGATCAGCTCGTAGGCCACGTCCTGCTCGGCGTCCGGCACGTCGATGACGCTCACCCGCCGCGCGAAGTCCGCCGTGCACACCAGGTCTGCGGCCGGCTCGGCGAGAGTGACGGTGATCTCCCCGGGCGCGGTGACCGCAGCATCCTGAACCACCGGCCGACAGCCCGACGATCCCCAGGTCGACAGCGCGAGCACATCATCGACCGTTGCCCACCCCGCGCTCGGCTCGCCCTCGGCCACGGGCGTCGCACCGGCGAGGTCGGCGGCACCGGGCAGCACCACGTCTCCGCCGACCGCGCCGTCCGCACCGGGCGTGCCCGCCGCATCGGTTCCTTCCGTCGACGCGGACACGCGTACCTCGAGGTCGAGCGAGGGATCGACGGTGACCGCCACGGCATCGCCGCGCAGGACGGCGTCGCGCGTGCACGCGGCGTCGAGGTTGCCGAAGAGGGTGACCTGCAGGGGCGGCATCTCGCCGGTGACCATGAGACCCGGCACGCAGCTCGAGCTGCCCCGCGTCAGCACCGCGACGGCCGCCCCGCCGTCGAGCCACGCGGCGGCGACATCGACGCCGGCATCGACCCCGGCACCTGGGCTCGCGGCGGCTGAGGTGGTCGGCGCCGGGCTCGAGCCGCCGCCGGCTCCGCTCGCGCACCCGGCGAGCGCTCCGCCCGTCAGAACAGCACCAAGTGCGAGGGCGATCAACGGGGTGCGGCGCATGATGGTCTCCGGATGCTGGGGGGGCTACTGCAGTGCCGAGGTCAACCGCGCGAGATTGTCGAGCACCGTGGAGCGCAGCGGCTGCTTCTCCCACTCGGCGAGCGTCATCTCGCGGCTGAGTCCGCGGTAGGTGTCTTCGACCTCGCGCATGTCGCGCACGAAGTCCTCACCGCGAACGAGCATCGAGATCTCGAGGTTGAGACCGAAGGAGCGCATGTCCATGTTGCTCGAGCCGATGACGGCGACCTCGTCGTCGATCGTGAGGCTCTTGGAATGCAGGATGTAGGGGCGCGGATACATCCAGATCTTGACCCCGGCGCGCAACAACGCCTCGTAGTAGCTGCGCTGCGCGTGGTACACGAGGGCCTGGTCGCCCTCCTCCGAGACGAACAGCTCGACGTGCACGCCCTTCTGGCACGCCGTCGTGATGCCCAGAAGCAGCGCCTCGTCGGGTACGAAGTAGGGACTGACGATGATGATCTTCTCCCGCGCGGCCAGCAGTAGGCCGAGGAACAGCTTCAGGTTGTTCTGGAAGTCGAAGCCGGGGCCCGAGGGCACGATCTGACAGTCGAGGTCGCCCGGGCCCGTCTGCACGCTGAAGAGGTCGATCTCGTCGGTGAGGATCTCGTCGGTCTCGCTGTACCAGTCGGAGAGGAAGACCGCGTTAATGCTCGCCACGACGGGGCCTTCGACCCGCACCATCAGGTCGACCCAGCGCAACCCGCGCCGGATGTTCTTGCGCAGGTTGTAGCTGGAGTCCGTGACGTTCTGCGAGCCCATGTAGGCGATGTCGCCGTCGACGACGAGCAGCTTGCGGTGGTTGCGCAGATCGGGGCGCTGGTACTTGCCCTTGAGAGGCTGCACCGGCAGCATCAGGTGCCAGTGCGCGCCCATCGCGTCGAGCCGCTTGAGCGTCTTGCGGTAGAACGGCTTGCCCCGGTTGGCCCAGTGATCGAGCAGGACGCGCACCTCCACTCCGCGGGCGGCCACCTCTTCGAGAGCACGGAAGAAGTTGTCGGTGGAGTCGTCGGTCTGCAGGATGTAGAACTCCACGTGGACGTAGCGCTTGGCCTGGCGGATCGCCTCGGCCATCGCGTCGAGACTCTGCTGGTAGTCGGAGATCAGCTGCGCGTCGTTGTCGCCCGCGAGCGGCATGGCGCCGAGGTTGCGGTTGAGGGTGACCAGCGCCGTGAACCAGTGCGGCGCGTGAGGCTTCAGCGTGCCGAAGTCGAGCGACTCGCTGGTGTCGTGGATGTAGCGGTTGATCGCCGCCTGCTTGCGCCGGCGCTTGCGCGGCAGCCGAGGGTTTCCGATGAGCAGGAACAGCAGCACCCCGACGAAGGGGATGAAGTAGATGGCCAGCAGCCACGCCATCGCCGCCGTCGGGCGGCGGTTTCGGGGCACGACGATGATCGCGGCGATGCGAATGACGAGATCGACCACGAAGATCGTGACGACCCACCACGTCGCGTCGAGAGTGACGCTGATCACAGATCCTCCTGGCGGCCTACTGCCCCCAGCGTAGTGAGTGCCCCCGACGCGGCCGCGCAGGCGTCGATCGGGTCGTTCAGTGCTCGGAGCCCGATGCCGCAGCCGGGGTGGGGTCGAGGCCCCGCTTGGCGCGTTCCTCCGCCTCGATGCGCGCATACGTCTTGCGCTCGGTGCGGTCCATCCGCAGAATCCCGCGGATCACGAAGAAGAAGATCACCGACACCACGAGGGTCGGTGCGAGCGACCAGAGCACGGCGAGGGCGAAGGGATCCACACCTCGAGGATACGCCGCCCTGATCCTCTCCTCCCCATCCGGTCGTTCCTGCCAGAACCTCCACAGAGTGCGCCGGCCATCTCCCCGCGGCTTCCGGAACGTCGAGTGTGGACGCATGACGACCATCTTCAAGGCGGCGACCGCCGCGGATTTCCTCGCCCTCGTGCCGCGCCTCGCCGGATTCACCCCGAGGCGCAGCGTCGTGCTCGTACCGTTCGCCGGCAATCGCACCCTCGGCGCGATGCGCCTCGACCTACCGAAGCACGGCGACGACGTCGAGCGGCTCGCCTCGACCTTCATCGGTCTGATGTGCAAGATCTCCACCGCCGACACCGTCGCCCCGGTCATCTATACCGACGACACATTCGCCGGGTCGGACGGGCTGCCCCACGACCGCTTGATGAGCGCGCTGCTCGTTCGCGCCGACATCTGCGGGCTGCGCGTGAGCGACGCGCTGTGCGTCGCCGCCGACGGGTGGGGCTCGTACCTTGATCCGGGCTGCCCCGCCGCAGGGCGCCCCCTCGCCGAGCTGCGACTGGACCGGCCGGAGCTCGAGGAACTGCCGATGGATGCGGGTGACCAGACGAGCGGTGCGGGCCTGCCCGCCGTCGACCTCGCCGAGAAGGAGCGGGTGGCTCGAGCGATGCGGGAGGTGGCCCGCGCGGTATCGGTCATCACGGACGAGAGCTGGGCAGATCCCGAGGGCGCCGGCGATCTGGAGCGCATCGACCCGCGGGCACTGGCTGCCGTGGAGATGTTCGACGACGTGCCCCTGCTCTTCGAGGACGCGCTCGTCTGGGACGTCGACCGCCTCGACGCCTATCAGGCCGCGTCACTCGGATGGTGCTTAACACGGCCGGCGCTGCGCGACATCGCGCTGACGCAGTGGTGCTGCGACCTCGAGGCGGGCGATGAGGCCGCCGAGGCGCAACTGCGCTGGCAGCACGGCGAGGACTACCCGGCCGAACTCGCGACCTCGATGTGGGGCGAGGGACCGATCCCCGACGCGGGCCGCCTCGCCGCCGCCCTCGATCTCGTCCGTCGGATCGCGGCGAGCGTTCCCCGCAATCAGCGCCCCGGACCGCTCGCCGCGTGCGGATGGCTCTCGTGGGCCCTCGGCCGTTCGACGCACGCCGGGGACTACGCGAGCGAAGCCCTCTCGATCGAGCCCGGTCATGGCCTGGGCGAGATCGTGCTGGCGTTCGTCAACAACGCGCACCTTCCCGAGTGGGTGTTTCACCGCCCCGTTCCGCGAGGGGCGGTGACCCGGGTCATTTGACGAGCGGGAAGAGGATCGTCTCGCGGATGCCGAGGCCGGTGACCGCCATCAGCAGGCGGTCGATACCCATGCCCATGCCGCCGGTGGGCGGCATGCCGTGCTCGAGAGCGCGGAGGAACTCCTCGTCGATGCGCATGGCCTCGTCGTCGCCGCGAGCGGCGAGCTTCGCCTGCTCGACGAAGCGCTCGCGCTGGATCACCGGGTCGACGAGCTCGGAGTAGCCGGTGGCGAGCTCGAAGCCGCGCACGTAGAGGTCCCACTTCTCGACCACACCCGGGATGGAACGGTGTTCGCGCACGAGCGGGCTGGTGTCGACGGGGAAGTCCATGACGAACGTGGGGCGGGTGAGCCCCGGCTTGACGAAGTGCTCCCACAACTCCTCGACCCACTTGCCGTGGGTGGGGTGGGCGGGCTCGTCGACGCCGGCCTCGGCGGCAAGCGCGCGCAGCTCGTCGATCGACGTGTCGGGGGTGATGGTGCGACCGGATGCTTCCGACAGCGAGTCGTACATCGAGATGCGCTCCCACTGCCCGCCGAGGTCGTACTCGGTGCCGTCGGCCCATGTCACCGTCGTGGAGCCGGAAACCGCGATCGCGGCGTTCTGCACGAGCTGCTGGGTGAGGTCGGCGATGCCCTGGTAATCGGAGTACGACTGGTACGCCTCGAGCATCGCGAACTCGGGGCTGTGCGTGGAGTCGGCGCCCTCGTTGCGGAAGTTGCGGTTGATCTCGAAGACGCGATCGATGCCGCCGACGACGGCGCGCTTGAGGAACAGCTCGGGGGCGATCCGCAGGAACAGCTCGGTGTCGAACGCGTTCGAGTGGGTGACGAAGGGGCGGGCACTCGCGCCGCCGTGCTGCACCTGCAGCATGGGGGTCTCCACCTCGACGAACGCCTGGTCGGCGAAGGTCGCGCGCAGGCTGGCGTTGACCTTCGCTCGGGCGAGCACCGTCTCGCGGGCCTGGTCGCGCACGATGAGGTCGAGGTAGCGGCTGCGGACGCGGCTCTCCTCGCTCAGTTCGGAGTGCAGGTTCGGCAGGGGCAGCACCGCCTTCGACGCGATCTGCCAGTCCGACACCATGATCGACAGTTCGCCTCGACGGCTCGAGATGACCTCACCCGAGACGAAGACGTGGTCTCCGAGATCGACGAGTTCCTTCCACGCCTGGAGAGAATCCTCCCCGACGACCGCCAGCGACACCATCGCCTGGATGCGGCTGCCGTCGCCCGACTGCAGCGACGCGAAGCAGAGCTTCCCGGTGTTGCGGCTGAAGACGACCCGGCCGGCCACTCCGGCCTCGACGCCGGTCTCATCGCCCGCCTCGAGGTCGCCGTAGCGCGCACGCAGCGCCGGGATGGTATCGGTGACGGGGACGGCGACCGGATACGGTCCGCCCGCAGCATCCGCTCGCTCCGCCAGCAGGCGTTCCCGCTTGCCGAGACGCACCGCCTTCTGCTGGTGCGCTTCGAGCTCGGCGCGGGCGGTGTCGTCCTCCGCCACGGGCTCTGCGGGGGCGGCGGAAGGCGCGTCGGTCATGCTCGCAATCCTACCGACGGCGGCGGGGGCCCTCTCGGCCGGGGCGGCGGTCAGGGAAGCGAGATCTCGGCGTTGTCGATGAAGCGGTGACCGGCCACGGTCGCCGCGATCAAGGCGATCGCCCGGCCGGTGTGGTTCTCCTCGACGGGGCGGAAGGTCGCCGGGTCGACGACGTTGAGGTACTCCAGCCGGATCCGCTCTTCGCCCATCAGGCTCGACTGTGCGGCGGCGATGCAGGCGTCGACGCCCCGGTCGGCATTCGAGGCGGCGGCCTCGAGGGCCCGCGGGAGCCGGCCGGCCGCGCGGCGGTCGGCGGGTTCGAGCAGGGCCACACGGCTCGACACGGGCAGCCCGTCGTCGCTGCGCACCGTCGGAACGGTGACGGCCGACACGTCGAAGAACAGCTCGCGGATCATGCGGCGCACGAGGAACACCCGCTGCAGATCGCGCTCCCCGTAGACGGCCACGGTCGGGCGCACGAGGTGGAAGAGGATCGCTTCGACGGTGAGGAGACCGTCGAAGTAGAACGGCCGCGTGCGCCCCTCGTAGCGCAGCCCGAGATCGCCCGCGCTCACCCGCGTCGTGGCGATGCCGGCGGGGAGGAGTTCGGATGCTTCGGGGGCGAACACGATGTCGACCCCCAGCGACTCCAGCAGCGCGTCGTCCTCGGGACGGCGGTGCGGGTAAGCGGCGACGTCGGCCGGGGTGCGGAAGCGCAGGGGGTTCACCAGCGAGGAGACCACCACGAGGTCGGCGCTCTCCCGCGCGAGCCGGATGAGATCGACGTGACCCTCGTGCAGCGCTCCGAGCGTGGACACCAGTCCCACCGAAGGAGAACCGCCGGACGCGTCTTCTGCCTCGGCCAGTCGGACGCGCAGTTCTGCGACGGTGCGGATCATCCGTCGATCGTAGCGTCCGGCCCGAGCGCTCCCCCGTCGGCGGGCACGCCCTCGGCCAACGCCTGGTCGACCGTGGAGCGCACCAGGGCCGAGAGATAACCGCCGGGATTGTCCACCCCGACGGCCGACAGCCGCGACACGGCCTGGCGGACGATCGAGCGGGAGAACTCCGTCGCCGTCGCGATCGCATCCGCATAGGCGGGGCGATCGGCCTCCGCGATGACCACCGGCTCGCAGCCGAGTTCGACGGCGAGCGCCTGCGCGATGGGCAGCACGGGCCCCGGCGCCGTCACGGCCGCCCATCCCTGGCTGAGCGAACGCAGGTCGATCGAGGTTCCGGTGAAGCTGATGGCGGGGTGCACTGCCAGGGGGATGGCCCCGAGGCGCATCGCGGGCTCGAGCACCGCGACGC
This sequence comes from Microbacterium hanjuni, assembly GCF_043556395.1. NCBI lineage: Bacteria > Bacillati > Actinomycetota > Actinomycetes > Micrococcales > Microbacteriaceae > Microbacterium > Microbacterium hanjuni. The sequence goes on from NZ_JBIGIK010000002.1 coordinate 205,183, forward strand.
CGTACCCCGGGTCGGTGTGCATCACCAATTGACCGGGCTGCCACGCCCCGACATCCGCGAGACCGGCGACGAGGGCGGGAAGCTGGTCGGCGGGCACCGCGATCACGACCAGCTCGCTGCGACGCACCACCTCATCGGGATCGAGGACGGGCACGCCCGGCAGCACAGCTTCGACGCGGTCATCGTCGGAACCCGAGGTGATCCCCACGAGGGCGTGCCCCGCGCCCGCGAGGGCGGCGCCCACGATGGGGCCGACCTTGCCCGCTCCGATGATGCCGACGCCCAGACGCCCGTCACGACCGTTCACGGCACGGTTTCCGCTTCGGCGGGATCAGGAGTCTCGGCTCCCCAGCGGTGGCTGCGATCCTGGGCGGATGCTGCGACGATGCCGGCGGCGGTGTTGCGGAAGGCGCGCAGGGCGTCGTCGCGATCGAGGATGCCGACCGTGGTCGGCACGGATCCGGCGATCACGTGAGCGGTCAGATTCGCGACGCTCAGGGCACGGTCGACGGGCCCCTGGGCGATGCCCACGCTCTGCAGCCGCGCGAGCGGGAACACCGCGAGAGCGCGCCAGATGAAGCCCCGCCGGAAGAACAGGGCGTCGGCGGTGAGCAGGTAGCCGTTGCGCCGCCACGACAGCGGGCGCAGCAGCCGGGCGCGGCGGGGCGTGGTGGAGTACGGGTCGTCGGCGCGGGGTCCGAGGATGCCCTGCTCGAAAACGAAGGGCCAGTCCGCTTCCGACAGCGCGGGCAGCAGCAGTCGCAGCACCCGTTCGACGTCGGCGCGGGTGCCCACCGGCAGCACCGTCGTGAACTGTTCGGTCGTCGTGTCGCTCATCGATCGCCCCGAGAGGCGGTTCACGGTGATCGACCACCACCCGAACGGTCGCCAGAAGATGGACTGGCGCACCTCGACGGCGTGCACCCGGCCGGGGGGCAGCGTCTCGCTGATGGTCGTGAACAGCCCGAACGTGACCCGCACCCCGCTCGGCATCGGCGCGATCGAGTACCGCAACGCCCGCGTGATGGAACGCACGTAATAGGCCGCGAATCCCAGGAACGTCGGGATGACCGAGAACAGCACCCAGGGCGTACCGAGCACCGAGCCGACCACGATCGCCGCGAGGAGCGCGAGGAGCGCGAGCGTGGTGCCACTGAGGAGGCGCGAGGCGATGAGGCGCCCCGGCGGGATGCGGACGACCGACTCGGGCTCGACGTCGAACTGGTCATCCCCGCCCACGATCCCCGTGATCCCCGCACTCACGATGGACGCCGCCTGCTGCACGCCGCCGCGGGTCGCGGGCGAACCGGACGTTCCCGGGGTCAGCTGCCGCCCCGAGGCCAGGCGCAGGATGTCGGAGCGCACGGTCTCGGCGTTCGAGGTCGACAGGTACTCGAGCTTGACGTTGCCGTCCGAGCCCGCGCCGATCACCTCGAGCTTCGCCATTCCGAGGAGCCGCGCCACCAGGGGGCGGATGAGGTTCACGCCCTGGACGCGGTCGAGAGGCGCACGCCGATGGGTGCGGAACAGCACCCCCGAGCGCACCTCCACGTCGTCGCCGGTGATGCGGAAGGTGTGGAAACGCCACGACAACCAGAACAGCACCAGCACGACGGCGAGGGTTCCGAGGATCACCAGCAACGCGGTGACGACGAGATGCTGATCGAGGATGTAGTCGATGGGGTCGGGCGGCAGGTTGCCGTCGCCGAAGTCGGGGGAGAACAGCGGCAGGATCATCGCGAGCAGCCGCTCTCGCAGGTTCGCCACGACGATGCCGCCGATGACGAGGATGAACAGGCCCCCGCGAAGAAGCGGGGTGAGCGGATGCATCCGATGCCACTCGCCGTCGCTGAGGGGCGAACGTACCTCGTCGGGGTGGGGCGCCGCGGGGGAAGGCGAGGTCACAGCCCTGTCCGTCGGGTCTCGGCCACCGCGACCAGCGTGTCTCGCAAGCTCTCCGCCGCCGCCTGCTTCAGACCCGGGATCGTGACGCCGGTCGACGCCGCCGCGGTCACCAGCTTCAGCTGGGCGATACCGAAGCCGCGGTCGAGGGGGCCGTGCGTGATGTCGACGAGCTGCATGCGTCCGTAGGGCACCGCCACCATCCGCTGCCAGAGGATGCCCCGGCGGAAGACGAGGTCGTCGCGGCGCAGCTGGTACCCGTAGGAGCGGGCCTGGCGCGGTGTGATCGCGAGAGACCACACGCACAGCGCCAGGATGATGCCCGCCGGGATCCACACCCAGGTCTGATCCAGCCAGATCTGCAGCACGAGGGCGGCGGCGAGCACGAGGACGGCGACCGATCCGGTCGAGATCATCTGCACCCAGACGTAGGCGCGCGCCAATTGGTGCCAGGTGCCGTCGCCCAGGGGAAGACGCGCCTCGGAGCGCGGCTCGACGATGCGCTCGAACGTGCCGGCGTCCAGGGCGTCGGGGGCGTCAGTGGGAGGCGTCGATTCCCGGGGGGTCGCCTCCGGGGGATTCGTCATCGTCGTCCTTCCGAATGGTGCACAACTGTTCTGCGACGAGACCGGCGGCGACGAGGATGGCGCCGCAGACGACCGTCGCGATGGTCGCGCTCATCGAGCCTACCGAGGGCGTGACCGGCCGTGTGAGCAGATAGCCCAGAAGGCCCGCCGCGAACCCGCCGAAGGTCGCTCCGACGATGCTCGACGCCTTCGCGAGCATCGCGATGCGCACCGCGCGGAAGGGGTTCACGGGGGCTGACCCGCGACCGCGCGTCGCCCGGGCGATGGGCACGGCCAGCACGACACAGACGGCGCCGACCATGACCAGCAGGATCGGCAGCGTGACCGCGGGAGCGAAGGTCGGGCGTCCCATCGCGACGAGGGCGCTGTCGATGACGAAGCCCACCACGGCGCCGAGAACGGCAGCGAGGATGAGGACGCCGGGGCCGGTGCGTTTCACGAGGCGGCCTGCAAGCGCGCCAAGACGTCGGATACCGCGCCGACACGGGGCAGGTGCGCTCCGGCGTCGACTTCGAGCCAGGGCACCATCACGAAGTCGCGCTCCCCCGCCCGCGGGTGCGGGAGGACGAGCCGATCGTCGTCCGACACGATGTCGCCGTAGGAGACGAGGTCGAGGTCGAGCGTGCGGTCACCCCACCGCTCACGCCGCTCCCGGCCGTGATCCGCCTCGATGCGGTGCAGCTCCTCCAGCAGGAGGGAGGGCGCGAGACGCGTGGCGACGAGGGCGACGGCATTGAGATAGCGAGGACGATCGGCATCCGCCCCGCTCGTGGTCACCGCGATGGTCTCCAGCGCTGCCGACGCACGCACGAGATCGGTCAGCGGCAGTTCGGCGAGCGCCGTCAGGGCCGAGGTCAATGCCGCTTCCCGGTCGCCGAGGTTCGCCCCCAGGGCGACGACCGCGACGGCCGGGCGGGGGCGCCCGGTGGCTGCGACCTCGTCGGCGAAGGCGCTCACGGCACGGCCCCGAAGCCCACCGGCACCACGCGGGGTGCGGGGCGGGAGCGGCGGACCGTGACGGCGACATCGGCGAAGGGCACGGCGATGGGCGCTGACGGCTTGTGCACGGTCACCACGACCTGCCGCACGCGCGCGTCGGTGAGCACGTCGGCGGCGATGCGCTCGGCGAGGGTCTCGATCAGGTTCACCGGCTCGCCGCCGACGAGCGCGACGACGCGTTCGGCGAGCTCGCCGTAATGCACGGTGTCGGTGACGTCATCGGATGCTGCGGCCGCCGCGGTTTCGAGGTGCACGGTCACGTCGACCACGAACTCCTGCCCCTCGCGACGCTCGTCCTCGAAGACGCCGTGGCGTCCGAACGCGCGCACTCCCGTCAGGGTGATCTCGTCTACGGGGTCCATGTGCCCTCCCAGAGTGCGGCGACGCGCAGAGCGTCGCGGGTGGCGGCGACGTCGTGGACCCGCACGGCCCACGCGCCGTTCTGCGCGGCGATCACGCTCGTGACCGCCGTCGCCAGGTCTTTGTCGGCGAGCGAGGGATCGTCGCCGAGCGCGTCGCCGAGGAACCGTTTGCGGCTCGTTCCGACCAGCACCCGCGGCCCGAGACCGGCGAACTGGGGCAACGCGCGCAGCACGGCCCAGTTCTGGGCTCCCCGCTTGGCGAAACCGATTCCGGGGTCGAGCACGATGCGAGCGGGCGGGATGCCGGCGAGCGCGGCTGCCTCGACACGCACGAGCAGCTCCTCGATGACCTCGCGCACGAGGTCGGTGTACTCGGCACGGGCGTACATGTCGGCGGACGCGCCGCGCCAGTGGCCCAGCACGACATCGGCGCGCGTGCTCGCCACCACCTCGAGCATCCCGGGGTCGGCGAGCCCCCCGGAGACATCGTTCACGATGCTGGCTCCGGCCTCGAGGGCGAGGGCCGCGGTGGAGGCGTTGAGCGTATCGATGCTGACGGGCGCTCCGGCGGCGGCGAGGGCGGCGATCACCGGCAGCACGCGCTCCTGCTCGACGCGGGCGGCCACCCGCTCGGCGCCGGGTCGCGTCGACTCGCCGCCGACGTCGAGGATGTCGGCGCCTTCGGCGCGCAGCCGCAGGCCGTGCGCGATCGCGACATCGGGATCGACGAAGCGCCCCCCGTCGCTGAACGAGTCGGGCGTGACGTTGACGATGCCCATGATCACGGTCATTCCGCGCTCGGGCTTTCGGGTCGGCGGCCGACGATGAGGGCGAGCAGCTCAGCGCGGGCTGCCGGCTCGGCGAGGTCGCCGCGTGCGGCGATCGTGACGGCCGTGGCGTCCTTCTGCTGGCCGCCGCGCATCGTCACGCACGCGTGCGACGCCTCGAGCACCACGAGCACGCCGCGGGCGTCGAGCGCACCGGCGATCGTGTCGGCGATCTGCTCGCCGAGGCGCTCCTGCACCTGAGGGCGGGCGGCGAGCACGTCGACCACCTTCGGTAGGGCGCCGAGCCCGACGACCTGCTCCCCCGGGAGGTAGGCGAGGTGGGCGACGCCCCGGAAGGGCAGGAGGTGGTGCTCGCACACCGACCGGAAAGCGACGTCGCGCAGCATCACCGCGCCCGAGGGCACGGTCTCGGGCGCAGGCCCCCGCGAGACCGAGATGGTCCGCGCGAGCGGGGCGGCAGCATCCTGCCCCACCCCCGCGAAGAACTCGGCGTAGGCGTCGGCCACCCGCTCGGGCGTCTGGCGCAGTCCCGGACGATCGGGGTCTTCGCCGATCGCCTCGAGCAGCTCCCTCACGAGGGCGCCGACGCGCTCCCGGTCGACGGCCATGACCGGCCCTACGCCGTGGCCGGGCGGGCCTGTCCGCTGGGCTGGCGCCGCGGGGCCTTCTCGGTCTGCGCGTCGGCACTCACAGCTGCGGCGACCCCGGCCGGAGCCGCCCGACGCGGCACGTCGACCGGCGGCAGCACCGAGACCGGGCGTTCGCTCGAGCTCAACCACTGCGGGCGCGGGGGCAGCCGCTTGATGTCGGTGAAGATCTCGGCGAGCTCGAGGTGATCGAGCGTCTCCTTCTCGAGCAACGCGAGGGCGAGGCGGTCGAGGATCTCGCGGTTGTCGTTGATCACCTGGTAGGCCTCGTTGTGCGCCTGCTCGATGAGCGCGCGCACCTCGCCGTCGACCTGCTCGGCGACGCGCTCGGAGAAGTCACGGCCGTGACCCATGTCGCGACCCATGAACACCTCACCGGAGGAGGCGCCGAGTTTCACCGGACCGACATCGGTGGTCATGCCGTATTCGGTGACCATCTTGCGCGCGATGCCGGTGGCCTTCTCGATGTCGTTGGAGGCGCCGGTCGTGGGGTCGTGGAAGACGACCTCTTCCGCGACGCGGCCACCCATCGCGTAGGCGAGCTGGTCCTGCAGCTCGTTACGGGTGATCGAGTACTTGTCGTCGAGCGGCAGCACCATCGTGTAGCCGAGCGCCTTGCCGCGCGGGAGGATGGTGACCTTCGTGACCGGGTCGGTGTGGTTCATCGCCGCCGCGGCGAGCGCGTGACCGCCCTCGTGGTACGCGGTGATGAGCTTCTCCTTGTCGCGCATCACCCGGGTGCGGCGCTGCGGGCCCGCGAGCACGCGGTCGATCGCCTCGTCCAGGGCCCGGTTGTCGATGAGCTGCGCGTTGGAGCGCGCGGTCAGCAGGGCGGCCTCGTTGAGCACGTTCGCCAGGTCGGCGCCGGTGAACCCGGGCGTCTTGCGGGCGACGACCTCGAGGTCGACACCCTCGGCGAGAGGCTTGCCGCGGCCGTGAACCTCGAGGATCTGCTGACGGCCCTTCAGGTCGGGGGCGTCGACACCGATCTGACGGTCGAAGCGGCCGGGGCGCAGCAGCGCCGGGTCGAGGATGTCGGGCCGGTTGGTCGCGGCGATGACGATGACGTTGGCCTTGGGGTCGAAGCCGTCCATCTCGACGAGCATCTGGTTGAGGGTCTGCTCACGTTCGTCGTGGCCACCGCCCATACCGGCGCCGCGGTGGCGACCGACGGCGTCGATCTCATCGATGAAGATGATGGCGGGGGCGCTCTCCTTGGCCTGGTTGAAGAGGTCGCGCACGCGGCTCGCGCCGACGCCGACGAACATCTCGACGAAGTCCGATCCGGAGATCGAGTAGAACGGCACGCCCGCCTCGCCGGCGACGGCGCGGGCGAGCAGGGTCTTACCGGTTCCGGGAGGGCCGTACAGCAGCACGCCCTTCGGGATGCGTGCGCCGACGGCCTGGAACTTCGCGGGCTCCTTGAGGAAGTCCTTGATCTCGCTGAGCTCTTCGATCGCCTCGTCCGCTCCGGCCACGTCCTGGAACGTGACGGTCGGGCTCTCTTTCGACACGAGCTTCGCCCGGGACTTGCCGAACTGCATGACCTTGTTGCCGCCGCCCTGCGCGCTCGACAGCAGGAACCAGAACAGCAGGCCCAGCAGCACGAGCGGAAGGAGCAGCGAGAGGAAGCCGTCGAAGAACGACGCGCGGGGCACGACGTCGTTGTACCCGTCGGCGGGGGCGGCGTTGTCGATCGCGTCGACGACCTCGGGGGCGCGGGCGGCGACGTAGTAGAACTGCACCTCGGAGGCACCGTCGTACGGGCTCGACAACGTCATGTCGACGCGCTGGTCGCCGTCCGTGTTGGTGACCTCGGTCACGGTGTCGCCGCTCAGCAGCTCGAGACCCTCTTGGGTCGAGATCTGACGCGCGCCGTTCAGGCTGGTCAGTAGCCAGAAGCCGACGAGAAGGAACAACCCGATCAGAACGATGTAGAGGATGGGGTTGCGAGTGATCTTCTTGAAGTCCATGGTTCGGGCGACGCCCGGAGCCCTTTCGTCGCGATTTCCGCCAGGGATGCGGTGGAATCAGGGTACAGCGGGCACTCTATGCGAGGACTGTGCATTCGCCCACGGCGTACCGGGCGGCCTCAGCTGTAGACGTGCGGCGCGAGGACGGCGACGTCGCGCAGGTTGCGGTAGCGCTCGGCGTAATCGAGCCCGTAGCCGATGACGAACTCGTTCGGGATGTCGAACCCGACGTAGCGGCACTCGACGTGCACCTTCATGGCCTCGGGCTTGCGCAGCAGCGCGAGCACCTCGATGGATTCGGCGCCGCGCGACGCGAAGTTCTCCAGCAGCCAGCTCAGGGTGAGGCCGGAGTCGATGATGTCCTCGACGATGAGTACATGCCGGCCGTGCAGGTCGGTGTCGAGGTCTTTGCGGATCTGCACGACACCGCTCGAGCGGGTGCCGGTGCCGTAGGAGGAGACGGCCATCCAGTCCATCTGCACCTCGAGCGGCAGCATCCGGGCGAAATCGGCCATCACCATCACGGCCCCCTTCAGCACTCCCACGAGGAGCAGGTTCTTCTCCGCGTAGTCGACCGTGACCCGTGCGGCGAGCTCCTCGAGCTTGTCGTGGATCTCCTCCGCCGTGTAGAGGACTTCGGTGATGTCGTGGGAGATGTCGGCCGCGCGCATGCGGTCAGTCTACGAGGCGGTGAACTCGAGCCGGCCGCCGCGGCGGCTCACCGAGCAGCCCGGCAGAGCGATCGCTCCCTGACCCGACCAGTCGGTGACCAGGCGGGCGACCTCGAGGGTCTGGGCCCGCGTGAGGCTCTCGCCGAACTCGCTCGCGACCACGTGGCGGATGATGCGGTGCCGCAGCGCCGCAGGGTTGGCGGCGAGCGCCGCGACCGACACCGAGATGCCGGCCTCGGCGTGCTCGACGATGTCTTCGATCGTCTCCTCGATCATCTCCGAGAAGGCTTCGGCGTCTTCGCGCAGTTGCTCGGCGGTGCGGGCGAGCGCTTCGGCGATACCGGGACCGAGCTCGGCTTCGAGCACCGGAAGCACGCGCTCGCGCACCCGGACGCGCGTGAAGCGCGGGTCGTGGTTGTGCGGGTCGAGCCACGGCGCGAGGCCCTCGGCGGCGCACGCGGCTACGGTGGTCGCCCGCCGGACGCCGAGGAGGGGCCGCACCCATCGGCCCGCGTCGTCGACGCGCACGGGGGCCATGCCGCTGAGGCTCGACACCCCTGAACCGCGGGCGAGGCCGAGCAGCACGGTCTCGGCCTGGTCGTCGAGGGTGTGGCCGAGGAGGACGGTGTCGGTGCCGACCTGGCGGGCGGCGTCGGCGAGGGCGCGGTAGCGCGCGTCGCGGGCGGATGCTTCGGGTCCTCCCGCCGTGCCCACCTCGGCGCGGACGACGACGGCCTCGAGACCCAGACCCCGAGCGGCCTCGGCCGCGCTCTGGGCAGCATCCGCCGACCCGTCCTGGAGGGCGTGATCGACGGTGACAGCGACGGCACGGGTGCCGGCCTTGCGCGCTTCGAAGGCGGTGGCGGCCGCGAGTGCGAGCGAATCCGGACCGCCGGAGAGCGACACCACGATGACCGGGGCGTCGAGGCCCGTCAGCGCGCGGCGGACGGCGAGGCGCACCTCGGCGACGGCGGGGTCGAGACTCGGTCGCTGTGCGTGCATCCGTTCACGCTACCGGCCGCGCTTCGTGCTTCTCGGGCACCGGATGGCCCCGCACTAGGCTGGGCGGCGGCACTCGCGCCGAGCGGTGGCCGGCAAGACGAAGTAGACCGATCGAAGGAGCACAGGTATGGGCGCGTACGACGCCGTCATCGAGATTCCGCGCGGCAGCCGCGTGAAGTACGAGGTCGACCACGGCACGGGCCGCGTCTTCCTGGATCGCGTGCTCTTCACCGCGTTCGGCTACCCGGCCAACTACGGATTCTTCGAGAACACCCTCGGCGAGGACGGCGACCCGCTCGACGTGCTGCTGCTGCTCGACTACGACCTGTACCCCGGCGTGCTCGCCAAGGTGCGTCCGGTGGGCGTGCTGAAGATGAGCGACGAGGCCGGCGGCGACGACAAGGTGGTCGCCGTGCTGTCGAAGGACCCGCGCTGGGCGCACATCCAGGACGTCGCCGACATCCCGGTCGAGCTGAAGAACGAGATCGGCCACTTCTTCGAGCACTACAAGGACCTCGAACCCAACAAGTGGGTCAAGGTCGACGAGTGGGCGGGCACCGCCGAGGCCGAGCGCCTCATCGGCGAGGCCTTCACCCGCTTCGAGGAGCACGAGGGCCAGACCAAGACGCAGGGATCCGGCGAGTCGCCGAACACCCTCTGACACCTGTCACATAACAATGCCCGGTCGCGGACGACCGGGCATTGTTGCGTTCGCGGGTGGTTCAGACCGAGACGCCGCGTGCCCGCAGGAACGGGGCGGGGTCGATGGTCCTGCCGCCGCTGTAGACCTCGAAGTGCAGGTGGCAGCCGAAGACGTTTCCGGTGAGGCCGACGAGGCCGACCGTCTGACCGGCCGAGACCCGCTGGCCGCTCGACACCAGGATGCGGCTGCTGTGCGCGTAACCGGTCGCGAAACCGTTGCCGTGGTCGATGCGCACGTAGTTGCCGTAGCCGCCGTTCCAGCCGGCGTAGGTCACGACCCCACCGCTCGCGGCGAAGGTCGGTGCGCCGCAGCCGGCGGCGAAGTCGATGCCGAGGTGGTTCGAGGTCGCGCAGTAGCTGGGGGTGCACTGGGGCGCACGGGGGCCGTACCACGAGCTGACCCACGCCGATGAGGGGCGCGACCAGCCGGAGCCCACGACGGCTCCGCCACCGCCGCCGCCACCGCCGGAGTTGCCGCCACCGCCACCACCGCCGCCGCCGCTGTTGCCACCGCCGCCACCGTTGTTGTTGGCTGCGGCAGCCGCGGCGGCCGCAGCCGCACGGGCGGCCGCCTCCGCCGCGGCGCGACGGTCGGCTTCCTCGCGCTCTTTGCGCTCGCGCTCTTCGCGCGCTTTGCGCTCCGCCTCGACACCGGCCTGGTAGTCGGCGATCGTCTTGGCGGTATTGTCCTGGAGGGCGGCCAGCTGCGCCTGCAGCGTGACCTGGTTCGCCTGCTGCTCGACGAGGGCGGCCTGGGCTGCGTCGGCCGCCTGCTGCGCGGCCTGCATCTTCTCTTCCGCCACCTTCTGCAGGCGGTCGCGCTCGGCGCGCTTCTCGGCGGCCTGGTCGCTCAGCTTCTGCGCGCTGTCGCGGGCGGTGACCGCGGTCGCGTAGACCGACTGGTTGCGGTCGATGAGCTTGTCCATCGTGCCGAGGCGCGAGAGGAGGTCGTCGGCGGAGGCGGCAGAGCCCGAGAAGAACAGGTCGAGCGGGGCGTCCTCGCCGCCCTTGCGGTACAGCTGTGCGGCGACCCGGCCGGCCTGATCGGCGGCGGCCGTGGCCGCTTCACCCTGCGCGTCGGCCTGCGCCTGCAACTGGTCGGCGTCGTACGCCGCGGTGAGGAAGGCCTGCTGCGCGTCGTAGTAGACCTGCGAGGCTGCCTCCGCCTCGGCCTGCGTGCGAGCGACCTCGGACGTCAGACCGGAGATCAGACCCTGGATGCGCGTGACCTCCGCGGCTTTGGCCGCCTCGCTGGCCTTGGCCCGCTCGACATCGGGCCAGGAGGGGTAGGTCGCCGCAGAGGCGGAAGGAAGCAGCGGGCCGCCAATGGCTCCGAAGGTGCCGAGGGCGACGATACCGATGCCGCCGAAGGTCAGGGCTGTTCGGCGATCGACCGAGGGCCACAGGGCGCGCCTCTCGCGGACGGTCGGCGCACAGCCGCAGTCATCGTCCTCGTCCAGGCGCAGGAGTGTCACACGGGTCCCTCTCGTTGAGAAGTCACAACTTCGAACACACTAGCAACACCAGTCACACGCACAACAGACTCCCAGAGGGTCGGGCGGCAGCATCCAGTCTCCGGGTCCTCTCCCCAGAACGGGGCCCGACGCGCCCTCGATTGGCGGATCGGTCGGGGATTGCGTATGCTTGGGCGTCGGCAAGCGTGAGCCTGCAGGTTAGCTCGGCCCCATCGTTTAGCGGCCTAGGACGCCGCCCTTTCACGGCGGTAGCACGGGTTCGAATCCCGTTGGGGTCACACGAACCGAAATACAACTGAATATGCATGGCCCTGTAGCGCAGTTGGTTAGCGTGCCGCCCTGTCACGGCGGAGGTCGCGGGTTCAAGTCCCGTCAGGGTCGCTCCGAGCGACAGGCCCTTTGCAGCCCTTCTTGGGAACGCAGAGGGCCTTTCGTCAAGGACGCAGCGACTTCGGATGCTGCGCGGCTCTGTAGCTCAGTTGGTAGAGCGCACGACTGAAAATCGTGAGGTCACGGGATCGACGCCCGTCGGAGCCACAAGGTGACCGTTACAGTCATCCTAGAAACCCCCACCTAGCTTCTAACATGGTGGGGGTTTTGCTTTGCCCCGGCCTCATTGGTCCACCATCACTGTCGCGCAGCGCGGCGCCCGATACCGTGGCGGCATGTCGCACCCCGACCGCGCCACCGCCAGTCCCGCCCCAGCCGACCCGAAGCGCACGACAGCGCTGGTGCTCGGCTGGATCGCCGTGGTTCCGCTGGCTCTGATCCACCTGCTGTTCCTGCTGATCATTCTGACGTCAGAGGGCGCTTCTCAGATGGCTGCCGTTCTCCCGATGATCGCCTACGTGTTGACCGGCTGGATCTGGGCGATTCTCGCCTTCATCGCCCTGATGGTGGCGCGCGACGCACGGCGACCGGTCTCTCCCTCGGTCGTCGCGCTGATCGGCCTGGCCCTGGCGTTCCTCGGGCTGTTGTACCTGATACCCCGCTGATTCCGCCCGGCTCGGCCGGGTCTTTCGGCGATCGCGAGCCGCCCCGACCACCATCCCGACGGCGTACAGCAGGAGCGCTCCGGCCGCGACCGCGACGACGAGGGTGCGGTTGGAGCCGTTGAGAACGTTGTTGACCCACCCGAGTAACGGGAGGCTGTACCAGAGCGAGCCGTGGATCTGCAGAGGCTGCACCGGATCCGGGTCGGCGGCGTCGTTGTTGTCGCCCTTCGTGATGAAGGTCAGTTCCCCATTGGTGAATGTCTTCGAGGTCACGCGGTGGCTGACGACGGCGGGGTCGCCGGAGTGGATCTGGTAGGTGATCACGTCTCCGACCTGGATCTCCTCGACGGGGGTCGGGCGGATGACGACGAGGGTGCCCGGGGGAAGAGTGGGCTCCATGGACTGCGTGAGCACGGTCATCGCGCTGCCCCCGACGAGTGCCGGCACTCCGATGACGGCGACGGCGACACCCAAGATGAGAACCAGCAGGGAAGCGCTGAGCGAGACGGCCAAGTAGTGCACGAAACTCTCGTTCACGCGTGCGCGACGGGCCGCCGCGGTCAGAACTCGACGCGTGATCTTCTCCGCGGTGTCGGTAGTGGGAATCGAAGCAGTGGTCATGAGCAACTCAAACTGGGGAAGATGAACAGGATCGTGCCGCGCACGACGGAAACCGTCGCGCTGGCGGGAGAGGTGGTGCCCGAGGCACTTTCCTTCGCCTCGATTGCGAGCGAATAGGTGCCGCTGCGGCTGAAGTCGGACGCAGCAATTGCCACCGAACCGAAGGCCGCGGAACTCGTCACCGACGCGAGGTCGACACCGGAGGCCGTGTCGTAGACCCGGTAGGTGACGGCGGCGTTGGCCGTTCGGTTGGCGGGAGCGCTCCAGCCGAGAGTCACGGATTGAGCGCCCGCGGCCGTGCAGGCCGCGTTGGTGACCGCGGCGAGCCGATACACGGTCTGGGTGATGGCGCTGGTGGTGGCCGACGTGGTCCAGCTGGTTCCCACGGCCCCGGTGACGCTGAACGCCGCCGTCAGGCTCTGTCCCTGCAGCGCGGCGTTCGTGCTGCTGCCATCGGACCCGGTGATGCGAGTGGCGATACACACCGTGACGCTGGCGCGGGCGGCCAGCGTTCGCGCCGCTACAGGAAGGACGGGGGCGCGGTCAGCGAGGGTGGTGGTGATCGTGCCGGTCGTGGGGATCGTGCTACTGCAGGTGCCGGTCCACAGGATCAACGCCGTCTTCTGCGCAAGCGCGGTGCTACCAGCGAGCTGGTTGGCGAGGGAGTAGGCCAGAGGCGCCCCCCCGGTGTTGGAGATCGTGAGCGAGCCGGTGGCCGCTGTTGAAGAGGAGCCGGAGTATCGGTACGTCGTGTTCAACTGTCCGGCCTGGGCGAGCGCCGTGGCGATGGTCGTGGACGACGCGGAGGCAGAGAGCGAAGCGGTTGCGTTCCAGGCTGCCACCGCCGTCCCGCCTCCGGCGAGGACGGCGAACGAGACCAGAGCGGCGACCACAGCAAGGCCGCGTCGAGCGGTCACCTCCGCGCCTGCGTTCCCGAGATGGTGACAGTGACAGCGGATGCTGATGCCCCCGCGGCGGCTGATGGGGCATCGGTGGGGAGAGCAAGGCCGACACAGAGCAGCGCATTCCCGCCTACCCCGATCGTTGTCGCGAGGTCGGCCCGCACGATGCGGGTGAGCGGGGCCGTCACGGCGTTGCTGACTCGACCCGCGGTGCAATCCGCGGCCGACGCCGCCGTCCCCACCGACAGGACGAGTGCGGAGGTGAACGGGGTCGCGACCTTCGGGCCCGTGACGGAATCGAGGCTGAGGGTGAGCGGTGTCGTTCCGGTGTTGCGCACCGTGCTCGCCGCGTAGACGCCCCGGCCGGGATAGAGGTCGGTCGCGGAAAGCTGCAGGGCAGTGACCGAAATGCTCGAGGACCCTGCCTTGACGGTGGCGGCGGAGGCAGCCGATGCCGTGGAGTTCCAGACGGCGAAGGTGCCTCCACCCGCCACGATACCCAGGACGACCGCACCCGCCACACCTGACGCCCCGAGAAGCAGCCGAGACGTCGCCGAGCGGCGACGGGGCTTCTCCTCGCGACGCAAGGCGCGACGGGTGAGACCGGACATTCTGGGCTCCTCAGGGACGAAGCATGCGGATCGAGCGGGTCGTTGGTCGCTCGAGGGTCAGGCGGTGGCCTGCGTGAGCGAAACGGTGAGGTTGCTCAGGCTGACGGCGCCCGACATCGCGGCGTTGTTTCCGCCCACGACGTCGCCGTAGGGGAAGGTGATGGTCACCGAGACCGTGACGTCCTGGCTGATTGCGCCCGCGCCCGGGGTGACGGTGAAAGTGGGACCGGTTCCGCTGATTCCGGCGCCGGTCGCGGTGAGGGCCGCGTTGGCCGTCAAGTAGCTGGCCAGCGCCTGGTCGGTGGGGCTGGTCGGGTTGGCGGCGGTGATCGACGCGGGGGTGAGAGCGAGCGTGGCCTTGAGGCTGTCGCCTTCGGCGCCGATCGACATCGTCTTCGTGTAGGTGAGGGTGTCGCCCGGCGCGATCGAGTACGTCGCGAGCGAGATGGGGGCGGTGGATCCGTTCGCCGTCCAGGTGCCGGCCTTGCCGGAGTCCTTGACGACGAGGTTGCCCGAGGAGATCGTGGCTCCCTGCGTGGTGGCGGAGGCGTTCCAGGTGGCGAACGTTCCTGCGCCACCGAGAAGGAGCGTGACGCCCGCTGCAGCAGCAATGGAGGCCTTGGCGATCTTGTTCATGGTTTTTCCTTTCGCGGCTGGTGGCCGCAGGTGTTCAGAAGGGTGAGAGAACTCGATTCGGGCTGTCCGGTTTCGGGCGGCCCCCTCGGGCATGTCTCCAGCGTGGGACCGCTCCCACAAGAACTGCTCGGGTCTGCGATGAGCGTCAGCGCAAGGCTCTCTTGCGGCGGGGCGCGACGGCGCGGCCCGAAGAGCAGTCGAACCTCAAGACGACCGCAAGGCGAAGCGAATTTCTTTCCGTACCGACCCCGTCACGCCGACCCAAAGCGCGTTGAAAGGGAATACCACGCGGCCCCCGGGTGTCTGATCCTGCATGGCTCAGAAGACGTGGTTCATCACCGGCACCTCACGCGGATTCGGACGGGAGTGGACGATCGCGGCCCTGGAGCGCGGCGATCGCGTCGCCGCGACCGCCCGCAACATCTCCTCGCTCGACGACCTGGTCGACAAGTACGGTGACGCGCTGTTGCCGATCACCCTCGACGTCACCGACCACGACGCCGACTTCGCCGCCGTGCAGCACGCGTTCGACCACTTCGGCGTGCTCGACATCGTCGTCAACAACGCCGGCTACGGCCAATTCGGCATGGCGGAGGAGCTGAGCGAGCAGGAAATGCGCGACCAGATCGAGACCAACGTCTTCGGCGCGATCTGGGTCACCCAGGCCGCCCTCCCGATCCTGCGAGCGCAGGGCTTCGGCCACATCATCCAGGTGTCCTCGATCGGCGGCATCTCGGCGTTCCCGAACCTCAGCGCGTACCACGCGTCGAAATGGGCGCTCGAGGGCTTCTCGCAGGCCCTGTCCCAAGAGGTCGCCGGCTTCGGCATCCACGTCACACTCATCGAGCCCGGCGGATTCTCGACCGACTGGTCGGGTGCGAGCGCCCGCCGCGCGCAGGAGATCCCCGCTTACGACGAGGTGCGCGATCGCCGCGCTCAGCAGCGCGCAGCGCAGGTCGCCGGTGACCCGACAGCGTCGGCTGCGGCGCTGATGGAGGTCGTGGATGCTGCGGAGCCGCCCCTGCGCGTGTTCTTCGGCACCGCTCCCCTCCCCATCGCCCAGGCGGACTACGCGTCGCGCCTCGCGAACTGGGAGAAGTGGAACGACGTCGCGAAGCTCGCGCAGGGCTGACCGCAGCATCCGCTCTTCATCGTCGAGTACGCACGTTCTCGACGAGACCGCCCCTGATCGTTCGCGATACAGGGGCGGTTCGACGAGTACGCACGTTCTGGGCGGGCCCCGACGTGTGCGTGCGCGCTAGGGCTGGCGGATGATCGGGATCGCGCGGGTCATGGGGCGCGTCTCGTACTCTTCGTCGGGGTCCGGCGCCTCGAGGAGCAGGAACAGCCCGCCGTAGGGCGGCAGCTGCATCGGGAAGCTCTGCAGGTCGTCGACGCGGCCGATCGTCTCGCCCGTCTCGGCGTTGACGACTCCGCTGCGCGGCGGCAGCTGCTTCGAGCGCACCGTGCCGTCGATCGTCTCGCCCGAGAAGTTCAGCACCGTGATCTGCAGAGGCGCGTCCTCGATGCGCGAGTCTCCGCCGTCGAGGCGGTGAACCATCACGAGCATGCTGGGGTGCCCGACCTGCGGGACATCGACCTGTGAGGCGATCGCGATGCCGTTCTCGCGGCGGGTGTCGAGCACCCGACGGAGGCCGCTGATGAACGAATCCGGCTCGGTCAGCTGCGTCGGCAGCGAGCCGTAGAGCGAACGGGCACGCGGCATGCCGGCGAGGGAGCGTGTCGCGTCGGGGGCGACGTCGAGCAGGTCGTGCGCACCGCGCTCGATCCACCGGGTGTCCCCGGAGGAGATGAGCGAGCGCACTTCGTCGGCCGGCAGGGTGAGCGAGCCCGTGAGGTCCCAGCCCGACAGCGCGAACACTCCCGGCTGCCAGGCGTTGTACTTCGCCATCAGCAGGTGGGCGTCGCGGATGCTGGGGATGTCGGCGTCGGTGATGTCGTCGAGGTGCGCCTTGCCCTGCGTCGCGGCGATCAACGAAGTGGTCGTGCAGGCGATGCCGTTCTGCGTGAACACCAGGTTGTAATCGGCATCGACGGTGAGGATCTCGGTGAGTTCCGCCCGGATCTGCTCGGCGATCTCACCGCCCGTGACCTCGGCGTGACGGAAGGAGTAGACGTCGTCACGGTGGGTCGTGGCCCAGTGCACGAGCTCGTAGGTGAGCTCGTCGTGGTTCTGCAGGCCGTGGACGAGCTGCGCGGGTTCGACCCCGATCTCGAGCGCCGTGTTCAGCGTGAGGCGCAGGAACTCGGTGTTGGCCGTCGCGAGCGCGTGCTGGTACCCCGGACGCGTGACGAAGTCGTACGACAGATCGGCGCCGACCTGACCGGTGTCGCGGATGTCTTCGATCGTGAGGTTGAGCTCCTGGAAGGTGAAGCCGCCCACCTTGCGCACCATGCTCGCGATGATGTGGTTCGCGGCGTGCGAGAGGGGGTGCCCCTCCGACCAGGCGGGCAGCCCTTCGGCGCTCTTCTCCACTCCGAGGAAGCCGTTGGCGTCCAGGCGCAGTGCGCTCGTGCCGAGGTCGCCCAGCGAATGCAGGGCGTCGCCGATGACCAGGCGCATTCCCGCGAAGGTCGGGTCGAGCCAGTTGATCGAGGGCTGGCCCTCCTTGAAGTAGTGCAGGTACACCCAGCGCCGTTCGACACCGTCGGTGCCGGTGACGGGCGAGGTCGCACTCCAGTTCGTCTCCTTCACCCCGGCGGTGTAGAAGATGACGCGCTGCAGCTCGCCGATGATGTAGCCGCGGGCGCTCAGCACGCGCTCGGTGGCCGTGTCGAGGTTGACCGAATCGCGTCCCTCGGGGATCTCGGGAAGCAGTCCCCAGTCCTCCGGCGGGATCTCGACCATGTGGTAGATGCCGGGGTAGTCCTTGTAAGCCATCTCCGCGAGGCGGAAGTCCGACCCCTTGCCGGTGTGGCCGGGCACGATGTCGTCGATGACGCTGCCGCCGTGCGTGTCCGCGACGTCGGCGAGGCGGCGGAAGTCGCTCTCATCGCCGAACTCCGGGTCGATCTGGGTGCTGATGCGGTCGAAGTGACCGTCGACGCTCGGCGTCTCCTGCCATCCCGAGATACCGCCCGCGCGCTTCACCGGACCGGTGTGGATACCGGTGATGCCGACCTGCTCGAACGCCTCCCACAGCGCCTCGTCACCCAGCGCGTGCAGGAACGACTCCCCCTGCCGAGTGATGAGCGAAAGCGGGTAGGCGGTGAACCAGACATCGCTGGTCTCGATCGCGCGCCGCGCGTCGGGCCGCGCATAGGGGTTGCGCCACATCGACGGCTGACCCGAGAGCTGGCGGCCGAGGACATCGGCGTCCTTCAACATCGACTGGCGCACGAGCCACTCGACGTAGGCGGGGTTGGTTCCGTTCGCGGTGCGCGGGTCGGAGACGAAGCGCCGCAGGCTTCCGCCGCGCAGCTGATCGCGCGGGCGAAGGCGGCGGGGGCGCGCGGGATAGCGCTGCTCGTCGTAGGTGATCTCGCTCGCGTCACGCTCCACGGGTTCGTCGGAGATGATCGCGTTCTCATCGCGCTCGATGGGTTCGTCCACGGAGGTCCTTCCCGCACAGCACAAGGGGGTCGGTTGATCGTAGCCGCGCCCCGTGACGCGCCGGTTACCAGTTGACCGTGTCGAGCCGAGCCGGTAGGTCGGCCGGAGCGTGTTGACTGGGGGGTATGACGTCCTGGGTCGAGCACGCGATGTGGTGGCATGTGTATCCCCTCGGCTTCGTCGGAGCACCGATCCGGCCCGAGGAAGGATCAACGGATGCTGTGGTCCACCGCCTCTCCCGCCTCGAAGGCTGGCTCGACCACGTGGTGGGCCTCGGGCTGAACGGAGTGGCGCTCGGCCCGATCTTCGCCTCCTCGACGCACGGCTACGACACGGTCGACTACTTCCGCATCGACCCGCGACTCGGGGACGACGCCGACTTCGATCACCTCGTCGCCGAGGCCAAGGAGCGGGGCATTCGCGTGCTGCTCGACGGGGTCTTCAACCACGTCGGGCGCCGGCATCCGTTCTTCCGAGCCCTCGAGGCCCAAGGACCGGAAGCAGCGACGGCCGATCTCTTCCGCGTCGATTGGGCGGGGTGGAACGCCGGCGACCCGGTGCCGGCTGAGGTATTCGAGGGGCACGACGCGCTCGTGGCCCTCAACCACGCCTCGACGGCCGTGGAAGACCTCGTGGTGCGGGTCATGCAGCACTGGCTGGACCGCGGCGCCGACGGGTGGCGCCTCGACGCCGCCTACGCGGTCGATCCCGCGTTCTGGGCGCGGGTGCTCCCGCGGGTGCGCGAGACGCATCCGGACGCGTGGTTCACCGGCGAGGTGATCCACGGCGACGCGGCCGCGATCGTCCAGGCATCCACCGTCGATTCCCTGACCCAGTACGAACTCTGGCAGGGCATCTGGCACAGCCTCGCCGATGCGAACCTGTTCGAACTGAAGCACGCGATCGAGCGGAACAACGAGCTGCTGGCCACCTTCGTGCCGACGACGTTCGTCGGCAATCACGACGTGACGCGGATCGCCTCGGCGATCGTGGACGACCGGCACCTCCCCCACGCGCTCGCGGTGCTCATGACCGTGGCCGGCACCCCGATGATCTACGCGGGCGACGAGTACGGTCTGCACGCGGTGAAGGAGGAGCGGCTCGGCGGTGACGACGCCGTGCGTCCCGAATTCCCGCCCACCCCGCCGAAGGTCGCGAGCGACCTCCCCGGGGCTCCGGCCGATGCCGCCGCGGTGCTCGCGCTGCATGCCGAGCTGATCGCGCTGCGCCGCCGGCACCCGTGGGTGCACCGCGCGCACTCCGACGTGCTGCACGTCGACAACACGGAGCTCGTCGTGCGCACAGCGACGGGTGAGGGCGCTCTGGTCGTGGCGCTCAACCTCGGCGACCTGCCCGTGTCGCTCCCGGTCGGCGACGCTTCCGTCGTACTGGCCGGTTCGACGAGGCTCGCGGATGCCCACGCCGAGCTGCCGGCCCACGGCTGGGCTGTGCTCGGCTGACCGATGGGCGTCCCGACCCGTCGCGGGGTGGCTGACCGATGGGCGTCCCGTCACGTCGCGGCGTCGGAGATCGAGGAGATCCCCGGTTTCGAGGACCGGTCCGGCCGGAATCATCCTCGATCCTCGGGATCTCCTCTGTTTTCGTCGCGCGCGGGGGCGGGGCGCAGCATCCACCCCCTCCACCCCCGGTGCACAGGGGAGGAGATGTGCATTCGGGAGGGCGGATTCAGCCCAACAGCCCTCCCGAGCGCACATCCCCTCCCGAACGCACGGGGCAGGGGGCGGGGCGGATGCTAGGACGCTCAGCCGCGCTCAGCCGCCCTCACGCCCGCCAGACCAGGCCGCCCGCGCCGATCAGGGGCGCATCGCCGCCGAGCGAGGAGCGGTGCACGGTGATGCGGGTGGTGTGCTCGAGTACGTTGTAGCGGGCGAGGGCTGCGGAGACCTCCTCGATGTAGCGGGGATAGCCGAGGGCGAATCCGCCGGCGATGCTCACGGCCTCGATGTCGACGAGCGCGCCCACGGAGGCGATCGCCTCGGCGAGACCGTTCACCGACCGCTGGATCGCGGCGACGGCGGTCGGGTGGCCGCGCAAAGAGTCGGCGACGAGCTCTTCGCCCGTCGTCCCCTCCCACCCGTTCGCCCGCGCCCAGGCGACCGAGCCGGTGCCCGAGGAGATGCGCTCGACGCTGGCTTCGTCGGGATCCTGGCCCGCCGCGACCTCGCGGATGAGCATCTGCCCGAGGTGCCCGGCGTTGCCGGTGCCACCGGAGAGGAGTCGGCCGTCGACGATCAACCCGCTGCCGACCCCGGTGGACACGACCAGAGCCATCGCGTTCCGCGTGCCGACCAGGTTGCCGACCCACGCTTCGGCCAGGGCGAGGCACTGCCCGTCGAGCCGCACCACGGTGGGCAGGCCGGTCAGTGCGGTGACCCGCTCCGCGATGCGGTGACGCCGCCACTGCGGCAGATTCAGCGGCGAGATCTCCCCGTCCGGCGAGAACACCGGACCGGCGGAGCCGACGCCCGCGCCGAGGAGGCGCTGGCGCGGCTGCACCGCGGCGAGCGCGGATTCCACGACGGTGCGCACCGAGGCGTCGAGCTCCTCGGCGGAACGCTCGCGCCCGGTCGGCGCGCGATGGCGGCTGCCCGCGACGAGCTGCCCGTTCGCCGTGACGAGCGCCGCTTCGACCTTGGTGCCGCCGATGTCGACGGCGAGAGCGATGTCGCTATCGAGGAGGGGATCAGTCACCCCGCCATTGTTGCGCAGAGGGCCCGCCGCACCGGCAGGCGCGACGCAGCCGGCCCGCCGCACGGGGCAGGCGCGAAGCGGCCGACCTCACCCCATGTGGAAGAGCGGGACGACGAGGTAGATCCCGTAGAGCGTGGCCACGATCCCGATCGCGAAGCAGACCCCGGCGCCGAGCGTCGCCGCCATCGGACGTGCCTGCGTGCGCGTGTGCACGACGGCGGCCGAGCCCTCGGGATCGTCACCGTCGGCCATCTCGATGTCGGGCGCGCCGACCGAGAGCAGCCGCACGCCCAGGGAGTACGACCCCACCACCACGACCGTCGCGACGAGGGCGACGATCGCCACGAGCAGGATCGACCCCCAGTCGACGCCCAGCCACTGCCCGCTTCCGCCTGCCGCGTGCACGATCATGCGCGCTCACCCGCCTTCTCGGTCTCTGCGTCCTGGGCGCCCTTGTCGGCGTCCGTCGCGTGGTCATTGACGTTCTCGGCGGTCACCGGGCGGCGCCGCGCGAGCAGGTAGAGCCCGACGCATCCTGCCGCCCCGACCACCGCGACGATCAGGAGTCCGATGAGGCTCGTGCTGGCGAGCCACGCGGCGAGCCCGCCCACGAGGGCCGCCGCCGGCAGCGTCACCACCCAGGCGATCACGATGCGACCGACGACGCCCCAGTGCACGGTCGCGAGGCGCTTGCCGATGCCCGCTCCCACGACCGCTCCCGAGGTGACCTGGGTGGTCGACAGGGGGAACCCGAGCGAGGAGGAGACGAGGATCGTCGCGGCCGCGCTGGTCTCGGCCGCGAAGCCCTGCGGCGGCTTGACGTCGGTGATGCGCTTGCCGACGGTGCGCATGATGCGCCACCCCCCGAGGTAGGTGCCGAGGGCGATCGCCGTGCCCGCGCCCAGGATCACCCAGAACTGCGGGCCGGTGCCGGTCTCCTGATACCCCGCCACGATGAGGGTCAGGGTGATGACGCCCATCGTCTTCTGGGCGTCGTTCGTGCCGTGGGCGAGGGAGACGAGCGAGGCCGAGACCGTCTGGCCGTGGCGGAACGCGGCGCTCGATCCGGCGACGGTGGCCATCTTCGTGACCCGGTAGGCGAGGTAGGTCGCCACGATCGCGATGCCGCTCGCGATGAAGGGGGAGAGCAGGGCCGGCAGGACGATCTTCGAGACGACGCCCGCCCAGTTCACCGAGTTGAGCCCGGCACCGATGACGGCAGCGCCGATGAGGCCGCCGAACAGGGCGTGGGTGGAGCTGGACGGCAGGCCCAGCCACCAGGTCCCGAGGTTCCAGAGCACCGCCCCCATCAGGCCGGCGAAGATCATCGGCACGGTGATGCCGGGCAGCCCCTGGTCGTTCTGGTTGAGGATGCCGTCCGAGACGGTCTTGGCCACAGCGGTCGACAGGAACGCCCCGACGAGGTTCAGGACGGCCGAGATGAGCACCGCGACTTTGGGCTTCAAGGCCCCGGTCGCCACGGAGGTCGCCATGGCGTTGGCGGTGTCGTGGAAGCCGTTGGTGAAGTCGAAGAAGAACGCGAGGGCGACGACGAGCAGAACGGGGATGAGCACGTCCATGGGGGCCTCCAAACAGGTCGGCTCAACGTTAGAAGTGCCGTGTCCGCGGCGTGCAGGAACGGCAGGAGAATCCGAGGTGAACACTCCCCCTCGCGGTGCCGACGCCGCGACGATCGCACTCGCTAGGATCCGAAGGCGGTCAGGGCGGCACAGGGGGATACATGGCGGTACCGGGGGAACGTCGTCGCGCGCGTCGACGCGTCGATCGACGATCGCGGCGAGCGCTGGTCGTCGCGCTGGCGGTCGGCGCGGCTCTCGTCGCCGCCGCGGCCGTGGTGAGCGTCGTGGCGGTCAGGGGCAGTTCAGCGGATGCTTCGTCCCCGGCAGCATCCGTTCCCCCTCCTCCTTCGTCCGCGACACCCTCCCCCACCCCACTTTCGGCCGCCCGGGCCCTCCTCGCCACGAGCGCGGACGACAACTCGTGCGCGGTCTCCTTCGCCGGCGCCGGCGTCGTGGTGAAGCCGATGCTGCAGACACGGGGAGCGCTCTACTCCGCGCTTCCGCTCCCCCACCTCGACGGAGAGGTCTTCGCCGGGTGGTACGCGACGTCGGCGGATGCTGCGTCACGGGCGACCGCGGGTCGGGTGAACGGGTCCGACCTCGTCACGTGCACGGATCGCGAGCGCACGCTGTTCGCGGGGTGGACCACGTCCGCCGATAACGCCGCGGAAGCGACCGCTGTGCCGGTGCTGATGTACCACCAGTTCACGACGAAGCCCGAGGGGGAGAGCAACGCGCTGCGTGGCAACTACGCCTACATCGGCGACTTCGCCGCGCACATCGCGTACATCGCCGACACCGGCTTCTACCTGCCGACGTGGGACGAGCTCAGCGCCTTCATCGACGGCGACCTGTACCTGCCGAAGCGCTCGGTGATCGTCACCGACGATGACGCGGACAGCACGTGGCTCGAGCTGGCCGCGCCCGTCGTCGCCGAGCACCACGTGCTGACGACCTCGTTCGTGATCACGAAATGGCGCACCGAAGGGGCGCCCAACCCCTTCGTGCTGCAGCGCTCGCACACGAACGACATGCACGAGGCGGGTGCCGACGGCCGAGGCCGCATGGTCAACTGGTCGGCCGCCGACATCGCCGCCGACCTCGAGACCTCCGCGGCGATCCTCGGAGCGAAGGAGGTCGTGGCCTATCCCTTCGGTCACTACGACGACACCGCGAAGGCGGGGGTGGCCGCGGCCGGGTTCGCGATGGCCCGCACGATCGACCAGGGCTCCGTGCGCATCGGCAGCGACAAACTGGCCCTCCCGTGCGTGCGCGTGGACTACGGCATGACGCTCGACGATCTCGTTCCGCTCATCGGCTGAGCCGGGCCGGCGCCCCATCGCTTTCATAACGATCAACGGCGCGTGCTGTGCAAGTGGTGGACATCAGCAGATCCGCAGGATTCGCTTGTGATCGGCCGTTAGGCTGAAATCTCCCTGGCACCAGCAGATCGAGAGTCCTTCATGGATGTGTCCGTCATCGTTCCCACCTTCAACGAAGGTCCGAACGTCCGCGAACTCCTCCGCCGACTCGATTCGGCGTTGACCGGCACCGCGTACGAGGTCGTTTTCGTGGATGATTCCACCGACGACACCCCGGAGATCATCGCCGCGGCATCCGCCGTGAGCGAGGCTCCGGTGCGCCTCATCCACCGTGATCACCCCACCGGCGGCCTCGGCGGCGCCGTGGTCGAGGGCATGCAGGCCGCGACGGCATCGTGGTGCCTCATCATGGACGGCGACCTGCAGCATCCGCCCGAGGTCATCCCCGACATGCTGCGTCGTGCCGGACGCGGCGATGTCGACGTCGTGGTGGCCTCTCGCTACACCGATGGCGGCACCTCCGACGGCCTGGCCGGCGTGGTGCGCACCGGGGTGTCCAAGGTGTCGACCCTGCTGACCAAGGCGATGTTCCCCCGCAAGCTCAGCGGCTGCTCCGACCCGATGACGGGCTTCTTCCTCGTCAACCGCGATTCGCTCGAGGTCGACTCCCTCCGCCCCCGCGGCTTCAAGATCCTGCTCGAGATCCTCGCGCGTCGCCAGATGCGCGTCGCCGAGGTGCCGTTCGACTTCGCCGAGCGTTTCGCGGGCGAATCGAAGGCCTCGTTCACGCAGGGCATCCGCTTCCTCACCCAGCTGACCATGCTGCGGTTCGGCCGCATGTCGGCGTTCGCCGTCGTCGGCGGCGTCGGCGCCCTCGCGAACCTGGGCATCATGTGGCTGCTCATCGAGTTCGGGATGGAGTACGTCTGGGCCGCGATCCTCGCGAGCGCCGTCACGATCGTGGGCAACTTCCTGCTGCTCGAATACCTCGTGTTCGCCGACATGCGCGAAGACTCCGGGCTAATGCGGCACCGCTTCATCAAGTCGTTCGCGTTCAACGGACTCGAAGCGATCATCCGCATCCCGGTGCTCGCGATCATCGTCGAGCGCACGCACATCCCGAGCGTCCTGGCCGCCGGCCTCACCCTGATCGCCGCGTTCGTGGTGCGCTTCCTCTTCCACGCGCTCGTGGTCTACGCACCCCGTAAGCAGCGCGCCGCCGACCTCGTGGAGTCGCCGACCCCCCTCGCCGACGAGCTCGCCGGCTGACGACCCGACGCACTCACCCGGCGGCGTAACCTGGATCAATGACTTCCACAGACGCTCCCGTGAAGATGTTCGGCGCACAGTGGTGCATCGATTGTCGGCGCACCCAGAAGCAGCTGAACGACCTCGGCATCGCTTACGACTACGTCGACCTCGAGGCCGACCCGGCCGCCGCGGACGTGGCCCGGGAGATCTCCGGCCGCACCAGCATCCCGGTCGTGGTGTACCCCGACGCCACCCACCAGGTGGAGCCGTCGAACGCCGACGTGGAAGCCAAGCTGCGCGAGCTCGCGCTCATCTGAGCGATACCGCACATGCCGCGCCCGACGAAGAGCGCCGCACCCTCGAGCGCCACGCTCGAGGATGCCACCCTCGACCAGCATCTCGCCGCACTCGAGACGGGTGCCCGGTTGTGGTCGCAGTTCACCCTGGACCAGCGAGCGCGCCTGCTGACGCGGGTGCACACCACGGTCGGAGCGGTGGCCGCGGAATGGGCGGATGCTGCTGCCACCGCGAAAGGATTGGCGCCCGCCTCCCCCCTCCGCGGCGAGGAATGGCAGACCGGACCGTACGCGACGCTGGTCGGCCTCGACGCCGCGCGCACGACGCTCGATGAGCTCGCCGCCGGGAGGAGTCCCCTCGACGGGGTGCGCCTCGATGCCGCCCCGGGTGGACGCCTCCGTGCGCGGGTCTTCCCCGCCGACGCCTCCGACCGTCTCCTGCTGTCGGGCTTCAGCGGCGAGGTGTGGTTCGAGCCGGGCGTGACGGCCGCGAGCGCGCGCGCGAGCGCCGGTCTCGCGCAACTCACCCCCGGCACCTCGGGCGGCGTGGGCCTCGTGCTGGGCGCGGGCAACGTGAGCTCGATCCCCGTGCTCGATGTGCTCTACGAACTGCTGTCCGCCAACCGGGTCTCGCTGCTCAAGGTGAACCCGACGCAGGACCCCCTCGTGCCCGTGTTCGAGCGTGCATTCGCGCCTCTCATCGAACTCGGCTTCCTGCGGATCGTGCGCGGCGGCGGGGAGGTGGGCGCGTACCTGACGCAGCATCCCGCGTTCTCCCACGTGCACATCACGGGATCGGCCACGACCTTCGACGCGATCGTCTGGGGCACCGACCGCGATGCGCACACTCAGCCCCGCCTCGCGGTGCCGATCACCGCCGAGCTGGGCGGGGTGTCGCCGATCATCGTGGTGCCGGGGCGCTGGAGCGACGCCGACCTGCGCTTCCAGGCCGAGCACATCGCGACGATGCGCCTGAACAACAGCGGGCACAACTGCATCGCCGGCCAGGTCGTGCTCATCAGCGAGACGTGGCCACAGCGCGACGCGTTCGTCGGGGCCCTCCGCGCCGCGTACGAAGCCGCCCCCTCACGGCCGGTCTGGTACCCGCGCAGCGACGAGAAGCGGGCGGCCGCAGCATCCGATTACCCTGCCGCCGTCTCGAGCGCCGACGGCACCCGTCTGCTCGTCGAGCTCGGCTCCGAGGGCGACGCTCGCGCGCTGGAGACGACGGAGTACTTCGCGCCGGTGCTCGGCGTCGTGGCGCTGCCGGGGCTCGGCGAGGCCTTCCTCGACACCGCGGTCGCGCACGCGAACGAGCGCCTGAGCGGAACCCTCGGGGCCAATGTGCTCATCGACCCCTCGACTGAGGCGGCGCTGGGCGCCGGTTTCGAGCGCGCGATCGCCGAACTGCGCTACGGGGGCATCGCGATCAACGCGTGGACCGGGGTGTCATTCACCGTGCCGCAGCTGAGCTGGGGCGGCTTCCCCGGTGCAACACTCGAGGAGGTCGGCAGCGGCATCGGGGTCGTGCACAACGCCCTGCTGCTCGACCGGGTCGAGCGCTCGGTGCTGCGCGGACCCTTCCGTCCCTTCCCCCGCTCGATCGGCGCGTTGGCGTCACGGCGCGGCGTGTTCACGGTGCTGCCGAAGCCGCCGTGGTTCGTCACCGCGCGCACCGGCACCGCGGTCAGCGCGGGTCTGGCGCGCTTCCGCGCCCGCGGCAAGGTGCTGCCGCTGCTGGTCACGCTCGCCCGCGCCTTCCGCGCCTAGGCCGACCGCCGAATTCGGCTGCTCAGAGCTGGGCGCCCGGCACCGCGAAGGTGTCGCACGCGGTCTCGCCGTCCCGGTACCCGACGCCGAACCACCCCTGCCGCTGCTCGCTCGAGCCGTGCGTCCAGCTCTCGGGGTTCACGAGGCCGCCGGACTCCTGCTGGATGTGGTCGTCGCCCACCGCGGCCGCCGCGTTCAAGGCGTCGCGGATCTCGGTGTCGGTGGGTGGCTGCAGGAACGGCGTACCGTTCTCGTCCACGGCCTCCGTCATCCCGGCGACCCAGGCTCCCGCGAAGCAGTCGGCCTGCAGTTCGGTGCGCACGCCGTTGCTGTCGGGGCCGGTGCCGTTCTGCGGGTGCTGATCGAAGACGCCCGTGATGCCCTGCACGTGGTGGCCGTACTCGTGGGCGAGCACGTAGAGCTGCGCGAGCGGGCCGGCCGTGGCGTCGTACTGCGACCGCAGCAGCGAGAAGAAAGTGGGGTCGACGTAGACGGTCTCCTCCGGAGGGCAGTAGAACGGGCCCGTGGCGTTCGACGCCGTACCGCAGGCCGAGGATGTCGACACGTCCACGATGACCAGCTGCGCCGGCCGGTAGCCCGGCACCGCGTCGGACCAGAAATCGTCCAAGGCGAGGGAGGCCGACGCCAGGCGGCAATCGTCTCGGGCATTCGCATCCTGCCCCGTCTCGCAGTTCGCGATCTCCGAGCCACCCGAATCGGACGCCTGTGGCGACGACTCCCCGCCGAGCAGGGAGGAGAAGTCGCCCCCGGTGAACACGGCGAGCAGCAGCACGACGATCGCGCCGACACCCACGGTTCCGCCGCCGGCGATCACGGCACCTCGGCCGCGCCGGCGGGCCCGGTTGTCGCCGACCCGGGCGTTGTCGTTGAACGTCATGCCCTCACGCTAGCCGCGCAACCGCCCGACACACCTCTTAGGCTCGACTCGTGCTCGACACCATCCTCTTGGTCATCGCCGCGGTCGTGGTGATCAGTCTCGCGACCGCTTTCGGCCCGCGGGTGAAGGTGGCGGGCCCCCTCGTGCTGGTGGCGATCGGGCTGGGAGTCAGCCTCCTGCCGTTCGTTCCGGCCGTCGACGTCCCGCCCGATGTGATCCTCGTCGGCATCCTCCCGCCGCTGCTGTACTCCGCCGCCGTCCAGCTGCCCGCGGTCGAGTTCCGTCGCGATTTCGGACCCATCGGTGGCCTCTCCGTCCTGCTCGTCGTGGTCAGCTCGATCGTGCTGGGGGTCTTCTTCGCGTGGGTCATCCCGGGCCTCGGTCTGGCGCTCGGCATCGCGCTCGGAGCGATACTGAGTCCGACGGATGCTGTCGCCACCTCGATCGCGAGACGCCTGGGCCTCGCCCCGCGCGTGGTGACGCTGCTCGAGGGCGAGAGCCTGCTGAACGACGCCACGGCGCTGGTGCTCCTGCGCACCGCGATCGCGGCCGTCGCCGGCGGCTTCTCCTTCGCCGACACGGCCGGACAGTTCGGCTGGGCGGTGCTGCTCGCCCTCGTCGTCGGCGGCGCCGTCGGGTGGATCAACCTCCGTGTGCGCTCCTGGGTCGCCCACTCCGCGGCCAACACCGCCTTGAGCTTCACCGTGCCGTTCATCGCCTACCTGCCCACCGAGCACCTGGGCGGCTCCGGCCTAGTGGCCGCGGTCGTGGCCGGCATCGTCACCGGCCAAGGCGCCGCCCGGCGCTTCACGCCCGAGGAACGCATGTCGGATCGGCTGAATTGGCGCACGATCGAGTTGCTGCTCGAGGGCGCCGTCTTCCTCGTCATGGGGTTGGAGCTGAAGGAGATCGTCAGTCGCAACCTGGCGCGCGATCTCGGTCTGTGGCAGGGCGTCGGCCTCGCCCTCACCGCGCTGGGCATCGTGCTCGTGGTGCGCGGACTGTACGTCGCCGGACTCATCTGGCTGCAGGGCCGGCGTTCGCACGGCCGACATCGGGCGAGAGGGCGGGTGGAGGCGATGGACGGCCGGCTCGACCGCTTCGAAGCGCGCCTGGAGTCCGATCCCACCCTCGGCGGCCGCACCTCCGCCGACTCGCCGCATCCACGGCGGCGGCTCGAGGCGGGCCGCACCCGCCTGCGGCGGATGGTCGCCGATCTCGACTACTACCGCGATTCACCGCTCGGGTGGCGACACGGCACCGTGATCGTCTGGGCGGGGATGCGGGGCGTCGTCACCCTCGCGGCCGCCCAGACCCTGCCGAGGGAGACGGTCGAGCGACCGCTGCTCATCTTCGTTGCGTTCCTGGTCGCCGTCTTCAGCCTGCTGCTGCAGGGCCTCACCCTGCCCGCGCTCGTTCGCATCCTGGGCCTGCACCGCTCCTCGCACGAGGGGCCCAACGCCGCCGAGCAGCAAGAGCTGAGCAATGAGTTGCGCACGGCCGCCGGCGAGGCGGTCGCGTCCGGTCACCTGTCGCACCGCGACGGCAAGCCCTTCCCCGAGACCATGGTGCGTCTCGTCGGAGCGCGGATGACCGAGGCGCCCGACGATGAGACCGACGCCCGCACCCACGACATGCTCGAGCTGCGCCTCGCGATCATCGGCGTGATGCGCGAGCGCCTCAACGAGCTGACCCGGGACGGGCGGTACAGCACCGCCGCACTGCGCCACGCGCTCGCCGAACTCGACGCCGACCAGCTCAGCCTCGAGTTGCGGGTCGACCCAGAGGGCTGAGCACCTCGGGGTCGAGGGCAATACCGCAGCGTGGCGTGCTGTCCGCTCCGCCAGGCGGCAGAATAGAGCCGCGGAGGTTCTCATGACCGGAACGAAGGATGCTGCGGGGGTGCAGTTCGATCCTCCGACGAGCCCGCTGCACCTGCCGCACGCGGCAGCCGAGTGCCCGAAGTGCTTCACCGAACTGCAGCGCGATCGGGACTGGTGGCTCGCCCGCCCGGCGGGTTCCCGCCTCGTCGGCCTCGTCGTATCGCGCCCCGGGATGCCGTCCGTGACCGAGCAGCGCGACGACCTCTCCCGCTTCGGAGTGCCGATCGAAGGGTTTCGCCACCCGGCCCCCGAGATCCTCGAGGAGTGGTCAGGGCGCCTCGCCCGCTTCTTCGACACGCTGACCCGCGGCGACGTGCTCGTCGTGGCCAACGTGCACGCTCTCGGCACCTCCCTCGAGGACGAGACCCGCGCGGTGGCGGAACTGCACTCCCGCGGCGTCGTCGTGAAGGTGCTCGGTCACGGCGGACGTCACCTCTTCGACATCGGCCGCTGACGCAGCATCCGCTGTCCTGTCACTCCGCCCGCAGCCGCGCGTTGCCGGCCGAGACCTCGACATGAACGGTGCGCGGCGAGTCGGCAGAGGTCCGCAGAGCGTTGTCGACGTCGCCGGCTGAGACGTCGCTGGTAACGGCGTAGGTCTCATCGGGCAGGGTGATTTCGAGCGAACCCGCGCTGACCGACGCTTGGACGTCACGGGGCGCGCTGCCCGACAGCCGGGTGATGAGTTCGCCCGCGCCGAGCGACAGTCGCGCGGTCGCGACGCCGGTCAGCGCGATATCGCCGCGACCCGCGCTGACGTCCGCGCTGAGCGAGCGCGCCGAGGCGTCCACCGTCGCTTCGCCCGCGCCGAGATCGATCGCGAGATCGTCGTAGTCCCCGGCGACGTCGATCGAGCCACCGCCCACGCGGAGGTCGGCGTCCAGGCCGGCCAACCGCTCGGGCAGGATGAGGGTCGCGCGGCCGTTGTCGCCGCCGAACCAGGAGAGGAAGGCCTGGCGAGGCGTCTCGACCCGCAGCACGTCGCCGTCGCGTTCGAACGTCCACCCCCCACTGCCGGTGTTGCCCCGCACCTCGAGCGAGGCGCGGTCGACCTCGGCGAAGACGACCTCGAGCGACATGGCCGAGACGTCGACGTCGAGCGCGCTGACGCCGTCGACGGAGATCGCGCTCTCCTCGTCACGGGCGGCGGCCGTCGCGACGGTGGGGAGCACCCCTCCGGTCACGCTCACCGCGAGCACGCCGACGCCGAGCGCGGCGGTGAGCAGCGCGATCACCCGCGGCGCGGCACCGGGCCGGGGCGGAGCCGGCTGGGGAGGCTGCTCGGGGGCGGGGGGAGAGATGTCGGTGGTCATCGTGATGCTCCTGTCTGCGGCGCGGTGCCGCCGTGCTCGAGATGGACGAGGGCGGCCTGCACCCGACGGTTGCCGGAGAGGTCCTGCTCGAGTTCGAGCTTCTGGAAGATCGCGGTGATGTACTTCTCGACGCTCGCTTCCGAGACGAAGAGCGCGCGGGCGATCGCCTGGTTGGAGCGCCCTTCCGCGATGAGGGAGAGGACGGCGCGCTCGCGCTCGGTGAGGCGCTGCATCCGGGCGTCGCGGCTGCGGCGGCCCAGCAGCTGCGCCACGACCTCGGGGTCGAGCACCGTGGCACCCTCGGCGATGCGCTGCAGCGTCTCGAGGAAGTCCGAGACGTCGGCGACACGATCCTTGAGCAGGTAGCCGAAGGCTCCGTCGCCGCCCGCGATGAGGTCGCTCGCATAGCGTTCCTCGACGTACTGCGACAGCACGAGCACGGGGAGGGCCGGATGCTGGGTGCGCACCCGGAGGGCTGCGCGGATGCCCTCATCGGTGAAGGTGGGCGGGAGGCGGACGTCGAGGATGCACAGCTCGGGGGCGGTGGCAGCGACCGTCTCCTCGAGGGCATCGGCGTCGGGGAGGGCGGCGACCACCTCGTGGCCGGCGTCTTCGAGCAGGCGGACCAGACCCTCGCGCAGGAGCACGGAGTCCTCCACGATCAGGATGCGCACGGGACGCTCACCTCCAGGGCGGTGGGGCCGCCGTTCGGACTGTCGAGGCGGAAGGTGCCGCCCGCGGCGGCCACCCGGTTGGCGATGCCGTCGAGGCCGCCGCCGGCGAGGATGCGTGCCCCGCCGATACCGTCGTCCTCGACCCGGGCCCAGAGCGTGCCGTCGTCGCGGCGGCGGACCACGACGCGCACGCCGCTCGCCCGGGAGTGCTTCGCGGCGTTGGTCAACGATTCGGCGATGGCGAAGTAAGCGGCCGCTTCGGCCGTCCGTTCGCACCGGCCCTCGATCCGCACATCGAGGTGCACGGGAACATGGGATCGGGCCGCGAGCGCGGAGAGCGCAGCATCCAGTCCCCGGTCATCGAGCACGGAAGCGTGGATGCCCCGAGCGAGCTGGCGCAACTCGGTGATGGCCGCCTTCGTCGAGGTGTGCGCCTCTTCGACGAGCGCCTTCGCGGCCGCCGGGTCGTCGTCGATCTTCTGGCGGGCCAGGCCCAGGGTCATCCCTACCGAGACGAGGCGGGGCTGCACGCCGTCGTGAAGGTCGCGTTCGATGCGGGTGCGCTCGACCTCGGAGGCGCGGATGGCGCCCGCTCGCTGAGCGCCCGCTTCGCGCGCCTCGGTGGCGAGTTGGGCCTCGCGGGAGGGTACGAGGATGAGGCGCGAGAGCAGGCCGTGCAGCAGGCCGAGTCCGATGATCGCGGCGAGGGAGGCGAGCAGGAGCAGCACACCCACCACGGGCGCCCAGGCGAGAGCGACATCGATGCCGAAGATGTCGGCCGCGGCGGAGGAGGCGTAGAGCGGGGCGAAGGTGAGGGCGGCCGCTGATCCGACGACGCCGGCGAGGAAGACGACGAGTACGCCGAGGATGGTGGAGATCGCCAGGTTGGCGATGGCGCGCCAGACGGCCGGGTCGATCGCCTGCCGCCAGAACATCCGCATCATGCCGCCGAAGCCCGGGCGCAGCTGCCGTCGGATCGTCAGCCGGGGGATGCCGAAGCCGTAGAGTCCCTCGACGCGCGCGTTCTCCAGGAAGGCGAGGGCGAACAGCACGTACACCAGCGCGATGAGCACCAGCACACCGACGCCGATCAGGAACAGCAGGCCGAGGCCGGCGCCGAGCACGGAGAACAGCGCGGTGAAGACGAAGGGGCCGACGATACCGAGGGCGGCCAGCTGCGCCACGGCGCCCGCGACGTGCAGCGGCGAGGCGATCGAGGACACGCGGCGGCGCGCGGCGGGTGCCGGTGGGGCATCAGCGGTCTGGGTGGTCATGGTTCCACGGTAGGACCGCGGCCGTCGCGCGTCGCCCGAGGCACCCGTACGCGCGCTTCGGGATACCCCTAAAGCGGTGTCTCCGCGAGAGTCGGGCGGCGGGTCAGGGGACGCAGGCGGTGGCCGGCTCCGACGCCTGCCCGCTCTCGCGGCGGGTCAGCACTTGCACGCACGTCTCGCCCGAGGGGTCGGCCGGCACGGTCACGGTCGGATCCGTCACGCGCTCGAGCGCGGGCTCGCCGCCGCCCCGGGGGACGACCCCCCACAGGTACTGGTCGCCTTCGGCGGGGTCGGGGTTCGTCCAGGTGAAGACGATGCCGTCCGGCCCTGCGACGCCGGCGAGATCGGCGGGGCGGGGGGCGGACACCGGCACCACATCGATGGGCTCATCGGTCGGGGCGACCTCGGGCGTCGGCTCGGGGGCGCCGCCGAGCACCGCGGGCAGCGCGAAAGCGAGCACCAGGCCGATCAGCACGACGAACACCGCAGCGCCCACTCCGACCCAGAGGCCACGGCGCGAGCGGCGGGGCTCGGGGGGAAGGACAGCGGATGCCGGAGCCTCGGCCGCGCTCGCGGGAGCGACGGCTGCGGGCGCACCCGGGCGCGGCGGGGGCGGGGACGTGAAGGCGGGAACGCCCGGATCGATCGCCGAGACGCGCACCACGGTCTCATCGGAATCCGCCGGACGCGCCGAGCGCCGGGTCGCTTCGTCGGGTGCCCACGCCTCCGCGGGCGAGGTCGCCACGGGAGGGGCGAACCCCGGGTCGATGCTGACCACACCGCGCACGCGGGTGAGACCGTCGTCCTCGTCGTCGACGACATCGGCCGCGCCGCCGTCGTCGAGGATGTCGATCGGTGTCACCGAGTGCGCCAGCTCGATCTGCACCTTCTGCAGCGCCCGCGCGAACTCCAGCGCCGAGGGGAACCGGTCGACGGGCCGCTTCGCCATCGCCCGTTCGAGGGCGCGCTGCAGCGAAGCGGGCACATCGGTGCGGCCGATCGCGGGAAGCGGGAGGGTGGCGATGCGGTCGATCAGCTCGGCACCGGTGTTGCGCTGCCCGGGCAACTCGAACGGGGAGCGCCCCGACAGCAGGCTGTAGACCGTGGCGCCCAGCGACCAGACGTCGGAACGCGCGTCGCTGTCGGGCGACTCGGCGACGATCTCGGGCGGCGACCAGGGGATCGAGAGCCCGCCCGAGTCGCCGGCGCCCGTCGTCGAGGCGATGCCGAAGTCGGTGAGGGCCGGCCGGTTGTACTCGGTGACGAGGATGTTGGCGGGCTTGATGTCGCGGTGAAGCACCCCCGCGCGGTGGGCCGTCTCGACCGCCGCACCGACCTGCACGCCGACCCGCAGCGCTTCGGCGACACCGAACCGTTCCGAGCGGTACCGCACCTGCAGGTTCGGACGCGGGCAGTACTCCATGACGAGATACGGGCGCCCGTCCGCAGCGACGCCGGCCTGGTAGATCGTCACGATCGCCGGGTGCGTGGACAGCATCGCCATGACGTTCGCCTCGGCGGTGAACTCGGCGGAGGAGTCGCTGGCCATCCGCTCGGGCAGCAGGACTTTCACCGCCACCCGCCGGCGCGGCAGCTGCTGCTCGTACAGGAAGACGTCGGCGAAGCCCCCCGACCCGAGCAGCCCGACGACCTCGAATCCGGGCAGGGCGGGCGGCGTCTGCGGCTCGCGCCGAGCGCTCACGACCAGGCCTCGAGCACCACGGTCACACCGTCGCCGAGATCGAGCGCGTCACCGGGGACGAGCATCGTCGCCTCCCCCGGGTGCAGCTTCACCGCGGGCGATCCTTCACGCAGCAGGGTGGTGCCGTTCGTGGTCTGCAGATCGGTCGCGAGCACGCTGTCGCCTTCCGCCCGGATCTCGACGTGGTTGCGTGAGATGTCCTGCTGCGGGCTGTCGACGGCCACCAAGTGCGGGAGGTCGGCGCCCGAGGCGCGCACGGAACGCGGGCGGCGCCCGATGATGACCGAGCGGTCGAGCACGACGAGCTGCCCGGTCGAGAGTCGGAGTCGGCCGAGGACAGGTGGAAGCGGCGCGGGAACCGCGGGAGCGGCGGCCTCGACCGGGGCGCCCCCCGCAGCGGCACGCAGCCGCCGCGCTTCAGCGAGCGAAATGGTCTCGCCGTCGTGGTCGCCGACGGCGGTCTCTGCGGATGCGGCCGCCTCGCTCGCCGCCTGCCGATCGCGCGCCGATCGCCCGACGATCGTGGTGGCTTCGAGATCGTCGGCGTTGCCGGCCGCCGGAGCGGGGTCGGGCGTCGCGACGGGGACGGCGGCCGTCGGGGAGCCGGTGACCGACAGCGGGATGGAGTCGATGAGCCCCTCGGCGAGAGGCGCAGGTCGAGCCGCCGGTGGCGAGGCAGCGGGCTTCGACGGCGCCGGCGGCACCGAGACGAGGGGGGGAATCGGCGGCAGTACGGGAGGAACCGGCGGGATCACCGGCGGGACGACAGCCGCAACCGGCTCAGCTTCCGGCTCCGGCTCCGGCTCCGGCTCCGGCTCGGGCTCCGGCTCGGGCTCCGACTGCGGCTCGGGTTCCGGCTCGGGTTCCGGCTCCGGTTCGGGCTCCGGCTGGGGCTCAGGCGCGGGCTCCGGCTCCGGCTCGCGAACCTCCTCGACGCGGAGCGGTTGCACGGGCTCCGCGGGCGCGGCCTCGACAGGCGCGGGCTCCGCAGCGACGGGCTCGACAGCGTCCGGCACGACGGACTCCGCATCCAGTTCCATTGCCGAGACGAGCACAATCCCGTCCACGATCGGCAACGACGTCGTCGCCGGACCGCCGATCGTCAGCCGGATGACATCGCGGATGCTGCGCTCCACCCAGGTCGACGCATTCGCGCCGTCGATGGCCTCCGAACCGGAGGGGGTCGCCACCGTCGCGGAGAGGTCTCCACGGACGCTGATCCGCCATCCCTCGTTCTCATCCAGCGCGACGACGAAGGCGGGCACGGCGGACAGCGGTCCGCCGGCGGCCAGCACGTCGACGATCCCGCCGAATCCGTCCCCCGCGAGCAGCCGGTCGCGGACGGCGACGGCCTCAGCATCCGTCGCTCCTTCCCCGAGAACCACGACGCCACGCTCCGCGACGACGGCGCGCAAGGTTCCGCTCGCGTAGTGCACGGTCGTCATGAGTGGGCTCCTCGCGCGCGGGTTCGGGGCAGGGTGTCTTCCCTGACATCTTCGTTCATATCCGCCGAGGGGATCGTCTGCGCACTGTCGCGGCCGCCGCGCACCCGCACGTCGAGGGCGTCGATCACGAGCACCGTCACATTGTCGCGGCCGCCCGCGTCGACGGCCTCTCGGACGAGTCGGTCGGCCGCGGCCTGCGGATGCGTCTCGGTGCGCAGGATGAGGTCGATGCGTGCCTCGTCGATCTCGGTGGGGAGTCCGTCGGAGCACACCATGATGCGGTCGCCCTGCTCGGCCGGCAGCAGCCAGTAGTCGGCCTCGCCGTCGCTGCCCGCACCCAGCGCCCGGGTGATGACATTGCGTCGCGTGTCGCGGGCGGCCGAGGCCGCGTCGAGCTGGCCCGCGTCGATGAGTTCCTGCACCACCGAGTGATCGACGCTGATCTGCTCGAACACGTCCTCACTCAGGCGGTAGGTGCGGGAGTCGCCGACGTTCACGGCCAGCCAGTACCCCTCGCCGTCGATGTCGGCGACGATCACGCCCGCGAGCGTCGTTCCCGCGCCCGCTCCGGCACCGTCGGGGAGGGCGTCCACCCGCCGGCGCGCTTCGTGCAGGGTGGTCTGCACGAGCTCGACCGTCAGACTCGGCCGCCCGATCAGGCGGGCGAACTCGGCGATGACCGTGGCGCTCGCGATCTCGCCGGCCTGGTGGCCGCCCATCCCGTCGGCGACGAGGAAGAGCGGTGGAGCTGCGAGGTGGCTGTCCTCGTTCAGCGAGCGCTTGCGGCCGACGTCGGTGGCGGAACCCCATGCGACGGCCACGGGCACGGCGGTCACGAGTTCGGCCCGTCTGTCAGTTCGGCGGGCGGTTCCTGCGGCGCGGGAGCGGCAACCGGCTTCGACCGGCGCGGTCGGGGTGCCGGGAGCGCGAAGCGCGTGCCCGCGAGAAGGGTGCGCACGGCCAGTCGAGCGCGCAGCCGCTGCCAGAACGACGATTTCCGACGCATCCCGCCCACGATGCCGTCGACTTCGCGCCAGAACGCGTCCACCTCGTCGGGGGTCGGGTCGCTCGGCCCGAACACCTCGGCATCAGCGCGCCGCGCCAGTGTCGTCACCTCAGGTTCGGCGAACGCGGTGCCGACGACGCGTGCGTCCTCGGTGCGGGTGCCGCCCCGGCGCACTGGGGTGCCGTAGTCGGAAGCGCTGTCCACGAGCTCCTCCCACCCGCCGCTGATGCGGTCGGCTGCCCGTTCGGCCTCGCGGCGACGCTTGCGGCGCGCGGCCTTCAATCCCCCGACGACCACGAACGGTGCGAGCAGAAGAGCGAGGATCGCAAGGACGGCGAGGGCGATGAGCAGCACGAGGCCGATGATGCCGGCGAGGTTGTTCTGCTCGTCCTCCGACTCCCGCTCATCCGGCACGGTGGGCGGCAGATCGACGGGTTGCTGCTCGGGCGGCGGGGGCTGCAGCACCTGGGGCTTGGGATCGGCGCGCGGCTTCGTGCTCTGATCGTTGGGCACCTGATCCTCGGGAGGCGTGGGGTCGAAGGCGACCCATCCGGCGCCCTCGAACGCGACCTCCACCCACGCGTGCAGCGAATCGCCCGTCGCGGTGAAGACCGGTCCGCTCTCGTCCTCGGCCGGGTAGAAGCCCATGACCACGCGCGCCGGCATGCCCAGTTGCCCGGCCAAGAGGGCCATCGCGACGGCGTACTGCTCGTCGTCGCCGATCATCTGCTCGCCCCCGAGCAGGGCGGTGATGCGCTCGGCGCCGTGCCCGGCGCGCGAGAGCACCTGACCCTCGAGACCGTGGCTGAAGAAGCCGTCCTGCGCGAGCGCCTGCTGCAGCGCGCGCGCCTGTTCGATCGGCGTCGTCGCATCGGCGACCATGTCGGAGGCGATCTCGGCGAACTCGGTGGGCACTGCTTCCTGCTTCGGCATGCGCACCGAGGCGAACGGAACGTCGGCGAGCTGCTCGTCGCTCGGCACGGCCGGCAGGACGGCGTCGAAGGTGTAAGCAGCTCCCTGGCCGAGCCCGGAGGTCACGACTCCGGTGCCGGTGGTCTCGTTGTAATAGGCCGAGCGGCGCAACTGCTCCGCGTTGTCCCCCTCGAACCGCACCGAGGTGACCTCGCCCGTGTCGGGGAGCCAGACGGTGTTGAGCGCTCCCACCTCGACGTGCACGGTCACGGGCGTGCCAACGGCGTCCGGCGACATGCTGGTGCGCACCGGCGTGAACGCGCTCGAGGAGCCCGCGCCCTCGTCGGCGACGTTCAGCACGACGCCGTCGTACGCGTCCATCGTCGCCAGACGGATGCGTGCCCCTTCGGGGAGACCGGATGCGGTGAACAGCGGCTCGTCGGGGAAGTCGCGCACGTAGGCCCGGAACGACTGGAGGGGGCTGGGGTATTGGCGCAGATCGAACGGCGGCACGACGACGTCGCGCAGGACGTACCGCGGCTCGTTCGCCGCGGCGAGGGCGTTGGTGGCGATACCGGCGGTCGCAGCGATGGCGAGCACGATCGCGCCGGCGACGATCCGTCGGGTCGGCAGTCCGGTCGGGCGGGAGGATTCCCCGATCGACACGACAGCGCGGGCCGGCTGCCACGCCTGACGGACAGCGCTCCACACAATCGCGACGACCGCGAAAGCGAGTCCCTGAACGAGCGGCGCCGCGGGCTGCGCGGTTCCCAGCACGATCTG
The DNA here is from genome assembly GCF_043556395.1 of Microbacterium hanjuni. Lineage (NCBI taxonomy): Bacteria > Bacillati > Actinomycetota > Actinomycetes > Micrococcales > Microbacteriaceae > Microbacterium > Microbacterium hanjuni. The sequence goes on from NZ_JBIGIK010000002.1 coordinate 244,451, forward strand.
CACGCCGAGGAAGATCACCGCGGGCACGAGCGCCCACACCGGCGGGTTCACCCGCAGGGCGAGGCTCGCGGTCAGCACGGCCGCGACGAGGGTGAGCAGGAACGGCACGATCAGGTGCCCATCATCGGCGGAGACCGGCGCGACAGTGGTGAGAAGTTGCTTCCACGACGTCACGACCCCGGCCGCGAGCCGGGCAAGGGTGTCGAGGGTGGGCACGAATCCCGCGATCGCGGTGTGCGGGAGGGCCAGCACCGCTCCGAAGACGAAATAGGCGGCGATCGTGAGGGCGGCGAGCACGAGAACGCCCCAGCGGCGCCACGCGCCGACGACGGCGATACCGAGGCCCAGGACGAGTCCGCCGAGAGCGGCGACCAGGTAGGACGGACCATCGAACGTCGGCCAGAAACCGATGATCGGCACCGCCAGCAGGGCGGCGGATGCTGCCAGGTCGAGCGCCCAGCGACGTCGGGGCAGCACGGCGCTCACGCGAGCACCTTCCGCAGGGCTGCGGGCAGTTGTTCGAGCTCGCCGACCGTGATCACGTCGGCCTCGGCGATCCGGCGGAGGGACGGCGATGCCCCCCGCTCGGCGACCACGGCCAGTACCCGCGCCCCGAAGGGGAGTCTGCTGCACGCGACGCGCAACCGCGCAGCATCCACGGAACTGCCGCAGACGAGGATGACGATGCTGGCCAAGGGCATGGCGGCCGCGACCGCTCCGGCGAGTTCCACGATGTCGCCCTCGCGCGGTCGCGCGTAGACGAGTCCGGAGAGCGCGTCGAGGAACTGCTTGCCGGTCGCGGCCCTCAGCGGTCCGCCCTGCGAGCGCACCTCCACCCGCTGCGAATCGCGGAGGGCACGCAGACCGAGGGATCCCGCTGCTGAGACGGCGAGTTCGAACTCTTCGGGATCGCGGTAGTCGGCGGGGTGGCGCGACAATCCGATCACGAAGTGCGAGCGTCGGGTCTCTTCGTACTGGCGCACCATGAGCGAACCGGTGCGCGCCGTCGACTTCCAGTGCACGTGGCGGAGGTCATCGCCGGGCTGATACTCGCGCAGCGCGTGGAAGGACACATCGTCGCGCGAGAGGTCGGTGGCCGGCAGCCCCTCGAGGTCGCGGAGGAAGCCGAGGGACTGCCCGCCGAAGAGCACGGTGCGCGGATGCACGTAGAGGTCGACGGGCTCGTCGCGACGCTGGATGCGTTCGAACAGCCCGAGCGGATCGCCCCGAACGACGCTGACGGGTCCGACTTTCAGCACCGCACGCCGCTGGGTGGGGATCGCGAAGAGTTCCTCGGCCTCGGCTCCCGGGGCAAGACGGCCGACGGCGAACTCACCGCGTCCCGCGCCGACGGGCAGCACGATGCGCGAGGGCAGGATGGCACGGCTTCCGGTGTTCGACAGCGACAGGGCGCCGACGGCGCGTTCGCCGACGACCACGCGCGTGCGGGTGAGGTCGAGACCGACGGCGTAATCGGTACGGCCGATGAGGAACAGCAGACACAGTGCGAGGACGGCGAGCACGACGACCGCGACGATGACCAGCTCGCGCCAGCCGAGCATGCGCCCGGCGATGAACAGGGCGATCGCTCCCGCGAGCAGGACCCAGGCGAGCGGGCGCGCGACGGCGAGCACGGCTCGCGCACGCCGCAGCACGCGGGCGGCCACGGGGGCTGCCACCTCGCGCAGCGCGGTACGCGTCGTGCCGGCAGCGACCGTCGCGCCCGGCGTCTGGGTCGTCGTCATCAGGCGGCGGACCTCGCCTGCGGTGCCGCGATCGTGTCGAGCACCCGGGCGATGACGGTCTCAGCGCTGGTGCCGGCGAACTCCGCTTCGGGGTCGAGAACGATGCGGTGGGTCCAGACCGGGGCGATGAGCAGCTTGATGTCATCCGGGATGACGTAGTGACGGCCCTGCGAGGCCGCCCAGACCTTGGCGACGCGGATCATCGCGATCGCCCCGCGCACCGACACACCCACGCGGGTGGCGTCATCGGTACGCGTGGCCTCGGCCAGCTGAGCGGTGTAGCGCAGCACGGCGGGCTCGACGTGCACGGTCGCGGCGAGGTCGGCCATGTCGCCGACGGCACCGGTGGTGATGACCTCGGCGAGACTCGCGGAGGGGTTGCGGTCGGAGGCGCCGGCGAGGATGCGCTCGGTGATCGCCAGATCGGGATACCCGATCGAGGTCTTCACGAGGAAGCGGTCGAGCTGCGCTTCGGGGAGCTTGTAAGTACCGGCCTGCTCGATCGGGTTCTGCGTCGCGATCACGAGGAACGGCCGCCCCACCTCGTGGGTGACGCCGTCGACGGTGACGCGGGACTCCTCCATGACCTCCAGGAGCGCGGACTGCGTCTTCGGGGAGGCACGGTTGATCTCGTCGGCGAGCACGATCGAGGCGAAGATCGGCCCCCGGTGGAAGTCGAACTTGTGCGTCTCCTGGTCGTAGATCGTGACCCCGGTGACGTCGGAAGGCAGCAGGTCGGGGGTGAACTGGATGCGCTGGCTGGTGCCCTGCACGGTCGCGGCGAGCGCCTTCGCGAGGCTCGTCTTGCCCGTACCGGGCGCGTCCTCGAGCAGCACGTGTCCCTCGGCGAGCATCGCGGCGATGACGAGCCCGACGACCTCGCGCTTTCCCATCAGCGCATGGTCGACGTTGTCGACGAGGCGGGTGAAGGTGCCTTCGAACCAGGCGGCCTGTTCGGGGGTCATGGTCATGAGGGATCCTTCGTGGTGGAGGGGGACAGGGGCCTGCGGGCCGCTAGTACCAGGTCATGTGCTGGGACTGACCCCAGCCGTCGATGTCGATCCAGGCGTCGTAGCCCGGGTAACCCATGTAGCAGGTCAGTTCGACTTCACCGTTGGCAGGCACGTTGTACGCCTTCACGGAGAACCGCTGGTCGCCGGTGTGCGAGCAGGCGAGGTTGTAGGTGCCGGCCGGGAAGTTCGCGACGCGCAGCTTGAAGTACGCGCACGACGTGTTGTCGCAGTTGGGGAAATCGCCGCCGCTGGAGCCCTTGACCATCTGCGCGACCGCCACCGGCTGCGGGTCGGTGCGGGCGGAGGCCGAGGCTTCCGCGCTGACCTGGCCCGCTGTGTCGATGGCCTTCACCCAGATGGTGTGGTCCTGGTCGTAGCCGTTGCCCACCAGGCGGGAGTTTCCGCCGACCCCGACGTTCTCCCATCCCCCGTTGTCGACCCGGATCTCGAGGTGGTCGATCGGACGACCGTTCTCGCTCGGCATGCTCCAGGACACGCGAACCTGCGTACCCTCGCGCGTCGCGCCGGCACCGGGCGGGTTCACCGGGCCGAAGGGTCGCACCGAGTTGGACGGCTGCGAGGGATCGGAGGAATAACCCGATCCGTCCACTTGCGAGACGGCCTGCACCCGAATCGTGTGCGAGCCGGCGTTGGACACGCCACTGATCGGCCCGCGGTTCCATGCCTGCCAGGCGCCGCCGTCGACGGAGTACTGGTAGCGCACCTCGCTCGCGGATGCCCCGTTGAGCGGGCCCTCGGTGAAGGTCACGTCGATGGTGTTGTCGGGGCGCGGCGTCGAAGCGGTCACGCCGGTCGGCGCGCCCGGTGCGTTCACCGCTCGGCGAGGCGCCGAGGCGGGGCTATCGGCTCCCCATCCGGCCTTGTTCCTGGCGGCGACCGTGAAGGTGTAGTTCGTGGTCGACGTCGGCAGGGTGACTGCTTGCGAGGTCTGACCGGCCGGCACCGAGATGGTGCGGGATTGCTCTCCGCGAACGGTGAGAAGGTATTCCGCGATGGGGTCACCGTTGGCGCTGGGCGCATTCCAATTGACTTGGATCTGTGCCTGCTGCCCGACGGACTGCACCCGCTGGGTGGTGGGCGCGGCGGCGGCGGCCGGTGGCCCGGCGGGAACCTGGCCGGCGGAGTACCCGCTCCAGCTCGACGGCTCGGGAGCGCGGTTCCGTGCCTGCACGCGCACCTGGTAGTTGACGCCGTTCTCGAGGCCCTCCCAGACGACCGAGTTGCCGGTCGCCGTCTTCTGCGTCATCCCCGAGGGAGGGGCGGGCGAGATCTCGAGCGTGTACGACTCCACCGGCGAGCCGGGGGTGGACGGCGTCGTCCACGCGACGTCGAGGCCCTTGTCGCGGAACTTGAGCGTCGGGGGCTGCGGGGTGTCAGGACGGGCGTCGGGGCGGGCGACGGCCGAGGGCGCCGACGGGTCGGACTCCCCGACGCGGTTCGTCGCCGTCACCAGGAACGTGTACTCGACGTTGTTGGTCAGCCCATCGAGGGTGCACGTGGTGGAGGCGCACTGCTTCGTGTAGGCGCCGGAGGCGGCACGTACGGTGTAGCCGGTGATGTCGGCGCCGTTGTTGGCGGGCGGGGTCCACGACAGCACGACCGTTCGGTCCTGGACGCTCGACACCGAGGGCGTGCCCGGCGCGTTCGGCTTGCCCTGCACGGTGAGACGGATGCGGCCCTCCACCTCGCGGTCGGGGTCGCCCGTCGCATCCTGCACCCGGTAGCGCACGACCATCGTGCCGAAGAAGTCAGCCGCCGGGGAGACGGACACCTGGTCGCCCGCGACCTGGGCTTGCCCACTACCGGTCTCGGTCACGGCGGTCGTGACCTTCAGAGCGGTCTCGGGGAAGGGGTTGAAGTCGTTGGCGAGGACGGGCACCGAGATCGTCTTGCCCTGGTCGGCCTGCGGCACGACGTCGTCGTTGGCGGTCGGCAACGGACGCGTGGAGGCGGTGACCCGCACGGTCACGGACCCTTCGATCGCGTCGGTCTCGCCGTCGTCTATGCGCAGCGCGAGCGTGATCGCCGACCCCTTGGGGGTGCCCGAGTCGGCGCTGACCTGCAGCGACTGACCGTCGATCGAGGCGCTGTAGCCGGAGGGTGCTCCCCCGACGATCTCGTACTGCATGCTGTCGAGGTCGCCCTCGTCGGGATCGGTCGTGAGCGCGCGCAGGTCGAGGTTCGTCGCGTCCTCGCCCGGGGCGACATCCATCTGCCCGTTGACGAAGGTCGGCTGCTGGTTCTCGGGCGGCAGCACGGTGATCGGAATGGTCAGCGTGGCCTTGCGCCCCGCGGGGTCATCGGGCCCGGTGCCGTCGGTGACTTCGAACGTGAGCGCGTCCTGACCGAAGAAGCCGTCGGCCGAGGTGTAGCTGAGCGTCTCCCGGTCTTTCACGAGGTCGGCGCCGTTCGCGTGCGAGGCCGCGACCTTCGATGCTTCCGTGATGCCCACCGTGAGTCCGCCGGCGGCCCGCACGTAGTCGGCCAGGGGCAGGTCGATGGTCTCACCGCTCTGCACCTCGACCGACTCGGTCGAGATCAGCGTCGGCGGCAGGTCGCCGAGCGCGGGCACGAAGATGAACGCCGAGGCGGTCAGGGCGTCCTGGTCGGTGATCGTGTACCGCAGCAACTGGGCCTGCTCGAGCAGGGGGATGCGCACGATGCCCTCGTCCTGCACGGTCGCCCCACCGTCGACGGTGATGGTCAAAGCATCCGTCGTGCCGTCGGGATCCTCGTCGTTGGCGAGCACGTCGAGGTCGACGAACGCGTCGTCCTGCACGTCCTGCGGGCGCACGCGGTCGTCGCGGGCGATCGGCCGCTGCAAGGGCACGTCCTCGGCCACGGTCACCTGCAGCACCGCGCGGGCCTCCGCGCCTCGGGCATCGCTGATCGTGTACTGCAGCGAGGTCTCGACCGGCTCGGCGGGCGAGGTGACGACGACGCGATCGCCCACGACGCGGGCGTCGAGGCCGTCCACCTCGGGCAGGATCAGGCCGTTCGACTGGAGGGAGATGCTGTCACCCTCGGGGTCGGAGTCGTTCGCGAGCACGGGGACGGCGACCTCGCGACCCGGGCGCATGATCACGGAGTCCTTCACCGCGTACGGTGCCTGGTTGGCGGCCTCGGCGGGGGCGATGCCGACACGGATGGATGCTGTCGCCTCGGCGCCCGCGCGGTCGCGGACGCGATAGGTGAAGGCGTCGACGCCCGCGGCGTCGTCGAAGGCGTCGTAGACGAGGAAGTTGGCGCCCACCTCGGTGACCTGACCCTTGGTCGGGGCGGAATCGATGCCGATGAGTTCGACGGAATCGCCGTCCGCGTCGAGGCCGTCGAGGGGCACTGCGATCCGCACCTCGGAGCCGCCGAGCACACGGGAGGTGATGTCGCGGGGGCGCGGCGCCTGGTTCGTCTCGGGATTGGCGGGCAGCACCTGGATGGTGACGTACGCGGCGTCCTTCTGCCCGGTCGAATCGACGGCCTCGTAGGTCGCGTAGACGGTTCCGGGCTCGCCGCTCGCTCGGAAGCGCACGGTGTCCTGCGAGACGAAGATCTCGCCGTCCTCGGGCTGCGGGAGGGGCGCCACCAGCTCGGGGGCGACGTGCATCGTGTCGCCATTGGGGTGGGTGTCGTTGTCGAGCACCGGGATGGTGACCACATCGCCGACGCGCACGACCGCCTGGTCGTCGTTGGCGACCGGGGGCTCCAGCTGTTCGGGCGCGGGCACCGGGATGACGATGACCTCGCCCTCGGCGGTCTGCGCGCCGTTGGAGATGCGGTAGCCGATGCGGGTCTGCTCGGCGAGAGCCGCTTGATCGGTGATGCGCAGTGTCTCGTGGTTGAGCACGGCGACGGAGATTCCGCTGTTCGGATCGACCGTCACCGACTGCACGACGAGGATGCCGCCCGAGGGGTCGATGTCGTTCGCGAGCACGTTGACGAGCACGTCGCCACCGCTCGTCAGCAACGCCACGTCGCGAACGGCGATCGGGGGGAGGTCGGTGTCGGCGTCGGGCACCACGTCGATGCGCACCAGACCCGGCACGGCGTTGGCGCCGGAGGACACGAGGTACTGCACGTAGTAGACGGCGGGTGCGTCGGAGCGGAACGAGAAGGTCTTGTTCGCGAAGTCGGGGGTGATCGTTGCGCCGGCGACCTCGTCGACGCGGGTGAGGCGCAGCGGGTCACGGCCCGAGCTGGTGTCGTTGGTCAGCGGGGCGACCGTCGCGGTCTGGCCCACCCGCACCACGACGTGATCGGCGTTGGTGACGGGAACGGTCGAACCGGGCGGGCGGATGTCGACCCGCAGCACCCCGTCGCTGATATCGGTGCCGTCCGACACCACGATCGGCACATCCTTGCGCCCCTGAGCACCACCGATGGCCCGGTAGGAGATGCGCCCGTCGGAGGTGAAGTCGGCTTCGTCTCCGCCGTCGGGGGTGACCGCCCGCAAGAAGACGTCGTCGCCGTCGGGGTCGATCCAATCGGGGAGCACGTTGTTCGAGACCGTCGCGCCGGCCTCGACGACGGAAGCGGTGACGCGTTTCTGCACCGGCGGGGCATTCACGTCCCACCCGTGCACGCTCAGCCGCACGGTCGCGGTGTCGGTGCCGCCCCGGCCGTCGTCGATCTGGTACGTGAACGTGTCGGAGCCCGAGCCGTCTTCGGGAACGGCGATCTGGAGGGCCGCTCCATTGTTGATCGCCTGCACGGCTCCCAGGCCCGGATCGCCGTCGGGCAGGGTCACCGTCAGCACATCGCCGTCGGCGTCGGTGTCGTTGTCGAGCACCGGGAGTACGGTGGTGCGACCCGGGCGCACTCCGAAGTCGTCGTCGGTCGCCACCGGCACCGTGTTGACCTCGGTGCGTTCGGGCAGCGTCGTCTCGACGGTCTGCTCGGTGGTCTGCTCGTCCTCTTCGGAGTCGCCCTCGGGAGGGGTGATGTCTTCCCAGTTGTCGACACGCTGCATGCTGTCGCTGGCCATCCAGGCGGCGCCGCCCACGATGTCGTTGAGCACGACCACGTCGCGGTTCTGGCGGAACTGCAGCTGGGCGGTGGGATCGATGTCGTCGATGTCGACGGCGAGGTCATTCGCGTCGCCCGAGCAGTCGCGCACGAAGCGCGCCGACCCGCCCCAGGCCCCGTACGTGCAGCCTCCGAGGGCGACCGGAGCGGCAGCATCCCCCTCGCCCCCTGACGAGGTCTCGACGATCTCGGAGCCGTCGAGCGGCACGCTGATGAGGTCGGACGTCGTGGCGAGCATGACGGCGCCGGTTTCGGGCGAGGGCTGTTGCAGAACGGCGGTGTCACCGCGCGGCACCTCGGCGCGTACGCCGGTGCTGGTCTGCACGGTGCCCGTCTGGGCGTCGAGCACGGCCGCGGTGGTGCCGACCACCGTGATCGACAGCTCGGCGGTGTCGTCGACGCTCTCGAGTGCGCGGGTGGAAGGATCCTCGGGCTCACCGTTCTCGTCCACCGCGATCGTGGTGATCTCGCCCGTTCCGACCGACACGCCGTAGACGGTGCCGTCGCGACCCACCGTGACGTCGGCGTCCTCGCCGAGCTCGGCCGTGGGGTCGGTTCCTTCGACGGTGAAGCCCGACATGGCCCGTGCGGGAACGACCCAGAGGCTGCCCGCCGACGGCTCGAGCACCGCGACCGTCGGGCCGCCGAGCGCGATCTTCGCGCCGGCGGGGATGTCGGCGGAGTCGCCGAGCACCACCATGGCGGGGTCGACGGTGGTGACGGTCGCGTCCGTGGAGTCGGTCACCAGGACGGTCGCTGAGTCCTGCACGATGTCGTAGTCGTCGCTCGCGGCGCGGAGCCCGCCGTCGAGAACACGCGATTCATGGTTGAAGTGGCCCACCATGAGGGAGGACTGCTTCGTGATCCACACGCCGCCGTCGTTGAGGTCGACCTCGGTGGTCGGGTTGCCTTCGTACACGAACGCGAGGGTCGCGATCGCGACCGCGGACACCGTCACGATGCCGACCGAAGCCAGCGTGCGACGACGCCGACGAAACCATGTGAACGACCTCATGGCAACCTCCCCCCCGGGTGTGGAAACCAGTCACCGTGTCCGCTGCTGGTCGCGGCGCACGGAGTGGTGCCCGGTCAGCTTAGATGCGCCTCGCACCCTCCTGCTAATCGCCGTTGGTCTTTGCTGGGCGCGGGTGCGCTCCGGCGACGCTCAGAGCACACCGAGCCCGGCCAATTGCCACCGCAGCACCGGCGCGATGTGCTCGGAGTAGGCGACGGTGAAGTGGCTCTCGTCGTAGCGCAGCGGCAGCCCGCCCGCGAAGGCAGGGCACGCCTCCTCCCAACAGGTGAAGGGTCTCGAGTCGATGACGTAGTCGCCCGTGGGTGCGGCGAACGTCTGGGCCACCGACGCCATCTGGTGCCAGGTGTCGTCGACCCCGGTCAGACAGTCGGCGGGTGAGGACAGCGGCGAGTAGCAGTTCGCGAGCGCTCCCCCGCGGGGAGGGGGTGCGAGGTACACGGTGCGACCCGTCACCCCGAACGCGGCCATCTCGGCGCGGGACGCGGAGATGAGGTCGCTCGCGGAGAGCGCGCGGCCGTCGGCGGAACGCGCGAGGGTGTAGGCGTTGGAGAGCACCACGAGGTCGGCCGGGTCGGCGGCGATCATCGCGGCGACATCGCTCTTGCGCCCGGGGCACGCCGCCATGACGCCCGCGCCGGAATTCTCCACCAACACGTCGGTGAAGCGGCAGCCGTAGAGCCCCACCGTGGTGATGCGCCACGCTCCCCCGCTCTCTTCGGCGAGCTTCTTGAACGCCGGCGCGTACGCCATGGCCGTCGAATCGCCCACGAGGTACATGTGCCGCGGAGCGTTCGCGCTGCCCCACGTGCAGCGCGAGAGTTCGGCGGCCACGTCGGGAGAGAAGCAGTCGTGGGCGGGATTGTCGCTCGACGACGTCGCGATGACCTGGTCGAGCGAGGGGCGCAGGTCGGGCCACGCGGTCGCGGAGACCGCCGCGGCCAATTCCGCCTGCACGGCGCCGGTCGGATCCGTGACCTCGACGGGGCCACCGGCGACCGGCGCGCCGGGAGCGGGGAAGACCGAAGGCGAACCGAACGCGATGAGCACGAGCAGCACCACGACACCCGCGCCGATGCCGAGCGTCGCCGCGGACAGACCCCACTGGGCGGCGTACCGCGCGCGCCAGGCGGCCCACGCGGACGTGGCGCTCTGGGAGTCGGCCGGGGTGGCGTCGCGCGCGGGGGTGGTGACGGGCTGCGGGCGCTCGGGGGTGGTCACGGGCTGCGGGCGCTCGGGGGTGGTGACGGGCGGATGCTGCGCGGCCGGGCTCGTGGGGGCGGCAACGGCCTCGTGGACAGGGGCCGCCTCGACAGGGGCGGACGTGGGGAGTGCGCTCGGGTCGGCGGGGCGGGGACGCGACCCCGGGTAGTACCGCGAGCCGGGGACCCATCCCGCCGGGCGGGTCGCGATCGTGCGGGCAGGCGCGGCCGCCGAGGCGCTCGCGACGCGCATCGGCGGGTGAGGTGCGAGCGCGCGGGGCGCGCCCGCATCCGTATCCCCCGATGCGGGGTGCGGTGTCTCGACGGCAGGCGCCGCGCCGGCCGGTGCGGCAACGCCGCGCCGCCGCAGCCACGGTGAGCGGTGGAGCGGCTGCTCGAGCCCGAAGTAGGTGGCGAGGGTGAGGACGCCGATCGTGACGAACACGATCGGCAGGGTCAGCTCGCCCTCGGGCAGCAGCACAGCGGCGAAGACGATCACCGGGAAGTGCCAGAGGTACAGGGAGTACGAGATGTCGCCGATGAAGACGCTCACCGGGTTGGTGAGGGGGAACAGGTGGCGGACGCGGGGGTCGCCCCCGATACCACCGGCCAGGACGAGGGCCGCGGCACCGACGGGAAGCGCCGCCCACGGTGCGGGGAACGGCATGGTCTCGGGGTCGATCACGAGGAACGACCACACGACGCCGGCGAGGCCGACCCAGCCCAGCAGCCCGCGCAGCAGCGCGGGGATGCGGGCGAGCACGGGCGCGGCGACCGCGACGAGCGCCCCGACGCCCAGTTCCCAGGCCCGCGTCGCGGTGGAGAAGTAAGCGACCGTGGGATCGGCCGCCGTCTGCGTAGCCGCCCACCCGGCCGAGGCGACCACCACGACGAGGGCAGCGAGACCCACCAGCGCGGCCGACCGCCTGCCCTTACGGGCGGCGGCGGGCACGCAGAGCACCAACAGCAGCAGGAGGGCCGGCCACACGAGGTAGTACTGCTCCTCGACCGAGAGCGACCAGAAGTGCTGCAGGGGTGACAGCGCCTCGCCGGCGTGGAAGTAGTCGGTGCCCTCGGCGGCGAAGCGCCAGTTCGACACCAGCAGCGCTGCGGCGATCGCGTCGCCGAGGGTCTGGTCGGCGCGCACCCGGTTGAAGACAAGGAACGCCGCCCCCACCACCGCGAGCAGCACGAGCAGGGCAGCGGGCAGGATGCGACGGATGCGACGCGCGAAGAAGTCGGCCAGCGAGATCGTGCCGGTGGCGGCGATCTCGCGCAGCAGCAGCCCGGTGATGAGGAACCCGGAGACGACGAAGAACACGTCGACGCCGGCGAAGCCGCCGCGCGGCCACCCGATCGCGTGGGCGAGCACGACGCCGATGACGGCGAGCGCGCGAAGACCTTGGACGTCGCGCCGGGAAGGCGTGCGCGGAGAAGGGTCTGTCACGTTTCGGAGGTGCTCACTCGTGGAGGGGAATGCCGATGCCACTGTAGTGGAACCGGTCCCACCGGAACCGCCCGCGCCCGCCGGGGCCTGTTCCGCCTACGCGCCGACGTAGCGCCGGAGATGCTGGGCGGTCAGGGTGTCGGCCGAGGCGACCAGGTCGGCGGGCGTCCCCTCGAATACCACGGCCCCACCGTCGCGTCCCGCGCCCGGGCCGATGTCGATGATCCAGTCGGCGTGGGCCATGACGGCTTGATGGTGCTCGATCACGATGACGCTGTTGCCGGCGTCGACGAGCCGATCCAGCATCCCGAGCATGTTGTCGACGTCGGCGAGGTGCAGGCCCGTCGTCGGCTCGTCGAGCACGTAGACCGCGCCCTTCTTGGCCATGTTGATCGCGAGCTTCAGCCGCTGCCGCTCGCCGCCCGACAGGGTATTGAGGGCCTGACCGAGCGTGATGTAGCCGAGTCCGACATCGATCAGGCGCGCGAGCGTGGTCTGCGACGGCCCCTTGGGGAAGAAGTCCGACGCCTCGCTCACCGACATCGCGAGCACCTCGGAGATGTTCTTGCCGTCGAGCTGGTACTCCAGCACCGCGTCGGAGAACCCGGTGCCCTCGCAGACCTCGCACACCGTCTCGACGGTGGATTGGAAGCCCAGGTCGGTGATGATCACGCCGAGGCCCTTGCACGCGGGGCACGCACCCTCGGAGTTGGCGGAGAAGAGCCCCGGTTTCACCCCGTTGGCCTTGGCGAAGGCGGAGCGGATGGTGTCGAGCAGGCCCGTGTAGGTGGCGGGGCTGCTGCGGCGGGACCCCTTGATCGAGGACTGATCCACGACCACCACGTCGTCGAACCGCGGCAGGTTGCCGTGGATGAGCGAGGACTTGCCGGAACCGGCGACGCCGGTGATCACGGTCAGCATGCCCAGCGGCACGTCGACGTCGACGTCCTTCAGGTTGTGCTGCACCGCCCCGCGGATCTCGAGGGCGCCGCGCGCCGGCCTCGTCGAGGACTTGAGCTGGGCGCGGTGGTCGAAGTGCCGACCGGTCAGTGTGTCGGAGGCGCGGAGCGCGGCGACGTCGCCGGTGAAGCGGATCTCTCCCCCGGCACGACCCGCACCCGGACCCAGGTCGACGACGTGGTCGGCGATCGCGATGACCTCGGGCTTGTGCTCGACGACCAGCACCGTGTTGCCCTTGTCGCGCAGCTGCAGCAGGAGCTGGTTCATCCGCTGGATGTCGTGCGGGTGCAGCCCCGCGGTGGGTTCGTCGAAGACGTAGGTGACATCGGTGAGGCTGGAACCGAGGTGGCGGATCATCTTCGTCCGCTGGGCCTCACCCCCCGACAGGGTGCCGCTGGAACGGTCGAGGGAGAGATATCCGAGCCCGATCTCGACGAAGGAGTCGACGGTTTCGCGCAGGCCCGCGATCAGCGGCGCGACCTCCGGGTCGTCGATGGTGCGCAGCCACTCGGCGAGGTCGGTGATCTGCATGGCCGCAGCATCCGCGATGTTCACCCCACCGATCCGCGACGACCGCGCCCCCTCGTTGAGCCGGGTCCCTTGGCACGCCGGGCAGGCGGTGAACTTGACCGCCCGCTCGACGAAGGCGCGGATGTGCGGCTGCAGGGCGTCGCGGTCTTTCTGCAGCATGCTCTTGGTGATCTTCGGGACGAGTCCCTCGTAGGTCATCGAGAAATCGCGCAGCTTGACCTTGGTGGGCTCCTTGTAGAGGAAGTCCTGCCGTTCCTCGGGGGTGAAGTCCTTGATCGGCTTGTCGGCGTCGAGGAAGCCCGACTCGGTGTAGCCCTTCACCATCCAGCCGTCGACGTTGTAGCCCGGGATGGTGATCGCCCCCTCGGCGAGCGATTTGTCCTCGTCGAACAGCTCGGCGAGATCGATGTCGTTCGCCTCACCCAGGCCCTCGCACGTGGGGCACATGCCGCCCGTGATCTCGAAGGACCGACGCTCTTTCACGGCCTTCCCACCACGCTCGAGGGTCACCGCGCCCGCACCTTTGACCGAGGGCACGTTGAACGAGAAGGCCTGCGGCGACCCCACGTGGGGCACGCCTAGGCGGGAGAAGAGGATGCGCAGCATCGCGTGCACGTCGGTGGCGGTGCCCACGGTGGAGCGGGCGTTCGCGCCCATGCGCTCCTGATCCACCCGGATCGTGGCGCTCAGGTTCTCGAGCGCGTCGACCTCGGGCCGCGACAACTGCCCCATGAACTGCTGTACGAAAGTCGGGTAGGTCTCGTTGATCAGGCGCTGCGACTCGGCGGCGATCGTGCCGAAGACGAGGGAGGACTTTCCCGAGCCGCTGACGCCGGTGAAGACGGTGAGACGGCGTTTGGGGATCTCGACGCTGACGTTCTTCAGGTTGTTCTCGCGCGCCCCGACGACCCGGATCGTGTCGTGGGCATCGGCGATCGAGGCGGCGGATGCTTCGGCGGCGGCCATGGCGACTCCTCAGGTGCGGTTCCCCCAGTGTGCCGCACCCCTCGGACACCGCGCTTCTTCGTTCCGGACCGGGCGCGCCGGGTGTGGAAACGGCGATCCCGCCCGCACCCGACCGAAGTCGTGAGTGCGGGCGGGATCGCCGTTTCGTGTGTACGCGCGGGATCAGCCCTGCGAGCGACGGTTGGTGCGGGGGCTGCGGCTGCCCACGACCATGCCGGTCGTCGGTGCGCCACCCGCGGTGCGGCCCGCGGCCGGGCGCGAGGCGCCGGCGCCGGAGCGACCCGCTCCGCTGCGCGCGCCACCGGTCGATCCGCCGCGGCCGGCGTGACCGGCCGAGGAGTCGGAGCGCGGCGAGCGCGGGGCGTCCGAGGCTGCAGCGCGCGAGGCGTCGGCGCCGCGGCCGCGCCGGGCCCGGCCGCCGCCCTGACCTGCGCTGGCATCCTGACCCGAACGGACAGCGCGCTTGCGCTGGGCGTTCGCACCCTGCGAGCGTCCGCCGCCGCCCTGCTGCTGCGGTTCCGGGCGGACCGAGGGCTTGACGTACTCCGCGACGTCACCGACGAGCGCGGTCACCTCGGGCGAGGTGGACGTGACGGCGGTCGGGGTCACCTTGATGGCGGCCTTGCGCAGGATGTCCTGCGTGTCGCGGCGCTGCTCGGGGAGCATCACCGTGACGACGTCACCGGCGCTGCCGGCACGGGCGGTACGGCCCGAACGGTGCAGGTACGCCTTGTGCTCGACCGGCGGGTCGACGTGAACGACTAGCGCGATGTCGTCGACGTGCACGCCGCGAGCGGCGACGTCGGTGGCCACGAGCACGCGGGCCGTGCCCGCGCTGAAGGCGGCGAGGTTGCGGTCGCGCTGCGGCTGCGAGAGGTTGCCGTGCAGGTCGACCGACGGGATACCCGCGTCGGTCAGCATGCGGGCGAGCTTCTTGGCCTGGTGCTTGGTGCGCGTGAACAGGATGCGGCGGCTCGACCCGGAGGCGAGCGTCTTGACGAGCTGCTTCTTGGCATCGGCGTCAGCGGCCTCGAAGACGTGGTGCGTCATCGCGGCGACGTGCGAGGTGGCCTCGTCGACCGAGTGCAGCACCTCGTTCTGCAGGAACCGGCGCACGATCTTGTCCACGCCGTTGTCGAGCGTGGCGGAGAACAGCAGCCGCTGCCCGTTCTTCGGGGTCTTGTCGAGGATGCGGGTGACGACCGGCAGGAAGCCGAGGTCGGCCATGTGGTCGGCCTCGTCGAGCACGGTGATCTCGATGTCCTCGAGAGTCACGAACCGCTGGTTCATGAGGTCTTCGAGGCGACCCGGGCACGCGACGAGGATGTCGACGCCGGCGTTGAGGGCGTCGACCTGACGCTTCTGGGTCACGCCGCCGTAGACGGTGGTGGTGTTCATGCCGTACGCCGCCGCGAGCGGGGCGATGACGGCGTCGATCTGGTTCGCGAGCTCGCGGGTGGGGGCGAGCACCAGGGCGCGGGGGCGGCGGGCCTTGCGGGGCGTCTTGTTCTCGCCGAGGCGGGCGACGAGCGGAAGCGCGAAGGCGAGGGTCTTGCCCGAGCCCGTCTTTCCGCGACCGAGCACGTCGCGACCCGAGAGGGTGTCGACGAGGGTGTCGGTCTGGATGGGGAACGGTTCGTTCTTGCCCTGCTCGGCGAGCACGCGCACGAGGGGCGCGGGAAGACCGAGGTCGGCGAAGGTGGCGGAAGGCGTGGTCATAGAAAAGCTCCTTGCGGCGCACGCACGACAGTGCGGGCCGGCATCAGCTCGCGACGGGGCGAGCGAGTGGCGAAGGCGTCGGGTCGACGCATCCGTTCGCCGTAGAAAGTCAAAGGCTCGAGGCCGGTGCGTTCAACGACGCAGGGAGCGAGATTCGCTCCGCAGTGCTTCCAGTCTACCGGAACGAAGACGTCAGGCCGCGCGCCAGCATCCGACGACGTGATCGTCGACCATTCCCCCCGACTGCATGAGGGCGTACATCGTGGTCGGACCGACGAAGCGGAAGCCGCGTTTGCGGAGGGTCTTGCTCATCGCCTCGGACTGCGGGGTCGTGGTGGGGATCTCGGCGAATGAGCGGGGCGAGGAGCGCGGATGCTGCGGCGCGAACGACCACATCAGCTCGTCGAATTCCCCCGGCGCCATCGCCGTGACGAGGGCGGCGTTGGAGATGGTCGCGTCGATCTTCGCGCGATTGCGCACGATCCCGGCGTCACCCATCAGCCGTTCGACGTCGCGCTCGTCGAAGTCGGCGACCGCCGCGGGCTCGAAGTTCGCGAACGCCTCGCGGAAGCGAGGGCGCTTGCGCAGGATCGTGATCCAGCTCAGCCCCGCCTGGAACCCCTCGAGGCTCATCTTCTCGAACAGGGCGCGGTCGCCGTGAAGCGGCGTGCCCCATTCCTCGTCGTGGTAGCGCTGGTATTCGGCGTCGACGCCCGCCCAGGCGCAGCGCGCGACGCCGTCGGCGCCGATGAGGATGTCGGGGTTCACGACGCCACGCTAGCGAACGGCACGCGGAGCGCGGTGGGCTGGTTGCGCCGTGTGGTCGTCATCCCGCAGGAATCTTCGACCACACGACGCAACTCGCAGCAGGGATGACTCAGCTGTGGCGTCGACGAGCCGTCACGCGGGTGGCGAGACCCGCCGCGAGAAGCAGACCCGCGGTCAGCATCCACGCCCACGGGGCCTCCTCGGAACCGGTCGCCGGCAGCTGCCGGACCGTCGGACCCGCGGCCGGCTGGCCGTCGGCGAGGGGGAGCCCGAAGCCGGGGTCCGCAGCCGGGGGCGTGGTACCGACGGGCGCCGTGGGCGCGACCTGCACGGCCCAGACGACCGCGCCGAACGGCCCGCCGACCTGCTGCGGGGCGACCCGGTACTCGGTTCCGGCCGCGAAGAGCGCCAACCGAGCGCGGGTCTCGGCGGAGGACTCGGTGACCTCGAGCACGGTGCCGGTCAGCGCGCTGACCGCCGTGACGGCGACGATCTCATAACCCTCGGGGGCCGTCGGGCGGATCCCGTACTCGGCCGCACCGAACACGGCGAGTTCGTCGTCCTCCTGGGCCGCGAAAGCGCCACTCCCCTCGAGCAGTTCGACGCCGTCGGCCGATTCGGTGTTCGCGAGGAACTCGATCTCGGCGCCCATCACCGGCTCCTCCGCAACCGGACCGACGAACGCGGCGAGCTGGAAGATGCTGGCCGCACCGATCCGGCGGGCCTGGTCGCCTTCCGCGAGGGTGGCCGGGATCACTCCGACGAGCTGGTCGTCGACGCTCAGCGGCGACGTGGCGCCCGTGGCGGGATCGATGAACGTGCCGCCCTCGAACGAGATGGTCTCGGTCTCAGCGCGCACCGTGTCGGTGTAGGACACCAGGTCGGTCGCATCCCAGATGGCCAGGGATGCTTCCGGCAGCTCGAGCTCGGGCAGCTCGGGCATCTCCGGGGCATCGGTGGTCTCGGGGATCTCCGCGTAGATGGTCGCGGCACCCGGAGCGACACCCGAGAAGGTGTAGTCGCCGTCGAGCGACGTCGTCGCCCACCACTCGCCCGCAGCATCCTGAAGGTAGATCTCAGCGCCCGGGATCGTCTCGTCGGTTCCGGACTCATAGACACCGTCGAGCGCGACGTCGGCGAAGTAGGTCACGTCGACCGTCGAGGTCGGCACCTCTTCGAGGGTGACCACGAAGTTGTCGTAGGAGATGTAGGAGAACGAGTCGGTCGTGTCGATCCAGTACCCACCGTCGCTCGCCGTCACGTCCAGGGCCGGATCGTCGGAGACGACCTCGTCGACCGCGTAGCCCTCGGGCACCGCGAACCGAACGCCGATCTCGGCGGGGAGGTGGCGCACCGAACCCGAAGCGTCGAACGCCTCGTGGGTGCCGGGGGTCCACTCGGTAGCGGGGAACCACTGACCGCCCGAGCCCAACTCGACCGCCGTCACGCCCGGGACGATCGCGCCGTCCTCATCCTCGAACTTCACCGAGGACCGCAGGGCGGTCATGCCGATGAGCAGGTCCTCACCGTCGGCGTCGATCGTGACCGCGGCCTCTCCGCCGGCCCATCCTCCCGCGCGGGAGGCGGGGAGGCGTTCGATGTCCTCGGCGGTGGTGGCGCCGGTCGCGTCGAAGAAGACCTCCATCGCGGGGTCGTTCGGAGTCTGCAGGTAGACCTTCGCGGGGCCCTGGGGCACGTCATCGAAGGCGAAATCGCCGGCGGTGGTCACCGCACCGTTGTGCCACGAGCCATCCGAGGCGAGCAGACGCACCTGCAGGTCGGTGCGCTTCTCGTCGGTACGTCCGTCACGCGCGGTCTTCGAGGTATCGAACAGCCCGTCCGCGTAGCGGTCGTCGAAGCGCGTGACGGTGAGGTCGCCGGTCGGAAGCGCCTTGAGCTTGACGGTGAACGTCGGGTTGGAGAAGTAGCTGGAGGCCGCGGCGGCGTCGATCCAGTACCCGCCGTCACGCGCGGTCACCGGGATGTCGACACCATCGGCGGCGGTCACCGTTGCGACCTCGAAGCCCGCGGGCGGGCTGAGGCGCATACCGAGCTGGCCGGGGAGGTGTCGGTAATACCCTCCGCCGGAACGCAACGCCTCGTAGGTGCCGGAGTAGTCGCCCGAATCGGCGTACGCCACACCGTCGTACCAACCGCCGACCGAGCCGAACTCGATGTCGAGCCCGGTCACGGGCGAGCCGTCGGGATACGTGACAGAGGCCGCGGATCGGAGCGCGGTCAGACCCACGACGAGCTTCTCGCCGTCCTCGTCGACCGTGACGGTCGCGAGGCCGGCGGGCGTGCCCTGCGCGCTGCCGTTGGGGAGCTTCTCGATGTCGGCCGCGGTCGTGGCTCCGGTCGCGTCGAAGAACAGGGAGTCGTCGGCGGAGTTGGGGTGAAGGAAGAAGATCGTGGTCTCGCCGACCGGGAGATCCTCGAAGCGGCAGTCGCCGTTCGCGTCGACCGTGGCGAACGCACGCTCGCCGGTCGAGGTGCGTGCCTCGTACAGGCGCGAGTTCCTCTGGTCGGTCATGCCGTCCCGGGCGGTCTTGGACGGGTCGTAGACCCCGTCGGCGTACCGATCGTCGAACGAGGTCACGACGAGGTCCCCGACGGCCGCTGCAGCGATCGCCACGCGTTCGCGCTGCGCGCGCTCCTCGATCAGGGGCGCCTCAGCCTCGTCGGCCGGGGTCGCCTCCGGCGCGGTGCTCTGTACGGGGGCCGGTTCCTGCTCCGCCGGGGCGGTCTGCACGGGCGACGCGCTCAGCTCAGGCGACGGGGCCGAGACGTCGACGGACGCGGGCGTCTCGTCGTTCGTGAGAGCGGCCGCCGGACTGGCGGTGGCGATGAGGACGACGGCGACGGCCGCTGCACCCCACCCGGTCATACCTTGTGCGGTGCGCACCGATGGACTCCTGAGCTCGTCGTCGAAAAGAAACGCCGCTGGCACGCGACGTCCCCAATCTATGAATCACCTCTCAGCTGCGCCACGATCACACCAGGTGTTCACCTCAGCGCCGCACCTCCTTCACGCCTCGCCACCTCGCCCACCCGCGCGCGTTCGGACACCGGGCGCATCTCACGGCAGAGTGGGAGCACCATGACGAGCGATGAAGCATCCACCACCCCCGCGGGCGAGGTGCTGGAGGCCCGCCTCGAAGACGCCCGGATGAGCATCGGCAGACGGCGTGCCCGCAAGGCGCTCGCCTACCTGCTGTCGAGCGTGAGCCTCGGCGCGGGCGACGACGTGGCCCCGGGCCTCGACCTCGTGGTCAATCGGATGGACACCGGCGCCCAGGTGCTGCGGGTGCGCGCCGGGCATTTCGAGGAGGCCGGCTTCCTGCTCGAGCAGACCCGGCGTGATCTCGCGGCCATGTCGGTGGAGGAGTTCCTGCGCTCGTGGAGCACGTTCGACGACGACCCGCCACCCGAATCCATCACCTGACGCGCGGATCCATGCTCGGGCGCAGCTCTCCGAGGTGGATTCACGCGGCAGGGTGTTGATTCGGCGGCGCGGAAACGGAGAAGGGATGCTGCCGCCGCAGCATCCCTTCTCCGTTCAGCGCTACTTCTTCGCGGGCTTCTTCTCCGGCACCGGAGCCTTGCCCGACGCCTCGAGGTCGGCGTAGTACGCGGCGGCCTCCTCCTGGCGCTCAGCCTCGGCGCCGGATGCGATGGGAGCGCGCAGGTGCTCGGGGGCGTAGCCGAACGCGTCGACGAGATCCTGCGCGTGCGGGCGGAGGCGGGTGCACAGCCGCGCGATGTAGCTAGACACGGCGGCGGCGCGCTGCGTGGAGAGGCGGCCGTTGATCAGGTACCAGGCGAGGTGCTTCTCGATCAGGTGGAGGCCGAACAGGTCGCGCAGCCACGTCAGCACCTGAACGGTGCCGGGGTCTTCGAGCTGGTCGACGACGTCGGTGAACGCCTCCCACTGCAGCAGCTCGCCGTGGGCGCGCGCCGCCTCGATGAGGTCGGACTGGTTCTCGTTGAACAGGGCGGCGGCCCGCTCGGGCGACAACTGGGAGGCGGCACGAAGGCGACCGGCGACGTCGGCGACCATCTGCTGCACGCGTCCGGCGAGCAGCTCGTGCTGCTGGTCGGCGCGAAGGCCACGCTCGACCGCGCGCGCGGTGGAGCCGAAGTCGGTCACGGTCTGGCCGAGTCGACGCAGCCCCGCGCCGTGGAAGAGCCGACCGGCGGTCTGGCCGACGGCGAAGGCGGCGAGCGCCCGCGCATCCTTGCCCTTGAACTGCCGGGCGTAGTCGGCGAGCAGACGCTTGCCGACGAGCTGCAGCAGCACGTTGTTGTCACCCTCGAAGGTGGCGTAGATGTCGAGGTCGGAGCGAAGCCCCACGAGACGGTTCTCGGCGAGGAAGCCGGCCCCACCGCACGCTTCGCGCGCCTCCTGCAGGGTGTCCAGCGCGTGCCAGGTCGACAGCGGCTTCAACGCAGCCGCCAGGGTCTCGAGGTCCTCGCGGTCGGCGTCGGTGTCGGTGCGGCCGCTGAAGACCCCGTCGAACTTCTGCAGGAACACGTCGTGCGCGAAGATCTCGGCGTACGTCGTAGCGAGACGCGGCAGCAGGCGGCGCTGGTGCTTGCCGTAGTCGAGCAGAACGACCTCGGGCGTGCCGCGGCCGGAATCGAACTGACGGCGCTGGTTGCCGTAGGTGATGGCGATGTCGAGCCCGATGGCCGAGGCCCACGCCGCTGAACCGTCGAGGGAGATCCGCCCCTGCACAAGGGTGCCCAGCATCGTGAAGAACCGACGACCGGGGCTGGAGATCTCGCTCGAGTAGGTGCCGTCCGCAGCGACGTCGCCGTAGCGGTTCAACAGGTTGGTGCGAGGAACCCGCACCCGATCGAAGTGCAGACGACCGTTGTCGATGCCGTTGAGCCCGCCCTTGACGCCGTCGTCCTCGCCTCCGATGCCATCGAGGAACGCGCCGTTCTCGTCGCGGATCGGCACGAAGAAGCAGTGCACGCCGTGGTTGACGCCCTTCGTGATGAGCTGGGCGAACACCGTCGCGGCCTTGCCGTGCAGCGCGGCGTTGCCGAGGTAGTCCTTCCAAGCGCCGCGGAACGGCGTGTGGATCACGAACTCCTCGGTGTCGGGGTCGTAGGTCGCGGTCGTGCCGATGGCCGCGACGTCTGAGCCGTGGCCGGTCTCGGTCATCGCGAACGCGCCGGGGATCTCGAGGTTCATCGCGCCCGGGAGCCACTTCTCGTGATGCTCCTCGGTGCCGAGCTGGTAGATCGCCGCACCGAACAGTCCCCACTGCACGCCCGACTTGATCTGCAGGCTGGGGTCGGCCGCGACGAGTTCCTCGAAGCCGGCGATGTTGCCGCCCTGGTCGTCGCTGCCGCCGAAGCGCGTCGGGAAGGCGCGGTGCACCGCCTTGTTCTCCACCAGCAGGTGCAGCTGCGCGAGCACGCGTTCCCGGTGCTCGGCGACGCTCTGGCCGTCGATCCGCCAGAAGGCGGGGTCCTTGATCATCTCGCGCGCCTGGCGGCGAACGTGCCCCCAGCTGCCGAGAAGCAGGTCGGTGACAGCATCCACGTCCATCCGGGACTCGGATGCCTCGGCCGCCGTGTGCGCCGCGGTCGGGGCACCACCGGCCGGTGTGCTCTTCTCGGCTGCGGGGGTTTCTGGACGAACGGCGGCGTCGGTCATGTCAAGCACCTTCTTCGGTGAAACGGGAATGCCTCAACGGTAGGACTCCCACAACGAGACGCCAAGGCGCTTGGACCTGTTCGACAACGCCAGAGGAGGGTGTCGGACGGGGGCATTGTGCGGTCTCGACAGAGCGGCCGTCTACGCCGCCTCACCGGCCGCCCGGTGCCGGGTGAAGGTCGACGGCGTGACACCCAGCACCCGTCGGAAATGTCGGCCGAGGTGCGCCTGGTCGTGGAAGCCCGCCTGCGCCGCCGCGGCCGCCGGCGTCGCGCCCGCGAGCAGCAGTCTGCGCGCGAGATCCACGCGCCGCCCCGTGACATAGCGGTGCGGGGCGATGCCGTAGGCGCGGGAGAAGCTGCGCACGAGATGGCTGGGGTGCGCCCCGAGGAGCGCTCCCGCCTCGCGCAGGGTGAAGGAGGCGTCGAGGCGCTCGTCGAGCAGGCTGCGCAGCCGCCGGGCGAGCGGGTCGTCGCGCACGGTGACGCTCGAGCCGTCGCCGAAGAAGCGCGAGATGTGCTCCCGCAGCGCGAGCACGCCCGACTCGGCGAGCAGCTCCTCGCCGGGGATCGAACTCGCCGCGTGCACGGCGCGCGCGATGGCGGCAGCATCCGCCCCCTCGATGCTCGGGCGATGCACCGCCGCCCCGACCGCCGCAGCCGGAAGCCAAGCGGCGTCGAGGTACAGCACCCGCTTGCGGTACGGCCGACCGGGCTCGACCGACCGCCCGTCGTGGGCGACGCCGGGCGGGAGCAGCGTCAGCACCTCGGGCGAGGTCACGTGCGCGGACCGCTCGAGGTCGTAGCGCACCGCTCCCCGCTCGACGAGCAGCACGGTCCAGGCATCGTGGGTGTGGGCGGGGTAGGCGTGGTCGCGGAACGTGGCGTGCAGCGCCTCGTGCACGCCGGGCACGGCGGGGCGCCACGCGCGCACCACATCGTTCATGCAAGAAACGTACAAGACGGATGCTGCGGCGCCGGGCGATGCTGAAACCATGACCGACCCGAACCTCACCGACGCCGCCCCGACCTTCGACACCAAGGTGGCCGTGGTGCTGCGCGAGGGGCTGCTGCCCTGGCAGGAGTTGAACGTGACCGCGTTCCTCTTGTCGGCCATCGCGACGAGCGGGGCCGACCTCGTCGGGGAGCCCTACGAGGACGCCGACGGCCGGACGTATCTGCCCATGCTGCGGCAGCCCGTGCTGGTGTTCTCGGCCGACGCGGCGACGATCACCGCCGCCCACGCGAAGGCCCTCGGACGCGGCATGCCCCTCGCGATCTACACGCGCGAGCTGTTCAGCACCGGCCACGATGCCGCCAATCGAGCGGCAGTGCGAGCGGTGGCGACCGCCGACCTCGACCTCGTCGGGATCGCGGTGCGCGGGGCGCGCAATGCCGTGGATCGGGTGATCAAGGGCGCACGCATGCACGACTGAGGGCCGGTGGCGACAGTGCCACCCAGCGCGGCGAGCGCAACCCCCTCCGAACGGCTCGGGCGTGGGCGCACGATGGCAGTCCTGCTACCGACGAGGAGATGTCATGAGCGACCCGATGGACAAGCCCAGCCAGGCCGAAGGTGCCGACGACGAGGGCGTCGAAGCAGAAGCGACGACCGGACCCGCCGGCGGCGAGTACGACCCGATGGACAAGCCCAGCCAGGCCGAGGGCGAGGACGACGCTTCGGCCGAGTGAGACGCGGCGGGGGCGTCAGTGCGCGGCGACGACCGCCAGCACGCCCTCGCCGTACGCCTCGCGCTTCTTGGCGCCGATGCCGGTGACGCCGTCGAGGTCGGCGAGAGACGCCGGGCGTGCTTCGGCGAGCGCGCGCAGCGTGGCGTCGCCGAACACGATGTACGCGGGTACGCCCTGTTCGCGGGCCTGCTCGGCGCGCCACGCTCGCAGCGCCTCGAACAGCTCGCGGTCGCCGGCGCTCACCGACTCGGCGGCGGCGGACTTGCGCACCCGCGCGTTGCCGCTGCTGGCCGCGCGGCCGAGCGTGTCCCGTCGAAGCGGCACCGGCGTCTCACCGCGCAGCACCCCCGTGCCGGCCTCGCCGAGCGCGAGCGTGCCGTACTCGCCCTGGGCCACCAGCACCCCGCGCGCGAGCAGCTGCCGGATGACGCTGCGCCAGTCCTGGTCGGACAGATCGGCGCCGATCCCGTACGTGGTCAGGGCGTCGTGGCCCTGCTGCGAGATGCGTTCGGTGCGGGCGCCGCGCAGGATGTCGATGAGGTGGCCGGCACCGAACGCCTGACCGCGTTCGCGCTGCAGCCGCACGATCGTGGAGAGCAGCTTCTGCGCCGCGATCTGGCCGTCCCAGGTCTCGGGCGGTTCGAGGCAGGTGTCGCAGTTGCCGCAGGGCTCGGACGGCTCGCCGAAGTAGCCCAGCAGGTTCTGCCGCCGGCACGCCACGGTCTCGCAGAGGGCGAGCATCGCGTCGAGGTGCTGGCCCAGCCGCACCTTGTAGGTGCGGTCGCCCGGTGACTGGTCGATCATGCGGCGCTGCTGCACGACGTCGCCCAGGCCGTAGGCCATCCACACGATCGAGGGGTCGCCGTCGCGACCGGCGCGACCCGTCTCCTGGTAGTAGCCCTCGACCGATTTGGGCAGGTCGATGTGGGCGACGAAGCGCACGTCGGGTTTGTCGATGCCCATGCCGAACGCGATCGTGGCGACCATGACCACGCCGTCCTCGCGCAGGAAGCGCGACTGGTTGGCCGCGCGCACCGAGGAGTCGAGACCGGCGTGGTACGGCAGCGCGTCGATGCCCTGGGTGCTCAGGTACGCGGCCGTCTGCTCGACGCTCTTGCGGCTAAGGGCGTAGACGATCCCCGCGGGGGCGCCCGCCTCGGGGGGCATCGTCTGGGCGAGTCCGCGGATGAACGAGACCAGCTGTCGGCGCTGGTCGACCTTCGGCTCGATGCGGTACTGGATGTTCGGCCGGTCGAAGCTGGCCGTGAACTGACGGGCATCGGGCAGCTGCAGCCGCTCGACGATCTCGCGGGCGGTCGCGGGCGTCGCCGTCGCGGTGAGCGCCATGCGCGGCACCCCGGGGAAACGTTCGGCGAGGTCGCCGAGCGCGAGGTAGTCGGGGCGGAAGTCGTGACCCCACTGCGACACGCAGTGGGCTTCGTCGATCGCGATCACGCTGAGCCTGCCGCGCTGCAGCAGCTGCGAGGCGGAGGCGGTGTTGAGGCGCTCGGGGGCGACGTAGAGCAGGTCGAGCTCGCCCGCGAGGAACGCCTGTTCGGTCGCCCGGCGCTCATCGGCGCCCTGCGTGGAGTTGAGGAAGGCCGCGCGCACACCGTTGGCGACGAGGGCTTCGACCTGGTCGTGCATGAGCGCGATGAGCGGACTCACGACCAGCCCGGTGCCCGGGCGCACGAGGGCGGGCACCTGGTAGGTGACGCTCTTGCCGCCGCCGGTCGGCATCAGCACGACCGCGTCGCCGCCGCCGATCACCTGGTCGACGATGTCGCCCTGGTCGCCGCGGAAGGCGTCGTAGCCGTAGACCTCGTGCAGCACCTCGCGCGGGTCGCGCCCGGTGAAGTCACGGCGCGGGGTCGATGAGACGGCGGGGGTGGGGGTGGATGCTGCGCCGGATGCGCCGCGGTATCCGGTCGATCGGGGTGCGGCGGCAGCATCCATCGGCGGCGGCGGCGCGTCGAGGTCGTCGGGCGGTGCGAAGGAATCGGGATCCCACTCGTAACCGTCGTAGGGATCGGCCGCGACCGCCGCGAACGGTTCGGAGGCGGAGTCGGGAGTCACCCGCCTACGATAGCCCGCGGCGCCGACACCGGCCCCGCCCCCGTCCTCCCCCGCGCCGACCTGCCCCGTCACCGACCCTCCCCGTCGCCGAGTACACACGTTCTCGCCGAGACGCCACGCTATCGACGCCGCTACCGTGTCGGTTCGACGAGAACGTGTGTACTCGACGGGACCGGACGCTGCGGCGGCGAGAACGTACGTACTCGACGGGGCCGGACGCTGCGTCGGCGAGAACGTGTCTACTCGACGGGACCGGATGCTGCGCGACGAGCCCGCGCGTCAGCCGGCGGTCGGCGGCGAGAACGCCAGCTGCGCGGTGAGGAACCCGTGGTCGCGGCTGACGATCTGGGCACGGCCCGCCACCGAACGCACGGGCTTCACGCGGCCGATGAGCGCACCCTCCTCGGGGTTACCGCCGAGCAGGATGCCGGTCACGCCGAGGTCGGTGAAGCGCTGGATGATCGGGTCGTACGCCGCCCGGCTGGCGCCGCCGGTGCGGCGGGTCAGGATGACGTGCAGACCGAGGTCGGAGGCCTGGGCGAGCAGCGGCTGCAGCACCGCGAGCGGGTTGCCCTGGCTGGTGGCGACGAGGTCGTAGTCGTCGACGATGATGAAGCCGTCGGCACCCTTCCACCAGCTGCGCTCGCGCAACTGGTCGGCCGTCACGTCGGGTCCGGGCACGCGCCCGCCGAAGTAGGCAGCCAGCTCCTGGAGGCCGCCGGTGGCGAGGTCGTGCGAGCTGAGATACGCACCCAGGTAATCGGCCGGCACTTCGCCCAGCAGGGCCCGGCGGTAGTCGACGACGAAGATCTTCGCCTCCGCCGGGGTGTACGCCCGCGTGATCTCCTGCACGATGCCCCGCAGGAACGAGGACTTGCCCATCCCGGCGTCGCCGTACAGGTACAGGTGCGGTTCGCTGCGCGGGTCGATGCCGAAGGGGGCGAGCTGGGCCTCGTCGATGCCCAGCAGCAGCCGGCGGTCGCCGGGCTCGGCCAGCGAGCGCAGGTCATCGAGTTCGATGCGCTCGGGCAACAGGCGCAGCTTCGGTCCCGCGGGCCCCTGCCAGGCGGCCGAGACACGGGCGATCATGGCCTGCACGCCGTCACCGAGGGTCGCGGCGTCGTTCGCACCGTCGATGCGCGGGATCGCCCCGAGCATCTGCAGTTTCGCCGAGCTGAGGCCGCGTCCGGGCTGGCTCATCGGCACGTTGGCCGCCTGCTTGCGGTCGATCTCGGAGTCGGTGGGATCTCCGAGGCGCAACTCGAGCCGGGTCTGAATGAGGTCCTTCAGGCTGGCCCGGATCTCCAGCCAGCGGTTCGCGGTGATCACCACGTGCACCCCGAAGCTCAGGCCCCGCGCCGCGATGGTCTGCACGCGGGCCTCGAGGGCTTCGTACTCCGTGCGCAGTGTCGCCCAACCGTCGACGACGAGGAACACGTCGCCGTAGCCGTCGCCGACCTCGCCGCGCTCGCGCCGCTGCCGGTACGTGTCCATCGAGTCGACACCGTTGCGGCGGAAGAACAGCTCCCGGGCGTCGATGATCGATTCCACCTCGGCCACCGTCCGGCGGACGGCCTCGGCCTCGGTGCGGGTCGCCACCCCGGCCACGTGCGGGTGGCGCTGGAGGCCCGTGAAGCTGCCGCCGCCGAAGTCGAGCACGTAGAACTGCAGCTCCTGCGGGGTGCCGGTCAACGCCAGCGCCGACACGAGGGTGCGGGCGAGCGTGGACTTTCCGCTCAGCGGCGAGCCCACGATGGCCACGTGGCCGGCGGCGCCGCCGAGCGACACGGTCAGGCGGTCGCGGCGCTGCTCAAGCGGCACGTCGACGATCGCGAGCGGCACCGTGAGGGCACCGGCCGCACGCCAGCCCGGCGAGACGAGGCCGAGCCGGGGGTCTTCGACCAGGTCGGGCATGAGTTCGTCGAGCGACGCCGGCTCCTCGAGGGGCGGCAGCCAGACCTGGTGGGCGGCCGGGCCGTGGCCCTGCATCCGCTCGACTGCGATGCGGAAGGTCGATCGCTCTTCTTTCGGCTGCAGAACGGGCCCCGCCGCGGCGTTGAACTCCGCGGAGTCCTCGACGTCGGATTCGGGCTGCGCGGCCGCGGTGAACAGCTCGATGCGGGCGGGCTCGCGCGAGAAGTCGTCGGTCGCTGCGGTCGGCGTGCTGAGCACGGTCTTGGGCCGGCCCGATACATACGCCGCACGGAATTGAACGAGGTTCTCGGTGTCGCTCTTCAAGAACCCGACGCCCGGCTCCTGCGGCAACGTGTAGGCGTCAGGGGTGCCGATGATCGTGCGCGACTCGGCGGCCGAGAAGGTGCGCAGACCGATCCGATACGACAGGTAGGTGTCGAGTCCGCGCAGTCGCCCCTCTTCCAGACGCTGCGAAGCCAGCAGCAGGTGCACCTGCAGCGAGCGGCCCACGCGGCCGATGTTGAGGAAGCTCTCCACGAACTCCGGCTTGGCGGTCAGCAGTTCGGAGAACTCATCGACGACGACCATCAGGGCGGGCAACGGGGCGAGCTCGCTCCGGCCCCCCTTGCGGGCCTTCTCGTAGTCCGACACGTTGGCGAAGTTGCCGGCAGCGCGCAGCAATTCCTGACGACGCACGATCTCGCCCTGCAGAGCGTCCTGGAACCGGTCGACCAGGGCGAGCTCGCTGCCGAGGTTCGTGATGACGGCAGAGACGTGCGGCATCTCGGCCATGCCGGCGAAGGTCGCACCACCCTTGAAGTCGACCAGCACGAAGTTCAGCTGCTCGGGCGAGTGGGTGAGCGCGAGGGCGAGCACGAGGGTGCGCAGCACCTCGGACTTTCCCGAACCGGTGGCGCCCACCATCACGCCGTGCGGGCCCATGCCCTGCTGCGCCGACTCCTTCAGGTCGAGCACGAGCGGGGTACCGTCCGGCTCCTGTCCGATGGGCACGCGCAGGCGGTCGCGCTCGAGACGGCCGGCCCAGGCGCGGTCGAAGTCGATCTCGCGCACATCGGGGAGCGACAGCAGCTCGACCAGCTCGAGTTGGGCCTGGCTGGCGGTGGTGTCGCTGACGACCGTCGGCGAGGAGCGCAGCGGCATCAACCGGCGGGCCGTGGCCTCCGCCTCGGCGATCGTCATCGCGTCGGCCGTGAACGAGCGCGAACCGTCCGCGAGGTCGATGAGCTCGGCGAGGACGGGGACGGATGCTGCGGGCGCAGCCAGGCGGGCACGCAACCCCGAGGCGGCCTCGGGGCGGTTCGCCTCACCGGGCAGCGCGATCCGCACGACGGCGGGGTCTTCGAGTTCCGCCCACCGGGTCGGCAGGTCCACCACGGTGACGGCCAGCATCCCCTCGGCGCTCACGATCGGGTTGCCCGGAGGCAGATCGACCCCGTCGACGACGATCACCACGTGCGGGGTGATGCCGCCGCCGGCCGCGAAGCGCGGACGCTCGCGCAACTGCACCGGCAGCATGTCTTCGAGGTCATCGAGCGATGAGGCGATCATGCGTGCCGGGCCGAGCTTGTCCTGTTCGCGCGACGACATGGCGTGCGGCAGCCACTTGACCCATTCCCAGGACGGCAGCTGACGGGGCCCGGCGAGGATCGCGATCACGACATCCTCTGGATCGTGCAGAGTCGCGATCCCCGCGATGACCGCCCGTGCGAGCGACCGCGCCGCTTCCTCGTCGGGGCCGACGATCTCGACCCGCGCGTAGTCGGTGAGGCGGATGCCGAGGGGAAGCGCCGGCTGCACCTCGTGGGTCAGCATGAATCGGTGCGCCGCCGAGGCGGCGACCGGGTCGAGCTGGGCGAGCGGGGGCAATTCGGGCGCTTCGAGGGTGAGGCTCAGCGGCTGATCGGCCGTGCCGACCCGCGTGAGCAGGAACGTCTCGTCGTTAGGCTCGCGTTCCCAGACCCGCGAGCGCTCCTCGGCGATGAACGGCAGGGCGGAGGGGGCGGGGATGACCCATCCGCCATGCCGACGTTGCTTGCGGGCGGCCACGCGCACCGTCTCGCGCAGGTCGCCGAGATAGGCGAGGTACTCGCGCCGGTTGCCGAGCACCTGCGAATTGCGCTGCGAGCGCTGGCGCCACCCGTTGACGGCGACGAAGCCGAGCGAGGACAGCAGGAACATGCCGCCGATCAGAAAACCCGTCGGGCCCGCGTTCGAGATGGTCACCATCACGATCGCCCCGACGCTGCCGAGCATCGGCAGGAGAGAGGTCAGGATGCCGCTGCCACCCTCGCTCGGCACGAGTTCGGGCGGGGGCTGCAGCACGATGCGGCCGCTGGGCACCGACGGGGGTGCGATACGAGGACCCTTGGTCACGGGGTGCCTCCGATCAGGCGGCTGACGGTGAAGATGCGCTCGCCCAGACGCACGCGCACGCCGTCGTCGAGGCGCGTGCGCACCCCCGCCGCGAGCACCCTGCCCCGCCCGTCGTCGTCGACGAGCTCGGACCCGTTGGTCGATCCGGCGTCGGTCACCCACGCGCTCTCACCGTCGTGCTCGAGACGCAGGTGGGTCTTGGAGATGAGGCGGTCGGGGTCGGTCACGACGATCAGGGCGTCTCCGGGTTCGGTGGCGACGGGGTTGCGCCCGAGGTTGACGGTGACCGGGAGCGGCAGCTGCTCCCGCTGACCCGTGTCGAAGGCGAGAAGCAGCTGACCGCCGGGAATCTGCGCGCCCGGGAGCGACGGGGACGCCGTCTCGGCCGCAGCGGGGAGGCCGGCCGCATCCGCGGGCGCGGGGAGGGCCGTGCTCGGCTGCGGCGCCGGTGCGGAGAGCGGGAGGGGCGGCGGGGGCGAACCCCACGCCGGCGCGATGGGCGGGGACGGAGCGAGCGCCTGCTGCCGGCCGACGTCGGCGGCGCGCCCGCTCTCGATGGACGAGCGACCCAGAACCGTGGGGGTGGCGAGCGCGTAGGCCCCGTCGGCGGCCTGCGCCACGCGATCGCGGCGCGGCACGGCGACGACGATCGTCTGCGCGGCCTTGTCCGCCCAGGAACGTCGGCGGCCCGTGCGGTCCCAGACTGCGGATGCCTGCACCACCCAGGCGCCGATGAGGAAGACCAACCCGCCGATGCCCACGATCGAGCCGCGCACGAAGGCGCGTCCTGCTCCCGGAGAGAACGGGGCGTCGGTGCGGGAGACGCGCAAGCGCAGCAGGGCCGCGCCCGGTCCGACCCCCCACCGTGCCTGCACGATCCACAGGGCGAGCACCACCTCCGCGGCGACGAAGGCCGCCAGGACCGCGGAGGACCACAGCAGACCGGCAACCGTCGCGAGCACGGCGACGACGGCGACGTCGATCGTGAACGCGGCCAGCCGCGCGCCGATCGTGGCGGGCGTGCCGATCGGCGGCGTCGGCATACTCATGCGGCCATCATTCCACGCACGGCATCTACGGCATCGGCGGCCAGCAGTCCGGCCGGCAGCGACAGGGCGATCGCGATCCACTCGAACGCGTCGCCTGCCCGCGACCACCGCAGCGAACTCACGCCCCGCCCGGCTGGGATGACCAGGAGGGCCGTCGCCGCGCCCACGACGAGGCACCCGCCCGCGAGGAGCGAGAGCATTCCCGCGTCGACGGTCGGCACGATCGCGCGCAGCACCGCGACCACGATGGCCGCGGCACCGATGCGCAGCATCCATCTCGTCGCCGGAACGGTCGACTTGCGAGCGCCGAGCATGAAAGCGAGGACAACGGTGACGGCGAGGGCGATGCGCCCCGACATCACCAGCGGGTCATCGCTCGCGAAGGACGGCAACGCCACGGGGGCGGCGGCGGCCGCCGCGACGACGAGAGCGAAGGTGCCGGCCGTCAACCGCGCGGTCGAGCGCGCGACGAGGGCGTCGGCGTCGTCGGCGTCGATGGTGAGCACCTCCTCCGGCAGGGTCTGGCGAACGCTCCATCGTGTGGTCTGGAACCGCGCGTAGTCGATGAAGGTGCCGGGGGCGACATCGACCAGGCTCGACACGAGCACGCGGTGCGCGACCGGGGCGAGGCCCACCGTCACCGCCGCGGCGGAGACGGCGTCGAGGTGCAGGGCGAGAGCTCCGCCCCAGACCGCGGCCAGCACGAGCAGCACGATCATCACGGCGCGCACTTCCGCGCTCACCGAGGGGGCGCGACTCACGACCCCCATCACCCCGGCCACAGCGGCGGCGAGCAACAAGCCGACGAACACCGAGAGCGTGATCCCCCCCGCGGGCAACGCGGGGACGCACGCGGTGCCGGCGCTGAAGGCGAGGATCAGGATGCTGATCACCGCCGCCGACGGTTGCTGTCGGCCCTGGTCGGCGCGCGCGGCGAACACCGTGCCCGCAGCGACGGCCGCGGCCGCGGTGACGATGCCCGCGGTCTGACGCGACGCCGCGTCGAGCGCGCCGGGGGCGGCGAGGGCGAGGACGGCCAGGAGAGCACCCGCTCCGCCGAGGAACCACCAGGCACCGCTCGGAAGCTTCTCCCGGCGCATCACCGCGCGGCGGCGCTTCGGGGCGGTCCGGGTCAGATCGACCACGGCCAGCACGGCGCCGTCGCGCAGCGTGTCGACGCGGCTCGCCGGGTCGATCTCCCGGCCGTCGGTTTCCAGCAGCACGTCGCGACCGGGCTGCAGGCGCAGTCCGACCGCGGAGAGCGCATCGACGACGACGGTGACGGCGGGGACGACGACGTCGTGCCGACGGGATCCGTCGACGATCACCACGCGGCGGCGCTCTGCCGTGTCGATCGTCACGCATCCCCCCTACACCCCCGACGCGAACGTCGTTGGTGGGCTCCACAGTATCCGCCTCCGGGGCCGGCTCCGTGACCATCCCGCAACGCCGCCGACCGCTCGATTCGCCGGCGAAATGTAGTGGCGACAAAAGAATCGTGTCAAGACTTTGCAGAATGCTAGGTACAGGGCGCATGCACCCGTACGTTTTTGTATGAGCACGCTCGGCCGTCATGGTCGAGCGCACCGGGGGCGCTCGTCCCCGATCCATGCTGGAACGAATCGCCCGCGCGTCGGGCGGATCAGAAAAGGGGATGAACGTGGCAGATCTCATTTCCGCCGAAGAAGGCGCCCTACGTCAGGGCGCCGAGGCGGTCAACACGGCCAAGAGCGGCATCGATCAGCAGGTCCGCAAGGTACGCGGCGAGATCGAGCAGGTCTCCGGTTTCTGGACCGGCGCGGCAGCGGGTGGCTACACCCAGCTCATGCAGCGCTGGAACGAGGAGACCACCAAGCTCAACGAGGTGCTCGTCACGCTCGAGGACGCTCTGCGCGGCACCGACCGCGACCAGGCGGCATCCGAAGAGTCGCACCAGCAGACCATCGGCAACCTCGGCTCCCTTCTCGGCTCCTGAGCCGTTCGACTTCGTAGAGAAAGAGGTTTCGTCATGCAGTCAATGTCTGTACGCCCCGAGCAGGTCATCGCCCTCGCGGGCCAGATCCGTACCGGCTCCGCGGGTATCCGCACGCGTCTCGAAGAACTCGAGTCCCAGGTCGGCAAGCTCCGCGCATCCTGGGACGGCGAGGCGCAGACCGCCTACGACCAGGCCCAGGCCCAGTGGACGCAGTCGCTCGGTCGCCTGAACGAGCTGCTCCAGCAGATCGCCGGCAAGACCGAAGAGATCGCTCAGGGATACGTCTCGACCGACAAGTCGGCCGCCGGACGCTTCGTCTGACAACCACCGTTGCGGGCCGACGGCCGGGGCGCCCTGCACCCCGCTGTCGGCCCGCAACAACGTCGGCAGGTGGCGAAACGCGCCTGCTCACGCACCGCTGACCGAAGGGGAGATGTTCACTGATGGCCGACATCATCAATCTGGACGGCGACATCGCCATCCAGAACGCCAGCACGCTGCACGACACGGCCGCGGACCTGCCCGCGTCCGCGACGGTCGCCGAGGTGCTCGGGAACCGCAAGGAACCGGCGGCCATCGACTTCACCAGCCGTCTGGAGAGCGCCGCAGGAAAGCTCGGCGACTCGATCGAGAACCTCCGGGAGTTCGTGGCGCTCAATGCCGACGCCCTCGCGAATGCCGTCCAAGCTCTCCTGGACACCGACCGCATGAACGCGGACGCCGCGGGCGATGCCACCGAACTGATCAACGACATGGCGGCGATGCCGCCCGCGGGCGGCACCGGCGCCGCTCCGAACACCTCCGTGCAGTCAAGCACCCGCCGCGACTTCGGCGGCGCGTTCTGACGCGGTGCTCACGATGACACAGGAACGCAGATCGATGACGAGCACCAGGTTGCGGGCAAGCACCCGCGCGTGGGCGGTCGTCACGCTCGTCTGCGCGCTCGTGACGTCCTCGGCGGTGGGGGCCTCGGCCGAGGCCGCAAGCTCTCCCGACTGGGCCTTCGACCTCTACGACGTCCAATCGGTGCAGGATCAAGGGTGGACCGGTGAAGGGGTCAAGGTCGCCGTCATCGGTTCGCAGATCAACCCCGACCTTCCGGTGTTCGCGGGTCAGAATCTGACGCTCGCCGAGGGAGCCCTGTGCGCCGACGGCGGACCCGTCGCCTCCACCGAGGCGACGGCATCCATCACGCACGACACGACCGTCGTCGCCTACATCAACGGGAACGGCACCGGAAACGGCAGCATCCGCGGTATCGCCCCCGGCGCGGACGTCACCTTCTACGGGAACGGCCCCGCCTCGGACGCCGGATGCTATTCCGCCGGCCCCGAGGACGTGACCACCTTCGGTTGGGGTGTGCAGCGCGCTGTCGACGACGGCGCTCGCATCGTCATCACCAGCAGAAGCAGCGCCGACTGGGACGGCGATGCGGAAGCGGTCGCCAACGCCGTGGCAAAGGGAGTTGTTGTGGTCGTCGCGACACCCAACCCCTCATCCACCTCGGACTCGGGCTACCCCCACGGGTACAACGGCGTCGTCGCCGCGAGCGGCGTCGACCGCGAAGGAATGCTGCAGACACGAGATGACGGCCAGCCTCAGGCTATCGCCGACACCACGGTGGTCGCCGCGGGCGACAGCCTGGCCGTGATCGGCTCCTCCACCGGCGGCTGGGACGCGCCCACCACGGGAACGGGCTCGTCATTCGCCGCACCCATCGTGGCGGGAATGCTCGCCGTCGTGGCGCAGCGCTACCCCGACGCCAGTGGGAACCAGCTGATCCAGACGCTCATCCACAACACGGGGCGGGAGGATCACGCCCTGGCCCGCGACGAGAGCGGCGGCTACGGCTATGGGGCGGCGTGGCTCACGCACATGCTGCAGGTGGACCCCGCGCAGTATCCCGACGAGAACCCGCTGATGACCAAGAGCACCGGGGTCCCGAGCGTGGAGCAGGTCGATGCGGCTGCCGCCCGAGGGTTCACCCTCCCCGAGGCTGTGGAGACCGCGGCTCCGCCGCCTGCCCCGGCGGAGGGAGCGAACGACTCCCCCGACATCGGTGCCGCCTCGGCATCGCCGATGTCGACACTCGTCCCCGTCGTTCTGACGATCGCGGCCATTGTGGTCGGGCTGATCGTGATCGGCGTCATCATCCTCGTCATCTTCATGACGAACGCCCGCAAGAAGAGAAAGCTGCAGGGAGGCCCCGCATGACCGGACCGTGGGAACAGAGCCTGATCAACTTCGCCGAGAGCGAGGAGTGGGAGCTTACGAGCGAGGAACAGCTGATCACCAAGCTCGCTCGGCTTCGGTTCGTCATGGACAAGGTCGCCGGCGAACCCGGTCTGACCGGGGAGTCGGGAATGACGGCGACCGAGACCTTCAGCGAGGCCAGCGGGCGCATCACGGACATCATCATCTACCTCGAGGAGCAGTTGAGCCATCACGTGGCGAGCGCGAACGCCGAACGCTCTCGTGCTCAAGGTGCCTTGGCGCAGTTGTCGGGAGGAAGCCTGACCCCCGAGCAGGAAGCGATGGTGCGGGGAGCAGCGGTCGGTGCCACGATCGTCTTCGGCCCCCTGTCGATTCTGGCCGGTGAGGGCGCGGTGGGCGCATTGAACGCTCACCTCGGCGCGCAACGCGAGGCAGACGCGCGCGACACCGTGGAGCTCATCAGCACGAACCTCAATGCCACCCCGGTTCCCACGCCACCGAGGTTCCCGAAGCCGGGGGAGACACCGGGACCCGAGGACAATCTGTTCGACTCCGAACCCGGCTTCGAGGGTGGGAGCGGCGGAGGAACGAATCGGCCGGGGTTCCAGGACTACCCGAATTTCGACGTGCGCCCGACCGGTCCGTCGGACAGCGGCGTGCTCATCACTCCGAACCCGACCGACTCGACCCCGACGGGACCCTTGCCCCCCGGGCCGAGAGGGCCCATCGTCGACATCGGCCACTTCCCTCCCGGGCCTGAGACCGTGACGCCGACGCCGGACGGTCCGATCGACGGCGGCTACTCGACGCTCCCCGGGACGGTGAACGGGCCATCGTCCGGCATCGGCGGCGGATCGGCTATCGGCGGCGGTTCGAGTGCGGGCGGTGGCTTGGGTGTCGGCCTTGCCGCGGGGGCAGGCGGAGCGGCCGCCCTCGCCCGGGCGGGGAAGCTGGGCGCGGGCGGTATCGGCGGATCCAAGCTCGCGGGCGGGGCCGGCGGCAAACTCGGTGGCGGAACCGTCGGGGCCGGCCGAGGTGCCGGATTGTCGGGCGGCCTGCTCGGGAAATCCGCCGGCCCGGCCGGCGGCGCGGGGACGGCCGCGGCGGGCACGCGCGGCGGCATGATGGGCGGCGGCGGCGGATCGGGAGCGCCCGCGGCCGGCGGCGGCGGGCGCGGCGGCGGGAAGGCCGGAGGCCTCGGCGGCGCTGGCGGCGCCGGCGGACGCTCTCGCGATGACAAGAAGAATCAGGGGCGCGGCTTGGGTGGCCCCATCGCACCGCACCTCGATGACGACGAGGACTTCGGTCCCCGTTCCGAGAATGCCGGAGCGGGTGGACGCGAGTGACCACGCTGTCGCGCTTCGGCCGATCACACACCGAACTCGGGAGCAACCATGAGTGAACGCATCTCCGCCACCGAGGGGGCACTCGCGCGTGGCGCGGAGGCCGTCTCGGGAACGCACGTCACCATCCACGACAGCACCCGCCGGGTGCTCGACGAGCTCGACGAGCTCTCGGGGCACTGGTCGGGAGAAGCTGCCCAGTCCTACTCGCAGCTGGTATCGGAATGGGCTGCGGGGGCGGACAAGCTCAACACCGTTCTCGTGCGTCTCGAGGAGGCCCTGCGAGCGACCGAACGAGCGCAGGCCGCGAACGAGCAGGAGCACCGCGCCACCATCGGTGGACTCGGCGCTCTTCTGGGAGGGGAATGACCATGGGTGATCTGAGAGTCAGGCCCGAGGCCCTCCACTCCGCCGCCGCGCGTCTTCGCGACGAGAGTGCACGCATCGAATCGGCGCTGCGCGCCCTCGAGCAGGAGGCGGGCCGGTTGCGAGCCAACTGGGACGGCACCGCCCGCGTCGCCTACGACAACGCCCAAGCTCAGTGGAGCGCCACTCAGGAGCAGATGAAGGACGTTCTGGCTCGAATCGCCACCGCCACGTCGCAGATCGCCGTCGACTACGTCGAAACCGATCGCCGTTCGGCGAAGAACTTCGGCTAGAAGACCGGGGCGTCGCCCAGCATCCTTCTCCACCGTCCAGAAAGGCCGTCATGACCTTCCAACCGACTCCGCCGGAAACGCCCGTCGTGCCACCCGTTCTCTACCTCCCGTTGAGTGCGCAGTCGACCGCAGAGGCGCAGTCCGTCGAGATCCGAGAGCTCCGGGACGGCCGCAAGGCGCTTCTCGCGTACACCGCACTCGACCGCCTGCTCGCCCTTGCCGGGGATCGGCAGCCGTGGACGCTCCTGCGCACGGAGGACCTGCAGCGCATCAAAGAAGTCCAGGCGTACGACGTCGTGATCTTCGATCTCGAGGTGCCGACGCAGTACCGCAGGAACGGGGCCATCGCATGACGAAGATCGCCATGGACCCGGAGGTCATGGCGGTCCATGCCTCGACACACGAAGAGGTGGTGACCTACCTCGAGGGTCAGTTGAACGCCATCCCCGCTTCGGTCGACGGCGGTCTGGCCTCGGACAGCATCGCGGCGATCCTGACGCGCGTCGGCGACGGCGTCGACGCGCTTTATCGGGTGCACGGCACGCTGGGCGAGATCGTGCGTTCCATCGCCGACGACGCCGCCACCCTCGAAGAGGACATCGTCGAACAACTCGGCCCGGTCGCCGCGGAGGTCGGCGGATAGTGACGATCGACACGACCGTCCCGGGTTCCCCCTCATCGGTGCGCGCTGCCGCTGAATGGTTGGATCCGGGTCTGAAGGACGCCGCCAAGGCCTCCCAAGACGCCAGCACGCTCATCCCGGTCGGCGTCCGCTCGCACTGGTTCGGCGAATCCGCCGACGAGTACGTGACGATCCTCCTCAAACTCGGTGATGCCTCCGGCGAGGTGGCGACGCAGGCATCCGACGCCGC
This sequence comes from Microbacterium hanjuni, assembly GCF_043556395.1. NCBI lineage: Bacteria > Bacillati > Actinomycetota > Actinomycetes > Micrococcales > Microbacteriaceae > Microbacterium > Microbacterium hanjuni. The sequence goes on from NZ_JBIGIK010000002.1 coordinate 282,736, forward strand.
TGAAAAGCTGCGCTCCTATGCGGGCCAGTTGGAGCGGATGCAGGGAGACTTCGCCACGCACCGCGACAATGCCCGCAACGAGGGGCTCCCCGTGACGGGGATGATCATCGGGCGCCCGGTCACCCTCATCGCGGAGCCGCCGACCTCGCGCGACGACCCGAACTGGGACGAATGGCAGAAATTCCAGGATCAGGTCGAGCTCTACAACGAGATCGCGGAGGACGTCGGCTCATGGTGGGGCGAGCTGGAAGTGTGGATCGCGGAGAACCTCGACGGATTCCTCGGAGGACTTCCCGCCCAATCCGCAGCGGAGAAGATACTCGAGGGTCTCAAGACCGTGGGTGAGGAGGTGCCGCGCACCTTCTTGGACGGAGCGGAGCTGCGCTGGGAGACGGATGCCCGCACCCTCACCTCTCAAGCCCAGGAACTCCGACAGGGCGCCGCCGATTTCGTGCGCGAACTGCGCTCGGGCAACCCCGCCGTCCGTGCAGCAGCGGAAGCGGCGAACCCCCACGGCATGCGGTGGGCCGCGGACGAGGCGGAAGACCTCGCTCGACGACTCGCCAAGGCCGGAAAGGTCATCCCCTTCGTGGGTTGGGGGATCGACCTGTGGAGTCTCGGCTCGGACATGGCTACGGGGGATGATCCCTCCTCCACCGGAGTGGAGATCCTCGGTGGTGTGGTGGGCGGTATCGCCGCCACCGCGGCCGTCGGAGCCTTGGCGGCCGCCGGCATCGTGACGCTCCCGGTCTGGGGCACGGTCGCCGTCGTCGCCGGAGCCAGCGTCGCGGTGGGAGCCGGCGCCGTGTGGGCGTACGAGAACTGGGTTCCGCAGGACGTCCGCGAGTCGATCGATGCCGGCATGGAGCAGGCGTGGGACGCGACCGCCGATTTCGCCGAAGACGCGTGGGAGAACACCGGCGATTTCCTCGGCGATGTCGGGCACGGCATCGGAAAGACCTGGAAAGGGGTCTTCGGGTGAGCACCGCCCCGACGACGATCGTTGTACCCGGCCACCCGGGCTGGCAGGGCCAACAGGGCTCGACCGGCGCCGTGACCAGCCTCGGAGTGCTGCTGGGACTGGCCGCGCTGGCGTACGGCGCGATCCTGTTCGCCGACCCGGCTCCCTCGATGAAGGCCCTCGGTCTTGCGGTCGTCGTGACGGCCGCGGCGACGGCCTGGCTGCTGATCGTGCAGGTGCGCCTGTCCCGCGTGCGGGTCGTTCGCGCCTCGGCCTCGCCTGACGAAGTGCGCTTCGCCGGCGCGACCGAGACGGCATGGCCGCTGCGGGTGCTGGGAGTGTTGGGGCTCGTCCTGATCGGATGCTGGCTCTGGGCCGTCCTGACGGTGCCCGCCGATCGGCTGAGCCTGCTAACCCTGCTGCTCGTGCCCGTGGTCGCAGCATCCCTTCTCTACGGCGGTGGCCGGGCCTGGCTGGGGCTGTCGGGAGCGCACTCGCTGACCCTTACCCCCGAGCGCCTCGTGCTGCGGATACCCCGCAACGCGCTCAATGCTCCCTGGGGGGATATCTCAGGAGCGCAGTTGGTTCAGAACCGCGTCGTGGTGACATCGGGAGCGGGCGGCTCGGTGTCGTGGGCGGCCCGCGATCTGGCGAGCGATCCGGTGATCCTCGCCGACCTCGTGTCGTTCTACGCGGGCTCCATCGCCGCGCGTGCCGAGATCGGGGAGGCGACCCTGGGCCGGCTGCAGGACGGCGCTCTGCCGGGGGCACAACCCCGGCGCCGCCCGCCGATGACACCGGACGCGCGCAGCTAAGCTGACGGCGGACACAACGCCCGGGTGCACCTCTGCCCTCGGAGAGACGGGGACCGACGTGACCCAGACGATGAACGTGCAGCGCGCGCTGCTGCGCATCTCGGTGCAGAGCGAGGGACGCCGACTCGACATCGGTGTGCCCGCCCAAGTGCCGCTCGTCGAGTTCATGCCCGGCTTCGCCCGCAGCCTGGGCGTGTTGGATCCGACCATGACCTACGCGGGCTACGCCCTGCAGAAGGCCGACGGCACCGTTCTGGACGTGTCGCAGGGGGGAGCCGCGCAAGGCGTCGAGGACGGCGAAGTGCTCACGCTCGCCCGCGGCGGCCTCGTCGCCCAGCCTCGCGTCTACGACGACATCGTCGAGGCCGTCATCGACGCGACGAACGACCAGAACCGCCCCTGGACGACGAAGGACAACGCCCGCACCGCTCTCGCCGTCAGCCTCACCCTGCTCGGGGTCTGCGCGGTACTGCTGCTCGCCGCCGGCCCCTCGCTCGGAGTGGGCGCACTGATGGCCGGCGGCGGCGCCGTCGCGCTCCTGGTCGTGGCGGCCGTCGTCTCGCGTCTCGGTCAGCTCGAGGCAGGCCAGGGGCTGGGGATCGCCGCCGCGGTGTTCGCCGGGCTCGCGGGATACCTCGCCGTCCCGGCCTCGTTCTCGCTCTGGGGCTGGCCGCTCGCGGCCGCCGGAGCGGGCGCGCTCATCGCCGGCGGTGCGGCGCTGGCCCTGCTGCCCGACCGTTCCGAAGTGCAGCTCACTCCTCTCGTCGCCGGCGGGATCATCGGCGTCACCGCGACGATCGCCGCCCTCGTTCCCGACTCCGAGGTCACGCCCTACGCCGTGATGATCGGCATCGCCGCGACGATCGGCGGCGCGCTGCCCTGGCTCGTGCTGAGCTCCACGCGGATCAAAGTGATCTCCCCGCAGACCGACGCCGAGGTCTTCGCCGACCCCGTCCCCATCGACGCTGCGGAAGTCGCCCGCCGAAGCGCCCAGGGTCGACGCATCCTCATCTCCCTCCGCGTCGCTCTCGGGATCGTGGTGCTGGCGGGAACCCCCTTGGTCGCAGCGTCCGGCGCCGCGGGCGCGGCCCTGTGCACCCTCGCCTTCGTGGGCATGATGTTCCCGTCGCGTCAGACGTACGCCCGTTCGGGGGTCGTCACGGTGATGGCCGTCGGCACGCTGGGTCTCGCCATCGCGGGCCTCACGATCTCGTTGACCCAGCCCGACCTGCGTCTCGTGCTGCTCGTCGTGCTCACGGTCGCGACCGTCTTCGTGGTGACCATCACCCTGCTCTCGCCGCGGGCGCGCCTGCGGCTGACGCGTTTCTCGGACGCCGTGGAGCTGCTGGTGCTCGCCGTGCTGCTGCCGCTCAGCGTCATCGCCTCCGGACTGGCGTAACCGCGTGGCCACCAAGGGCGACCTCATCGAGGCGCAGAACTTCTCCCGCCGCCGACTGCTGACCGCCTTCATCAGCGGCGCCCCGGGCGGTAAGGAACTCGAGCCCTCCTCCCCCATGCGCGCGGTGATCGCCGCGATCGCGCTCACCGCGCTGGTGGTGCTGGTGGGACTCTTCTACGGATTCATCAAACCGGGGCTTCCGAGCGGGTGGGAGAACGGCAAGCTCATCCTCGTATCCGACACCGGGGCGCGCTTCGTGACCGTCGACGGCGTGCTCCACCCCGTCATCAACACCGCGAGCGCGCGGCTGCTGCTCCCCTCCGCCGAGTTCGACGTGCTCTCCACCGAGCAGCAGAACCTCGAGGGCACGCGTATCGGCGACACCCTCGGCATCGTCGGCGCGCCAGACGAGCTGCCGGCGCCGGACCGACTCAGCAACACGGGCTGGAGCGCGTGCGTGACCGACGACGGCGCCCTGGACGTGCGCATCGGGGGCGCCCCGCTCGCCCGCGCCGAAGGGCGCGCGGCGGTGGTGGAGTCGGACGGCAACCTCTACGTCATCGACGGCGGCCGCAGCTTCGCCGTGGCCGACAACAGCGACGCCGTGCTGCGCGCCGCGGGGATCACCTCTCTCGACCCGGTCACCGTGCCGACGGACTGGCTGAACCTGTTCACGCCGGGCACCCCGCTCGGCCCGCTCGTCGTGGACGGCGCCGGTGGATCGGTCGAGGGCACCGACCTGCCGGTCGGCACCGTCGTGCATCAGACCGGTGCGCCCGACACCGAGCGCCTGCTCGTGCAGTCCGACGGCACCCTCGCCGCACTGACCCCCCTCGCCTGGCAGCTCTACCTGCTCGGCAGCGGCAGCGGATCCGGCGAGCCGGTCGACGTCACCACCGCCGAGACCGCTGCCCTCGACACGGCAGCGCGCCCCGCCGGCGGTGAGGATTGGCCCGACGAGGGCTTCCAGTCCATCGCCACCGACCAGCGCGCCTGCGCGGCCCTCGTCTCGGGCGACGGTCAAGCCACCACGGCCCTCGCCACCCAGGACGCGAGCACCGGCGTCACCGCCGGGGTGAACGTGGAGCCGGGCAGTGGCGCCCTCGTCCGCGCCGGTGGTCGCGGGGTGCAGAACACCGGGATCGTCACCCTCGTCGATGCGACCGGGCGCGCGTACCCGCTGCCCGGGGCGACGGAGGAGACCGTGCTGCGCCTCGGTTACACGGCCGATTCCGTCGGTGCGGTCAGCGACGGGTGGACCGAGCTCCTGCCCACCGGACCCGCGTTGAGCGAGGCCGCGGCGGGGCTTCCCCCTACCGCCGAGGCACCGTGACCCGCGCGAGAGCGACGCGGTCGGCTGCTGCCGGGATGCTGGGGCTCGCCCTGGTGCTGACCTTCGGCGCCGGCGCCCAGGCCGCGATGACGAACGCTTCGCCGTGGCGCGCGGCGGCCCAGGAGCAGTGCAGCGCCGCCACCCGCATCCCCGAGACCCCGCCCGCCCTCGAAACGCTGCAGAGCGAGGCCGCGTGGTCGGTCACGCGCGGAGCGGGCGTGACCGTCGCCGTCGTCGATTCCGGGGTCGCAGCGGCCAACCCCCACCTTGCGGCCGCGGTCAGCGGCGGCGTGAATCTCGTGCCCGACGGCACGGACGCGGCCGGTACCGCCGACTCCTACGGGCACGGGACGGCCATCGCCGGTCAGATCGCCGCGCGTCTCATCGAGGGTTCGGGGATCGTCGGGCTCGCGCCGGAGGCGAAGATCCTGCCCGTCCGCGTGTTCGCCGGCACCTCCGACCAGGAGGTGGAGGCGGGGTTCGGGCCCTCGACCGCCCGCATCGCGGAGGGCATCCGCTACGCCGCGGATCAGGGCGCTCAGGTCATCAACGTCTCGATGAGCACGGCTGCCGCAGACCCCGCCCTCGCCGAGGCCGTCGCCTACGCCACCGCGTCGGGCAGCCTGGTGGTGGGCAGTTCGGGAAACCGCGACTCCACGCTGGCGCTGGAGGAGAACGACGGGGACGGCGAGCGGTACCCGGCCGGCGCCGCCGGCGCGCTGGGGGTCGCAGCATCCGATCTCTCGGGAGCCCCGACCGAGGCGAGCATCCATGGCCCGCACGTGGCGATCTCCGCGCCCGGGCAGGAGATCGCGACGACCTCCGCCCTCGGAGGCGACTGCGCGTACGCGGTCGAGGAGGCCGCCACCAGTTACGCCGCCGGTTACGTCTCGGCGGCGGCGGCGCTCGTCGCGGCAGCCTTCCCGGACGAGACCCCCGAACAATGGGCCTACCGTCTGGAGGCGACGGCGGTACGCGCCGACCCGGATACGCGCTCCGACGAGGCCGGCTGGGGCGTCGTGCAGCCGTTCGATGCGATCGCGCTGGTGCCCGGAGCCGATATCCGGGGGCCCGCGAGCCCGTTCCTCACCACCCCCGCACCCGCCCGCACCCAGGACGCTGCCGCACCGATCTCGGTGAGCGACGACCCCGGGCCCGATGCCGAGGCCCTGGGCATCGCCGCGACCACCGCGATCGTCGCGCTCGTCGTGCTCGCCGCCGTCGGTGCCCTCAGCGTGTTCGTGACTCGGCGGCGCGCGGAAGCTTCCGTGTCCTCCTCGCGCACCCCGACCGGCCGCGGCGGACTCTTCGGGGACTCCCCCGGTCCCTGACCGCGCCGGCTAGGCCGTGTCGACCCGGCGAACGCTCAACCGCGCGTCGCCGAGGAGGAACTCCCCGTCGACCGGCACCGAGGCGCCTGGGGCGACCTGCTGCGCGACTCCCTGCGGGTCGAGCAGAGCGATGCCGTTGACCGAGCCGAGGTCGGTGATCAGCCATCCCTCGCCGCTCCACTGCAGTTGCGCGTGCTCCTTGGAGACGGTGCGGGTGTCATCGTCGACCGTGACGTACTGCGCCTCGCCGCGGCGCAGCAGCGGCTTGCGTCCGAGCACGATGGTGCGGGCCGTGACGGCGAGCGCCTCACCCGAGGGCAGCACGAGCTCCCAGCTGCGCGGACCGCGCACGATCGAGGTCTCGTCGTCGATCGGGTCTTCCCGCGAGCGGCGGCGGTACGACGTCGCGTCCGCGACGTCCGGCGTGACCGGCTCGACCACCGGCGCCGCGGGCGGCGGCGTCAGCGGAGCCGCTGTTATGACAGGGGACGCGATGACAGGGGCCTGGATCACCGGGGACGCGATGACGGGGGGCTCGGGGAGCGGCGCGGGCGGCGCGGCGACCGGGGCGGCCGCGGGAGCCCAGGCGGCGCCCGGGGCGATCGGCGCCACCGCGGGCGGCCCCGCCGGTGCGAGGGCGGGCACGGCGCGAACGCCGCCCGCGCTCAGCGCGAGGGGCGCTTCGTCGGCTTCGTCATCGTCGTCCGCCGCCGCGCCGGTGGCGATCGGCTCGGCGCCGGCGATCACCATCGCCCAGACCGGCGGCAGCAGGACGGCGAGCACCGTGGCGCCCGCACCCCGCCCGACGCCGATGTTCACGCGGTGGGCGGCGATCGCACGCAGGACGACGCCGTACACGGCCACGAGCGGAACGAGCAGCAACGCGGCCTTGACCGGGTCGATGCGCCCCATCCGCAGGATCTCGGCGTCGTTCAGCAGCGGCACCCACGCCCGCCACGGCTCGACGCCGTGGCTCTGCAGCACCCGGGCCAGCCCCAGGGCGTACCAGATGTGCCAGGCCGCACCGACGATGAGCACGACGACCGCTACCGTCAGCGCCACCGCGAGAAAGGCAGCTGTCTCCATCACGTGGGATCCTCTCCGCCGGGCGACCGGGTGGTGCCTCCTCGACGGTACCGCGTCGGCGCACAGGTTCGGCAAACGTGCAACGCCCGGTCGCGCCCTGGCGGAACACGTCGAGGCCCGCCTACGTTGGAGGCTGCACGACGAGAGGACACCCCGATGAGCGCTGAGACCCCCACGAGCGAGACCGTCACCGTCACGCGCGACGACGAAGCATCCCGCTACGACATCCGCGTCGGCGACGCCGTCGCGGGATTCGCCGCGTTCGTGCTCGACGACGGACGCGTGGTCATGACCCACACCCAGATCGACCCCGCGTGGGGCGGCCGCGGGCTCGGTTCGACCCTCGTCAAGGAGGCCCTGACCGATCTGGCGGCCCGCGGGATCGCCGTGGTGCCGCAGTGCCCCTTCGTGGCCGCGTACCTGCAGGACCACGAGGTCCCCGGACTCGTCATCGAATGGCCGGACGAAGACGAGGATGCCGCGGTCGACGAACCCACCTCGTGACCCGCCTCGACGGCGATCCACGTGAAGCCCCGGTGCGCGAAGAGCCGGTGACGGAACAGCCGAGGGTCCCGCTGGGTCCGCAGACCCTCCTGCTCGAAGCCCGCGAGGTCCCCCTCGGGGGCGTCCGGGCGATGTCGGTGCACCGCAGCCTCCCCCAGCGCGCGTTGCCGATGGTCGGAGCGTGGTGCTTCCTCGACCGGTTCGGACCGCAGGACACACGGATGCGCGTCGAGCCGCATCCGCACATCGGGCTGCAGACGGTCACGTGGCCGTTCGTCGGAGAGGTCAGGCACCGGGATGCGGTGGGCAGCGACGTCGTCGTCCGCCGCGGAGTGCTCAACCTGATGACGAGCGGGGCGGGCATCGCCCATTCGGAATACTCCGTGGGAGACGGCCCCGTTCCGCTCGATGCCCTGCAGCTGTGGGTGGCCCTCCCCGAGGAGCGCCGTCACGGCGGGTCCGCCTTCGAGCAGCATGCCGAGCTGCCCGAGGTCGACCTCGGCGCGGGCGCCGACGCCACGGTGGTCATGGGTGAATTCGCCGGCGCCACCTCGCCCGCCACCGTGTACACCCCGATCGTCGGGGCCGAGGTGCGCATCCCCGCCGGGGCCACCGTGCGGCTTCCGCTGCGCGAGGACTGGGAGTACGCCGTGGTCGGCGTCTTCGGTGCGGCCGCACTCGAGGACGAGGGTGCAGCATCCCCGGGCTTCGACAGCTCGCACCTGCTCTACCTCGGATCGAGGCGGGATGCTGTCGAGCTCAGCAGTATCGAGGGCGCGACCGTGTTCCTCCTCGGCGGCGAACCGTTCGAGGCCGACATCGTGATGTGGTGGAACTTCGTGGGGCGCAGCCACGACGAGATCGTCGATGCCCGCGAGCAGTGGGAGGCCGGCACCGAAAGGTTCGCGCACGTGGTCGGACACGGTGACGAACGCATCCCCGCCCCGCCGCTGCCCGGCGTGCGCCTCACCCCCCGGCGACGGCGCTGATGGCGCGGCGGATGCCCCTGGTCGCACCGCGCATCACCCCGATCGTGCTCCCGCACCTCGTCCCCGGCGACACCGATGCCCTGCGCGCCGGTGCCGCCGTCGACGGCGTGCGGTTCGAGGGGATCGATCTCGACGGCCGCGACCTCGCCGATCTGGCCCTGAGCGAGAGCGCACTGTCGGACGTGTCGGCCCACGACGTCGACCTGCGCACCGCCCGCATCGTCGACACCACGATCGACCGGCTCAACGCGCCCGTACTGCGAGCGGCGCGCTCGCACTGGCGTGACGTCGAGATCGCGCGCTCCCGGCTCGGCTCGGTCGAGGCGCACGGCGCCGGGTGGCAGTCGGTGCATTTCGTGGGGTGCAAGATCGGCTACCTGAACCTGCGGGGCGCTGACCTCCGCGATGTGCTGTTCACCGACTGCACGCTCGACGAACTCGACCTGGGCGGGGCTCGAGCCACCCGCGTCGCTTTCGCCGGCGCGCGGGTCGCGGCGCTCGATCTCACCGACGCCACGCTGTCGCAGGTCGACCTGCGGGGCGCCGAGCTGCAGCAGCTCACGGGGATCGAGGGCCTCCGCGGAGCGACCCTCAACACCTTCCAGGTCGCCCAGCTCGCCGACGTGTTCGCCGAGCGGCTCGGCATCCGCGTCGCCGACTGACCGCTCGGCCGCGAGCCCTCCGGCCGGACGATACTCTGAGAGCGTGGCGACAGCATCCCGAATCTCGACCCGCGTGCTGCTGGTCTGCGCCGCGATCGGTGTCGCCACGGGTGTCGTCGGAGGGATTGCGGGCTGGGTCACCCCCGTCGTGCTCGCTTCGCTGCCGATCGTTTACGGCTTCGTGCTGGGCGCGCACGTCATGCCCGGGATCATCGCCCAGGAGACCCTCCGGCTGCCGTGGGTGGCGCTGCTGACCCACGTGCTGGCCGCCCTCGTCTCCAGCGCCGTCGCGCCGCAGTTCGCCGTGCAGTTCCTCGGAACGGCGGTGCTGTTCGGCGGCATCCAGGAGCTCGTCGCCGCCGTCACGCGCTATCGGGTCTGGGGCGCCTGGCGCTTCTTCATCTCGGCCGTCATCATCGGCGCGATCGTCGCGGTGGCCGTTGCGTTCGCGGCGCACCTCTCCACCCTGCCCGCGTGGGCGGGCGTGACCTATCTCGTGCTCGCCGTGCTCGGCCCTGTCGCGTGGACGGCCGTCGCCCTCGGCGTCGGAGCGGGGCTCCGGCGAGCCGGCGTCGCCCGCCGCCGCTGACCGTCCTCCACGCGCTAGTTAGGGTCGGCTAACCTTACAGAGTGAGCCTCGACCCCCTGCTGCGTGTGCGCGGCCTGGGGATCACCCACGACGACGCCCCGACCGCCACTCCCGCCGACGTCACCTTCGACGTATCGGCCGGCGAGGTCGTGCTCTTGCTCGGACCCAGCGGTTCGGGGAAGTCCACCCTCGCGCTCGCCCTCAACGGACTGATCCCCCAAGCCGTCCCCGCGACGGTGACGGGTTCGGTGCACGTCGGCGGGAGGGATGCTGCCACCACCGCAGTCGCCGAACTCAGCACGAGCGTGGCGATGGTCTTCCAAGACCCCGATGCCCAACTCGTGACGGGATCGGTGCTCGACGAGGTCGCCTTCGGACCGGAGAACCTCAAGCTCCCCGTGGCCGAGGTGCTCGCGCGCGTCGAGAGCGCGCTGCGGCGAGTGGGGCTGTGGCATCGGCGCCCCGAGAATCCCGACCGCCTCTCCGGGGGTGGGCGTCAACGCCTCGCGATCGCCTGCGCGCTCGCGATGGGTTCGCCGTTGCTCGTGCTGGACGAGCCGACCGCCAACCTCGACCCGCGCGGCATCGAGGAGGTCTACGCCGCCCTCGGCGACCTCGTCGCGGCGGGAGATCGGGCCGTGGTGCTCATCGAGCACAACCTCGATGCCGCGGTGGAACTGGTCGATCGCGTGGTGGCGCTCGACGCCGGCGGGCGTGTGGTCGCCGACGGGACCGTCGACGAGGTGCTGCGCGGCCGCGCCGAAGAGCTGCTCGCCCTCGGGGTCTGGCTGCCGACCTCGACGCTGGCAGCGCTGCGCCTGCGGCGGGCGGGGTACGCGCTCGATCCCCTGCCGCTGAGCCCCGACGCCCTGCACGCCGCGCTCGCGCAGCAGCCCGAACCGCGGAGCTTCGGCCCAGCGGAGGAGATCCGGGCCCCCACGCTCCTCCCCTCGGCCGATTCTCCTCCGGCGGGACCTCCGGTCATCCGGGTGCGGGGGCTCACGCTCACCCGCGGGCGCTCCCCCGTGCTGCACGACATCGACCTCGACATCGCCGCGGGCGAGTTCGTCGCGGTCATCGGGGCCAACGGCGCCGGCAAAACGAGCCTCGTGCAGGCGATCGCGGGAGTACTGCGCCCGCCGCGTGGCACGGTCACCGTGGACGGTCTCGACGTGCACCGCGCCGACGCGCGCACCCTCGCGGCCCGGGTCGGATTCGTCTTCCAGAACCCCGAGCACCAGTTCCTCGCGCACAGCGTGTTCGACGAACTGGCGCACGGTCTGCGGATGCTGCGACTGCCCGACGACGACATCCACGCCCGCGTGCACGCCCTCCTCGAGCGGTTCGGACTGAGCCACCACGCCCGATCGCACCCGTTCCTCCTCTCCGGCGGACAGAAGCGGCGCCTCTCCGTCGGCACCGCCCTGGTGGGCGGCGCTCGCATCCTCGTGCTCGACGAGCCGACCTTCGGCCAGGATCGCGCGCGCGCCGACGAACTCCTGTCGCTGCTGCGCGAGCTGCAGCGCGAAGGGACCACGATCGTCGTGGTCACCCATGACATGCAGCTCGTGACCGAGTACGCCGACCGCACGGTGGTGATGAGCGACGGCCGGGTGCTGGCGAACGCTCCGACCACCGAGGTGTTCGGAGACGACGCCCTCATCGAGCGGGCAGGCCTCCGCCCACCGCCGCTGCGCCGCGCCCTCCGCGGCTTGGAACTGCATCCGTCCCTCGCGGGCGTCACCCGCCTCGCCGACCTCCCCGGCTCGCTGCCGTGACCGCCGTGACGACCGCGATCGACCCCTACGCCGAGGCGCAGCCCGCCCGCGGGGTGCGCTTCCTCGCCGCGCTGAACCCCCTCGCGAAGATCGCCGGCCCGCTCCCGGCGATGATCACGCTGGTCTTCGTCCGCGACCTCCGAACGCCCCTGGTCTTCCTCCTGCTCGCGTACGCGGTGCTCCTGATCGGGGCACGACTGAGCGGGCGGATGCTGGCGCTGCTGCTCCTCGGGGTTCCCGCGGCGATCATCGTGGTCGGCGTGGGGTTCTCGGTCTGGACCGACGCGGCGCGGGTGGACCAGTCGCTCGTAGTGCTGCAGATGGGCGGGTGGACCCTCTACGGCGGTGCCCTCGCGGTCGGCTTCGCCACCGCCCTGCGCCTGGGAGCGATCGCGACGCTCGCGCTGATCGGGGGACTCACCACGACCGGGCCCGACCTGGTGCGATCGCTCGTGCAGCAGCTGCGCGTGCCCTACCGGGTGGGCTACACCGCTCTGGCCGCGTTCCGCTTCGTGCCGCGATTCGGCTACGAGCTCGAGGTGATCCGGCAAGCCCACCGGGTGCGCGGCGCCCACGGCGGTCGAGGTCCGGTCGCCGCCGTCGCGCGGTGGGCGGGCTACGTCGTACCCCTTCTCGCCGGCGCCATCCGCCACGCCGAGCGGGTCGCGCTGGCGATGGATTCGCGGGCGTTCGGTGCCTACCCCACGCGCACCGAGCGGCACCTCGTACCCCTGCGCGCCCGAGATCTCGTCTTCGTCCTGCTCTTCTGGGCGGCGACGGCCACCGTCCTGCTGTCGCCTTTCTGGCCCTCCGTCTGAACCGAAGGATCGACCATGTCACGCGTCTCCACCGCCTACCTCCTCACCTGCGCCGCGATCGGAGTCGCCGGGGGGATCGTGCTCGCCGGGGCCAACTGGATCTCGACCGCGCTGTTCGCGACCGTGCCGTTCGTAACGGTCGCGCTCGCCGGCATCTGGTTGCTTCCGGCGGTCGTCGCGCTGCGCCTGCTCGAGCGCCCGCTGGCCGGGCTGCTGGTCGGTCTCATCTCCGGCCTCGTGATCGTGCCGTTCTCGGGGTACGGGTTCGCGAGCGTCGCCACCAACGTCTGGTGGGCCTTCTTCGCCGAGCTGCCGTTCCTCATCGTGCTCTACCGCTTCTGGCGCACCTGGCAGTACTACGCCGGGGCGGTCGTCGTCGGGATCGTCTACCCGCTGCTGGCGGCAGCATCCTTCGATCTCTTCTCCTTCCCCTGGCCGTTGCAGCTGGTGTTCGTGCTGTTGACCATGGCCTCGGCCGCGGTCGGGGTCTTCGTGGGGATCGTGATCGCCGATGCGCTGCGCCGCGCGGGGGTCGCCCGCATGGCGAGGCGGCGCCCACGCGTCGCCCGGTGACCCGGGCAGCTCGCCGGTGTGCGAGGAGGGCAGCGCGCCGCGCCGCTGCACCGATGACGCGGCGTCTGCTGTCTAGACTCATGCTCGAGCGGAGGGGGGACCGATGGCACGACGCCGCAAGACCGTAGCGCGCCACGCGCGGCTGGGTTCGCCGAGCGCCCTCGGTCAGGTGTTCACCCTCCTCGCCGTCGCCGTCGTCGTGCTGCTCGTCTCGGGCGCCGGCACGATCGCCTACACGGCGTACGACCTCACCTCCAGCATCGAGAACAACGCCGTCGAGCTCGACACCGTCGTGGCTCAACCCCCGTCGATCGGGGCGTACGAGGGGCCGTTCGACGTGCTCATCGTCGGCACCGACGAGTGCGAGCCCGAACTGGTGCAGCTCTTCCCCGGCCGGTGCACCGGCCCCGACGCCGGCGGCCAGCTGAACGACGTCAACATGCTCGTCCATGTCTCCGACAATCCGCGCAGGGTGACCGTCGTGTCGTTCCCCCGCGACCTGATGATCCCGATCCCGGAGTGCGCGGGGAAGGACGGCTCGATCCACTCCGCGATGAGCAAGCAGGCGATCAACTCCGCGTACGGCGACGGCGGCCTCAACTGCGTCGTCAAGACCGTGTCGAAGCTCAGCGGGCTCGACATCGGCTTCGCCGCGAAGGCGAGCTTCGGCAACGTGATCGCGATCACCGAGGCGATCGGCGGGGTCGAGGTGTGCATCGGCGAGGGCGGCCTCCGCGACTCGAACACGGGTATCGACTGGCCCGCAGGCCCGCGCGTGGTTCAGGGGGAGGACGCGCTGAAGTTCCTCCGCGTTCGCAAGGGCATCGGCGACGGCAGCGACCTGGCGCGCATCGGCAACCAGCAGCAATACCTCTCGAGCCTTACGCGCAAGCTGACCAGCGAGGGAGTCCTTTCCGACCCCGCCGCGGTGCTGCGTCTCGCCACCGCGGCCGCGCACAACATCGAGCCCAGCGAGAGCCTCGCGAACCCGCTGCGCATCGTTCAGCTGGCTCTCGCGGCGAAGGACGTGCCGACCTCCGACATCGTGTTCGTCCAGTTCCCCGTGAACGACGACCCCGCCGACAAGAACAAGGTGGTGCCCGACCAGGCGGCCGCCAAGAAGCTCTGGGATGCGCTCGCGCAGAACCGCCCCCTCGAGCTGACGGGCGACCTGGGATCGAACGGTGGAGTCATCGAGGCCGGCCCGACCGACGGCGCGGTTCCCTCCGAGACGCCCGTCCCCGATCCGTCCGCCAGCGCGACTCCCCCCGCGCCGGATGACGCGGTCCAGCTCCCCTCGAACGTCAACGGCTCCACCGCCGAACAGCGCACCTGCTCCGCGTAGACGCGCGCGAGCGGCAGCATCCGCTCTCCCCCTTCGCCCGTGTGATCCGTCCAGAACGTACGTACTCGACCAGCACGCACGTCATCGCGCCCGAAAGCGTGGGGTTTCGTCGAGTACGTGCGTACTCGACGATCCGGGGGTGCGGCGAGCGCGCCGGTTAGGAGGCGTAGTCGGGCGCGGCGGGAAGGCCGAAGAACTCCTCGAGCGTGCTGTACCCACCGTCGTGGTAGAGCCGGGCGATCTCGGGGCCGACGTAACGGAGGTGCCACGGCTCGGGGAGGTAGCCCGTGACGTCGGTGCGTCCGTCGAGGTAGCGCACGATCCAGCCGTGCTCCCAGGCGTGCTCGGTGATCCACGCGCCCTGCGTGGTCGCGGCCAGCTCGTCGATCGTGCCGCAGCCCGCTTCGCCGCACGCCACGACGTCGGCGCCCAAGCCCGACTGGTGCTCACTGAATCCGGGGCGAGCGCTCACGAGGTCGGCGCCCTCGACCCCGCGGTCACCGACGTGCCCGCGGTAGGTGGTCTGCTGGGTCGCGTACGAGCGGTAGCCGCTCTCCATCGCGATGTCCCCGGCGCCGGCGGCGCGCGCGGCCTGCGCCATCGCATCGAGGGCGTCCGCAGCATCCGATCGCAACTCACCGCCCTCGAGGCTCTGCACCGTCGCGGGCATGGCCAGGGGGAAGGGCGTGTAGTCGTTGGGCGCGAACGGGCGCTGCTTGTTCACGACGACCCATGCACGCGTCGGATCATCGAGGGGGATGCACGCGGCCGTGCCGGTCGCGATCATCGAGCGGAAGGTCTCGGCACCTCCGGCGGCGTCGATCACCGCGGCGTCATCGCCCGATTCGAGCGTGCGGAGGAAGTCGGGGTCGTCGCAGAGCGCCGTACCGGCCGCCGTGACGTCGAACGTCGGGGCGGGCAGACCCTCGGCGGGCATCGGCTGCACCGTGGCGCCGATCGTCGGCCGATCGACCGGCTGCGGCAGGGCGATCGGGGGAGCTTCCGCCAGTTCGGCGACCATGCCGCCGGTCACCGCAGCGGTGACGGCGCCCGACCCGCCGAAGACGAGGGCGGCGGAGGCTGCGGCGATGAAGAAGGTGCGGATCCCCGCCTCGCGATGACGCGCGTGCTGGGCGATCGGGGTGGCGAGGGTGTCGGAGCGCTCGCTCATCACCCGCGCCTCACGGCGCGAGCGGGGGGAGGACGTACCGGGCAACGTCACCCTCCCATTGTGTCCGACGACCCGCGCCGTGGCGAGGCAGCGGCGCGTCCTTCGATTGTGGACGCTTGCGCACTTGACACTCTTTCGTACATCTGTTCCCATGGAAAGATGCGATGGCAAGGACAGCAGTTGGGTGTGGCGGATGCTGCGGCCCTCCCCGGTATGGAACAGATGGACGGGCTCGTCCGCTCGGTCACGACCCCCGAGTTCGCGGGGATGACCTTCCACGAGGTGCTCTGCAAGAGCGCCCTGAACCGGGTTCCGGGCGTGTCGGCCATGCCGTTCGACTGGACCGTGAACCCCTACCGCGGGTGCAGTCACGCGTGCACCTACTGCTTCGCCCGAGGGACGCACGAATACCTGGACCTCGACGCGGGCAACGACTTCGACTCGCAGATCGTGGTCAAGATCAACGTCGCGGAGGTGCTGCAGAAAGAGCTGCGACGCGGGTCGTGGACGCGTGAGCCCGTGATGCTCGGCACCAACACCGATCCCTATCAACGCTCCGAGGGCCGCTACCGGCTGATGCCCGCGATCATCGGGGCGCTGGCGGAGTCGGGAACGCCGTTCTCGATCCTCACCAAGGGCTCGCTGATGCGGCGCGACCTGCCCCTGCTGACCGAGGCGGCAGCATCCGTTCGGGTCTCACTGGCCATGTCGATCGCGATCTTCGACGACGCCCTGCAGCACTCGATCGAACCCGGCACGCCGTCGACGCAGGCGCGCCTCGACACCGTGCGCGCGGCGACGGAGGCCGGATTCGCCGTCACCGTGTTCCTCATGCCCGTCATGCCGCACCTCACCGACTCCGTCGCCGCGCTCGACGATGCGTTGCGGCGCATCCGCGAGGCCGGAGCCGTGCGGGTCGTCTACGGCGCGCTGCACCTGCGCGCGGGTGTGAAGCCCTGGTTCTTCCAGTGGCTCGAGCGCGAGCATCCCGAGCTGGTGTCGTCGTACCGGGGACTGTACCCGGGGGTGTCGTCGCAGGCGCCCAAGCTCTACCGTTCGTGGCTCGCGAAACGGGTGCGCCCGCTGCTGCGGATGCACCGCCTCGACGGGCACGACGAGGACGAGCACCCCCGCGGTCGCCCCCAGCCCGGACTCGCTGCCCGCACGCCGCTGGCCACGCCCACACTCCGCCCGCGGATCGAACCGGCCACCCTCTTCTGACCCGGGCGCGCGGTCGTTGACGACACCGCTCACCTGTCGCAGAACGCGGGTGATACTCGCAGGTCGTGACAGGGGAGCCTTTAACGACACCACTCCCCTGTCACAACGTGCGGGTGGTAGCCGCAGTTCGTGACAGGGGAGCAGGGTGGATGCCGGCGCCGAAGCGCGCGGGATCAGCCGGCGACGTTCGACGCCTGGCGGCCGCTGAGCTCCTCGAGCAGGTCGTCGCCGGGACGCGCGTCCTCGAAGGGCGCGTCGATCTCGGCACGGTCGAGCAGCTCGGTCATGCGCCGCTGGCGCTGACGCGTGATGAGCGACACGACCCGGCCGGCGCGGCCCGCGCGGCCGGTGCGACCCGAGCGGTGCATGTAGGTCTTGTACTCGTCCGGCGGGTCGGCCTGAACGACGAGGTCGATGTCGTCGACGTGGATGCCGCGGGCGGCGACGTCGGTGGCGACGAGCACCTGCACGCGTCCGGAGGTCAGTCGCTCAAGGTTGCGCGTGCGCTTGGCCTGGTTGAGGTCACCGTGCAGGGCGACCGCCGAGATACCGGCGTCGTCGAACTGCTCGGCGAGCATCTCGGCGTAGGCGCGGGTGCGGGCGAACACGAGGGTCTTGCCGTCGCGGTCGACGAGCGAGGTGAGGATCGCGGCCTTGTCGCGGTGATCGATCACGAGCACGCGGTGCTCGATCGTGCCCGAGTCCTGGTCTTCACCGGCGACCTCGTAGACGGCGGGCTCCACGAGGAACTCGTCGACGAGAGCTGCGACCTCGCGGTCGAGCGTCGCCGAGAACAGCAGCTTCTGGCTGCCCTCCGCGGTGTGGCGCAGGATGCGCTGCACCGGCTCGAGGAAACCGAGCTCGCACATGTGGTCGGCCTCGTCGAGCACCGCGATGGTGACCTCGGACAGGTCGAGCTTGCCCTGCTCGATGAGGTCCTCGATGCGGCCGGGGGTACCGATGATGATGTCGACGCCCTTACGCAGCGCTCCGACCTGGCGGCCCTGGGGCACGCCACCGTAGATCTGCGTCGTGAACAGGCCCACGCTGCGCGCGATCGGCTGCACGGTGCGGTCGATCTGCAGAGCCAACTCGCGGGTGGGCGCGAGGATCAGCGCGCGGGGCTTCCGGGCGAAAGCACGCTTCTGCCCCGCGCCGGCACGCAGCACGCTTTCCACGAGCGGAGCGCCGAAGGCGATCGTCTTCCCGGAACCGGTGCGCCCGCGGGCGAGCACGTCGCGACCCTCGAGGATCGGCGCGACGGTGGCTGCCTGAATGGGGAAGGGGCTCGGCGCGCCGAGCTCGGTGAGCACCTGCACGATGTTCTGGCCGAGGCCGAGGTCGGCGAAGGACGCTTCTCCGACGCTCGTCGCGTCGACGGCCTCCGCCTGCAGGCGCTCGTGCACGGTGTCGACACGGTTCTCCTGCTGAGTGGTGCGCGCCGGCTTGCTCCAGTCGGAGCGACCAGGACGCTCTTCGCGGGCCGGACGCTCCCGGCGGTCGAAGGAACGCGTCGGACGCTCGTCGGAACGGGCCGGACGCTCGTCGGACGCACGCCGCGGGCGGGGATCGAAGGAGCGGGCGGAGCGGGCGGGGCGATCTTTCAGACGCGCCTGACGCTCGGCGAAGGTCGGAGCGGGACGATCGTTCGGACGATCGGGCCGGTCATCGAAGGACCGCGCCGGGCGGTCGAAGGAGCGGGCCGGACGCTCGTCGTTGGAACGGGCCGGACGGTCATCGCGACGCGGCCGCTCGTCATAGGAACGCACCGGGCGGTCGTTCGAACGCACGGGGCGGTCGTTCGAGCGGGCCGGGCGATCGAAGGACCGCGCCGGACGGTCGTCGTTCGAGCGCACGGGGCGATCGAAGGAGCGGGCGGGGCGATCGTCGGAGGAACGCGTGGGGCGATCGTTCGAACGCGCGGGACGCTCGTCGTAGGAGCGTGCAGGACGGTCGTTCGAGCGGGCCGGACGCTCGTCGAACGAACGCGCGGGGCGGTCGAACGAACGCGCGGGGCGATCGTCGTACGAGCGGGCGGGGCGCTCCTCGTGGCGCGCTGCGCCGGCCGAGTGCGTGCGGATGCCGCGGGAGGCGTCGCGGCCGGCGCGCTCCTGCGCAGTCCAACGGCGCTTGGGGGCGGCGTCGGTCGCCTCGGCGGGGCGGTGACCCCGGTGGCTGGGGCTCTTGCTGCCGGGCTTGCTCGCCGACCACGAGGAACCGGCCTCGTCGGGGCGACGCTTGCGATCCTGGTAGGCGGGCTTGTCGCCGTACCGCGGCTCGAAGTTCTTCGCGGGCCGGCCGCCGGCCGGCTTCTTGTTCTTGGGCATGGGTGTGTCCTTCTGAGTTCTCGCACGAGAACAGCGTCCGCGCTCGCGCGGACTACCCGGACTACCGTCGGCCGGGGCCATTCCTGTTATGGTCCGGGGCGCAGATCGGCCCCTGGAATCGGCCCCGAGGACTGACAGAATTGCACGCGCCTCAGCGCGGTGTCCTCCGCCGACCTGCCAACGCTATCCCACTCCCCTGTGAAGACGCCTCCCTCGCACCTAGGGTGGAGGGGCGACGGATGCTGCGTCCGACCGCCGAGCGAGGAGCGCCGCATGAGTACCGATCCCACCGGCCACCGCTTCACTCTGACCCGCGGCACGGTCACCGCGGAGGTCGCCCAGGTCGGGGCGGCGCTGCGCGCGCTCACCGTGGACGGTACGGATCTGGCTCCCCGCTACTCCGACGATTCGCCGACGCCCGCAGCATCCGGGGTCGTCCTCGTGCCGTGGCCCAATCGCATCCGCGACGGCATCTGGGACGACGAGGGAACGGTCCGCCGCCTCGCGATCTCCGAACCCGCTCTCGGAAACGCCAGCCACGGGCTGCTGCGCTTCGGTGCCTACACCGCGGATGCCGCCCCCACCGACACCCTCACCCTGCGCGCCGACGTGTTCCCGCAGACCGGCTACCCCTACCACCTGGCGACGGCAGTGACCTTCACCCTCACCGATCGCGGCCTGCACATCGCCCACGTGGTGCAGAACGTCGGCTCGGGCGCGGCACCGGTCGCCCTCGGGGTGCACCCCTATCTGCAGATCGGCGGGGTGCCGACCGCCGATCTCGTCATCCGCTCCAGTGGTACCCGCCGCCTCGTGCTCGACGAACGCAGCCTTCCGATCGACGAGCGGGACGTCGACGAGGCGACCGACCTCCGCGGCGGCCGCCGCCTGGGCGACCTTTCCCTCGACACGGCGTACCGCGGGCTGGATCGCGGGGCGGACGGTCGGATCCGACACACCCTCACGGCGCCCGACGGCCGGATCCTCACGCTCTGGCAGGGCGAGGGCTTCGACTGGGCGCAGGTGTTCACGACCGACCGCTACCCCGGACAGCCCCTGGCGGTCGCGGTGGAGCCGATGACCGCGCCCGCGGACGCCTTCAACTCCGGGGTCGGACTGCGGCGTCTGGCACCCGGCGAAGAGTGGTCGCTGGAGTGGGGCGTCGAGCTCGCCTGAGCGCCCCTCGCGGCCTGATTCGCGACGCGCCGAACAGGATGCTGCGCCGACGCGCGATATCCGGTAACCCACGCGACTCCCACGGGCGCTACCATGAGCGGGACGGCTTGCCGTTGCGCTGGGGCGCGAACATCTGATGTGGACCACTTCCCGGCGTTCTACCTGCCGATGGGGCGACGGGGTCTGGGGGTCTCGCGGGGGTGGGACGCCCCGTTCGTCCTGGATGGAAAATGCCCGCTGCGAGCTTCGCCACCCCGCTGCCCTTCCCGATCGTGATCCCGACGCCGGCCGCCGTGCTGTCGCGTCTCACCACCATGCACTTCGGCTCCGCCGCGCTGATCGTGCTGCTCGGGGGGATCTTCGCCTCCATCGTGACCACCACCGACCCGCTCTGGTGGCACCTGCACTTCAGCCGGCTCGGCACGTTCCGCGACACCTCGGGGTGGCTGTTCAACGGCACCCTGATGGTGTCCGGCATCGTCGTGACGCTCTACGCCCACAGCGTCGGTCGCGATCTGCGTCGCATCCAGCGCCATTCCGTGCGGCGCGGCACCGCGCTGACCGCTCAGATCTGCCTGAGCATCGTGGGCGTCAACCTGGCCCTCGTCGGGTGCATCCCGCTCAACGTGAACAAGACGATGCACGACAACGTCGCCGGCAGCATGGTGCTCGGCTTCGCCGCACTGCTGCTGTCGTCGCCGTTCCTCATGCACCGCCTTCCCAAGCGGCTCATCTACTCCACGGCGATGGCCTTCGTGGTCATCTTCATCAGCGCATCGCTGTTCGTGACCGAGACCATCAACCTCGCCCTGTTCGAGGTCATCGCCACCAGCGCCATGTTCGCGTGGTCGGCGGTGTTCACCCGGTGCGTGGCGGGGTCGGTGAAGAGCCTCAGCTCGACGGATGCTCCCGTCGATACTCCCGTCGAGACGGCACTGTATCGGGCGCACCGTGCGACGCCTGCTCGCCGGCGCGCTCTGACTCCGGCCCGCCGTCCGCTGCCGGCGTCGACGACGCGTCCGGCGCCGCTGCGCCGCTCGTCGGTCCTGCGTGCGGACGCGGCGAGCCCCCGCCGTCCCGCGCCTCGGGTCCGCCCCGGCGCCCTGCGCGCCGCTCAGCACGCCGCTCACGAGCCCCTTCCACGAGCGCGTAGAGGGTCGGCAGCACGAGCAGCGTCAAGAATGTCGACGACACCAGCCCGCCGATCACGACGATCGCCAGCGGCTGCGAGATGAACCCCCCGTGCCCGGTCACGCCGAGCGCCATGGGCGTGAGGGCGAAGATCGTGGCCAGCGCGGTCATGAGGATCGGGCGCAGTCGTCGTGAACCGCCCGCGATGGTGGCATCCACCACGCTGAGACCCTTGCGCCGGTACTGATTCACCAGGTCGATCAGCACGATCGCGTTCGTCACGACGATACCGATCAGCATCAGCAGCCCGATCAGCGAGGCGATCCCGACCGGGATGCCGCTGGCGAGCTGCAGCAGGATCCAGCCGGTCGCGGCGAACGGCACCGACACGAGCAGCAGCACGGGCTGCAGCAGCGAGCGGAACGACGCCACCATGATGATGTAGACGATCAGGATCGCGGCCAGCAGCGCCAGGCCCAGCTGCTGGAAGCCTTCCTGCTGCTGGGTGAGCACGCCGCCGACCTCGGCCGTCGCGGACGAGGGCAGCTCGGTGTCGGCGAGGGCGCTCGTGACCGCCGCCGATGCCGCATTCAAGTCGTCGCTGGTGGGGGTGACGGTGACCGTGGCCGTCTGCTGTCCGCGCACCGTGGTGATCGAGGTCGGACCCTGCGTCTGCTCGACGCTCGCGATCTCGTCCAGCCGCACGATACCGCTCGCGGTGGGGATGCTCAGGGCGCGCAGCTCGTCGAGGGTGGCAGGCGTGGACGGCGCCGACAGGTACACGGTCAGGGAGGTGTCGTCGATCTCGACCGAGCCGATCGAGCGCGGCTGCATCGTGTTGGACACGAGTCCACCCACCGCGACCTCGGACAGTCCGCGCTCGGCGGCGGCGTCGCGGTCGACGGTCACCGCGATGTACGGCAGCGACGCCGACAGGTTGCTCGTGACCTGGCCGACGCCGTCACGGCCGTCGAGCGAAGCGGTGACCGCGTCGGTGGCGGTCTGCAGGGTGGAGCTGTCGGGCGCGGACACATCGATCTCGATGTCGCTGCTCGTTCCGAAGCCGCCCCCGGAGGAGGCGACGGTGATCGTGCCGACGTCGGACAGATCGGCGACCGCGTTCTGCACGTCCTGACGCACGGTCTCCTGGTCGGCGTCCGCGTCGGTGGTGATCGAGTAGGTCACACCGGCGCCCCCGCTGCTGAACGCATCGCGCAGCGCCGAGCCGGTCGAACCGATCGACACCTGCACCGTCTCGATGCCGGGCAGGCCGATGATGGCCTCCTCGACGCGCTGCGATGCGGCGTCCTCCGCTTCGAGGCTCGCCGACGGCGCGACCTCCTGCGTCATGGTGAACGTGTTCTGGCCCGAGTCGCCGAGGAAGTTGACCTTCATCAGCGGGGCGAGCGCCCCGGTGCCGGCCAGGATCACGAGGGCCAGGCCGATGGTGATCCACTTGTGCGTGAGGGTCCAGCGCAGGATCGGCAGGTACCGCCTCTGCAGCCCGCTGGGGGGCGCCGCGGGATCCTCCGGATCGATGGGGTTGCCCTCAGCATCCAGCACCGGCTTGCCGGGTCGCAGGAACCAGTACGCCAGCACCGGCACGATCGTCAGCGCCACGAAGAGCGAAGCCACCATCGCGATGGTCACGGTGAGGGCGAAGGGACGGAACAACTCCCCGGTGAGATCGCCGACGAACGCGATCGGCAGGAAGACGGCGACGGTGGTGAGCGTGGACGCTGTGATCGCACCGGCCACCTCGCGCACACCCAGCAGCACGGCCTGCAGTTTGTCGGCCCCCTGCACGTAGTGCCGCTTGATGTTCTCGATGACGACGATGGAGTCGTCGACCACGCGGCCGATCGCGATCGTCAGTGCACCGAGGGTGAGGATGTTGAGGGAGTACCCGAACGCCTGGATCCCGATGAAGGTGATGAGCACGCTCGTGGGGATCGAGATCGCCGTCACCAGCGTCGAGCGCACCGACAGCAGGAAGACGAGGATCACGAGTACGGCGAAGGCGAGGCCGAGCAGGCCCTCCTGCGCGAGGGACTCGATGGACTGCTGGATGAAGGGCGCCTGGTCGAAGACGACCGTGAACGTGGCACCGTCGAGCGACTGCTCGAGATCGGGAAGAGCGGCGAGCACGCCGCGCGAGACGTCGACCGTGTTGGCGGAGGGCAGCTTCGTGACGGCGATCGTCAGCGCCGGCTCGCCGTCGACGCGGGAGATCGAGGTGACAGGGTCGGCCTGCTGGGCGACCGCGGCGACATCGGCGATCGTGGTGAGCCCCGATCGCGCCTGCTCGGCGTCTGTGGGCACGAGGGGCAGGGCCGACAGGTCGTCGACCGAGGTGATCTTCGAGCCGGTCTGCACCGTGAGGGTCTGGTCCGACTCGGTGATCTCGCCGCCGGGGAACAGCACGCCGTTCTGGTCGAGGGCGTCGGTGATGGCCTCCTGCGTGAAGCCCCGCTCGGCGAGCTTGGCCTGGTCGGGAGTGATTGTGACGCGCTGGCCGATGCCGCCGACGATCTGCGCGGCGTTGACGCCGTCGATGTCCTGCAGATCGGGAACGACGGTCGACTCCAGGTCGGCCTGCACGGTCGAGGCGTCGCTGTACCCGGTGACGGCGAGCTGGATCACGGGCAGGTCGTCGATGTTCACCGCGACGACGTTGGGCTCGACGCCCTCGGGGAGCTGAGATTCGATGCGGTTGATCGCCTGCGTGATCTTCTGCTCGGCCGTCGCCAGGTCGGTGCCGTAGGTGAAGGACGCTTGGATGATCGAGGCGTTCGTCGTGCTCGTCGCCGTCGTGGATTCGAGGCCGGGCACCCCCTGGATGGCCGTTTCGATCGGGGTGGAGACGTCGTTGCTCACGACCTCGGGGGACGCTCCCGGGTAGGTGGTCACCACCGAGAGCAGCGGGAACTCGATCGAGGGGATGAGTTCCTGCTTGAGGCTCGTGAGCGCGAGGCCACCGAACACGGCCGCCACGATCGTGATCAGCGCGATGAGAGCGCGGTTCTTGAGGCTGAGGACGGCGAGATTCGACACGAGGGTCCTTCGCGGATCACGGGGGTGGGATGCGTCGGCGAAGCCGATACACAGATGTATCGAGTCAAGTATTCCACGCGCGCGCGGGGGTGGACCCCAGCGCGTTCGGGGTGTAAGGCCTTCGGCTACCACCGGCCCTCGGGAGGCGTCAAGCCCTCCCCGCGCCGAAGGGCGCGTGGGACGCTATGGGCGTGTCCCGGCACGTCGTCAGGCTCGGTGTCGCTGCGCAAAGCGGCACTGCACTTACCAAGGAGTTCTCGCCATGAACATCGCCCTCCTCGTCATCATCGTCGTCGCGATCGTCATCGCCATCGTGAGCGGGCTGAACGCCTCGCTGCAGTGGCTGCTGTGGGTCGCCCTCATCGTCGGCGTCATCGCCCTCATCGCCTTCCTCTTCCGCGTCATCAGCGGCCGCAAGAGCGTCTGACTCACCCGGTGGGTTCCGCGTTTCGATACGCCGGATCCACCGCTCTACCGCGAGGTGACCTCGCGGCCCGCGAATGCCACGTCCTCCCCCCAAGGGACGTGGCATTCGTCTTGCCCCGGCCTCCGACGCTCGACTCAGAGGTGCTCGTCGGCGTAGTGGTGCAGCGCGTCCCGCACGAACTGCGCACCCGCGGTTCCGCCCGTGGCGGTGGCGTAGTTCTCACTGAATCGCGGATCGGTCACGTACATGTCGCCCAGGCCCCGGACGTACGGACCGACGTCGACCGAGGGCGTGCCCGGGATGCCTGCGAGCCAGCGAACGTGACGTGCGGCCTGCGCCTGCGCCTCCGGCGAACCGGGGTCGCCGCCCGCTTCGGCGAGCGCGACCCAGTCGCCGGCGAGTTGCGCGGCGTGACGGGTGAACTCCGCCTTCGCCCCCGCATCCATCCCCCGCCACCACGCATCACTGCGGGCGTAGGCCTCCTCCCCCCAACGCTCGGTCACCTCGCGCCGGTGGGCGGTGTGGTCGAACCCGTCGAACATGTTCTCCGCCATTAGCGGTACTCCTTCTTCTAATGCCGCCACCGTGGCCTCCACGGCGGCGATCCGTTTGGCCAGGCCGATCTGCTCTTCACGCATCCAGGCGAGATGACGCGTCAGCGCTTCTTCCTCGCTCTGTTCGGCGGCGAGCACCTCGGCGATCTGGGCGAGACCGAGCCCGAGCTCTCGCAACAGCAGGATGCGCTGTAGTCGCACGAGGGCCGCCTGGTCATAGCGGCGATAGCCGTTCGCGCCCACCCGCGAGGGAGCCAGCAGCCCGATCTGCGCGTAATGGCGCAGCGTGCGACTCGTCGTTCCCGCCAGCTTGGCGACCTCCTGAATGGACCAGTCCATCGCTCTCTCCTCTCGTCCTGGTCCGAGCGTAGAAGTTGACGTCGCGTCAAGGTCAAGCGGGGATCAGCGACAGGTCTGGAAACTCGCGATATATCGTGTTATGGTCCTGGAAACGCGATATATCGCGAAGCTGGCGGTTCGCCGCCCGAGACAGAGGAGCAGCCATGACCCTGGAGAAGTGGATCATCCACCCGGGCGAGACACGCGTCATCGACATCGAGAAGGTGCGCTCGCTCAAGGTCGGCCTCATCGGCGGTCAGATCGACGTCGTCGCCCATGACGAGCCCGGCGCCCGCATCGAGGTGCACGGCGTCACCATCAAAGACCTGCGCATCGAGGTGACCGGGGACGCGCTCGAGATCGACCACCCGCAGCTGCGGTGGGACAACTTCCTCGCGTCCTTCCGCAACTTCGGCGCGAGCGGCCCGAAAGCCGAGATCAGCGTCGCCGTTCCCCGCGACGTCGCTCTGACCCTCGGGGTCGTCAGCGCGAGCGCGCTCATTTCGGGCCTGCGCACCGACGCCCGGTTGAACACCGTCTCGGGCGACATCATCGTCGACGGGCTGGCCGGCGCGCTGACGCTGAATGCCGTGTCCGGTGACGTGCAGGTGCGCCAACTCGACGGCAGCCTCAACGCGAACAGCGTCTCGGGTGACATCGCGGCCACGGGCGCGATCACGAAAGCATCCATCGACACCGTCTCCGGGGCGATGCTCGTGGACTCCACCGGTCCGATCCACGCCGTGAATCTCAACACGGTCGGCGGCAACGCCACCATCCGTCTCGACGAGGACCTGGCGGCCAACTACGTCGTGCGCACCGTGAGCGGGCGCGTGCAGGTCGACGGCACCATGCGCTCGATCTCGGGACTCACGAACTTCGCCGGATCCACCGGTGAACTGAGCGGCCGTTTCGTCGACGTGCGCACGAACTCCGTGTCGGGTGACCTCACGGTGCTGCGCCGCAGCCCCACCCCGCCCGCCCCCGAGAGCCTGGAAGCCGAGGAGGAGTGGTGATGGCACCCGTCTTCTCGCACGGCGACCTTCGCCTCTACCTGCTCAGCCTGCTCGACGAGGCACCGCGTCACGGTTACGACCTGATGCAGGCCCTCTCCGATCGCACCGGCGGCACCTATACGCCCTCGGCCGGAACGATCTATCCGCGGCTCGCGAAGCTCGAGGAGGAGGGCCTGGTGACCAAGACCGTCGACGGTCGCAAGACCGTCTACGCGATCACCGAGGCCGGGCACGCCGAGGTCAGCGCTCGCGAGGGCGACCTGCACGGGATCCAGGACGACCTGGCCGACAGCGTGCGCCTCATCGCCCAGGAGGTGCGCGGCAGCGTCAAGGAGGCGATGCGCAGCCTGCGCGCCGACCTCGCGGCGGCGTCGCGTGACGATCGGGCCGCAGCGCCCGAGCCCGCAGCCCACGACGACGCGCGCACGCAGAGCCGGGAGCAGATGCATCGCGCCGACGCGCTGGTGAGCGAATTCCGCGCCCGGGTGCGCAGCGACCTACGCGCGCACGTCGCCCGAGGGGGCGCGCTCAGCGGTGCGACGGTCGACGCGCTCGAGGTCGCCCTCGACGAGGCATCCCGCTCTCTGCAGCAGGCGCTCCGCGCCTGATCCACCTCGAATCCACGTCGAAGCGCTCGAATCCAGATTCGGATGCTGCAGCTCGACGTGGATTCGAGCGCTGAGGCATTGATTCACCCAGGGCGCGGCGGCCCGCGGGAGTCAGCCGACCCAGTCGATGTCCTTGTCGTCGGGAACCGGCTCGCTCAACGGCACGACCAGCACGGGTCGGTGCTGACGGTGGGTGAGGCGGGCGGCGACGGAGCCCGTGAAGAATTCGCGGATCGACTCGCCGAGGCCGCGTCTGCGGGTTCCGACCACGAACAGAGGCGAGTCGATGCGTTCGGCAAGACTCTTCATCGCGAGGGCGGGGTCGCCCACCAGTTGCGTGACCGACCACTCCACGCCGGTGCCGGCCAACGCACCCTCCGCGGCGGCGGTGACCTCGAGCAGTTGAGCATGGCCGGCGGAGACGGAGACGTCGGTCGGCGTCGCGTGGACGTAGCCGTCGGGATCCTCGAAGGTCACGAAGCGGGTGACGTCGACGTGCACGACGGCGAGCGGTACGGAGAGCAGTCCGGCATAGCGCGCGGCCTCGGTGTAGACCCGCGCGGGAAGGTCCGGATGAACCCCGACGATGACGGCTCCGTGCGGCACATCGGCCGCCGCAGCACTGTCGGCGCTGATGGATGCTTCGTCCGGCATTGCTTCACCCTTCTCCCCACCGGCGCGGGGAGCGCAGGAGGCCTCCGTGATATCCTGAATGCTACTCTTACCGGCTCGATCCCGATCCGTGAAACCGCGCAGGCCGCCTAACAGCCCGCCACAGTCAAATGAGGGGGTCTCGCATGGGGCGTGGCCGTCAAAAAGCGAAGCACACCAAGATCGCCCGAGAGCTGAAGTCTTTCAGCCCGTCGGTGAACTATTCGGCGCTCGAGCGCGAATTGGGGCACCCCGAGAGCGACGAGCCCGACTACGTCGACAAGTGGGCCGATGATTACGACGAGGGCGACGACGAAGAGCAGACGCCGACGTCGTCGACGCAGATCTCGCACTGACCGTCACCCGGTGACAACGAGAACGGCCGGCAGCGCTGAGCGCTGCCGGCCGTTCTGTCGTTCAGGTCAGGCGATACCGCGGCGGCGACGGTAGGCGGCGTACACGCCGATCCCGATCATCGTCGCGGCGATCCCGGCGAGGGCCCACGGTGCGTTCGCTCCGGTGATGGCGAGCGAGCCGTTGTTCGACGAGCCACCGCCGACGAGGGCCGGCACAGCCGACTGGCTCGCGGACGGCGAGGGCGACGGCACGGCGACCGCGCCCACGACCACGTTGACGTTCGCGGACAGCTCCACGCCCGTCTGCACTCCGGTGATGGTGACCGTGTAGGTACCGGGGTCGGCGATGCTGAGGTCGTCGAACGTCGCGACGCCGTTCAGCACGTCCACCTGTCCGAGGTCGACCGGAGCGCCACCCGCGGTGGAGGTGAGCACACCCCGTGCCTGCCAGTCGGCGTCCAGCCCCGAAACGGTCGCGGTGAACTCCGTGCTGGGTGCGACCTCTGCCGGGACGCTGATGGTCGCATCCGCGCTCAGCTTCTCGAGGTCGCGGTCCAGGTCGAGCGCGTCGGCCGAGGTGAAGAACAGGTCGGTCTGATCGGTCAGGCCGATGACGCCGGCGGCACCGGGGCCGTAGCCGGCGATGCGCACCTGCGAACCGGTGTGCTGCTGCGATCCACCCGCGGGGGAGGTGTTGTAGGCGACGATCATCGACTGGCCCTCCTCGGTGAGGAGGTTCACGCTCAGTCCGGGGGTGACCCCGCCGACGATCTGGCTCGTGTGGGCGTGGTCGGCGGTGACGATGACCAGGGTGTCGTCGTTCTCCTGGGCGAAGGCGAGCGCGACCTGCACGGCCTCGTCGAGGTCGACGGTCTCACCGATCTGGCCACAGGCGTTGGCGGCGTGGTCCTGCTTGTCGATGCTCGCGCCCTCGACCTGAAGGAAGAAGCCGTCCTCGTTGTCGAGCAGGCCGATCGCCTTGTCCGTGAGCGAGGCGAGCGACAGCTCCGCGGGGAGTCGGCCGGCGTTCTCGGTGCAGGGCACTGCGGGGAGCGCCCCGCCACCGACGGTCGCGTTCACGGTGTTGTAACGCACGGGGAAGTTACCCGGGGTGAAGAGGCCGAGCACCGGCTTGTCGGCGCTCGCCTCGGTGACAGCCGCAAGGCCCGCGGCATCCTGGACGACCTGGTAACCGCGGTCGGCAGCCTGGTTGAAGAGGGTCTGGCCCGCCCACGGGCCGGCCGTTGCAGCCTGCGTGAAGCTGGTCTGACCGCCGCCGAGGGTGACGTCGGGACGAACGTTCAAGAGCTGCTCGCTGATCGAGCCGAGGCCACCTTCCTCGATCGTCTCGTCGGGGCACGCCGTCATCGTGTCGGGTCCGTAGCATCCGCGCGCGGAGATGTGTGCGATCTCGGCGCCGGGGGTCGCGTCCTGGATCTCAGCCGTCGAGACGTTGCCGGTCTTCAGCCCGTTGGCCTTGGCGATCTCGAGGAGAGTCGCCTGCGGGGTGTTCTCCAGCGTGTAGTCGACGCTGAGCTTGCCGTTGGCCGTCTTCGTTCCGGTCGACCATGCCGAGGCCGTCGAGGCCGACTCGGAGGCGTAGTTGGGAAGGCCGCCGCTGCCCGGCTTGCCTTCCTCCTCGGGCGTGACCGCCCAGTGCACGTACTGACCCGTCAGGGGAAGCGCGTCGATGCCCTTGAGAGTGCCGGCAGCACCCTCGGCGTAGTTGCGGGCGACCGTGATCTCGGAATCTCCCATCCCATCGCCGATGAGCAGGATGACGTTCTTGGCCTTCCCATCGACCAGGGCCTGGCGAATCACGTCGTTGCGATCCTGATCATGGTCGAGGCGCGTGGCCCCGCCGTTCTCGGTGATCGGGGCGTCGATCGGCGCTGCGGTGGCCGGAAGAGCGAAGGTGAAGCTGCCGAGGGCCAGCGTGGCCACGGCTACCGCCGACCATGCCGCGCGGGCGCGGCTGGGCGAAGTGCGAGGGGTCATTGAGAGATCCTTCTCTGGTTGCGACGACGGGTCTCCGGCGTCTCTTCCAGGCAACCGCGTGAGCGGCTAACAGCGGGGGCGTCCGCGGTGAAGACTCGGCTAACAGGCGGGGTCGGTCACCACGCGCCGTGTCGCTGCTCCCACTCGTCTTCGATCGTGCGGCCGCGCGCCACGACGAACCCCGCGGGGATCGCGATCGTCATCACCGCACCCAGCAGGATGAGCGAACCCGTCCACTCCCCCGTCGCCTCGTGCACGAGGCCGATCGCGAGCGGCGCGAGAGCGGCGAAGCCGTACCCGATGCTCTGCACGAACCCGCTCAGCGCGACGGCGGTGTCGTGGGTGCGCGTACGCAGTCCGATCAGCACGAGCAGCATCGGGAACAGCAGCGGGGGCAGCCCCAGCAGGGCCACCCACAGCGGGGTCGCGACCGTCGGGACGAAGAGCAGGCCGGCTATGCCCGCGATCCCCGAGGTGACCGCGACCACGTACAGTGCCCCGACCACGCGGTAGCGCGACACCAGCAGGGGCACGAAGAACGAGCACGGCAGGCCCATGAAGGCGAACAGAGCGAGGAGCGCGCCGGCCTGCTGCGCGGTGGTGTGCGCCACGTCGACGAGGATCACAGGCAGCCAGGCGAAGGCGGCGTACGCGACGGAGGAATTGACCGCGAAAGTGGCCGCGAGCGCCCACGCGAGAGGCAGACGCACCAGCCGTCGCACGACGTCGGCCCGCGGCCGCTCGACCAGGCCGGCGTCGAAGGCGCGGGCGCGCACGGTGATCACGATCCAGGGAACGATGGCCGCCGCCGCCACCGCCGCCCAGACGGTGAACGAGAGGCGCCATCCCCAGCTGTCGGCGAGCGGCACCGCCACGAGGGGCGGCACGAACGTCGCGACCGCCATGGCCGTCGTGTACAGCGCGGTCAGGACGCCGACGCGGTCGGGGAAGTACTTCTTCGCGATACCGGGGAGCAGCACGTTGCCGATGCCGACGGCAGCGAACAGCACCACGGTGACCACCAGCAGTGAGACGGCGTTCACGGCGAGTGATCGGGCGGCGAGGCCGAGGGCGGCGACGACCACCGCGCAGAGGGCCAGGCGCTCGAGCCCGAGGCGGCGCTCGAGCGGGGGTGTGAGCAACCCCGCCGCCGCGAAGGCCGCCGGCGGCGCCATCCCGATGAGCCCGACCAGGGCGGCGGGGAGCGGGAAGTCCCCGGCGATCCGATCGATCACCGGGGAGAGCGAGGCGACCGCGATGCGCAGCGTCAACGCCATCAGCACGACACCGATGACGATGAGCACACGCCCGCCCGGGCGCGCGGAGCCGCTCACTCGAGCGGCCGGGTCATGACGTCTGGCTACCCTCGACCCAGGCCAGGTATTCATCGGTCACGGTTCCCGTGACGTACCGGCCGTCGAAGCAGCTCATGTCGAGGTCGGTGACATCCGAGCCCTCGAGGATCGCCGCCTTCAGGTCTTCGACCTCTTGGTAGACGAGGTGGTCGCAGCCGAGCTCCTGGGCGATCTCGGGGATCGTCCGGCCGTGCGCGACGAGCTCTTCGCGGGAGGGCATGTTGATGCCGTACACGTGCGGGTGACGCACCGGCGGCGCCGCGGAGGCGAAGGTCACCGATTTGGCGCCGGCATCCCGCGCCATCTGGATGATCTCCCGGCTCGTCGTCCCGCGCACGATCGAGTCGTCGATGAGCAGCACGTTCTTGCCCTTGAACTCGCTCGACATGGCGTTCAGCTTCTGCCGCACGCTCTTCTTGCGGACAGCCTGCCCCGGCATGATGAAGGTGCGCCCGACGTAGCGGTTCTTGTAGAACCCCTCGCGGTACTCCAGTCCCAGCTTGCGGGCCACCTGCATCGCGGCGGGGCGCGCGGAGTCGGGGATCGGCATGACGACGTCGATCTCGTCGACCGGCGTGTGCTTCGCGATGGTGTCGGCGAGGCGCTCGCCCATCCGCAGACGCGATTCGTAGACCGCGATGCCGTTCATGATCGAGTCGGGGCGGGCGAGGTACACGTACTCGAAGGAGCACGGCACGAGTTGAGCGTCGGGTGCGCACAGGCGCGAGTGCAGGGTGCCGTCGAGCGAGACGAACACCGCCTCACCGGGGTGCAGGTCGCGGACGACCTCGAAGCCGGCGTTCTCCAGCACGAGCGACTCGGATGCGACGACCCACTCCGCGCCGCCTTCGACACCGTCGGAGGGGCGGGTGCCCAGGATGAGGGGGCGGATCCCGAAGGGGTCGCGGAAGGCGAGCAGCCCGTACCCGGCGATGAGGGCGATCGCGGCGTACGAGCCCTCAACGCGCTGGTGCACGCGCGTGACGGCGGCGAAGACCTGGTCGGGGTCGAGGTCGGGACCCGTGATCACGGACTGCAGCTCGGAACCGAGGATGTTCACCAGCAACTCGGTGTCGGAGCTGGTGTTGAGGTGCCGGCGGTCGCGGTGGAAGAGCTCGTCGGTCAGCTCACGGGTGTTGGTGAGGTTTCCGTTGTGCACCAGGACGATGCCGTACGGGGCGTTGACGTAGAAGGGCTGTGCCTCTTCTTCGTTGGACGCGGTGCCCTTCGTGGCGTAGCGCACATGGCCCAGGCCGATGTTTCCGAGCAGGGTGCGCATGTCGCGGGTGCGGAACGCTTCGCGCACCATGCCCCGCGCCTTGGTGGTGTGGACGACACCGTTCTGCTCGGCAGTGGCGATGCCCGTCGAATCCTGCCCGCGGTGCTGCAGCAGGAGAAGGGCGTCGTAGATCTCCTGGTTGACCGAACCCTGGCCGACCATCCCGACGATTCCGCACATGTGGTGTTTTTTGCTCCGTGTTGGGGGGAAGAGGAGGCGGTCAGGCGGTCGGGTGGGCGCCGATGAGGCGCACCGCTCCGCCGTCGACACCCTTGGCGCCTTGTTCGAACGCGCCGTCGGGGCGCTGCCCGTCGCGGATCACACCGACCTGCCAGGCAGGGAGGCCCCGCGCAGCGAGGTCGGCGACGGCGGCGGCTGCCTGATCGGGCGAGACGACGGCGAGGAAGCCGATACCCAGGTTCCACGTGCCCTCGGTCTCGGCGAGCGACAAGCCGCCGAGATCGGTCAGCACCTGGAACACGGTCGGCGGCGCCCACGTGGAGCGGTCGATCTCGACCCACGTCTCGCGGGGCAGCACACGAGCGAGGTTCGCAGCGATACCGCCGCCGGTGACGTGGGTCAGAGCGTGCACTCCGCCGTCCACAGCATCCAGCAATCCGAGGAGCGGCCGCGTGTAGAGCCGGGTCGGCTCGAGCAGGGCCTCGCCCCACGTCACGCCGAAGTCGGGGGCGAGGTCGCCGTACTGGATGCCGCGCTGCGCGACGATGTGGCGCACGAGCGAGAAGCCGTTGGAGTGCAGCCCGCTGGAGGCGACCGCGATGACGACGTCGCCGGTCTGCACGCGCTCGGCCCCGAGCACGTCGCTGCCCTCGACGACTCCGGTCGCGGCTCCCGCCACGTCGTAGTCGTGCGGTCCGAGCAGTCCGGGGTGTTCGGCGGTCTCGCCGCCCACGAGGGCGGTGCCGGTCTCGGCGCAGCCGCGGGCGATCCCCGCCACGATGTCGGCGATGCGTTCGGGCACGACCTTGCCGCAGGCGATGTAGTCGGTCATGAACAGGGGCTCGGCCCCCACCACGACGATGTCGTCGACGACCATGCCGACGAGGTCGATACCGATCGTGTCGTGCTTGTCGATGGCCTGCGCGATGGCCACCTTGGTGCCCACCCCGTCGGTGCTGGTCGCCAGCAGGGGACGGGTGTAGGAGCGCAGCGCGGAAGCGTCGAAGAGCCCCGCGAAGCCGCCGACCCCACCGAGCACCTGGGGGCCGTGGGTCTGGCGGACCGCCGCCTTCATCAACTCGACCGCCCGGTCGCCGGCTGCGGTGTCGACACCGGCGTCGGAGTAAGGATCACGGGGAGCGTCGGCCACGCTTCCAGCCTACCGGCGCCCGCGGCGTCGAGCCCCGCCCGGCCGCCGCTCCGCCCTACAATGGCCCCATGCGGAGCGGGAGCGGTCCGGAGTGGGTGGTTCGCGAGGACGCGGGCCTGCCCGTCCTGCTCGCGCTCGCCCTCCGGCAGGCGATCGGGGTGCGCTCGCCCGACGACCTCCCGCACCTGCGCGGCGGCGCCGCCGAGACCGGCCCTGCCCGCGGTGAAGAGGCGCAGGCGCGCCTCGAACGGCAGTGGCGGGAGTACTGGGCGATGACCGTGGAGCCCCAGGCGCACCCCTCGCCGGTGCCGCTCGAACTCGTCGACGGCTTCGACACCGTGATCGCGCTTCCCGCGGAGGGAATGGATGACCTGCGCGCCGCGATCGAACCGCACGCGGGGTCCGCGCTGCACTTCGCGCGCGGCGCTCACGAGCGGTATTCGAGGGATGCTTCCGCCCGGCCCGGTGTTTCGTACCGCGCCTACGCCAGTGCGATCGCCGAACATGAACGCCGGGTGGGACGCCGGGCGCACTCGTTCGAACTCAACGTGCAGGTGCTGCCGCTGACGCAGCGCGGGGTGTGGTGGATCGGTTCGCTCACGATCGCGGTGACCGATGGCCTCCGCGGGGACGTCGTCGCGTTCGACACCGCCATCCACCCGATCATCGCCGAGCTTGCCTGAGGCTCAGTCGGGGAGTTCGACCCGCTCGTGATCGACGACCACGTCGCGCGTTCGACGACCGACGGTGCGATCGAGCACCAGTGCGATCACGGCTCCCACCACCATGCCCAGGGGAATGCAGATGAGCGCGAGGAATCCGAAGACCTGGAGGCTGGAATAGGACATGCCGGTGTTGGGACTGACCTCGCTCGTGCCGTTGAACGACAGGGTGAGAATCATCGCGGCCAGCACTCCGAGCGCTGCGCCCAGGATGAGGAAGACGGCGTACTTCGGGGCGCGGCGCACGCGCAGGGTCTCCACCTCGTCGGTGACGGAGGGGAGGGAGGAGAACTCGGGCTCGGGGGCCATGGGTCCATTGTCTCACCGCTCCCGCCGGGGCGCTCAGGAGAATGATGCGGCGTCGAGAGGTTCTTCGCGATCGGAGCCCGCGGCGGTCGTCAGGGCCGAAGGGGCAGCACAGCGGTGAGGTCGGCCCGCACGCCCGAGGCCGAGATGCGTCCGGCGGTCACAGCATCCGCCCAATGCTCTCCCCCCGTCGCCAGCGCGATCCACGTGCGAGCGTCCATCTCGACCACGTTCGGCGGCGTGCCGCGCGTGTGGCGCGGGCCCTCGATCACCTGGACGGCGCCGAACGGGGGCACTCGCACCTCGACCGCGTTGCCCGGAGCCTTCTCGTTGAGCAACTGCAGCAAGTACCGCACCGCGGTGGCAAGCTCGGCGCGGGCGGCAGGTAGCCCCGCCGCATCGGACGCCGACACGGCACCGAGGGCGGCACGCCCCTCACCCGTTTCGATCCGTCGCGGCATGTGATCACGCTACGCCTCTCCGGCTCGCCGAAGCCTGCTGCGGGCTGGGTGGGGCCCGGCGGGGCGCTCGCTAGGCTGACCGGGTGAGAATCCTCGTCCTCGGCTCGGGTGCGCGCGAGCACGCCATCATCCTCGCCCTCCGTTCCGAAGACGCGGAGCACGCGATCTTCGCCGCGCCCGGCAACGCCGGGATCGCCTCCGACGCTCATCTCGTCGACCTCGACCCGAACGATCCCGAGGCTGTGACCGCCTTCGCGGGTCTCGAGGCGATCGACCTCGTGGTGATCGGGCCGGAAGCACCTCTCGTCGCGGGTGTGGCCGACGCGCTGCGGGTACGCGGCATCCCCGTCTTCGGACCGGGCAAGGCGGCGGCCCAGCTCGAAGGCTCCAAGACCTTCGCGAAACGGGTGATGGATGCTGCGGGCGTACCCACCGGTCGCGCCGTACGCGCGGTCGACTCCGCCGCGGTGGCCGCAGCGCTCGACGAGTTCGGGGCGCCGTACGTCGTGAAGGCCGACGGCCTCGCCTCCGGGAAGGGCGTGATCGTCACGAGCGATCGCGCCGCCGCTGTGGGTCACGCCGCTGCCTTCCTCGCGAGCGGCGCGGTGCTCGTGGAGGAGTTCCTCGACGGCCCCGAGGTCTCCCTCTTCTTCCTCTCCGATGGCGACACCGTGCGACCCCTGAGTCCCGCGCAGGATTACAAGCGCCTGCTCGACGGCGACGAGGGCCCCAACACCGGCGGCATGGGCGCCTACTCGCCGCTTCCCTGGCTCGCGGAACGCTTCGGCGGCGAGGACGAGTTCGTCGACCTCGTCACCCGCGAGATCGCGGAGCCGGTGATCCGCCAGCTCGATTCCGAAGGCACTCCTTTCATCGGTCTGCTCTACGCGGGCTTGATCCTGACCGACACCGGCGTGAAGGTCATCGAGTTCAACGCCCGCTTCGGCGACCCCGAGACGCAGGTGGTGCTGCCCCGCCTGGTCGACCCCCTGTCGCAGCTGCTGCTGGCCGCAGCATCCGGAACCCTCGAGTCCTTCCCCCGCCCCGCGTTCGCGGACGCGACGGCCGTCGCGGTCGTGCTCGCCAGCGAGGGGTACCCCGTCGCCCCGGTGACGGGGTACCGCCTCGACGGAACCGATGACGCCGCCGAGGTCGACGACGTGCACCTCGCGCACGCGGCGACCGCCCGCACCGACGGCGGGCTCGTCACGACCGGCGGCCGCGTGTTGAGCGTCGTCGCCCTGGGGACCACCTTCCGCGAGGCCCGGGATCGGGCCTACGAGGCGATCGAGCTGATCGAGCTCACGGGCGGGCAGTACCGCACCGACATCGCCGCCCGCGTCGTCGAGGCGTGAGACCGCCGCCGCAGGCCGCGGCGAGCGTCACCACTCGGCCCCGCGCCGCACCCCCTCCGCCCGACGAAGATCGAGGAGATACCGGAAATCGAGGACGAAAAACGCCGAAATCGTCCTCAAAGTCCGGAATCTCCTCGAAATCCGACGCGCGGGCCGCGCGCGGAGCCCGAGCCCGCGCGCGGGCCCGAGGCCCCCCTACGAGGCGCGCGCGGCGGCCTGCACGGAAACTGCGCCGGTGAGACCGGTCGGCTTCGGGCGGCGCAGGAACAGCACCGCGATGATGCCGATCACCAGCACCCCGGCGGGCAGTAGCACGGCCTGCGACATCGCCTCGGAGAATCCGGCGGCGACCTGGGTGGGAAGCGTTCCGCCGCCGAAGCTGCTCGTCGCGTCCCCCGCGCCCGGCAGGTTGGCCTCGAGGCGCGCCTGCATGAAGGCGGCGATCGCGGCGGAGCCGAGCACGGATCCGATCGTGCGGGTGGTGTTGTAAATGCCGGCTCCGGCTCCCGCCTGGCGCGGCGGCAGGTTGCGCGTCGCGGTCGTGGCGAGCGGACCCCACATCCCCGCGTTCCCGACGCCCATCACGGCGGCGGGCAGCAGGAACATCCAGATCGGGGTGTCGAGGTTCATGAGCGAGGAGTACCAGACGAGCGATCCGGCGACGAGGACGAGCCCCGGGACCAGCAGGAACCGCGGGTCGGTGCGATCGAGCAGCTTGCCCGCGAAGGGGGCGAGCACGCCGGAGAGCACGGCCTGCGGGATGAGCAGGAGAGCCGACTGGGTGGGGGTGAGGCCCCGCGCGAGCTGAATGAAGAACAGCAGCGGCAGCGACATGCTCGTCACGGTGAAGCCGACGGTGGCGATCGCGAGGTTCGCGATCGAGAAGTTGCGCTCGCGGAAGAGCTCGAGCGGAACGAGCGGTTCGCGCTTCGTGTGCGCCTGGGTCCAGATGAACACGGCGAGCACGACGACGCCACCGGCGATCATCGCCCACACCCAGGGCGCCCAGTCGTAGTGCTCCCCCTCCTGCAGACCGAACACGATGAGGAACAGTGCGACGGCACTGAGGATCACGCCGGGGATGTCGAAGCGGTGGGGGCTCGTCTCGAGCTGCGGGACGAGCCGCCAGGCGAGCACGAAGGCCACCACGCCGACGGGGATGTTGATGAAGAAGATCCACTCCCACCCGAAGCCGTCCACCAGCAGGCCGCCGGCGAGCGGGCCGACGAGGGTCGCGACACCGGCGGTCGCACCCCAGAGGCCCATCGCGGCGCCTCGACGGTTCGCGGGGAAGGTGCGCGTGATGACGGCCATCGTCTGCGGGGTCATGAGGGCGGCGCCGACACCCTGCACCGCGCGTGCCGCGATCAGCAGGCCGAGCGAACCTGAGAGGCCGCAGGCGAGCGAGGCGAGCGTGAAGATCGCCAGGCCGATGAGGTAGATGTTCTTCGGACCGAAGCGGTCGCCGAGGCGTCCGGTGATGAGGAGGGGAACGGCGTAGGCGAGCAGGTAAGCGCTCGTCACCCACACGACGTTGTCGAGGTTGTTCGTGTTCGGGTCGAGCGCCGCCTTGATGGCGGGGTTCGCGACCGAGACGATCGTCGTGTCGACGAGGATCATGAAGAAGCCGATGACGAGCGCCCAGAGGGCGGGCCATGGACTGCGAGTGGGGGCGGATGCTGTGGCAGCCGTAGTGCGGTCGGTCATTGTTCCTGGTCCTGTCGGAGTGTGTGGAGGTAAGGATCGGCGGGGACCTCGTCGAGGCCCCAGGCGAGAGAATGGTCGGCCAGTTGCGCGAGGAGCGCATCGTGCCAGCGGAGATCGGCGTCGAGCAGCGCGCTCTCGCGGCTCGCTTCGACGAGGAACTGGCCCGGTACCGAGCGCGTCGCGGCCTCCGCGAGACCCGAGGCCAGCTCGTCGCGGTGCGCGGCGAGCAGCTCGCGCCGCCGGGTGAGCAGATCGAGCACTTCGGCCCGCTCGAGGTTGTGCGCCTCGGCGAGCGCCACGCGGAACTCGGTGGGTCGATCCAGACGCGTCAATTCGCGGCGCACCCAATCGACGACCGCGGCCGCGCCGGACTCGGAGAGGGAGTAGGTGGTGCGTTCTGGCCGGTTGCCGTCGCGGTCCACCCCGATCTCTGTGAGGAGGCCCGCCCGTTCGAGCGAGGAGATCGTGTGGTAGAACGTGCCGTTCTGGATGCGGAAGATGCGGTCGTCGCGGCGGTGCCGCATGAGCCGCATCATCTCGTAGGGGTGCATGTCGCCCTCGCGCAGCAGCGCGAGCACCATCACCCCGAGGGGGGTGATCTTGGTGGCGTCCATGGTTACTCCGGTTCGACTAGTCCACATGGACTATACGCCTGTTCGGGCCTGATGACGAGCGGTGCTCCGGGGAGGCGAACCGCGATAATGGGCCAGTGACCGACTTCCCCTCCCCCGAGCTCGCCGGCTGGCGCCACGTCTACTCCGGCAAGGTGCGCGACCTCTATCGCCCCCAGGGGCCCGGGGATGAGGCGGATGCCGGCGCCGAGCGCCTGCTCGTCGTCGCCAGCGATCGCGTGAGCGCCTTCGATTCCGTGCTCTCCCCCGGGATCCCGGGGAAAGGCGAGCTGCTGACGACCCTCAGCCTGTGGTGGTTCGACCTGCTCGACGGCGGTGACGGCGGCCGTCGCATCCCGAATCATCTCGTTGCCGATCACGAGCTCGTCGGCGACGATGCCGTGGAGATCATCCCGCCCAGCGTCGTGGCGCGCTCGATGTACGTGCGCAAGCTGGAGATGGAGCCCATCGAGTGCGTCGTGCGGGGCTACCTCACCGGCTCGGGCTGGGCGGAGTACCGAACAGACGGCACGGTCTGCGGCATCGCACTGCCGGCCGGCCTCGAGAACGGCGACCGCCTGCCCGAGCCCCTGTTCACCCCGGCCTACAAAGCGCCGCTCGGCGAGCACGACGAGAACATCTCGTTCGCCCGGACGGCCGAGCTGGTGGGCGAGGAGAGCGCCGCCGAGCTGCGCGACACCTCGCTCGAGATCTACGAGCGTGCGGCGCGGGTCGCCGAGGCGCACGGGCTGATCCTCGCCGACACGAAGTTCGAGTTCGGTCGCGACGAGCGCGGCACTCTGACCTTGGCCGACGAGGTGCTGACGAGCGATTCCTCGCGGTACTGGGATGCTGCCGCGTGGCGCGAGGGAGCGACGCCCGACGAGCGCATGGCGAGCTTCGACAAGCAGATCGTCCGCGACTGGCTCGCCGCGCACTGGGACAAGACGGGAGAGCCGCCCACCCTGCCCCCCGAGGTCGTCTCGCGTACCCGCGACCGCTACGCGGAACTGCTCGAGCGCCTCACCTCGTAGCCCTGCCCACTCCCCCCGTAAGGGGCCGCGGGTAG
Source organism: Microbacterium hanjuni (assembly GCF_043556395.1). Lineage (NCBI taxonomy): Bacteria > Bacillati > Actinomycetota > Actinomycetes > Micrococcales > Microbacteriaceae > Microbacterium > Microbacterium hanjuni. Next base: position 323,143 of record NZ_JBIGIK010000002.1, read on the forward strand.
TCTCGGGAGATGGCCGCCGACATCTCCCTGCCCGCCGACGCCACCTCGACCGCCGCGCTCGCGGCCCGGGGTCTGCGCATGGCCACCGTCGACGCGAACGACGACGCGGCGGTGCGCGCGTGGGTCGAGGCCGACACGCGCGGCTTCCACGACAGCGCCCCGACCGAGGAATCGTTCGCCGAGCTGCGCCCCGATTTCGCCTCGCAGCGGACGATCGGCGTTTACGACGCCTCGCTCGCCGACCCCGAGGTGCCTATCGCCACCGTGACGGCGTGGCCGGCACCCGTCACCCTCCCCGGGGGCGAGATACCGGCGTGGGCGATCAGCGCCGTGACCGTGGCGCCCACCCATCGCCGCCGCGGCATCGCTCGCGCGATGCTCGAGGGCGAGCTGCGCACCGCCGCTGCGGCCGGCTTCCCCCTTGCGATCCTCACCGTGTCGGAGGCAACGATCTACGGCCGCTACGGATTCGGCCCCGTCACCTGGTCGAGCAGGTTCGAGATCGACGTGCGTCGTGCCGGATGGGTGGGCGCCCCCTCCCCCGGGCGGGTGCAGCTCGTCGGGCGCGACACCGCCATGGCCACCGCCCGTGCGGTCTTCGACGAGGCGCGCCGTTCGACGACGGGCGACGTCGGGGCGGTCGGTCGGCGGTTCGACCGGCTGTTCGGCATGCCCTCGGAGACCACCGAGCTGCGCAAGAAGCGCTACGTGCGCTACGACGACGAGACCGGCACCCCCCGGGGCCTCGCGGTCTACCACGTGCTCGAGGACGGTGACGACTGGTCGACCCAGGTCGCCCACGTCGACTACCTCGCCGTCACGACCGACGACGCGTACCGCGCGCTCTGGCACTACCTGCTCGAACTCGATCTCGTCGGCACCCTGAAGGCCTCGTTGCGCTCGACCGACGAACCGCTGCGGTGGCTCGTGAAGAACCCGCGCATGATCCGCACGACCGAGCTGCGCGAGCACCTCTGGGCGCGCGTGATCGACACCGCGGCCGCGCTCGAGGCGCGGACGTACGGCGCCCCCGGCCGACTTGCCCTGCGGGTGCACGACCCGCTCGGCTTCGCCGACGGCAGCTTCACGGTCGAGGCGGATGCTGCCGGCCACCCCACCGTCACGCTCGACGAGACAGACGACGCACCGCTGCTGGACGTGCCCGTCGACCTTCTGGCGTCGCTGGTGTTCGGGGGCGTCTCGGCGCTCACGCTCGTCGACGCCGGTCGCGTGCATGAACGCACGCCGGGTGACGCGGCGGCTGCCGATCGGATGCTGCGGGCCGAACGCGCTCCGGTGCTCACGACCTGGTTCTGAGCCGGCTCACGTGGAGTCGCGGACGATGAGGTCGACGGGCATCACGATCGAGTGCTCGGGGGCGCCCCCGGCCAACAGCTCCAGCAGCACCTCCGCCAGACGCTCGCCCTGAGCACTCGAAGGCTGGCGGACGGTGGTGAGGGTGGGCGAGGTCGTCGACGCCACAGCCGAGTCGTCGAAGCCGACGACCGCGACGTCGCCGGGGACGGCCAATCCCGCCTCGCGGAGCACCTGCAGTGCCCCGCGCGCCATGAGGTCGCTGGCGACGAAGAGGGCATCGGGCGTGCCGGCGGCGAGGATCCTCCGGGTGGCGAGCGCTCCACCCGCTTCGGTGAAATCACCGTCTTCCACCGCGACCGCCTCCAGTCCCGCCTCGGCGAGCGCGGCGGTGAACCCTTCGAGCCGGTCGAGCGCGGAACGCATGGAGGCGGGCCCGGTGATGGTCGCCACGCGCCGCCGGCCGCGACCGAGCAGGTGCTCGGCCGCGATGCGCCCGCCTGCCACGTTGTCGCTGTCGACCACGTGATCGCTCTCGCGCACGCGCACCCGGCGACCGCCGTAGACCACCGGGATCGCGCCGGAGATGCGGTCGATGAACGTGTCGTTGTCGTGGTGGGACACGATGATCGCGCCGTCCACGCTGCCGCTGCGAAGGAATCCGGTGGTCTTGTCGCCGGGATCGCCGTTGGCGAGGATCACGTTGAGGATGTAATCGGTGCGGGCGAGGCGGCTCTGGATGCCGGAGACCACCGAAGCGATGAACGGGTCACCGAAGAACCGTGCGGTGTCTTCGGGCACGACCAGTGCGATCGCCTGCGTGTGCCGGCTCGCCAGCGAACGCGCAGCCCGATTGGGCACGTAGTTCAGGTCGTCGATCGCCCGTCGCACCGATTCACGGGCCACCTCCGACACCGCGGGTGAGCCGTTGACGACGCGGGAAACGGTCGATCGCGACACTCCCGCCCGCTCGGCGACCTCTTCGATGGTCGAGGCACCGTGCGGTGTCACGCTCACCACCATGCCATTTCCTCCCAGCACCGACGGGGGCGCTACGACGAGGTGCCGGTGGTGCTCTCGAGCGCGCGCTCCGCGATGATGCGACTGTACTGGAGCGCCGAATCCTTGGGCGCCCGCTCCTGGGTGTCGTAATCCACGCGCACGATCCCGAACCGCTTCTCGTAGCCCCACGCCCACTCGAAGTTGTCCAGCAGCGACCAGTAGAAGTAGCCGCCGACGTCGATCCCGTCGTCGATCGCGTCGAGGATCGCGGCGAGGTGCTCGCGCACGAAAACGACGCGATCCTGATCGTGCACGCGCGTCACCCCGTCTTCGGAGACGGGCTGGTCGTCGTACGCGGCGCCGTTCTCGGTGATGAACAGCGACACGGCGCGCTCCGAGGTGTACTCGTCGTGCACCCGGCGCAACAGGCGGGTCAGACCCTCGGGCTGCACCTCCCAGTTCATGGGCGTGCGGGGCAGTCCGCGGTCGTGCCAGTAGATGTCGTCGATCGAGGGGAAGGGCGAGCTGATGACGCGATCGGTGGGCGCGTCGCCGGCTCCCGGAGGATCGACCGGCGGCGTGCCGCCGACGTATTCGCCGTGGTAGTAGTTGACGCCGAGCGTGTCGATCGGGGTCGAGATGACCTCCAGGTCGCCCGGGCGGATGGCCGCCTCCAGGCGGGCGACAGCGTCGGGGTCGACGCGACGGAAGTCCTCGACGATGTCGGCCGGATACGCGCCGCGGAACACCGGGTCGAGGAACCACCGGTTGAACTGCCCGTCGATGCGCCGGGCGGCGTCCGCGTCGGCCGGATCGTTCGGATTCACCGGATCGGCCACCGTCAGGTTCAGCGTGAGGCCGAGGTTGAGCGAGGAGTCCCGCGCCCGCAGCTCGTTCACGACCTGACCGTGACTCAGCAGGAGGTGGTGGGATGCCAGCATCCCCTCGCCCGCCGACTGGTGTCCTGGCGCGTGGATCCCCGCCGTGTAGCTGAGGAACGACGAGCACCACGGCTCGTTGAGGGTCGTCCAGACTCCGACGCGGTCGCCGAGGGCGTCGTGCACGTCGAGGGCGTACTCGGTGAACTTCTCGACGTTGTCGCGGTTGGTCCAGCCGCCGTTCTCCTGCAGGGCCTGCGGCATGTCCCAGTGGTACAGGGTCAGCCACGGCTTGATGTCGGCGGCGAGCAGTTCGTCGACGAGGCGCTCGTAGAAGTCGATGCCCTTCGGGTTCAGCGCACCGCCGTCGGGGCGTACGCGCGACCAGGAGGTGGAGAAGCGGTAGGTCTGGAGTCCGAGACGCTTCATCAGCGCCACGTCGTCGCGGTAGCGGTGGTAGTGGTCGCACGCGACGTCGCCGTTGTCCCCGTTGATGACCGCACCCGGCACCCGGCAGAACGCGTCCCAGATCGAATCGCGTCGACCGTCCTCGTGCGCTGCGCCTTCGATCTGGAAGGCTGCCGTCGCCGCACCGAAGAGGAAGTCGGCGGGGAAAGGACGCGTCGGGGTCGAAGCGGTGACATCGAGCAGGGTCATGGAGCGGATTCCCATCGTTCGGGGAGAAGGGGCAGAAATGGTCATCCTTTGACCGCCCCAGCCATGATCCCACTGATCAGTTGCTTGCCTGCGACGACGAACAGCACCAGCAGGGGCAGGGTCGCCATCACGGCTCCGGTCAGCACGATCGAGTAGTCGATGTAGTAGCCGGACTGCAGCTGGCTCAGGGCCGTCTGCAGGGTCGGATTCTGCGGGCTGAGCACGATCAGCGGCCAGAGGTAGTCGGTCCAGGCCGTCATGAAGGTGAACAGCCCCAGGATCGCCATGGCGGGGCGAGCGGCGGGGATGCCGACCGTCAGGAAGGTGCGGAACTGGCTGGCGCCGTCCATGCGCGCGGCCTCGATGAGTTCGTCGGGGATGACGTCGACGAGGTACTGCCGCATGAAGAACACCCCGAACGCGGTGACCAGGGTCGGCACGATGACCGCGCCGATCGTGCCGGTCCAGCCCAGTTCGCGCATCACCATGAACAGCGGGATGATGCCGAGCTGCGTGGGGATCGCCATCGTGGCGATGACGAAGATCATCAGGCCGTCACGACCGCGGAAGCGGAGCTTCGCGAACGCGTAACCGGCGAGCGTGGCGAAGGACACCACGGAGACGGTGATGATCGCGGAGATGAGCACCGAGTTGCCCAGGGCGAGCCAGAACGGGATCGTGTCGAGCACCTTCGCCGCGTTGGCGAGGAAGTTGCCGCCGGGCACCAGCGGCACGGTTTCACTGCGCGTGGCGTTCGTGCCGCTGGCGATGACGAACGACCACCACAGCGGGTAGACGCTGCCGATGACGAAGGCGGCCAGCAGGCCGTAGGTCAAGAAGCCCGGCCGGCTGCCGATGCCGGCGGTGCCGGTCTCGCGGGGCCGGCGGCGGCGGCTCGAGCGGGGCGGATCGGGGTCGACGGAGTCGATCTGAACCGCGGGGAGCGGTTCGGGGATGCTGATGGTCATGAGTCGCCTCCACGGCTGAGAATGCGCGCCCTGGCGCGGCGGGCGCGGGCGTCGCGCCGGGAATCGGATGCGGAGATCCGCCGCGCGATGAGGAAGTTCACCAGACCGAATCCGACGATCAGGAGGAACAGGAGCCAGGCCACCGCCGAGGCCTCACCGAGGTTGCGGCGGAAGAAGGCCAGCTCCCAGAGGAAGAGCACCGTCGTCTGGAACTGGCGGTCGCTACCGCCGATCCCTCCGGCGGTCGAGACGTCGAACAAGCGCGGCTCGGCGAAGATCTGCAGACCGCCGATCGTGGCCGTGATGATGACGAAGATGAGGGTGGGGCGGATGGTGGGGATCGTGATCGAGAAGAACCGGCGCACGGGACCGGCGCCGTCGATCGCGGCGGATTCGTAGAGGTCTCGGGGCACGGACTGCATCGCGGCCAGCAGGATGAGGGCGTTGTACCCGGTCCAGCGGAAGTTGACCATCGTGGCGATCGCGAGATGGCTCAGGAAGCCGTCCTGCTTCCAGGCCTGATCGGTGATGCCGACGACGTTCAGCAGGTTGTTCGCGAGACCGTCGGCGTCGCTGAAGATGCTCGAGAAGATGAGGGCGGTCGCGACGGGGGTGACCACGAAGGGCACCAGCACGCTCATCCGCCAGAAGGTGGGGGCGCGGAGCCCCCGATCGAGGAGGTAGGCCACGACGAGGGCGATGGCCAACTGCGGGATCGCCGAGAGCAGGAAGATGCTGACGGTGTTCGAGACGGAGTTCCAGAACATCCCGTCGCCGAGGATCTCGATGAAGTTGCCGAGGCCGACGAACTCGCCCTGGCCCTTGAGGAGGTCCCACTCGTAGAGCGAGACGACGAGCGTGTAGACGAGGGGGAAGAGGCCGACGAGGCCGAACAGGAGGAAGAAGGGCGCTACGTACGCGTAGGGCGATCCCTTGTAGTCGGCGCGGGAGAGCCGCATGCGCCAGGCCGACCGCACCGGCGCGATGGGCCGCTTCGGTGTGCGCGGGGTGGGTGCGCTGGTGCGCGGGGGCAGGGTCGCAGTCATGGGGAGAGTCCTCTCGCCGGGCGAGGGCCGGGGCGTCTGAACGAGCACGCCCCGGCCGTCGCGTCGGATCAGCCGACCAGTTCGTTCAGCAGGCCGAGCGCCTTGTCCCAGGCGCCTTGCGTGTCGATCTCGCCGAGGTCGAGCGACTTGAGCGCCGGACCGAAGACGTTCTCCTGGATCACCGAGTCGTCGGGGCCCTTGAACTGGGCGACGACTCCCTTTGCGCGCTCCGCGAGGATCGCGCCGGTGGGGGCGTCGCTGAAGAACTCGTTCGGCGTCGCCTCGGAGGCGAGCGTCTCTTGAGCTGCGACGGTGCTGGGGAAGTTGTTCGCCGCGGCGGACTGCTTCACCTGCTGGTCGGGCTGGGTGAGCCAGTCGGCCAGTTTGGCCGCGGCTTCCTTGTGCTCGGAGTCCTCCGAGACGGCGAGGAAAGCGCCGCCCCAGTTGGCGGGGCCTCCGGGGAAGGCGTCAGCGAAGTCCCAACCGTTGTCGGGCCCGCCGCCGGCGCCCTCGATGGCGCCCTGCATCGTTCCCAGCATCCAACCGGGGCACACGAAGGTCGCGAAGGTGCCGTCGAGGAACGACTTGCCCTTGTTCCAGTCCCACGCGGTCTGGGCGGCGGACAGGCCGTCTTCGGTGGCCGCACCCAGCAGCTCGAAGCGATCCTGCAGCTCCGCGTTGCCCTCGACGTTCAGTTCGCCGTCGCTGGTGTAGTAGCCCTCGTCGAGCTGGTTGACCATCGCGTTCCACACGAAGCCGGAGTGGTCGTAGAAGGCCTTGCCCGTCGCCTCGTGGTACTGCCGGCCCACGTCGAAGAAGTTCTCCCAGTCACCCTCGAAGAGGGCGGCGACCTCGTCGCGGTCGGTCGGCAGCCCCGCCGCCTCGAACGCCGGCTTGTTGTAGCAGAGACCCTCGGGGCCGATGTCGGTGCCGTATCCGATCACGCGCCCGTCGGGGTCGGTGCCCTGGGCGTACTTCCAGTCGACCCAGTCGTCCTTGCGGTCTTCGATGCCGTAGTCGCGGAGGTCGGCGAACTGGTCGGAGACCTCCATGATCGCGCCGAGCCATCCCTCCTCGAGGGCGACGACATCGGAGAGGCCGGAGCCGGCGGCGATCTTGGTGAAGGCATCGGTTCGGGCGTTGCCACCGGTGTCGATGTTGTTCGCTTCGATGGTGACGCCCGGGTTGAGCTCTTCGTACTCGGTGTAGAGATCTTCGTAACCGAAGGTGCCGAAGGTCGTCACCGTCAGGGTGACGTCTCCGCCCGATTCCTCCGAGCTGGGTGCCCCGCCGCCGGCGCAGCCGGCGAGGACGAGGGCGGTGGTGGACAGGGCCGCTGCTGTGAAGGCGGCGCGGCGCCGTGCAGGTGATTTCACAGGTCACTCCTTTGTGTGTTCGTGTCTTCGATGACCGGAACAGGTCTGAGCAAGCGATCCGTGGGAGCGCTCTCATTGCTCGGCACCACCGTATGGGATCGCTCCCACGGCGTCAAGGGAGCGCTCCCATTTCGTCGATCCGTCGCCCGCGTCGGGCCGAGGGGGCTGGCCGTAGGATGGAACGAGCCCCTCTCCCCGCGACAATCGGAGCGAAAATGCCCACCATCGTCGTCGACGTCATGCCCAAGGCCGAATTGCTCGACCCCCAGGGGAAGGCCGTTGCCGGAGCCCTGTCCCGTCGGGGCGAGCAGCGCTTCTCGAGCGTGCGCATCGGCAAGCGCTTCGAACTCACGGTCGACGGGCCCGTCGATGAGGCGACCCTCGCCGTGGCGCGTGAGATCGCCGACGACATCCTGTCCAACTCCGTCATCGAGGACGTCGTGGGCATCGAGGTCGTGGAGTGAGCGTACGCATCGGCGTCATCACCTTCCCGGGCTCGCTCGACGATCGAGACGCGCAGCGCGCGATCCGCATCTCGGGTGCGGAGCCGGTGGCCCTCTGGCACGGCGATCACGATCTGCAGGGGGTGGATGCCCTCGTTCTCCCGGGCGGCTTCAGCTACGGGGACTATCTGCGCGCGGGAGCCATCGCCGCGCTCGCGCCGATCATGAGCGAGGTCAAGGATGCTGCGGGCCGGGGCATGCCGGTGCTCGGTATCTGCAACGGCTTCCAGATGCTGGTCGAGGCGCACCTGCTTCCCGGCGGGTTGATCCGCAACGCCTCCCAGCAGTTCATCCGCCGCGACCAGCGGCTGCGGGTGGAGAACGCCTCGACGGCGTGGACGAGCGACTTCGCGGAGGGCGAGGAGATCGTCATCCCGCTCAAGAACGCCGACGGCGGCTACATCGCCGACGCCGAGACCCTGGCGCGGGTGAACGGTGAGGGACTCGTGGCGCTTCGCTACCTCGGCGTGAATCCGAACGGGTCGCTCGACGACATCGCCGGGATCACCAACGCGCGCGGCAACATCGTCGGCCTGATGCCGCACCCCGAGCACGCGGTCGAGCCCGGGTTCGGCCCCTCGACCCCCCTCGCGATGAAGTCCGGCGTCGACGGGATCGGCTTCTTCGCCTCGGCGATCGCCGCGGTCGTCGCCACCGCGGCCTGATCGCCCGCATCCGATCGCCCTTTCGCAGTGAGATGGTGAGCGACGCGGTGAGCGACGAGACCCCTCACGACTTCGCCGAGCGGCGCACGCTGGACGGCAGGCTGATCGAACGTCTGCGGCGGCCACCCCTCGCTGTGGCCCTCGGTCTGCAGCCGCACCCCGAAGGCGGGTGGTACCGGCGGACGTGGGCATCGCCGCAGACGGTCCCGTTCGACGGCGATCGCTCGACGCGGCCGGCCGCGACCCTGATTCTCTTCCTCCTGCCCGCGGGCGAAGCTTCGGGGTGGCACCGCGTCGCCTCGAGCGAGATCTGGATCTGGAACGGACTCGGCTCGGTCGCGCTGCAGTACGGAGGCGACGGGGAGAGCCCCGAAGACACCGAGGTGCTGACGCTGGGCGATCCACGGGAAGGGATGACGGTGCAAGCGGTCGTGCCGCCGAACGTGTGGCAGCGCACGCTCCCCGCCGGCCACGACGGACTGGTCAGCTGTCTGGTCTCACCGGGGTTCGACTTCGCGGACTTCACGATGCCCGACGTCGACGGGCGCAGCGGCGATCACCGATAGGCGCGGTGGTAGCGGGGCTCGATCGCGGCGTCGCCCGTGAGAGCGCGCTCGGCCCGTCGCGCCCAGTGCGGATCGCGGAGCATCTCCCGGCCGAGCAGCACGAGGTCGGCTGCGCCCTCCCTCACGATCGACTCGGCGTGGTGCGGGTCCTCGATCAACCCGACGGCCGCCGTCTTGACGCCCGCCGCGCGCACCCGCGCTGAGCCGGGCACCTGATAGCCGGGGCTCGGTTCGTACTCGGCGCCGTCGACGAGCCCACCGGAGGAGCAATCGACGAGATCGACGCCGGCCGCCGCGAGGTGGACGGCGAGCCGGGCGGAGTCCTCGGCGGTCAGGCCGCCCGGTGCCACGTCGTCGGCGGAGATGCGGACGATGAGCGGCATCGAGGACGGCATGGCTGCCCGTACCGCCGCCACGGTTTCCCGCAGGAACGCTTCGCGGTCTCGTCCCCAAGCGTCCTCGCGGGCGTTGGTGACGGGAGAGAGGAACTCGTGCAGCAGGTACCCGTGGGCGGCATGCAGCTCGATCGCGTCGAAGCCGGCCGCCACCGCGCGCCCGGCTGCTTCCGAGAACGCGCTCACGATCTGCGCCACCTCATCTCCGTCGGCTCGCCGCGGCGGCGCGTACCGACCGAACGGCGTCCCCGACGTGCCGACGGTGACCCAGCCGCCGCGCTCGGGCGGAACGGAGCCGCGATCCGAGGGGGCATCAGTGGGAAGCCCCGCGTACTTGCCGCCCTTTCGTCCGGCGTGGGCGAGTTGCACCGCGATCGCTCCCCCGGCGCGGTGCACGGCGTCGGTCACGCGGCGCCACGCGCCGACGTGCTCGTCCGACCAGATCCCGGCGTCCTGCGGGGTGACGCGGCCCTCGGGGGTCACCGCGGTCGCTTCGGTGATGATGAGACCCGCGCCGCCCAGAGCGAATTGGCCGTAGTGCACCACGTGCCAGTCCGATACCCGGCCTGATTCGTCGGGCACGGCGTACATGCACATCGGCGAGACGCCCACGCGGTTGCGCAGCCGCAGTTCGCGCAGCACGAGGGGCTGGAAGAGGGCGGGGCCGGATGCTTCGGACGAGGTCATGGTCGGATCTCCTTCTTGCGGCCGCGGAACAACGCGAAGAGCGACAGGACGAGCAGCACGCCGCCGATGGCGGCGATCGTGCCGCCGAGCTCGCGGATACCGCCGAGCGGCTGGTCGGTGCCGAGCTGGTGAGCCACGACGACGGCGGCGAGGGCCGCGCCGACGTACTGGGCGGTGCGGTAGATCCCGCTCGACGCTCCAGCGGCGTCGGAGGGTACCGCGCGGTGCAGCAGCAGCTGATTGCCGAGGTTGTTGAAGCCGTTGGGAAGGCCCAGCAGGGCGCAGAGCACCGCGAGCCACCACAGCGGCATGTCGCGCGAGGCCGTGACGGCGAGCAATCCCCCGGCGGCCACCATGGCCGACGTCCCCACGATCAGCAACACGCGCGGGTTCGTCCGGCGCCCGATCCGGGTGGCCGCGATCGTCGAGATCGCCCCCACCCCGAACACGGGCAGCATCAGCAGGCCGGTGGTGCCGGGGTCGAGACCCCGGGTCGCCTCGAGCCATTGCGGCAGGCCGTAGAAGATGCCGTAGAACGAGACGAACGTGGCCACCGCACGCGCGCAGGTCAGACCGAACTGTGGATGGGTCACCATCAAGCGCACGTCGACGAACGGGGTCGCTGCCCGCAGCTCGCGCCAGACGAACAGCCCGACGACCGGTACCAGCGCGATGAAGTAGATCCATTGCGGGCTCGACCCTTCCCACGAGAGCAGGCCGAGCATCAGCAGGAGGAGGGAACCGACGAGCAGCAGCATCCCGATCGGGTCGAGCGAGCCGAGGACCGCGCGCACCGGCATGCGCTCGCGACGGGTGTCGCGGGGAACGAACGCCAGCACGAGCACGGCGGACACCGCCACCACGGGCAGATTGACCCAGAAGATGCCCTGCCATCCCCACAGCAGCACCATGAATCCCCCGACGGTGGGGCCGAGGGCGGCCGTCGTCTGCCCGCACAGCGCGATGACCCCGATCGCCCGGGTCGCGTTCTCGCCCCGGCGTTCGGCCTGGGTGCGGATCACGGCCATCGCAGCGGGGAATTGCGCGGCAGCGCCCAGCCCGAGGAGCACCCGGTCGAGGATCATCGCCTCGGGCGTCGTCACGAACGGACCCGCGACGGAGGCCACAAGGATGATGGCGAGCCCGACCAGGTAGATGCGTCGCGCACCGAACAGGTCGGCGAGCCGGCCCGCCGTGGGCGATCCCACCGCAGCGGCGATGTACAGGCAGCTGACGATCCAGGCGATCGATCCCTCGTCGCCGAAGTATTCCGCCATCGGAATGAGCGCGACGGCGATCATCGCCGAGTTCAGTCCGAGCAGCAGAGTGCCGCTGCCGAGAGACCAGGGGATGCGAGCGGGAAGGGGCCGCGGCTCCCCCGCTGCGGCCGCACGTCTCTCGTCGACGTCGCGGGTCATGACCGCCCCCGGATGCGGGGGGCGGTGAGATGGGCAGTCACAGGGCAGCGACCTCGCCCGGGGTCACGAGGCGCACATCGGGGTGGGCCACCAGCATGCGCACGGTGCGCTCCGCGACGTCGGCGAAGGCTGCTTGACCCGAGACCCAGCCGAACCAACTCAGACCGAGGTGGCGGGGTCCGACGATCGCGGCGTCGGCCACCAGCTGGTCAACCGTCGCGGCGAGCACTTCCTCGTAGTCCGAGAAGGGTTGGCCCCGCGAGTAGAGGGCGAACATGTCCTCGGTCTCGAGGGGGTGCGCCACGGCGGTGAGTCCCGACGAGCGTCCCGTCAGGGCGACCGGGCGCTCGTCGATGGGCCAATCGCCGAGCCACCGGAAGCCCGATTCCCGCAGCAACGCGGTCGTCCGAGAGGTCGACGCCCGCTCCGGACTGAACCAGCCCGTGCTCTCGCGAGCTGTGTAGTGCGCGACCGCATCCCGCGACCGCGTGATGTAGGAACGTTCGGTCGATTCGTCCATGGCCTGCGAGAGGATGCTGTTCGCGGCCTGCCCGCGCACGACGATCTCTTGGGCGCGCTCGGCGACGCCACGGGCCAAGCCGGGAACCGTGCGCGCTCCCGACTCGTCGAGCGCGACGGCGACCGGAACGCCCGAGCGTTCCGCGATCGCGAGCAACCGCCAGATGCCGACCGTGAGCCCGAAGTCCCATTGCGATAGCCGAGCGACCTGCCCGTGGCGCGGCTCGGAGGTGTCTCGGCCCACACCGCCCTGCATCGACATCGGCGTCACGGACCCCGCGGGTGGAACGTCCTGGTAGCTCGGGGCGTGCAGCAGCACGCTGACGGTGAGCTTCGCACCGCCCGCTCCCGCCCACGGCTCTCGGTGCGTGTCGTACGCGTGCGCCAGGTCGGGCGCGAACACCACGGCTTCGGCCGGATGAGGGATGAGGGTCATCGCGCGGCCTCTCGCTGGACGTCGTGGGCGTGCTCGGCCTCGAGCTCATCGGCGTACGCCACCTGCTCGGCGAAGTGATGCTCGAGGTAATGGTCGGTGATCTCCCCCGCCGTTGTGCACCAGATGCGCTCGTCCGCGCGAACCCGCGCGAAGATCTCCCGGTAGAACTGGTGAAACCACGGTTGGCCCGCGAGGAAGGGATGCGTCGCGAAGCAGACGACGCGGGCCTGCCCGTCGTCGTCGGCGTCTCGCAGCAGTCGGTCGATCTGCGCCAGTGCGAGTGCGACGAACTCGCGTCCGGAGTAGGCCCGCGCGTGCAGCATGGGGACGTCGTTCAGCATGAAGCTGTACGGGATGGACACGAGCGGCTTGCCCGAGGCCGTACGCAACGGCCGGGGCTGCTCGTCGTGGATCCAATCGGCGAAGTACTGCATCCCGTGCTCGGCCATGAGATCTGCGGTGTTGTCCGTGCCGGAGATCTTCGGACCCAGCATCCCCTTGATGCGCCTGCCGCCGTAATAGGTCTCGCTCAATCGCTGGGACAGCGCGTAGAAGGCGTCCTCCTCGGCGTACGGCATGTCGTAAAGCGGACGGAGGTTCGAGATGCCGTGGCTCATGACCTCCCAGTCGCGCGAGAACATGGCCTCGCGCACCTCGGGCTGTTCTTCGAGCAGAGACAGGCTCAACGAGACCGTGGAGGGCATCTCGAACTCGTCGACGACGCGCAGCATGCGCCACAGTCCGACACGATTGCCGGCATCGCGGTGGGCGTAGTGCTGCATGTCGGGGAAGGCCACCCGGCCCTGCGGGCCGACTCCCGTCGGGGCGATGTAGTCGTAGTGCTCGACGTTCGGCGCATGCCAGAACGCGAGGGTCTTCCCGTTGGGCCAGGTGACCTGAGGGCGCGTCGTGAGTGGGGCGTAGTACAGGCGCCGGTTGTTGGAGATCGTCACGAGGCGGCAGCCTCGCGACTCTCCGCGAGCGCGGCGAAGCGCTGCAGCATCCACTCCTTCGACACCACGTCGCCGAAGCGATCCTGCATGTCCCAGAGCGAGACTTCGCCCGACAGCGTGCGGAAGTCGTCGCAGCACTCCTCGACGATGCTGATCCGGTAGTTGCGGTAAGCGGCGTCGACGACGGTCGCGCGGACGCACCCGCTCGTGGAGGTGCCCGTCATGACGACCTCGTCGACGCCGAGCTGCTGCAGCAGTTCGTCGAGGCGCGTGTTGTAGAAGCCGGATGCGACGGTCTTCTCCACGATGTGATCGGTGGGCGCCGCCGGCACGGCCGAACTGATCGCGGTCCACGGGTTACCGCGTTCGCACCGCTCGGTGAGGCTCGAGCGCACGCGTTGCGCCAGCATCCGATCGTCCAGGGAATCGAGGATCATGACGAGGTAGATCACCGGAACGCCGGCCGCCCGCGCCGCCGCCAACAGCTCGTTCGTGTGCGCGAGAGTGACGGCGGTGCCGGGGCCGACCTTCTCGTGCTCGGTGAAGGCACGCTGGAAGTCGACCACCACGACCGCGGGGGTGCGGCCGGGGCCGACCTTCGTCCGCTCGGCGCGGAGGCGCCGGATCGTGTCGACCTCGTGGTTCCAGTCGATGGTGTCGGTCATCGCAGTGCTCCTTCCCGAAGCGGCGTCAGATGCGAGAGGGCGGTGGTCAGGGCCCCGGGGGCGGGGTCGTGCATCGCGGCGAGGGTGGCGCGGACGGCCGCGGCGTCGAGGCCGAGGGGCGAGAGCGCCTCGGAGAGCAGGGCGTCGATACGCTCGGGGGAGAACGGCGTGTCCACCGCGTCGCCCTGGGGATGGCTCACCGCGCTCGAGAAGACGCGTGCGTCCTCGACCATCACGCTGACCCGAGCGGGGCGCGAGGTAGGGGTTCGCGGAGCGAGGGCGACGGTGTCGTCGTGGACGTCGACGAGGCGGGCGAGCGCCGCGTGCTCCGCCGGTGCCGGCACCCGCGCCCGTTCTGCGCCGACGTCGCCGTAGAGCAGAGCGCTCGACACCGCGAACGGGACGGAGAAGTAGGCGCCGTGGCGACTCGTCCACTCCCGCGCGGGCAGCGCCGCCGCCGACGCCACGCCGTCTACACGCACGGAGCGGATGCTGTCGACGCCGATGCCGGCGGCATGCAACTGCGCGCGCACGCCGAGCGCCGCGTCGGCGGGACCGTGGGTGTACGCGCATGCTGAATGCTGTTTCAGGTAGCTCGAGGAGACGAGGCTCCCCTGGCCGAGACCGTCGACGAGCAGGTCGAGGTCGATGGCGCCGAAGACTCCGCCGAAGGTGCGGCCGATCCCGCCGGCACCGCTCGGCATTCCCGCGACGGCGTATCGCGCGGCTGCCAGGCCCGCCAGGGCGCCGGCACCCACCCACTGATCCCGCACAGCCGAACCGGAGTGCACCGCCGTCCACGACGTGGCGGGCGCCATCGCAGCGCCGGTGTCGATGGCCCGCGCGATGACCGCAGCATCGGCGCCGAGGAGCACCGCGCACCCTGCGGCCGCCCCGGCCGCTCCCAGCGGACCGTGCGTGTGCACCAGCGGGGAGAAGCTGGTCGCTCGCCCGACGCGCGCGGCGATCTCGTACGCGACGTAGAGCGCTTCCCACACCCGCGGTCCCGACAGCTTCCTCGACTCGGCGAGCGCCAGCACGGCGAACACCGTCTGGGCGGCGGGGTGTCCCTTGCTGTAGCGGTTTCCTTCGTCGCGTTCGGTCGCGACGGAGGCGACGCTGTTGAGCCACACCGCCGCCTCGACGCTGACTCCGCGACCGGTGCCGATGAGGGTCGCGGGACCGCCGTCGGGAGTCCAGACGGCGCGGAGCTCCGCCTGTTCGGGCAGGCTCGCCGCACCCGCGGTGACGGCGAGGAGATTGGCGACCGCACGCTCGAGTGCCGAACGGGCCTCCTCTCCGGCCTCGGCGAGCGGCGAGCCCGCGGCCCAGGTTCCCAGCTCTGCCAGGGCTTCGGACGGCGTGATCCGCGGCGGTGCGATGGTCACGTCAGTACCCGAGGTACGCCGCGCGTACCCGCTCGTCGTTCGCCAGACCGGTCGCCTCGCCTTCGAGGGCCACGACCCCCGACTCGAGGACGTAGGCGCGGTCGGCGAGTTGCAGCACCTGCTGGGCATTCTGCTCGACGATCAGCACACTCACCCCGCGCTCGCGGATCGCGTGCACCGCGTGGAAGACGTCCCACGTGAGCTTGGGCGACAGGCCCGTGGACGGCTCGTCGAGCATGAGCAGGCGCGGGGCGCCCATGAGAGCACGCGCGATGGCGAGCATCTGCTGCTGCCCGCCCGACATCGTCTCGGCCAGCTGCTGACGGCGTTCGCGCAGGATCGGGAACAGGTCGAGGATTTCGTCCTCGGTGAAGCCGCGGCGCTCGCCGCGTCCCCACGCGCCCATGCGGAGGTTGTCCTGCACCGACAGCGACCCGAACAGGGCTCGGTTCTCGGGGACGAGCATCAGGCCACGGCGTGCCGCGGTATGGCTGCGACCGTGGGCAACCGGTGCCCCCTCGAAACGCACCGAACCGCCGAACTGCTTCACCTCGCCGACGATCGTCTTCAGGGTCGTGGACTTGCCGGCCCCGTTCGCACCGACGATCGCGACGACTTCTCCCTCCCCCACGGTGAGCGAGAGTCCGTGGATGATCTCCAGGCCGTGGTAGCCCGAGCGCAGGTCATCGACTTCAAGCAGCATTTCCGTACTCCTTCCCGAGGTAGGCCTCGACGACCCGCGGATCCGACAGCACCTCGTCGACACTGCCCCGGGCGAGTACGGCGCCCTGGTCCATCATCACGACGCGGTCGCTCAGCTGGCGGACGGCCGCCATGATGTGCTCGATGAAGAGCATGCTCATGCCCTCGTTGGTGCGAAGCTCGCCCAGCAGTTCGAGCACAGGCGCCCGCTCGGAGGGCACGAGCCCTGCCAGCACCTCATCGAGCAGCAGGATGCGGGGACGCATCGCCAGGGCTCGCGTGAGCTCGAGCCGTTTCTGGACCGCTGTGGGGAGCGAGCCGGACACCATCGCGGCCCAGTCGGTCAGACCGGTGCGCTCGATGAGTTCACCCGCCTCCCGCCGCGCCGCGCGCTCGGGTCGCACGCCGCGACTCTGAACGGCGATGGTCACGTTCTCCCACGCCGTCATCGAGTGGAAGGGGCGCATGAGCTGGAAGGTTCGCACCATGCCGCTCGCGGCGAGAGTGTGCATGGCAGCGCCCGTGATGTCGCGCCCGTCGAGCTCGACGGTGCCGGCGTCGGGGGGGAACGCGCCCGTGATGCAGTTGAACAGCGTGGTCTTACCGGCACCGTTGGCGCCGATGATGCCGACGATCTCCCCCTCGTCGACCGAGATGTCCACGTCGTGGAGCGCCTTGAGTCCGCGGAAGGACTTGCCGAGACCCTGGATGTCGAGGAGGCTCACTTCTTCACCGCCCAGTGCTTGATGGTTCCGTAGATCCCGCGCGGCAGCAGCAGCACGCACGCGATCAGGATGATCGCGTAGATCAGGATGTCCAGCCCGCCGTGGCCCTGGATGAACGAAAGCCATTCCGGGGGGTGACGCAGGAACGCCGCGACGAGGTCGGACAGCGGTGCCACCACCACCGCCCCGACCAGCGGCCCCCAGACGGTCGCCACGCCGCCGACGACGGCGGTGATGATCGCGTTGTTCGACACGTTCGCCCCGAAGGCCAGCTCGGGGTCGATGAACATGTAGTACTGCAGGTACAGCGTGCCGGCCGCAGCGGTGATCGCCGCCGAGATCGCCACCGTGGTGAGCTTGTAGCGGAGGACGTTCACGCCGATGGCGGCCGCGGCGAGGTCATCGTCGCGTGCCGCCTGCGTGAAGCGGCCGGTGCGGGACTGGAGGAAGAGGATCACGACCGCGAGGGCGGCGACCAGCATCCCGATGCCGATCCAGAAGTAGTACGGCGAACCGGCCGGGAACTGGAACATGCCCCAGTCGTCCCCGCGCAGCACCGGGAGGGTGAAGCCCACGGTGCCGTTCAGCGCGTCGTTGCCGACGACGAAGAGACGCAGCATTTCGGCGAACGCGAAGGTGGACAGCGCGTAGTAGGCACCGGTGAGCTTGTAGCGCAGCGCGAGGTAGCTGATTCCGACCCCGGCGGCCGCGGCCACGATCATCCCCGCGACGAGCCCGATCCACGGGCTGATGCCGAAGTCGACGAGCAGGATGGCCGTGACGTAGGAGCCGATGCCGAAGTACGCGGCGTGACCGAAGCTGAACATGCCGCCGAAACCGCTCATCATGTTCCAGCCGATGCCCATGATGGCGAAGATCACGACGCGCATGGCGATGGCCATCTCGGCCGGGGGAAGGATGAACGGCACGGCGATACCGATCAGCGCGACGACACCCAGCGTGGCGAACTGCCAGCGCGTGGTGGGTCGCGGCGTCCGCAACACGGTCGTGCTCGATGCGGGCGCCCTGCGGGCGGTGGTCGATGCGGTCGCGGTCATGATGCCCTCCCGAAGATGCCGCGGGGCTTTGCGAAGAGCACCACGAGGAATACGACGAAAACGGCGAGCAACGGCGACTGGCCGGGGAAGATGAGGCCACCCAGCTGCTCGGTGAGTCCGACGATGAGACCGCCGACGAGCGCGCCCGGGATGTTGCCCATGCCGCCGAGTACGACGACGACGAACGCGGTGAGGTTGAAAACCGAACCGGCCGTCGGCTCGATGGTGGTGAAGGGTGCGACCAGCGTGCCCGCCGCCCCCGCCGCCGCCGAGCCGAGCCCGAAGGTGAGCACGTAGATGAGGCGGATGTCGATGCCGACGAGGCGCGCGCCCTCGGGGTTTGCGGCCACCGACCGCACGGCGGTGCCCACCGGGGTCTTCTGCAGCACGGCCCAGAGGACGGCCACCAGGACGAGTGCACCGATGAAGGCGTAGATGCGGCTGAGGTCGACGGTCGCCCCGAGGATCGGTACCCCCACGTTGCCCGGCAACTGCACCGACTGCGGATTGGGACCGAAGACGAGGAGCAGGATGTTCTCGATCGCCAGCGCGAGTCCGATCGTGACGAGCAGCTGGGTGTGCACCGGCGCCTTCATGATCGGGTTGAGCAGGGCGGCCTGGGTCGCCGCGCCGACCAGGAACATCACCGGCACGGTGATGAGGAGGGTGAGGTAGGGGTGCATCCCCGTCGCGCTCACCAGGGCGAAGGTGAGGTACATCGCGAGGGCCACCATCGCGCCGTTGGCGAAGTTGATGATGTGCAGCACCCCGTAGACCAGGGTGAGTCCCATGGCGACCAGGCTGTAGATCCCGCCGGTGAGAAGGCCGGTCACCAGCGCTTGCGACAGCACCGCGGGGCTTCCCGAGATGATGCCGGCGGCCACGGTCGCTGCCGCGAGGATCACGGCGGTGACCGCGATCGTGCGCAGGGACGGGCCGTTGTAGACGCGGCGGGGGCGAGGCAGGATGCCTGTGCTCGCCGTGGTCGGATCGACCTGGGTCGTCATGGGACTCACTCCTCGCGTCAGCCCACGGGGGCGGGGTAGACGAACGGGGCCTCGGCGAGATCCTCCGGGAACACCTGCAGCACCTTCGCGTCCTGCACCTGCATGACGACGACCGAGGCGTTCGTGTTCTGTCCGGTCTCGTCGAAGGACACCGGTCCGTCGTTGACGACGAGAGGCTCGTAGGTCGTTTCGGCGATCGCGTCACGGATGGCGGCCGGGTCGCTCGATCCCGCTTCCTCGATCGCCTGGGCGATCAACATCACCGCGTCGTAGGTCAGCACGGCGCTGGTTCGGATCGGCTCGTCGAACTCTTCCTGGTACTGCTCGGCCAGCGCGAGCGAGGCCTCGTTGGTGACGTCCCAGTGGTAGTTCGAGTCGAAGTAGTTCTCGCCGCCGTTGGGGGCGTCCGTCACGAAGCGGGGCTGGTCGTAGCCGCCGTTCGCCACGCCGAAGACCGCGTCGATGTCGGGCGCGATGGAGCTGACCGCGCGCGCGATCGCGAGACCGTCGTTGTAGTACCCGGACACCGCGAGAACCTCGGCGCCCGACGCTGCGACCTGCTGCACCTGAGTGGACAGGTCGCTCGAGGCCGGGTCGTAGCTGATCGCCGGATCCACCGTGATGCCGTGCTGCTCGGCCTGGGCGGCGAAGGCGAGGTAGGCCGACTCGCCGAAGTTGCCCTGCTCGTACAGGTAGCCGACCCGGGTGACGGGGGTCTCGCTCGCCTCGCTGATCTCGGCGAGGTAATCGGCGCTCTGCGAGCCCATCATGCTCGCGGACGGCTGGATGCGGAACGAGTAGGTGTAGCCCTGCTGGAGGATCGAGTCCAGGGCCGACACGTCCATGACGAAAGGCACGCCGCTGCGCTCGGACACCGAGGCGATGTTCGCACTCGTACCGCTCTGGTACGAACCCACCAGTGCCGCGGCACCCTCCTGGATGAGACGGGTCGCCTCGCTCTGGCCGGTCTCGGGCTCACCGCGGGTATCGGCTGCCTCGAGGACGAGCTGAGCACCGCCGAGCGACTCGATGCCGCCGGCCTCGTTGATCGCGTCGACGGCCATCTGCGCGGCGTTGCTCATCTGCTGACCGTCCGCCGCGTTCGCGCCGCTCAGCGGATGCAAGGCTCCGATCACGATCTCATCGACGCTCTCGCTCGATTCCGGCGCAGCGCTTCCGACGGCTGACCCGGCGCAGGCGGCGAGGACGAAAGCCCCCGCCACCAGCCCCGCGGTTGCGGTGGCGATCCTAGTTCCGGTTCTCACGTGGTCTCCTCAAGTAGGGGTGTTCCGTCCAGCGACACTGTTTCTCTGTGCGGAACGATTGCTGAACATTCGGGTGGAACACGAGGGACGTTACGCCCCGATTTCCGGCCCCCCGTTGCCCAATTGTGAACAGTTTGTTTCTCGTGCTCGGAAATCGCTTCCAGCCGTTCCGTCCAACGAAACGGCTCGCTACGCTCGAGCCCGACGAAGGGTAGCGATGTCCACACCAACCGAATCTCCCGTCTCCACGACGACCCGCGTGGCCCAGGTGCTGCTCGCCTTCGGCGGGGCAGCCGGCCCGCTGGGCGTGTCCGAGATCGCTCGCACGTGCGGCTTGAGCAAGGCCGTGGTGCACCGCATCCTGCAGTCGCTGGTGGAGACCCACCTCGTCACGTACGTGCCGGAGCAGCGTCGCTACACGCTCGGCCCCGCAGCCTTCGCGCTCGGGCGCCTCGCCGCAGAGCGCAACGATCTGAGGGCTGCGGGGATGCCGGTCATCTCGCACCTGGCGCGCGTGACGGGGGAGACCACGACCCTCACGGAGCGCTTCGGACACCACCGGCAGTACGTCGGGCAGGTGGTCAGCACCAATCCCATCCGCATCACGATCCGCCTCGGGGAGACCGTGCCGCTCTGGTCGGGAGCGAGCGGGCTCAGCATCCTGGCCTTCATGGACCCCACGGACGTGGACTACATCCTGAGCTCGCACCGCTCGGAGTACACGAGCGCCACCGTGACCGACGACGCCGGGATCCGGGCACGCCTGGCGGAGATCCGCGAGCGGGGGTGGGCGCACACGGCCGGAGAACGCGTGCGCTTCTCCAGCAGCATCGCGGCACCCGTCTTCGACCTGGAGGGCGTGCCGGTCGGGTCGCTCTCGGTCGCCTATCTCGTCGACCGTCTCGGTTCCGCCGACCACTTCGCCCTGGCCGAGCTCGTCACCTCGGCGGCCGCCGACGCGGGAGAGCGACTGCGCACCATCCAGCGGGGAGAGATCGTCCCCTGACGCGCCAGAGGGTGACGCAGTCGTTGCTGCGCCACCCTCTGTTCGGCGATCCGCGGTCAGGTCGTTCGGCGTCGCGCGCGTGTTGCAAGGATCAGCGCAGCGGCTCCCACCGTGAGCGCCAGCGCTCCGCCGCCGATCAGCGGCCACGCCACCTCGGAGCCGGTTCCCGCGAGCGCGCCGCGCGTCGCAGCATCCGAACCGCCGTCCGCGTCACTCCCGGCAGTCGGCAGTCCTGCCGTCGGGTCGGGCGAGCCGCTCGGGGAAGGTTGCGGCTCTCCCCCGCCACCGTCAGGATCGGTCGGCTCGGGGTCGACGGGCGGGTCTTCAGGGTCGACGGGCGGGTCGACGGGCGGGTCGACGGGCGCCGCCGCCCGAGCCCCGGCGAACCACACCGAGATGCGCTCATCTGCGGAACCCGAAACGAACGGGTCGATCACTCGGCTGCTGACGACCTGACCGGCCGCCTGGCGCTCGGCGGTCACCGACGCGGGAGCGATGTCGTCTTCGACCCAGTCGACGATCGACGCCAACCAGTCGACGGTGGATTCGCCGGGTCCACCCGTGCAGTGTCCGACACCGGGCAGCAGGAACAGCCGGGCGTACTCGTCGGTCACCGCAGCGCCGCCGTCGCGTTCGACGACCGACTCGAAATAGTCGATCGTGCCATACGGCGTGATGAGCGGGTCGGCGAGGCCGTGGTAGAGGATGAGCTTGCCACCGCCCTCGGCGAAGGCCGACAGGTCGGGATCCTGCGCGTTGTAGATCTCGGCCTGGGCGTCCAGCTGTCGGTATTGCGTGCTCGGATCGAAGTCGCTCAGGGCGTATGTCGAGCCGGGATCGTCCGGGAAGGCGAGGTAGCGGAGCACGTTCTGGGCGTACGACCCGCTGCCCGAGAGGGATGCATCCGAGCTCACCGTCGAACCCCGCCACAGGGCTTCGGAGCCGAGCGGCACGCCGCCGGGGTAGAGGACAGTGCCGTCCTCGGCCACCGGGGCCGAGTACAGGCGCTGGACGGTCTGCACCTGCTCGGCCGTCAGGCAATCCGCCCCGACCACCCCGTCGGCGCACTGCAGCGTCGCCGGCGAGAAGTCGCAGCCGATCGGGTCGCTGATAACCCCACCGACACCGCCGCAGGCCTGCTGCACGGCGGCGGAGAGGGTCGCGATCGCCGTCGTGGTCAGAATGGCCGTGCCGTCCGCGCGACGGTTGGCTTTTTCGAAACCGCCCTGCGAGAGCACCGCGAGGTAGTTCTGGTAGAGGGCGGGGGCACCCGCGACGATGCCGTCGAAGTCGTCGGGGTACCGCTGAGCCTCACTCAACGCCTGGCGACCCCCCGTCGAGCAGCCCTGGAAATAGGTCGTGTCGGCGGCCTGGCCATAGACCTCCACGATCAGCGCGTCGGCGACGACGGCGAGCAGGTGCGGGGAGCGATAGCCCCAGTCCGCCTCGGCCTGCGGGTTGTCCAGCGCCCACTCCGCCCCGCCGCGCGGGTCGACGTGACCGGAGTCCTCCGCCCCGACCGCGAAGCCCGCGGTGAGCGCGTCAGCGCAGCTCGCGATGGGGGTGTAACCGCAGAAGCCGCCGCAGCCGGTCTGGAAGTAGCGGCCGTTCCAATCGGTCAGGGGAAGTTGCACCGTGTATCCGACCCGCCCCTCGATCACCCCCGAAAGCGAGCAGGCGAGGTCGCCCGATGCCGTCGTGATGATGGTCGCCGTCACGATGGTCGCCGTGACCGCGCTCGCTGCACCCTCGGCATCGTCGTCGCTCGCCGTGATCTCCGACCCCGTTCGTGCCGAACACTGCGCGTCGGTGATGGCCGCGACGGCCGCGGGCTGTTCCTCTGGTGGGAACGGCGCTGCCGCTCCGAAAGACGGCGTCGGCACGGCCACCAACGCGGCGGCGATCACCGCCGCGATCATCATCGGTCTTGTCTTTTTCATCGGGGATCCCATCCTGAAGCGTTCGACGGACGTGGAGCGTCGAAACGGATTCTTCTCGTCGGCCGTCATCGAACCGGTCACGCGGCCATTACGGTCTGGTTTCGTCTGCGCCCTTGGCGGCGACGGTGTTCCGCCGACTCGAACGCGGGAGCCGAGTGTTCCCGATAGCGGAACAGCGGCCCCGTGTAGCGTCGGAGGATGGCCCGCTCCGAACTCGTGATCTCCGTTCCCAACGACCAGCTCGCCGGCGACCTCGCCCCCCTCCCCGCGGGAGTGGAGGTCGTGGTCTGGCCGATGACGGACGACGCGCCCCGCGACCGTTTCGACATGGTGGTCGGTCCGCACGCGAACCTGACGGCGGCCCTCGCTCACCTGGACGGCGTCGAGGTCGGCCTGCTGCAGAGCCAGTCGATCGGGTACGAGGGGGTCGCCGAGCACGTCCCCGCGGGTGTCCCGTTCGCCAACGCCGCCACTGTGCACGAGAGCTCGACCGGTGAACTCGCCGTCGCCCTGGCCGTGGCCGCGCAGCGGCTCATCCCCGAGTTCGTGCGCGCGCAGGACGAGCACGAATGGCGGCCGCGTTTTGCCGAGAGCCTGGCCGACCGCCGGGTGACACTGCTCGGCTTCGGCGGTGTCGGCAAGGCCATCGCCGCCCGTCTGCAGGGCTTCGAGGTGCAGCTCACCGCGGTGGCGACCCGGGCACGCGAAGAGGACGGCGTCACCGTGCGCGCCCTCGCTGATCTGCACGACGTCCTGGCGAGCACCGAGGTGCTGATCGCTTCGCTCCCCGGTGGCGACAGCACGCGGCACGTGCTCGACGCCGCGGCGCTCGCAGCGCTTCCCGACGGCGCGCTCATCGTCAACGTCGGCCGGGGTCCGCTCATCGACACCGACGCGCTGGTCGCCGAGGTGCGAAACGGTCGCCTGCGCGCCGCGCTCGACGTGACCGATCCCGAGCCGCTCCCCTCCGACCACCCGCTGTGGGCGCTGCCGGGCGCACTCATCGTTCCCCACGTCGGCGGTGACTCGAGCGCGATGCGGTCGCGGATCACCCGACTGGTGCGCAACCAGATCGAGCGGATGCTGGCGGACGAGCCGCCGCTCAACGTCGTGCTCGAGGGCTGAGCTCAGCGCCGGTCGAGGTCGCGGCCCGACCAGAGGTCGGCGCACTCGACGTCCGTCACGGGCCGCCCGTCGAGGAAGGAACCGGCGCCCGCGTCTCCGACGAGTTCCGCGGTGAGAGCCGGCCAGTGCACCGACCCCAGCAGCACCGGATGCCCGGGCCTCCCGTCGTAGCGCGCGCGCACGAGCGCCGAACGGAGATCCGCGATCCCCGCCGCCGCGATGACACGCTCGACCGCCGACGCGGGCAGTTCGGGAGTGTCGACGGGCACGACGACGACCGCCCGAGCTCCGCGCGCTGCATCGAGGCCCGCGCGCAACGACCGCGACATCCCCGCCCCCCAGTCGGCGGCGATCACCGTCCGGGCGGACGAGGGAACGAGGGCGGCGGCAGCATCCGCTCCCGCCCCCACCACGACCACCACCTCGTCGCATCCTCCGTCGGTGAGCGCCTCCACGGCGAGGGTGAGCCATGACTCACCCCCGGCGGTGCGGGCCAGGGCTTTCGGACCGCCGAACCGGGTGCCGGCACCGGCCGCCAGCACGATCCCGCAGATGCCGCCCGACTCGCTCATCGCGCCACCCTAGCCCCGCCCCCGTGCAGCCGGTCCCCACCGCCGCGTAGCGAGCAGGAAACACGACGCGACTACCGTGAAGGGATGCTGGAACTCGCCCGAGAGCTGCTGCCGCTGCTGCGTCGCGGTGAGGCCGTCGCCGTCGTCACCGTGGCCCGGGTCGCCCGCAGTGCACCGCGCGGAGCCGGCGCCGCCATGGCTGTGACCGGAGCGGGCGAGGTGATCGGATCCATCTCGGGCGGATGCGTCGAGGGCGACGCCGTGCTGCTCGCGACCGAAGTGCTCGCGACGGGCCTCCCGCGGCGCGCGACGCTCGGCTTCACCGACGATGCCGCGCACGCCGCGGGCCTCGCGTGCGGAGGCAGTGTCGAGGTGATCGTGCATCGCGTCACCCCCGACGACGAGGTGGCGATCGGCGCTCTCGAGGCGGCGGACGCCGACCTCCCGACCGCCGTGGGAATCGTGCTCGGTGGAGCAGCCATGGGCCGGACGGTGCCCCTCGAGCCGGGCGCGGCCGAGACCACCCGCACGCTCGCCACCGACATGCTCGCCGTCGTTCATCTCCCCCGCCCACGGTTGGTGGTGATCGGTGCGGGCGAGCACGCCATGGCCCTCGCCCGCGTCGCGAGCGCAGCAGGGTTCTTCGTCGCCGTGTGCGATGTGTGGGAACGGCTCGTCACCCCGGAACGCTTCCCCTCGGCCGAGCTGCTCGTCGTGGCGACCCCCGCCGACGAGCTGGAAACGCTCGTGGGGGCGTCACCGCAGCGCGCGGCGGTGTGTGTACTGACACACGACGAGCGCGTCGACGTGCCCGCGATCGCCCGTGCGCTGCGCCTGGGCGTGGGCTTCGTCGGCGCGTTGGGGGCTCGGTCCACGGTGGCGCACCGAGAGGTGCTGCTGCGGGCGGCCGGGGTCACCGACGAGGAGGTGGCGCGCCTGCGCAGCCCGCTCGGTCTCGACCTCGGTGGCGTGAGTCCGGAGGAGTCTGCGATCGCGGCGCTCGCCGAGATCGTGGCCGCACGTCACGGCGGCTCGGGCGCTCCCCTGCGCGACGGTGACGGCCCCCTGCACCGCCGGACCGCTGCGCCCACGTGCGCGACCGACTTCGAAGGAGCAGCCCGATGACCCTCCCCGACACCGCCGCCGAGACCGATCGCGCCTACCTCGACCAGGCGATCGCGCTCGCGCGCGCAGCCCGAGACCGCGGCGATCACCCCTTCGGTGCGATCGTGGTCACGCCCGCGGGCACGATCGTCGAGGGGATGAACTCCGTGCTCACCGAGCACGATCCCACCGGCCACGCCGAGACGAACCTCGTCCGCCGCGCGGCAGCGACGCTGGAAGCCGTCGAACTCGCGGCCGCCACCCTCTACACGAGCACCGAACCCTGCGCGATGTGCGCGGGGGCGATCTACTGGTCGGGTATCGGGCGGGTCGTCTACGCGCTCAGCGAGGATGCGCTCATCGAGATGGTGCGCGAGCAGGAAGGCGTGCCGACGATGGCGTTGCCGTGCCGCGAGGTGTTCGCCCGCGGTGGCCGCGCGATCGAGGTCGTCGGCCCCGTGGAAGTGGCCGGCGCCCGCGAGGTGCACGCCGGTTTCTGGAGGTAGCTGCACGCGTTCGAGGCCTTGACAAATTAAATCGTCAAGGCCTACGGTGAGCGCATGGATGACATCCGAGTGCTCGAAGACAGTGCCGCAGTGGAGGTGGCGCTCGATCCGATGCGGTCGGCGATCCTCGACGCGCTGAGCGAACCGGGGTCGGCCTCCACGATCGCCACGGCGATCGGCTCGACGCGTCAGAAGGTGAACTACCACCTGAAGGCGCTGGAGACGCATGGCCTCGTGGAGCCGGTGGAGACGCGCACCTGGGGCGGCATCACCGAGCGGTTCGTCCAGCGTTCGGCCCGCTACCTCGTCGTTTCGCCGAGCGTCCTGCAGAACATCAGCCTCGACCCCGACCAGGTCGCCGACCGGCTGTCCGCCGCCTTTCTCATCGCCGTGAACGCCCGAGCAGTGTCCGAGGTGGGGGCCATCACCACGGGCGCTCCCCCCGACACGCGCGTACCCACCTTGACCCTGGACACCGTCATCGGTTTCGCATCCCCGAGCGATCGGGCCGCGTTCGCCGTCGACCTCCAATCGGCGATTGCGGCGTTGGTCGCCGAGTACCACCACGACGAGGGGCGGCCGCATCGGTTGACCGTCTCGTCCTACCCCCAACCGAAGGAGTCGTCATGAACAGATCAGAGCGGATCGAACACCGGGCGGAGCGCACCTACGAGGTGATCGCCACCCCCGAGCAGGTGTGGGAGGTCATCGCGACCGCCGAGGGTCTCACCTCCTGGATGCTGCCCACGAACCTCGAGCCCCGGGTGGGCGGCGCCGTGACCTTCGACCTCGGCGACGTCACCTCCACCGGCGTGGTCACGGCCTACGAGCCCGACGCGCGTTTCGCCTTCGAGGAGCCGTGGCCCATCGCCGAGGAGCCGGAGAACCTGGCACCCGGCATGGCGCAGTGGTTCGAGAGCATCGGCGTGCCGCTGTCGGAGGTCTACGAAGGCCTGACCCACGTCTCCCCGATCGCCACGGAGTTCCTCATCGAGGCCGGATCCGGCGGGACGTGCGTGCTGCGCGTCGTCACCAGTGCCTACGGGAACGGCGCGGAGTGGGAGAACGAGTTCTTCGACGAGATGGTCGCGAGCCTCGGCGCGATCCTCGACAACGTCGCGACCCGGTTCCCCGCCTCGGTGCGGTGATCTCGGCTGACGCGGCCGGGAGCGCGGCCGCGGTGGCGAGGAGCGCGGTGGCGGGCCGCGGTGGCGAGGAGCGCGGTGGCGGGCCGCGGTAGCGGGCAGCGCGGCCCCGGCGAAACACCGCGGTAACAGGGCCTGCTTAGGCTGGGGGGACTGCGTGTCCTATCACCATGGCCGGCCCGCGCGGGTCGGGGCCTGCTCAGGGCGGGGACTGCGGCGACATCCGTCACTGCATCCTCGAAGGAGAAAGCCATGTCCACCGTCGACAAATCCCAGGTCGGTCTGAACGAACGCCAGTACCACATCGGCATCGCCCCCGGTGAGGTGTCCACCGTGGCGCTGCTGCCCGGCGATCCGTTCCGGGTGCCCTTCGTCGCGGAGTTCCTCACCGACGTCACCGAGGTCGCGCACAACCGCGAGCACCGCACCATGACGGGGTGGTACAAGGGTCGGCACATCACCGCGACCTCGACCGGGATGGGGTGTCCGTCCACGGCGATCGCCGTCGAGGAGCTGGCTCGCGTCGGCGTCACCTCCTTCATCCGGGTGGGCAGCTCCGCGGGGCTGCAGCCCGGCGTCGCGCCGGGCGATCTGCTCGTGAGCGAGGGGAGCCTGCGCAACGACGGCACCACCGACGCGTACGTTCCGCGCGGGTTCCCGGCGATTCCCGATCTCGGGCTGACACTCGAGCTGAGCCGCCAAGCCGAGCGCATCGCGGCAGCATCCGGCACTCGCTCCTTCACCGGCATCAGCACGAGCAGCGATGCCTTCTACGCCGAGACTCCCGAGCTCATCGCCCAGCTGAGCGGCATGGGAATCCTCAACATCGAGATGGAGGCGTCGGCGATGTACGTCGTCGCGCGCCTGCGGGGCCTGCGGGCAGGAATGATCTGCGCGTGCTCGAGCAACCTCGTCGACGGCGATTCGCTGTACTCCGACAAGAACGCGGCGCTGAAGGGCGGCTGGATGCGCTCGATCGAGGCCGCCCTCGAGACCGCGGTCGAGCTGGAGCTGTGATGACGCGCACCATCATCGAGGGCGGGTACGTGACCACGGTCGCGGGGTCCGAGTTCGACGGCGGTCACGTCGTGTTCGAGGACGAGCGCATCGTCGCCGTCGGCCCCGGTGCGGCTCCCGCCCCGTGGCGCGAGGGCGCTGCCGTCGTCGATGCCCGCGGGTGCCTCGTCACTCCCGGGCTGATCAACACCCACCACCACCTCTACCAGTGGCTGACCCGGGGGTATGCCCAGGACAGCATCCTGTTCGACTGGCTCACGTCGCTGTACCCGCTCTGGGCGCGGATCGACGCGGGTCTGGTCGGATCCGGCGCCGCCGGCGCGATGGCGGTGCTCGCCCGTTCTGGGTGCAGCACGGTGGGCGATCACCATTACGTGTTCCCCCGAGGCGGCGGCGACCTCGTCGGCGCGATCGTCGAAGCATCCGCTCGCATCGGCGTGCGGCTGCACGCGACGCGCGGTTCGATGGACCGCGGGCAATCCCAGGGCGGGCTGCCGCCGGACTTCGCGGTGGAGTCGACGGATGCTGCGCTCCGCGCCTCGCAGGAAGCGGTCGAGCGTTATCACGATCGGTCGTTCGATTCGATGGTGCGGGTCGCCGTCGCTCCCTGCTCGCCGTTCTCCGTGACGGAGGATCTGCTGCGTGAAGCGGCCGTCTTGGCGCGGTCGCTCGATGTGCGGCTGCACACGCACGCCTCCGAGACCGCCGAGGAGGACGAGTACTGCCTGGCCACCTTCGGCAAGACGCCCACCGATCATCTCGGCGACCTCGGCTGGCTCGGCGAGGACGTCTGGATGGCGCACGCGGTGCGTCTCGACCCCGCCGGGATCGCGCGGTATGCCGAGACGGGAACGGGTGTCGCCCACTGCCCCTCGTCGAACGCGCGGTTGGCCGCCGGGATCGCGCCGGTGCACGACATGCTGAAGGCCGGGGTGCCCGTGGGTCTGGGCGTGGACGGTTCGGCGTCGAACGAGTCGGGGCAGCTCGGACCCGAGATCCGCGAGGCCGTGCTCATGAACCGCCTGCGCACGGGATCGGATTCGTTCTCGGTGCGCGACGGGCTGCGGATCGCGACGATCGGCGGTGCGCGGCTGCTCGGGCGGGAGGCCGAGATCGGTTCGCTCGAGGTCGGCAAACTCGCCGACATCGCGGTGTGGCGGATCGACGGGGTGGAGCACGCCGGCCTGCTCGACCCCGTGGCCGCGCTCGGACTCGCCTCGATGCCGCCCGTGGCGCGCCTGTTCGTGAATGGCCGCAGCGTCGTCGAGGACGGGATGCTGGTCACCGCCGAGGAGCCCGTCATCGCCGCCGAGGTGGCCGCCGCGTCGCGCGAACTGGCGGGGCGGCTATGAGCGCCCGATCGAATGCCGCCGCCGCTGCGCGCAGCATCCGCTCACCCGCGTCGGAGACTTCGACGAACGTCGGAGCATCGGCGCGGAATCCTCCGACCTTGGTGCAATTCTCCGACGGAAGTGAACGACCCGAATGACCCCTCGCATCCCGCTCGTCATCGACACCGATACGGCCGCCGACGATTGTTTCGCTCTCATGATCGGGCTGACCGACCCGCGCGCCGATCTGCGGGCGATCACGATGGTGGCCGGCAACGTCGGGTTCGAGCAGCAGGTCGAGAACGCCTTCCTCACGCTCGAGGTCGTCGGGCGACGCGCCGACGTTGCGGTGCACCTGGGTGCGCGGCAGCCGCTCGAGCGCGAGTGGGCGAGCGCCACCGACGTGCACGGCGACGGCGTGGGCGGTCAGCGGCGCGAGGGCACCGAGACCTCGTCGAGCGAGCCGGCCGAGGAAGCCCTCGTGCGTCTCGCGAAGGAACACGCCGGCGAGCTCAAGATCGTGGCCATCGGGCCGTTGACCAACATCGCCTTGGCCGTGAAGCGCGATCCGGAGTTCGCCGCGAACATCGCGGAGCTCGTGATCATGGGCGGTTCGATCAACGCCCGCGGCAACATCACCGCCGCGGCCGAGTACAACATCTACGTCGACCCGGAAGCCGCGCAGATCGTGCTCGACGCGGGCTTCCGCTCCGTGCGCTTCGTGACCTGGGATCCCCTGTCATTGCGCGATGCCGTCTTCGATGCCGCGATGATCGACCGCATCCGCGCCCTCGGCACCCGTCGCAGCGCCTTCTTCGTCACCGCGAATCAGAAGACCTTCGACTTCGACGTCGCCGTGGGTGTCGGCGGATCGATCCACTGCGATTCGCTTTCGGTGCTGGTCGCCCTCGAGCCGTCGCTGGTTCTCGAGGAGAACGGCTATTTCGTGGCCGTCGAACTGCAGGGCGAACTCACCCGTGGCGC
This sequence comes from Microbacterium hanjuni, assembly GCF_043556395.1. NCBI lineage: Bacteria > Bacillati > Actinomycetota > Actinomycetes > Micrococcales > Microbacteriaceae > Microbacterium > Microbacterium hanjuni. The sequence continues at coordinate 354,066 of NZ_JBIGIK010000002.1, forward strand.
CACGGTCTTCGACTGGCGGGCCGTCGCTCCGCCGGCCAATGCGACGGCGATCGAGAGCATCGACCGCGAGCGCTTCGTGGATGCGATGCTCGGGATGCTGGCGGCGGACTGACCCGCGACGGGCGCCGACCTCAGCTGTGGCGGTCGTGGCGCTCGTGACGCGGCTCGTCGCGGCCCGCCTCGAGGGCCTCGGCCTTCGAGGTGAACGGGCCGATGGCTCCCTTTTCGCCGTCCGCCCGGATGTACCAAGCACCGTCCTGGTGGAACGTCTCGATCTCTCGTTCGGGCATCACGATCTCCTTGCTCGATGGGAGATCCCTTTCTACCGGGGGGCGCCGCGTCCGACACTGGACGTTTGTCGCACACGCCTCCTCATCGCGACCTGACACCGATGTTCGTCTGAGAAACATCCGAGTAATGCGCGGGTGATTGACTGATCCTCCAGCAGAGGGGGCCAGCGTGGACATCAACACCGTCACGAGCTTCCGCCGCGCGCGCACGCGCGCCGACCTGACGCTCGCCCCGGGTGAGATCTTCCTCGGCGGCGGCACATGGCTGATGAGCGAACCGCAGCCCGGCGCCACCGGCTTCGTGGATCTCACCACCCTCGACTGGCCCGATCTCGAGGTCACTCCCGAGGGCCTGCGCATCGGTGCGACCTGCACGATCGCGCGGTTCGTCTCGTGGGCGCAGAGCCCGGAGGTTCCCGTCGAGTGGACGGCCGTCGCGAGGGTTCCGGATGCTGCGAACGCCCTGCTCGCGGGATTCAAGATCTGGCGCACCGCGACCGTCGGCGGAAACATCTGCCAGTCCTTCGCCGCGGGAGCGATGACCTCGTTCGCCGCGGGGCTCGACGCGGTCGCCGAGGTGTGGATGCCCGGCGGCGGCGAGCGCCGCGTGCGGGTCGCCGACCTCGTCACGGGCAACCAGGAGAACGCCCTCGCCCCGGGCGAAGTGCTGCGCGCCATCGAGATCCCCGCGCACGCGCTGCGCTCGCGCCTCGTGCTCCACAAGATCGCCCTCGCCGAACTCGGCCGGTCCGGTGCCGTCGTCACCGGCCGCATCGACCCCGACGGCGCGAGCGTGTTCGGCATCACCGCCGCGACCCGCGCGCCCACCGTGCTGCGTTTCCCGCGGCTTCCGGATGCTGCCGACCTCGCGGCCGCGGTGGGCACAGCATCCGGCTACTACAGCGATCCCCTCGGCCCCGCCGACTGGCGGCGCGGCGTCAGCCTCGTGCTGGCCGAGCGCATCCGCAGCGAACTGGAGGCGGCGTGAGATTCGACGTGAACGGCGCCGAGGTCGAGGCGGATCCCCGCCCCGGGCAGTCGCTGCGCACCCTGTTGCGCGAACACGGGCACTCCGAGGTCAAGAAGGGGTGCGACGCCGGCGACTGCGGCGCCTGTTCGGTGCTGCTCGACGGCGAACCGGTGCACTCGTGCATCATCCCCGCGATGCGGCTGGACGGCCACGAGGTCACCACCGCGGCCGGGCTCGCCCCGGGAGACGACCTCCACCCCGTGCAGGAGGCACTGGCCGCCGGCTTCGGCTTCCAGTGCGGATTCTGCACCGCCGGCATGGCGGTCACCGCCTCCACCCTCGGCCCCGACGACCTTCCCGACCTCGACCGGAAGATGAAGGGCAACCTGTGCCGGTGCACGGGCTACCGGCCCATCCGCGAGGCGATCCGGGAGTCCGTGCTCGGCGCGGTGCGCGAGACCGGACCGAGCCGCGTGGCCGGCGACGGCGTCGGCGCCTCGCCGGCTCCTCCCGCAGCCCGCCGCATCGTGCAGGGGCTCGAGCCGTTCACCTTCGACGAGCCGGTGCCCGGCGCCCTGACCCTGCGGGTGCTCGGCTCCCCGCACGCCCATGCGCGCATCCTCTCCCTCGACACGACGGCGGCCCGCAGCATCCCGGGCGTCGTCGCGGTCTTCACGCACGAAGACGTGCCCGACGTCCTGTACTCGACCGGACGCCACGAGCACCGCACCGACGACCCCGACGACACGCGGATGCTGGATGACACCGTGCGCTTCATCGGCCAGCGCGTGGCGGCCGTCGTCGCCGAAACCGCCGCCGCTGCGGAAGCCGCCTGCCGCGCGATCCGCGTCGAGTACGAGGTGCTGCCGGCGGTCTTCGACCCGGAGGAGGCGCGCACCCCCGGGGCTCCCCTGCTTCATCCCGATCGCGCGCCCGAAGACCGCGTGGCGGAAGCCGATCGCAACGTCGTCGTCGCCCTGCACGACGAGAAGGGCGGCGACGCCGATGCCACCCTGGCGGCGAGCGCCGTGTCGGTGAGCGGAACCTGGCGCACCGCCCGGGTGTCGCACGCCCAGCTCGAGACGCACGGTGCCGTCGGCTGGCTCGACGACGACGGCCGCCTCGTCATCCGCGCCAGCACCCAGGTGCCGTTCCTCACGCGCGATGAGCTCGCCCGAATCTTCGACCTCGACCCGTCCCGTATCCGCGTGCTGACCGCGCGCGTGGGCGGCGGCTTCGGCGGCAAGCAGGAGATCTTCGCGGAAGACCTCGTCGCCCTCGCGGTGCTGCGCACCGGGCGCCCGGTCGCCTACGAGCTGTCGCGCACCGAGGAGTTCCAGCGGACCGCGCTGCGGCACCCGATGCGGGTCGCGGTGAGCCTCGGCGCCACCGCCGACGGCGTGCTCACCGCGATGAAGGTCGACGTGCTCAGCGACACCGGCGCCTACGGCAACCACGCGATCGGCGTGATGTTCCACGGGGTCGCCGAGTCGACGAGCGTCTACCGCGTTCCGGTGCGTCGGGTCGACGCAGAGGTGGTCTACACGAACAACGTGCCCTCGGGCGCCTTCCGCGGCTACGGCCTCGGCCAGGTGATGCTCGGCGTGGAATCCGCGATGGACATGCTCGCCGAACGGCTCGGTATCGACCCGTTCGAGCTGCGCCGGATCAATGCCGTCCGCGAGGGCGACCCCCTGCACCACGAAGAGGACGACCGCTACGAGGAGGACATGGTCTGGGGCAGCTACGGCCTCGACCAGTGCCTCGACCTCGCCCAGACCGCGCTGCGGCGGGGCAACGGCGTCGCCGCCCCCGCCGGGGCGAACTGGCGCGTGGGCGAGGGCATGGCGATCGCGATGATTGCCACGATGGCCCCGCGTGGCCACATCGCCCATACCTCCGCGACCCTCCGGCGCGACGGCACCTTCGTGCTGCGCGCGGGCACCGCCGAGTTCGGCAACGGCACCACGACCGTGCTCCGCCAGATCGCGGCGACCGACCTGTCAGCATCCTTCGATCGCCTCGAGCTGCTGAGCGCCGACACCGACCTCGTCTCGCACGACACCGGCGCGTTCGCCTCGGCGGGGATCACCGTCGCCGGCAAGGCTCTGCACGCGGCCACCTCGACTCTGCGCGACCGCCTGCTGCACCTCGGCGCCGAGATCGCCGGGTCCCAGCGCCGAGTCGACACGTTCTCGCCGAACCCACACGCTGCCGACGCCGAGAAGGTGTCGACTCGACGGGGGGATGTCGGTTCGACGGATGCTGGCGGGCCAGAGCCCGTGCTCACCCCCGACGGCGTGCAGGTCGGCGACCGGCTCGTGCGCTTCGCCGAGCTCGTCGACGCCGCCCCGGAGAACACCGAGGAAGGATTGCGGGTCGAGGGGGCGGAATTCGGCGAGCTGCGCTCGCTCGCCTTCAACGTGCACGCGGTGCGCGTGGCGGTCGACGTCGAGACCGGCACGGTGAGGGTGCTGCAGTCGGTGCAGTCCGCCGACGCCGGGGTCGTGCTCAACCCCGAGCAGTGCCGCGGCCAGATCGAGGGCGGAGCCGCCCAGGGGCTCGGCAGCGCCCTCTACGAAGAGGTCTACATCCAGCCGGACGGTCGGGTGCAGAACCCGATGTTCCGCACCTACCGCGTTCCGCAGTTCGCCGACATCCCCGACACCGAGGTGTACTTCGCCGACACCGACGACTCGGTCGGTCCCTTCGGGGCGAAGTCGATGAGCGAGTCGCCCTACAACCCGGTCGCCCCCGCGGTCGGCAACGCGATCGCGCGCGCCCTCGGGGTGCGCGGCTTCGAGCAGCCCTTCTCGCGCGACCGCGTGTGGCGGCTCGCCCAGACGCTGCCGGTGACCACCGGGCCGGCATGACCGCGCCAACACCTATCGTGGAGCGCGTGCCCGACGCCCGCCCCGATGCCCCCGACGACGCCTTCATCGGGCAATCGCTCGGGCGCGCGATCCGTGAGGCGCGCACCGGGCGCAAACTCTCGATGCGGGCCTTGGCGACGGCGGCCGACATCAGCCAGCCCTTTTTGAGCACGATCGAGAACGGCCAGACGATGCCCTCGCTCGCCACGCTCTACCGGATCGCGAAAGTGCTGGGGATCTCGCCCTCCGCGCTTCTGCCCGCGATGCCCGAGCCGGAGGTGATCCACCTCTCCCGGGCGGATGCCGGCCCGTGGGCGCCCATCGCCGACGTCGCGAACGCGGGCGTGCACCGCGTGATCTCCTCGGCCGACGCGCGCTCGGCCACGGTGCAGGAGTACCGCATCGAACCGGGCCAGTACATGGGCGACTGGTTCGAATCCGACGGCGACCTCACCGTGTACGTCGTGGCCGGGCGGATCACGGTCACGATCGAGGGTCGGGGGGAATGGCAGCTCGGCGCGGGCGACGCGATCGCCCACCCCGGGGCGCTGCGCAACCGCTGGTCGGTCGTCGGCGACGATCCGGTGCGCATCCTGCTGGTCTATGCCGGCGACTCCTGATCTTCGGAGCTCCACGAAACAACCTTGTAACCCGATCGCTATTTGCAATCAACGATAGTTATTTACTATCGGTCTCAGGACGGCACGCCGCGTCCCGTCGCATCACCCGCTGCGATGACCGAGTTCCGCCGCGCACCCGTGTATCGGGGGCAGCCGCGGGAGAGGGAGAGACCCGATGACCTCGAAACGACCCATGCTGCGCCGCCTCGCCGCGGGAGCGGCCGTCGCCGTCGGCGCCCTGCTACTTTCGGCGTGCGCCGGAGCCGATTCCTCCTCCCCCGGCGAGAGCACGTCGCCCGCCGGCGACCTGGGCGAACTCACCGTGCAGCTCAGCTGGATCCTGAACGAGGAGTGGTCCGGCGAGTTGATCGCCGACAGCGAGGGGTACTACGCCGACGCGGGACTCGCCGGCGTGCAGCTCGTTCCCGGACCCTCGAGCGGCGTCCCGGAGCTGCTGTCCGGTACCGCCGACCTGTCGCTCACCGACGCGCTGTCGGTCGGCGCCGCGGTCGCGAACGAGGGGGCGCCACTGAAGGTCATCGGTGCCACCTTCCAGAAGAACCCCTTCACGATCGCCTCGCTCACCGACGGTGCCGACATCACGACGCCCCAGGACATGATCGGCAAGAAGATCGGCGTCCAGGACTCCAACCGCGCTGTCTTCGACGCCTTCCTGGCCGCGAACGACATCGACCCGGCCGAGGTCGAGATCGTGCCGGTGCAGTACGACCCGGCACCGCTGACCACGGGCGAGGTCGACGGGCTCATCGCCTTCGTGACCAGCCAGTCCGTGACCATCGAGTTGCAGGGCCTGGAGGTCACCGACCTGCTCTTCGCCGACAACGGGTTGCCGTTCGTGGGTCACGTCGTCACCGCGACCGATGAGACCATCGCCGCTGATCGCGACGCGCTCAAGGCGTTCCTCACCGCCGAGATCCGAGGATGGACCGACGCGGTGGCCGACCCGAGCACCGGTGCACAGCTCGCCGTCCAGGAGTACGGCTCCGACCTCGGCCTCGACCTCGAGAGCTCGACCGCGAGCGCCACCGCGCAGGCGGAGCTGCTCGTCGTCTCGGAGGAGACCGCGAAGAACGGACTCTTCACGATCTCGGACGACCTGCAGGAGCAGACCCTCGCGAGCCTCGCGACCGCGGGGTACGAGCTGAGCGCGGCCGACCTGTTCGACCTCAGCCTGCTCGACGAGGTTTACGCCGAGAACCCCGATCTCGTGGCGTACCAGCAGTGATGGGCGCGCTCCCGACGACCCTGCTCACGCCCGACATCATCGTCACGATGGATGACCGGCGCACGGTTCTGACCGACGCCGCCGTCGCCGTGCAGGGCGACACCATCGTCGCGGTGGGCCCGCGCGCCGACCTCGAGGCCCGCTACCCCGCCGCCGCCCGCATCGACCTGCCCGATCGCGTGCTCCTGCCCGGGCTGGTGAACGCCCACCACCACTCCGGGATGCTGCGCGGCACGGCCGAGCACCTCCCGGTGTGGGAGTGGCTGCGCCTGCACATCGACCCGATGCACCGGGTGCTCACCGCCGAGGAAGCCGAGGCCGCCGCCTGGCTCTGCTACGCGGAGGGGCTCCTGTCGGGAACCACCACGGTGGTCGACATGTGGCGGTACATGGACGGCGCCGCGCGCGCAGCATCCACCCTCGGAAACCGCGTCGTGACGGTGAACTACGTCGGCGCGCACCCCGACTTCGACTACTTCGACACCCTCGATGACAACGAGCGGATGCTGCGGGAATGGACGGGCGCCGCGAACGGGCGCATCATGCCCTGGGTCGGTCTCGAGCACCCCTTCTACGCCGACGCTGCGGGCCAGCAGCGCGCCATCGCCCTGGCGAACGAGTACGACACCGGCATCTACACCCACTGCAGCGAGGCCGAGATCGAAGTCGCCGACTTCGTCTCGCGCTACGGCGTGCGGCCGATGTTCGCTCTCGAGAAGCTCGGGTTCTTCGACACCCCGAAGGCGATGATCGCCCATGCCGTCTGGCTCGACCCGGCCGAAGTGCAGCTCATCGCCGACCGCGGTGTCGGAGTCTCGCACAACCCGGTGTCGAACATGAAGCTCGCGAGCGGTATGGCGCCGGTCGCCGAGATGATCGCGGCCGGCGTCGAGGTCGGACTCGGCACCGACGGGGAGAAGGAGAACAACAACCTCGACATGTTCGAGGAGATGAAGGTGGCCTCCCTCCTCGGCAAGCTCCGGACGATGGACGCCGCCGCCATGGACTCGTGGCAGGTGCTGCACATGGCCACCCGGGGAGGAGCGGCCGCGATCGGACGCGCGGGCGAGCTGGGCGCGATCGCCCCCGGCTTCAAGGCCGATGTCGTCGCCGTCCGCACCGACACCCCGCGCATGACGCCGCTGCTGCCCAGCGGCGGGTACGCGAACATCCACCACAACCTCGTGCACGCCGTACGCGGCTCGGACGTCGACCTCACGATGGTCGACGGCGACGTCGTCGTGCGCGACGGCCGGCTCGTGAACGCCGACCTCGGCGAACTCATCGCTCGGGTGCGCTCCCTGGTGCCCGATCTGTTCGCCCGCCGCTCCGCGTGGCTGGACGCCCAAGAAGATCCGAGCGGACTCTTCCACGGCTGACACGGGAGCGGTGACCGGCTGTAACACGGCCTGAATACGCTCGACCCACCATCCGAACCCCGACGGAGACCCCATGACTCTCGTGATCACGCGCGGCGAGCTGCGCGAGCGGGTAGCGGCCTTCCTGGCCGACGACCCCGGCCGGCTGCTGATCGGCGGACGCTGGACGCCGGCCGCATCCGGCGACACGTTCGCGACCCTCGACCCGGCGACCGGGGAGAGTCTCGCCGCCGTCGCGCGCGGCGAGGCGGCGGACGTCGATGCCGCGATGGCCGCAGCATCCGATGCCCTGCACTCTGCGGCGTGGGCGAAGATGCGCCCCGCCGACCGGGGAGCACTGCTGTGGCGCATCGCCGACGTCATGCAGGAGCACCTCGACGACCTCGCCGAGCTCGAGACCCTCGACCAGGGCAAGAGCGTCCGCACCTCCCGCTTCGGAGAGGTGCCCGCGGCGATCAATCAGTTCCGCTACTACGCGGGGTGGCCGACGAAGATCCTCGGCGACACGATCCCCACCTCGCTCAGCCGCACGCCCCCGGGCAAAGAGGTGTTCGCCTACACCCGGCGCGAGCCGGTAGGCGTGGTCGCCGCCATCGTGCCGTGGAACTCGCCGCTCATCATGACCGCGATGAAGCTCGCCCCCGCGCTCGCCGCCGGCTGCACGATCGTGCTGAAACCCGCCGAGAACACTCCGCTCACGGCGCTGTACCTCGGTCGCCTGATGCAGGAGGCGGGAGTCCCCGCGGGGGTGGTCAACATCGTGACGGGGTTCGGAGCCGAGGCTGGGCAGGCCCTCGCCGAACACCCCCGCGTTGCGAAGGTCGCCTTCACCGGCTCGACCGCCGTGGGCAAGCGGCTCGTCGCCACGGCCGCGTCGGGGCTGAAGCGGCTCACCCTCGAGCTCGGCGGCAAGTCCCCCGCGCTCGTCCTTCCCGATGCCGACCTCACTCAAGCCGTCGACGGCATCTCCCGCGGCATCTTCGACAACGGCGGGCAGGTGTGCGTGGCGAGCGCTCGCGTCTACGCCCACCGCTCGGTCTACCGCGAGGTCGTCGACGGCATGGCCGCGGCGGGCGAGGCGCTGCGGCTCGGTCACGGCCTCGACCCCGAGGTCGACCTCGGTCCGCTCGTGAGCGTGGCGCAGGCCGAGCGTGTCGCGGGGTACATCGACGAGGGGCGCGCCCAGGGCGCCACGGTCGTCACCGGCGGCGAGCTGGAGAGCGGCACCTTCTTCACCCCGACGGTGCTGACCGACGTGCGCGCGGATATGCGGCTCATGCGCGAAGAGATCTTCGGACCCGTCGCCGTCGTCACCCCCTACGACGATCTGGACGACGTGATCGGCTGGGCCAACGACTCGCCCTACGGCCTCGCTGCGAGCGTCTGGACCGAAGGCCTCGGCGACGCGCACCGGGTCGCCGCCCGGCTGCAGGCGGGCACGGTCTGGGTGAACTGCCATTCCTTCCTCGGCCCCGAGCTGCCCAAGGGCGGCCACAAGGAGTCGGGCTGGGGATACGAGAACGGCGCGCAGGGACTGGAGAACTATCTGGAGACGAAGACGGTGGTGATGGTGCTGTGACCAAGAGGATCGCACTCGGGGTGTTCGAGATGATGAACCCGAGCAATGGGATGCCGACGTGGACCGACGACCGCGGCCGCGGCGACGAGTGGGACGACCTGGAGTACTGGGTCGCGCTCGCACGGGAATTGGATGCTGCCGGGTTCGACTTCCTGTTCTTCGCCGACACCTACGGCTACGCCACGCTCGAGGGCCGGATGCCGGAGGAGGTCGCAGCGCACGGCATCCAGTTCCCCGCTCTGGACCCGATGCTCGCGATAGCGGCGCTCGCCCGCGAGACGGAGAGACTCGGCTTCGTCGTCACCTCCCCCACGACCGTCGAGCGTCCCTACGCGACCGCCCGACGGTTCGCGACACTCGACCGCCTCACGAACGGGCGCATCGGCTGGAACATCGTCACCGGCAGTTCCCAGGCCACCACGGACGAGCTCTTCGGGGTCACCGAGCAGTTGACGCACGACGAGCGGTACGACGCGGCCGACGAGTTCCTCGACACGTGCCTGCGGTACTGGGAGCACAGCTGGGACGACGGCGCGGAGCTGCGCGATCGCGCTCGCGGCGTCTACGCCGACCCCGCTCGACTGCACCGCGTCGAGGTCGACGGACGCTTTCAGCGCTCGCGCGGCATCTTCGCCGTTCCCCCCACGCCGCAGCGCACGCCCGTGCTCTTCCAGGCCGGCACCTCCGACCGCGGGCGGGCGTACGCCGCGCGCAACGCCGAGGCCGTCTTCATCCAGGGGCAATCGATCGCCTCGGCCGCAGCCCACGTCTCCGACATCCGCGAGCAGGCGGTCATCAACGGGCGACTCCCCGACGACATCTCGGTCGTCACGGGGATGACCGTCACGGTCGCCCCCACCTCGGAAGAGGCATGGATGCTGCGGGAACAGTACGAGCGCCTGCTCTCCCTCGACGATGCCGCCGTCATGTTCGCGGGGATCACGGGTCTGGATCTCACCGGCCTTGACCCCGCCACCCGCGTGGTCGATCTCAAGACAGACCTCGGTCAGACCCTCGTGCAGCGTTACGCCCGGCAGAACCCCGACATGCGCGTCGGCGAGATCCTCGACCAGTTCCGCACGAAGGCGATCCGCGGATTCCAGGTCACCGGCTCGCCCGTCGAGGTGGCCGACGAGATCGAGCGCATCGTCGACGGCTCGGGAATCGACGGCATCATGCTCGAGCCCACGTTCGGCGGCGTCGGCGCCTACCGGGCGTTCATCGAGCTCGTCCTGCCGATCCTCGTCCAACGCGGCCGCGCGGCCGCTCCGGTCGCTCCCACCCTCCGGGAGCGGTTCACCGGCGCGCCCCGCCTCGCTGCCACCCACCGCGTGCACGGCCTGTCGGCCGGCGCGATCACCCCCTCCCCGATCGGAGAGAACGCATGAGAGCCGACGCCGTCGAGGCCGTGATCCGCGGCCTGAAGAAGGCCGGGGTGAGCGTGGCCACCTACCTGCCCGACTCGCTGCTGAAGGAGCTGTACCCGGCCCTGGACGCCGACCCTGACATCCGCACGATCCCCGTCACGAACGAGGGCGAGGGCGCCGCGATCGCCGGGGGCGTCTTCCTCTCGGGCAAGCGTGCGGTGCTGGTGATGGAGAACTCGGGATTGCGGGCCGCGACCGAGCACCTCGCCCGCATGGGGCTGGGAGCGGGCATCCCCGTCGTGATGATCATGAGCTACCGGGGCGAGATGGGCGAGAACAACTGGTGGGCCATTCCGCACGGCATCACGATGGAGCCGCTGCTCGCCGCGTTGCGGACGCCGTACACGATCGTCCACGACGTGGATGAGATCGAACAGGCCGTCGTGAACGCCTACGAGACGGCCTACGCCTCGTACTACCACGCCGCCGTCGTGCTCGGGGGAGGGATCGTTCGATGAGCCTTTCGCGGTTCGAATGCATGCAACTGCTCGGCGCTCGCCTGTCCGAGGAGCTGGTCATCCTCTCCCTCGGCGGCGCGGTCGACGAGTGGTACAACGCCGCCCCGCAGATGCGCTCGGCGAGCCTCTTCCAGCAGCAGCTCGGCTGCGTCACGCCCGAGGCGTTCGGCCTGGCGGTCGGACTCCCGCACCGCCGCATCGTGTCGCTCGACACCGACGGGGGGATGCTGTTCAACCTCGGCATCCTCGCGACCCTCGGCAACGAGCAGCCGGCCAACCTCTTCATCGTTGTCTGGGACAACGAGCAGTACCAGTCGATCGGTGGCCCCGCCACCCACACCGCGAAAGGCCGCGTCGACCTCGCCGCGATCGCCCGCGGCGCCGGGGTGGAGCACGCCTACACGGCCACGACCCTGGCGGACTTCGACCGTCACTGCGCGGCCGGGCTCGCAGCATCCGAGCCCTACATCGTGGTGGCCAAGACCGACGGCATCCTGCAGCCCGGGATCAAGCGCAAGCACTCCGACGGGCGCGAGGACAAGTACATCTTCGTCCGCCACGTCGAGGCCACCGAGGGCGTCACGATCATGGGTCCCAGCGAGCACAACTGATGCCCGTCGTCTCCGCCCCCGCCCCCGCTTACGACGTCATCGTCGTCGGCGGGGGCGCGGCGGGATGCGTGCTGGCCGCCCGACTGTCGGAGGACCCCGAACGTCGCGTGCTGCTCATCGAGACCGGTCCCGACCATCGCGGCGTCCGCGAGATCCTCGATGCCGCGCACTGGGACGCCTTGATCGGTGGCGAGTACGACCACGGCTACCGATCGACCCCGACCCCTCATGTGTTGGAGCGCGCCCTCGCGATGCCCCGAGGCAGGGTTCTGGGCGGCAGCTCGAGCACGAACGCGATGCTCTGGTATCGCGGTAACCGGGCCGACTACGACGCATGGGCAGCCTCTGGGGCCACCGGGTGGGGCTACGACGACCTGCTCCCGTACTTCCGCCGCTCGGAATCGCGCGCCGGCGGCGACCCCGCGTTCCGGGGACTCGACGGTCCGATGCGGGTCGGCCCCCTGGCCGATGTGCACCCGATCGCCGACGCCCTCATCGCCGCGTCTGCCGAACGCGGGCTCCCGGTGCTCGCCGACGCGAACGCCGCGACGAACGAGGGCGCCGTGTACGCCGACTACAACGCGGTCGTCGGTGAGGACGGCGCGTTCGAGCGCTGGAGCACCGCCCGCGGCTACCTCGAGCCGGCACTGGAGCGGGCGAACCTCGAGGTGCTCGTCGGCAGCCGCGTCCACGAGCTGGTCCATCACGCCGGCACGGTGACGGGGGTGCGCCACGTCGTGGCAGGCGGGCTCGTCACGACGGCCGCGGCACGCACCGTGCTGGCAGCGGGAGCCCTCGACACGCCCCGGCTGCTGCAGCTCTCGGGCATCGGTGACCCCGGGCGGCTCGCGGCCGCCGGCATCCGCGCGCGGCACGACCTCCCGGGGGTCGGGGAGAACTTCCAGGACCACCCGCTCATCCTGGGCATGAACTTCCGCGCGCGCGCCGACCTCGGCCCCGTGATCGGCAATGGCGGGGGCGCCATGCTGAACTGGCGCAGCAGTTCGGCCGACGAAGGACCCGACCTGCACACCGTCATCGCCCACGGCTCGCGGGGCGACGAGGCCCTGCACGCGGCGCACGACCTCGGCGGCAACCGCGTGTTCGCCCTCGTGCCGGGCCTGTACCGCTCGAGGAGCGTCGGCTGGGTGCGAGTGCGCTCGGCGGACCCCGATGCCGCCGCCGACATCCACCCCAACTACCTCGCCGATCCGACCGACCTCGCCGCGATGGTCGAAGCCATCGACGCCGTGCACGACCTCGTGGCCGCCCCCGCATACGCCGCGCTGGCGGAGGGCCCGATCACGCCGCCGCGCGGACTCGACACGGCGGCGAAGATCCGCTTCGTGCGCGAGAACCTCGGCACCTTCTTCCACTGCTCGGGCACCGCGCGGATGGGCACCGACGATCTCGCGGTCGTCGATCCCGCACTGGCCGTCCGCGGCATGGCGGGGCTCTGGATCGCCGACGCCTCTGTCATGCCCCGCATCCCGACGAGCAACACCCAAGCACCCACCGTGGCGATCGCGGAGCGCGCCGCCGAGCTGCTGCGCGAGCTCTGACCCCTCAGCGCGAGCGCACCGCGTCGAGCGCCAGGAACTGGGCACGGAAGTCCGCCCGCAGGCGCTCCTTCTCAGCGTCGTCGCAGAACGCGGCGTCGATGCCGTTGAGTGCGATGGTCTTCGCCGTGTCCAGGTCGACTCCCAGCGCCGTCAGGCCCTCGCGGTACTCGCGGCCGAGGTCCGTGCGGAAGAACATCGCGTCATCGGTCGACACCGCCACGGCGAGGCCGGCGTCGATCATCCGGCGGATCCGGTGCTCCTCATCCAGCGTCCATCCCGAGCAGAAGGTCGTCGACACCGGGGTGACGGCGAAGCCGATCCCGCGCTCCACGGCCAGCGCGACGACGGCCGGGTCGTCCACGATCCGATAGCCGTGATCCAGGCGGTCGCACCCCAGCACCTCGATGGCCTGGCGCACGGCGTCGGGCGTCGCCGAGGGGGTCTCGCCGACGTGTGCGGTCAGCCGGTACCCGTGTGCGCGCGCCAGGCGGTATGCCTCGGCGAAGCGGGTCGGGTCCTCCGTGTTCTCGGGCGTGAGGTCGTCCTGGCCGAGGCCGACCACCTCCGCGCGTGGGTGCGCGATCATCTGCCGCACGAGGTCGACGGCGGATTCGGCCGACTCCCGACGGTTGATGGCGACGACCAAGCGGAAGCCGACCCCCAGGTCGCGTTCCGCGCGCCGCAGCCCCGCGATGATGGGGTCGATGACCTCCGGGTAGCTGAGCCCGCGCTCGGCGAAGTACTGCGGGTTGATGTAGTACTCGCGGTAGCGCAGGTTGCCGCCGGCGACCGCGGCGCGCACCCCGTCGTAGGCGACGCGCTCGAAGTCCTCGGGCTCGCGCAGTACGTCGTGCGCGAAGCGGAAGGCGACGAGGAAGTCGACGAGACCGTCGAAGTCGAACAGCTCGGCAGGATCGTCCGAGGGCAGCGTGACGGCGTACTTCGCGGCGAGCTCGATGAAGAGTGCAGCATCCATCGTCGACACGAAATGACAGTGCAGCTCGGTCTTGGGAAGCAGCTGCAGGTAATCGGCGTCGGAGATCACGGCCGCGTCCATCCGCCGGGGCCCTGCTTCACCACGAGCAGTCGGTACGCCTCCCCGCTGGGCGACCACCATCGGTGGGCGACTCCCCCGCGGTAGTAGACCGAGTCGCCGGGCGACAGCGCGTGCACCTCGCCGTCGAGCTCGACGCAGACCTCGCCGGCGAGCGCGTAGACGAACTCGTCCTCGGCGTGCGTGAACACGGCACCCGGCTCGGCGCCCCCGCCGGCCACCTCGAGCGGATGCATCGGACGCGTTCCGTGAGCGAGCGTGCGCGCGGGGGTTGCGGCGAAGCCATTGTCGACGAGGCCTTCGTCCGAGCGATGCACCTCGATCTCGGCGGCGCCCTGCGCGGGCGCGTCGGCCGCGGCGATCAGCTCGATCGGACTCGTCTCCAGCGCCAGCGCGATCCGCCGCAGGGTCGACAGGCTCGGTTGGGCGAGCCCGCGTTCGAGCTGACTGAGGAATGGATGCGACAGATCCGTCGCATCCGCGAGACGCACCAGCGTCATCCCCCGGGCGTGACGGAGACGCCGGATGTGGCCGCCCAGTCGGATGTTCGCCGCCCGCTCGTCCTGCACGCCGGCGTTCGCCGCCGCGGTGTCCGCCTGGGGGGCGACCGTCGTCGTCATCGCGATCGGCCTCAGACCGGCAACGCCACTCCGTGGGCGGCGGCGTACTCCTGCACCCGGGCGACGTACGCCGCCCGTTGCGCCGGCGTCAGCCACGAGGCCTCGAAGGAATTGATCGCGAACTGCACGAGGTCGGTCAGCGAGAGCTCTGCCTGCTCGGCGAGGGCGACGTAGTTGTCACCGACGTACGCACCGAAGTATGCGGGGTCATCGGAGTTGATCGTCACCCGGACGCCGTCGCGCAGCAGCGAGACGATCTCGGTGGACTTCATCTGCTCGGTGACGAACGAGTTCGACACCGGGCAGGTGGTGAAGCCGAGGCCGCGCTCCTTCGCCAGTGCGACGAGCGAGGGGTCCTCGACGATGTTCGTGCCGTGGTCGATGCGGTCGACGCCGATCTGCTCGACGACGGCGCGGATGTTGTCGATCGAACCGGCCTGGTCGATGTCGCAGTGCATCGTCAGGAAGAAGCCCTCCGCCTTCGCGCGGGCGAAGACGGCCGCGAACTTTCCGGGTGGGTTGTCCCGCTCGTCGGAGTCGAGCCCGACGCCGATGATCCAGGCGCGGTAGCGCAGGGCGTCCATGAGGGTCGCCATCGCGTACTCGGCCGAGAAATCGCGGAGGAAGCAGAGGATCAGTTCGGCGGTGATGCCGAGCTCGTCCTGCGCGCGCACGGCTGCGCGCCGGTACCCGGTGATCACGTTGTCGAACGGCACGCCGCGGGAGGTGTGCGCCTGCGGGTCGAAGAACATCTCCGCGTGCACGACGCCCTGCGCCTGCGCGCGCAGCAGGTAGGCCCACGCGAGGTCGTGGAAGTCCTCGGCCGTCTGCAGCACCTCCATCGCGGGGTAGTACACCGCGAGGAAGCTCGTCAGATCGGTGAAGTCGTACGTCGCTTTGACCTCTTCGACGCTCTTCTCCGCCAGCACGATGCCGTTGCGCTCGGCGAGAGCGAACTTGAGGTCGGGTTCGAGGGTGCCTTCGAGGTGCAGATGCAGCTCGGCTTTGGGCAGACCGAACGCGAACTCGGCGAGGGTGGGGGTCATCGGGTGTCCTTCGAGTGGGGAACGAGAAGCGGATGCTGGCGGGAAGAGCGCGGCATCGTCGTGGCGGGCGCCGTCAGACGCGATCGGCCATGCCCATGCGGGCCAGCACGACCGACTCGACGATCTGCACGAGGTTGTACAGCACGAGCGCCGTGCCGGTGACGAGCACGACCGCCGTCCACACCGCGGAGAACTGCGCGCTGTTGACGTAGCCGCCGACCGCGCCGCCGATTCCGCCGCCGACCGCGAGCCATTCGGCCAGCAGAGCGCCGGTGATCGCACCGGGCACGGAGATCCGCACCGCGGCGAAGAACTCCGGCAGCGAGCTCGGCAGGGCGATCTTGCGCAACCGCGTCCACGCCGTGCCGCCGTAGACGGTGACGAGGTCGTTCATCTGGGGCGAGGCCGACTTGAGCCCGAACACGATGTTCACCAGCGCGGGGAACAGCACGACGATGCCGCCGATCACGGCGACGGAGGCGAACTCACGACCGAAGATCAGGATGATGACGGGCGCCATCGCGACGAGCGGCACGGAGCGCAGCAGCATCGCCAGCGGCATCAGCGCGTGCTCGACGCCCTTGCTGAGCTGGAAGACAATGGCCACGAGCAGCGCGACGACGAGACCCGCGGCGAAGCCGACGACGGCGTGACCGAGGGTGACTCCCAGCTGGCCGAAGAGCTGCGCTCGATTGGCCTCGGCGGCCGGCACCGTGAAGAGGAAGTTCCAGACGTCGATCGGCCCCTTGCCGACGTACGCCGACACCCGGAAGACCACGAGGGATCCGACCCAGATGACCAGCACCGCGACGATCGTGAGGACGAAGGTGAGGAGGCTGCGCGTGAGGGCCCGCGTCGTCGCGCGTCGCGCCTCGCGCCGGATCTCGGCGTTCAGCTTCGCGACGGATTCGCCGCGGTCGGTGACCGTGGGTTCGGGCAGCGTTTGTACGCTCATGAGCTGGTTCCCTTCGACCACGGCGCCACCGCGCGGGACACGAGGCCCAGGAGCGAATACCCGATGAGGGCGACGGCCCCCGAGGCGAGGGCGATGTCCCACACGCGCGCCGCGTTCAGCGCCTGCTGCGCGGCGATCATGGCGGGTCCGACACCGAGGGTGATCTTGCCGAAGAACTCCCCCAGCACCGCGCCGAGGAAGGCCGCGGGCACGGCGATCTGCAGGGCGTTCAGGACGGCGGGCAGGGCGGCGATGAGGCGCACCTTGCGCAGCTGGGTCAACCGCGATCCGCCGTACACGGTGATGAGGTCGAGGCTCGCCTTGTCGGCGGCCTTCAGCCCGAGGAGGGCGCCGACCACGGTGGTGAAGAAGCAGCTGAGGGCGGCGAGGAAGATCGCCGTCGTCGAGGGCTGCCCGCTCACCGGGATCGGCACGATCACCGTGAGCAGCAATCCGAGAGCGACGATCGGGATGCAGTACGTGATGATCGCGATCTGCATGACCACGCCTTCGAGGCGGGGAACGATCAGCACGAGGGCGGCCAGCACCAGGGCGAGTCCGTTGCCCCAGAGGTAGCCGATGCCGGCCTCGGTGAGAGTCACGCCGAAGTTCTTGGCATAGAACTCGAAGCCGGTCTCGAAGAACTCCACGACCACCTGCAGGGGCGTCGGAATGGCCTGCACTCCGCCGGGACCGACGCTGGAGAAGACGGTGGCCGCGAGGATCCACCACACCGCGATGATGCCGACGGCGCCGATGAGACCAGTGATCCACGCGGGGAGTTTCACGTCCTCCCACTGGATCGAACGCCCCTTCGCGGGCGCTGCCGGTGCGGGAGCCGCATCCGTTCTCGGTGTCTCAATGGTCATCGGTGGCAGCGCCTCCGACACCGAAGAGCAGCTCCTGCGCGTGATCGACGTAGGCGTGGAACTCGGGCGTGCGCATCATCTCGGGCGTGCGGGGCCGCGGGAGGTCGATCGTCATGACCTCCTTGATCCGGCCGGGCCGCGGACTCATGACGGCCACCTGGTCGGAGAGGAAGATCGCCTCCGAGATGCCGTGGGTCACCAGCAGCGTGGTCGCCGGCTTCTCGGTCCAGATGCGCAGCAGTTCGAGGTTCAGCTTCTGGCGGGTCATGTCGTCGAGCGCGCCGAACGGCTCGTCGAACAGCAGCACCGAGGGCTTCATGATGAGCGATCGGGCGATCGACACGCGCTGGCGCATGCCTCCCGACAGTTGCGCGGGCTTGGCCTTCTCGAACCCCGTCAGACCGACGAGGTTGATCATCTCGGTGACGTAGGCCTTGTCGACGGGCTTGCCCGCCACCTCGAACGGCAGCTGGATGTTGGACTGCACGCTGCGCCAGGGAAGCAGCGCCGAGTCCTGGAAGGCGATACCCAGCTCGTTGCCGCGACGCAGCTCCTTCGGGCTCTTGCCGTCGACGCGCGTCGTGCCGCTGGTGGGTTCTTCGAGGCCCGCGAGGATGCGCAGGATGGTCGACTTGCCGCACCCGGAGGGTCCGAGCAGGGCCAGGAACGTGCCCTGGTCGGTGTGGAGGTTGGCGTCCTGCAGCGCGACGACGCTCTTGCGTCCGACGCTGAAGACCTTGTTCAGTTCGGTGATCTGCAGGCCGGTGCCCAGGGTCGTCCCCTGGGCACCGGTCTGGGTGGCCGTTTCGGTCACAGTGTGGACTCCAGAATGGATCTCAGCCCGCGTAGGCGATGAGGTCCGGGTTCTCTTCGTAGACCTCGGTCAGCAGGCTGAGGTCGAACAGGTCGGATGCTTCGATCGTGATCCCGGCACCGGCGAGGCTCGCGATGGTCTCGGCCTGCAGGTCGTCGGAAATGGTGAACAGGCCGTTCTCCTCGGTCTCATCCGAGACGACGAGCTTGTTCTGCGCTTCGGCACCGGCCAAGGTCTTGGCCGGGTCGAGGTCGAGGTCGACGCCGTAGGTCTCGATCGCCAGGTCGGCGGCGGCCTGCGGGTCGGCGAGCGCGTCGGTCCAGCCCTTGATCTCGGCGACGAGGAACGCCTTCAACATCTCGCGGTTGTTCGCGATGGTGTCGTCGGTGACGGTGACGGTCTCGGCGACGAACGGCAGGCCGTTGTCGGCGAACGGCAGGTTGGTGGTGGGCGTACCCTCCATCTCGACCGAGATCGCCTCGTTGGTGAGGTAGGCGACGAAGCCGTCGACCTCGCCGTTCACGAGGGGGGCCGGGTCGTACTGCACGGGAACGATCGTCAGTTCCGACGCGTCGATGTCGTTGGCGGCGAGCAGGGCGTTGAACAGCGTCAGGTTCGAGTCCTGCACACCGATCTTCTTGCCCTTGAGGT
Source organism: Microbacterium hanjuni (assembly GCF_043556395.1). Taxonomy (NCBI): domain Bacteria; kingdom Bacillati; phylum Actinomycetota; class Actinomycetes; order Micrococcales; family Microbacteriaceae; genus Microbacterium; species Microbacterium hanjuni. Next base: position 373,090 of record NZ_JBIGIK010000002.1, read on the forward strand.
CGTCGGGCGTCGCGATGTTTCCGCCCGCCTCGAGCGAGAGGATCGTGAACGGGTTGGCCTGAAAGGTCGCACCGATGATCTTGAGCGGGGCGCCTTCGTTCGCGATGGCCGCACCGACCTGCACCGAGTCGCTCAGCGCCACGTCGGCCGTGCCGCCGAGCAGCTCGGGCACACCGCCCGAGGGGCCGGGGACCAGGTTGACGGAGGAGAAGCCGGCGTCGGTGTAGTAGCCCTTCGAGTCGGCGAAGTACTCGCCGGCGAACTCCTCGTTGAGGATCCAGCTCAGCTGGACGGTCAGGTCGCCGAATCCTTCGGCGGAATCCCCCGAGGGGGCGGCGGACGATCCGGCGTCGGAACCTCCGGCGCAAGCGGTGAGGGCGACGGCCGTCAGGGCGATGCCGGCGAGGGCGGCCGCCGCGCGCTGAACGCGGCGGGAAGAGAAGAAGGTCATGTGATCTCCGGTCGGACATGGTGCATTCGGGATTGGCACGCTCGTCCAAGGCCTCGACGCTGCGCGTGGGTCTGACGTTAGGCGATGTAGATTTCACGAACACTGGCCGGATGTTTCGCCCCCGTTACACCTGGCGCGGTTCGCGCAGAAGGAGCCGGGATCAGCCGGGCTCGGCGGCCAGGTGCAGGATCGATTCGGCGAGCGCGCGGATGCCGGCGGCGACGTCGGCGGTCGAGACCGCCTCGTCGGGGTGGTGACTGATGCCGTCCGGGTTGCGCAGGAATAGCATGCCCACGTCGGTGATCGCGCCGAGCGCCATCGCGTCGTGGCCCGCCCGGCTGAAGATCGTCGGGGGTGGCTCCGACCCCGAACCGATACCGGCGCGGATGACGTCCTGCAGCAGCGGCGCGCAGAACACCGCGGCCGCGTCGTGCACCTCGCGGGACTGCCAGCGCAGGCCGCGTCTGCCCATGATGCCGTCGAGCTCGAGCGCGATCGCGTCCCACACCCGGTCGCGCTCGCCGTCGAACTCGCCCCGCAGATCGAGCGAGAACCGCGCCTCGCCCGGCACGATGTTGACGGCGCCGGGGAAGGCCTCGAGCTGCCCGACGGTGCCGATGATGTGGTGCTCGCCGCGGCAGATGCGCTCCACGGCGAGGGCGGCCTCGCTCGCCCCGAGCAGGGCGTCGTGGCGCATGTCGTACGGCGTTCCGCCCGCGTGGCGCGCTTCGCCCTCGACGACCAGCTGGAACCGGCGCGCGCTGGCGATCGACGACACCACGGCGAGCGCCTCATCGCGGCGGTCGAGTTCCGGCCCCTGCTCGATGTGCGCTTCGAGGTAGCCCACGAGCTCGTCGGGCCGCCGCGCGGCTTCGCCGATGCGCGCCGGATCGAGCCCGAACTCCAGGAAGGCCTGGCGCAGCGTCACGCCGTCGGCGTCGGTGAGCGCCCACCACTCGTCGTTCCAGGTGCCCGCGACGGCGGAGGATCCCAGCAGCGCCTTTCCGAAGCGCGTGCCTTCCTCGTCCGAGAACGCGACCACCTCGAGGGCGAAGGCGAACGGCGACTGAGCACCCTCGTCGGGGTGGATGCTGCGCAGCAGCCGCGCGACCTCGAGACCCATGAGCACGCCGACGATGCCGTCGAAACGCCCCGCGTCGGGCACCGTGTCGAGGTGCGAGCCGATCATCAGCGCGGGCGCCGTTCCCGATCCTGGATCGAGGCGCCCGATCTGGTTGCCCGCGGCATCCTGGCGGGTGCTCATCCCGATCTCGCGCATCCACTCCGCCGCGAGGCGGTTCACCCGCGCGTGCTCGGGCGAGAGGTAGACGCGCTCGATGTGCCCCGGGGTCGCCGTCACGCGCGCGAGTTCTTCGCAGCGCTGCATCACGCGGCGCGCGGCGACGGCCACGAGCTCGGGGTTCACCTCGAGACGGGTGCGCACGCGTCAGGCTCCCGCCGGCACCCGACCGGCTGCGGCGTAGACGTCGGCCGCCGCCTCGACGCCGCCACCGGCGGGCACGGACGCCCCGAAGCGACGCAGCACCGACTCGAGTGCGGCGAGGGTCTGCAGCACGGCGTCGGTGCGGGCGTTGTACCCCATGGTGCCGATCCGCCACACCCGGCCGTGGAGGGGTCCGAACGAGGTGCCGATCTCGATGCCGAAGTCCTCGAGCATCGCGGTGCGCGCAGCATCCCCCGCCACCCCCTCGGGGATCTCGACGGCGACGACGTTGCTCATCTTGTGGCCGACGTCGCCGAAGACCGTCAGCCCCAGCCCGCGCACGCCGGCGAGCATCGCCTCGCCGTGCAGGCGGTGACGCTCGATGACCTCGTCGCGCCCCTCGAGCAGCAGCACCCGGGCGCACTCGCGGGCGCCGTAGAGCATCGAGGTCGCCTCGGTGTGGTGGTTGAGGCGCCGCGGCCCCCAGTAGTCGAGGATCATTCCGAGGTCGAAGTAGTTGGACCGGATGAAGTCGGATGCTTGCGGGTCGCCCTCTTCGCGGATGCCCGCCTCGATGCGCGCCCGCGAGCGGATCACCGCGACCGCGGCCTCCGACAGGCTGATCGGCGCCGAACCCGAGGGGCCTCCGAGGCATTTCTGCAGCCCGGCGGTCGCAGCATCCAGTCCCCAGGCATCGAGCTCGAAGGCGTTGCCGCCGAGCGAGGCCGTCGCGTCGGTGTAGAACAGCACGCCGTGGGCGCGGCAGATCTCGCCGATCTCGTCGAGGGGCTGCAGCATCGTGGTGGAGGTGTCGCCCTGCACGAGCGCCAACAGCGTCGGCTTCACCCGCTCGATCGCGGCGCGGATCGTGGAGACGGGGAAGACCTGACCCCACGGCACCTCGATCGTGTGCACCTCGGCGAGCGCGCGCTCGGCGATCTCGGCGAGCAGGTGCCCGAAGCGCCCGAAGATCGGCACCAGCACCCGGTCACCCGGCCGGATGAGCGACACGATCGCCGCTTCGATGCCCGCGCGCGAGGTGCCGTCCACCAGCACCGTCGCCTCGTTGCGCGTCGACCAGACCTGGCGGTAGAGCTCCTGCGTCTCGGTCATCGTCGCCGTCATGAACGAGTCGTACTGCCCGACGAGGGGCGCCGACATCGCCGTCAGCACACTCGGGTACGCCGAGATCGGGCCCGGCCCCATGAGCAGGCGCTGGGGCGGGGCGATCGGTCCGGGGATGGTCATGCGGTCTCCGTGGGGTCGAAACGGGTGAGGCAGCGGCGGGCGCCGGGAGGTGGGCGGACACAACTCCTCCCAGGGACGCGGGCGTGGGGTTCGCGGCCGCGAGATCCCGGGGGTGGGTGGGTGTGGGGGCGGCGAAATGGAGGAGTTGTGTCCGCCCGATGTTCGAGAGGGTCACGATCCCCCCTCACCGACAGCCGCCGCGAGGCGGCGGGCGAGGCGCACGAGCGCGATGTCGGTGCCGGCTCGCGAGACGAGGCAGATTCCGACGGGCGCATCGCCGAGCGGCGAGGCGACGCGCAGCAGGGGCACCGAGACGGCGGGGAGACCCGCGATCGACACCGGCGAGGTCATCCGCAGGGTCGCGGCGCGGGCCGCGTCCACGGCCGCGGCGTCGGCGGTGCGCGAGGGCGCGGCGCCGGGCACGGTCGGAAAGATGAGCACCCCGGTCTTCACCAGGGCGGTGAGGGTGTCGCGCAGGGGGGCGAGGGCGGTGCGAGCGGATGCTTCGGCCTCGGCCGTCACGGCGGAGCCGAGCCGGAACCGCTCGGCCACGGCGGGGCCGACGGCGCCGGGGTGCTCGCTCAGCCATTCCCCGTTGTTGCGCCAGGCCTCGGCGCCCTGCACGGTGCGGAACGCCGCGGCGGCGGAGCCGAGATCGCCGATCGAGGTTTCGGTGATCTCCGGTGCGTCGGCGGTGCCGAGCGCGTCGAGGGATGCAGCGAATGCGGCGCGCGTGGTCGGTTCGACGCTGTCGAGGATCTCGGTCGGCACGAGCAACCGCCAGGGCAGGTCGTCGGCGGATTCGCCGAGGGCGCTCTCGGTCGATTCCGAGCCGTCGTAGCTGAGGCACCAGTCGGCGACGCGTTGGAGGGTGTCGCCGTCGCGGGTGAGCCACCCGATCGCGTCGAACGATTGGGCGAGGGGCAGCAGACCCTGGCGGGGAACGAGTCCGTGCGTGGTCCGCAGCCCCCAGAGCCCCTGGTAGGACGCGGGCACCCGGATGGATCCGGCGGTGTCGGTGGCCAGGCCCACCTCCGCCTGGCCGGTGGCGACCGCTGCGGCAGGACCGCTCGACGAGCCGCCGGGCAGCGCGCCCGGCAGCGCGCCGTTCGGCGGGGTGCCGTAGTGGGGGTTGTCACCCGCGATCGAGTAGGCGAACTCGTCGGTGCGCGCGATTCCGCGCAGCGATGCGCCGCCGCGCAGCAGATCGGCCACCGCGGCGGCCGTGGTCGTCTCCGGGCGCGCGCCCTCGAGGTAGGTGGGATTTCCCGCGCCGATGCGGAAGCCCTTGATCGCGAACAGATCCTTCACCGCCACGGTGAGGCCGGCGAGCGGTCCGTCCCAAGCGCCCTGGAAGAAGGGGTCACCCACGCTGCGCCAGACCGTGCGGTCGAGGGCCTGGGCCTTGCCGGTGACGTGGGCCGCCGTGATGACCCACCGTCCGTCGAGCTGCTGCCATACCTGGGTCTGCAGTCCTCGCCCGCCGCCGCGGTAGCGCGACACCGACACGAGCAGGGCGACGCCCTCGCCGAGCGGGCGGTACTCCACTCTCTCGATCGTCCGGGCCGCCACTCCGCCGCGGAGGTGGCGGAAAGCGCTCAGCGCCTCCTCACCGACGAGCAGCCCCGCAGCATCCCCCCTCATCACCTCGGGACCCGGGGCGAACGCGGCGTCGAGGGCCGGGACATCGTCGACCATCAGGGCGTGCTCGTACGCCTCGAACGCCGCGCGCAGGTCGGCGGGGATGGGCGCCGTGGCTGACGTAGTGGTGCCCACGGCAGCCGTGCCGAGTACAGGAGAATCGCCGGAATCAGGCCGATCTTCGCCAGAACGTCCTGTCCCGGGCGGTTCGCCCGCCACCGGCGCGGTGGTTCCGTCGGAGGTCATGCGCCGACCCCCGCCTTGGCGAGGGGGACGGCGGCGAAGTCCGCCTCGCGGATGCGGGCGTGCACCCCGCAGACGAGGTCGACCACTTGCGAGATGTCGAAGTCGGTCGCAGCGCTCAGGTAGGCGTAGGCGAGATGCTCGTCCAGGCCCCACCGCGCCTCGATGAGCGACAGCGCCGCGCGGACGCACGCGCGCATCGCGGCTCCCAGGTCGGGATCCAGCCCGGTGGGCACGAGGTACTCGTCGGTGCGCACGAGCGGTCCGGTGATCTCGCCGAACTCGGCGAGCGCGTCGTCTCGGGCGATGACGTCGAAGCGCAACGTCGCGCGCAGCGGCGCCTCGAGCGCCGTGAGCGCCACTTCGCCGTCGCCCTGCGCGAAGTGGGGGTCGCCGACGTACGCGAGGGCCCCCTCGACCTGCACCGGCAGGTAGAGGATCGTGCCCGCCACGAGCAGGTTGATGTCGATGTTGCCGCCGTGCGAACCCGGCGGCACCGAGTGCGGCCGGTCGCCGCCGGCCACGGCGACACCCATCGTGCCGAGGAAGGGGGCGAGGGGGAAGGTGACCACCGGATCGCCGCCCTCGGTCACCGGTAAGGCGCCCACGAGGGCGCCGTCCCGTTCGAGCACGGGGGCGAAGACGCTGACCGTGCCGGGTGCGCGCGGCAACTCGCCCGGCAGCGCCCCCCGACCGTGGCGGTTGGAGATGACCCCGTACGGCACGCGCAGGTCGAGCCGCTCGACGGTGATCTTGAGCAGGTCTCCGACCCGCGCCCCCTCGACGCGGATCGGACCGGTCACGACGTGCGGGCCGTCCACCGCCGTGTCGCGGGACAGCGCGGCGGCGATCTCGACCGCGTCGGAGAGGACGTCGGATGCTGCGACCCCGTGCCCCGCGAAGAAGGAGAGCGGGTCCTTCCCCTGATCCTCGAGGATCCCCTCGTGACTCACGGTGTCGATCGTGACGGTCGCTCCCGGAGCGACGGTGAGCACCGCACCATCCGTCTCGCACGGGAGCCGTCCCCACATCACCGTGGCGGGGCTCGACGCCAGGTAATGATCGCCCGGGATCGGCCCGACGCCGGGCTGCAGGATGTCGACGGTCACGGTCTCGCCCCTTATCCCGCGAGCGTCGCGGGTTCGGCCAGGATCTCACGGCCGCCGCGACCCGAAAGACCGCCGTCGGGCGTGAAGGCGAGATCGCCGCGCACGTACGTCGCCGCGATCACGCCGCGCAGTCGCCGGCCGTCCCACGGCGAGAGCTTGTTGCGGTATTCCAGCCGTTGCGCATCGACGGTGTGCTCGGCGTCGGGAGCGAAGGCGACGAGGTGCGCCGGCTCCCCCGCGGCCAGGCGTCCTCGACCGCCGAGGCCGCCGATGCGGGCGGGGCCTGTCGTGAACAGCGGAAGCAGTCGCTCGAGGGGGACGCCGCGGCGGTCTGCTTCGGTCCAGACGGCGGAGAAGCCCGTCTGCAGTCCCGAGATCCCGCCCCACGAGAGGCCGAAGTCGGGAGAGGACTTCAGGGCGGGCGTCGAGGGGGAATGGTCGCTGACGATCGCGTCGATCGTGCCGTCGAGCACGCCTTCCCACAGCAGGTCCTGGTTCGCCGCGTCGCGGATCGGCGGGCAGCACTTGAAGGCCGCCGCGCCCGCGGGAACATCTTCGGCGCGCAGCGTGAGGTAGTGCGGGCACGTCTCCACCGTGATCGGCACGCCCTCGGCCTTGGCCGCTCGCACGTCGTCGAGAGCGCCACCGTCCGACACGTGCACGATGTGCGCACGCCCCCGCGTTCGCCGTGACGCCTCGATCACGGCGCGGATCGCTTCGCGTTCGCTCTCGGGCGGACGGGAGGCGACGAAGTCGGCGTACTGGTCCCCGAGCGGGCCGTCGGAGTGGAGGTGCTCGGGATCTTCGGCGTGCACGATCAGGATGCTGCCCAGCTCCGCGATCTCGCGCAGTGCCGCCTCGAGCTGCTCGGCGTCGAGGTGGCCGAACTCGTCGATGCCGGACGGGGAGAGGAAGCACTTGAACCCCACGACCCCGGCGCCGACGAGCGCGGCGAGCGCGCCCAGGTTCTCGGGGACGGCTCCTCCCCAGTAGCCGACGTCGACGGCGAGCTTTCCGCGCGCGGCCTCGCGCTTCGCCGCGAGCGCCTCGACGGTGGTGGTCACGGGCACGCTGTTGAGCGGCATGTCCAGCAGCGTGGTGACCCCGCCGGCGGCTGCCGCGGCCGTGCCGGTGGCGAAGCCCTCCCACTCCGTGCGCCCCGGTTCGTCGAGGTGCACGTGGGAGTCGACGAGCCCCGGCAGCAGGACGAGCTCGTCGGAGAGCACCACGTCGGCGGCGGGGTCGTACACGTCGATCGCCGAGATCTCGCCGCCGTCGATGCGCACCGTCGCCGGCACGAACGATCCGCCGCTCCAGACGCGGGTCGCGGCGATGCTGCGAGGAGAAGTCATGGCCGCCACGCTACGGCCGCCGCATTTCCCGGATGTTACCCAGGGCAACATTTCCGCCGCGGGACCGTAACGAGCGCTGGGTACGGTGACCACATGCAGCTCGACGATTTCAACGCCCTCGACGAGGCCGAGGCGACAGCGGTCGCCCGCGTCTGGGCCGAGGTACCCGGGTGGGTGAACGCCGTGGTGGCCGGTCGGCCCTACGCTTCGGTCGACGCCCTCGCCTCCTACGCCGGCGCGCTCGCGGCGCAGTGGGCTCCCGCCGACCTCGAGGCCGCCCTCGCCGCGCACCCCCGGATCGGCGCGCGCGTGAGCGGAGACGACGCCTCCTCGGCAGCATCCCGTCGCGAACAGGCGGCCGTCAGGGCCGCCACCGACGACGTCGTCGAAGCGATCGCCGACGGCAACGCCCGCTACGAGGAACGTTTCGGGCGCGTCTTCCTCATCCGCGCGGCCGGTCGCGCGCCCTCCGAGATCCTCGCCGAGCTCGAGCGACGACTCGGCAACGATGACGACACCGAGACGCGCGAGGCCACGGCGCAGCTGGCCGAGATCGCGCTGCTGCGGCTGAACGACGATTTCGCCGCGAGCACCGCGGCACCCGAATCCTTCGCGGAGGAGAACGAATGACCCACGTCACCACCCACGTGCTCGACGCGGCGACCGGTGACCCCGCCGTCGGTGTCGACATCGTGCTCGCCCACGCCTCGGGGGGCGCGGTGACCGCGGAGGCGGCCGGCGCGATCGTCGCGCACGGCACCACCGATGCCGACGGTCGCCTCGCGCTGGGTCCGGAGCGCCTCGAGCCCGGGGATTACACCCTCACCTTCCTCACCGGGGAGTACTTCGCCGCCACGGCCACCCCGACCTTCTACCCCTACGTACCGGTCACCTTCACGGTCGACGAGAGCGGACGCCACCTGCACGTGCCGCTGCTGCTCAGCCCGTTCGCCTACTCGACCTACCGGGGGAGCTGACGTGAAGGTCATCATCATCGGGGCGGGCGTCGGCGGCACCAGCGCCGGCATCGCGCTGCAACGACTCGGGCACGAGGTCGTGATCTACGACCAGATGCGCGAGAACAAGCCCGTCGGGGCCGCCCTGTCGCTCTGGTCGAACGGCGTGAAGGTGCTCAACTGGCTCGGACTCGGCGCAGAAGTCGCCGCCCTCGGCGGGCGCATGGACGAGATGGCGTACCTCGACGGACACACCGGCGAGATGATGACGCGTTTCAGCCTCGAGCCCGTCACCCGCCAGACCGGCCAGCGCCCCTACCCGATCGCCCGCGCGGAGTTGCAGGGGTTGCTCATGGAGCGCTTCGGCGTGGACAGCATCCATCTCAACAAGAAACTCGTCGGGATCGACGATGACGGCGCTGTCGTGACGGCGACCTTCGCCGACGGCTCGACCGACACCGCCGACCTGCTGCTGGGCGCCGACGGGGCGCGCTCCTTCACCCGCGACTACGTGACCGGCGGCCTCGAGGGAGCGCCGAGAGTGGAGCGGACGTACTCGGGATACACCAACTACAACGGCCTCGTCGCGGTCGATGAGGCCATCGGGGCGGCCGACGCCTGGACCACCTACGTCGCCGACGGCAAGCGCTGCGCGGTGATGCCCGTGGGCGGGGGGCGGTTCTACTTCTTCGTCGACGTGCCCCAACCCTCGGGCCTCGCCTACGACCGCGCCGACGGCAAGGCGCCGCTCGAGGAGGCCTTCGCCGGCTGGGCACCGGGCGTGCAGGCACTGCTCGACGCGATCCGCCCCGAGGAGTCGCTCAACCGGGTGGAGATCTGGGACGTCGATCCCTTCGACACGTGGGTGCGCGGGCGCGTCGCGCTGCTCGGCGACGCCGCGCACAACACGACCCCGGACATCGGACAAGGGGCGTGCTCGGCGCTCGAGGACAGCTTCGCGTTGGGCATCGTGTTCGCCACGAACACGCTCGGCGTCGAGGACTCCCTCGAGCGCTATCGCCGCGTGCGGGCCGATCGCGCCGGCGACCTGGTGCTGCGTGCTCGCAAGCGCGCGTGGGAGACGCACGCGTTCGATCCGGAGGCCACCGCCGCCTGGTACGCGCAGCTGCGCGCCGAAGACGGCAGCGGCGTCATCCGCGGGATCGTCGGCAACATCGAGGGAAGCCCGGTGAACCTCGGCGGGGGCCTGCTGCCGTAGGGGCGTCTCAGGCGTGGAAGAGCGCGTTGAGCGGCGCCGAGCCCAGCAGCGCGCGTCCGTTCAGCTCATCGAGCTCGAGCAGCACCGCGGTGCCGATCACCTCGGCGCCGAGCTCGGCCACGAGCTGTCGGGCCGCCGCGATCGTGCCGCCGGTGGCGAGCACGTCGTCGAGCAGCAGCACCCGGGTGCCGGGGGCGAGGTCGTCGTGCATCTCGATCGCGGCCGTGCCGTATTCGAGGGAGTAGGAGACGGATGCTGCGGGCCGCGGCAGCTTCCCCGCCTTACGGATCGGCACCAGCCCCGCGTCCGCGGCGATCGCGGCAGCACCGGCGAGCAGGAAACCGCGCGCTTCGATACCGGCGACCACGTCGAACCCACCCGCGAACGGCTCGACGAGGGCGTCGATCGTCGCGCGAAGGGCGGCAGCATCCGCCAGCAACGGGGTGATGTCGCGGAACAGGATGCCCGGCTCGGGATAGTCGGGGATCGTTCCGATCAGCGATTCGGCACGGGCGAGGGCGGAGGCGTCAGGCACGCTCCGACCCTATGCGCTGGCCGCGAAGCGCAACCCCCTCGCCGACTGATCGAACCGATTCGGTAGCCTGGACGGATGACTGACACCGCGACGAACCCCGACGTCCGACTCACCACCGTGGGCGGCGAATGGTGGCGCACCGCCGTCATCTACCAGATCTACCCCCGCTCCTTCGCCGACAGTTCGGGCGACGGCATCGGCGACCTGCCGGGCGTCACCGCCCACCTCGACGACCTGGCCTCGCTGGGCATCGACGCGATCTGGCTGAGCCCGTTCCAGCGCTCCCCCCAGAAGGACGCCGGGTACGACGTCGCCGACTATTGCGACGTCGACCCGCTCTTCGGCACCCTGGCCGATTTCGACGAGATGCTCGCGGCGGCGCATGCCCGCAGCATCCGCATCATCGTCGACCTCGTCCCCAACCACTCCAGCGACCAGCACGCGTGGTTCCAGGCCGCCCTGGCCGCCGGTCCCGGCAGCCCCGAGCGCGCGCGCTACATGTTCCGCGACGGCCGGGGCCCGAACGGTGACGAGGCGCCCAACAACTGGGAGTCCGTCTTCGGTGGACCCGCCTGGACGCGCGTCACGGAGCCCGACGGCACGCCCGGGCAGTGGTACCTGCACCTCTTCGACGCCTCGCAGCCCGACTTCGACTGGTCGAACGAGGGCGTGCAGGAGTCGTTCCGCGACGTGCTGCGCTTCTGGCTCGACCGGGGTGTCGACGGCTTCCGCGTCGACGTCGCCCACGGCCTCGTGAAGCAGCACGGGCTGCCCGACTACACCCCTGATCCCGAAGCCGGCTCGATGGGCGGCAACGAGGCCGCCGTGCCGTACTGGGGTCAGCCCGGGGTGCACGACATCTGGCGCGATTGGCACGACGTGCTCGCCGCCTACGACGGGGATCGCGCCCTGTGCGCCGAGGCGTGGTTGCCGACGATCGCCCAGACGGCCCTGTGGGTGCGCCGCGACGAGATGCACCAGGCGTTCAATTTCGAATACCTCGAGACCGACTGGAATGCCGGCGCCCTCCGACGGGTGATCGACGAGTCGCTGCGCGCCTACGGCGAAGTGGGAGCCCCGAGCACCTGGGTGCTGTCGAACCACGACGTGGTGCGCCACGCCTCCCGCCTCGCGCTCACCGCCGACACCCCCCAGGGCGCGGGGATCGGACCGAAGTCCCCCGGCAAGCCCGACCCCGTGGTGGGGCTGCGTCGCGCCCGTGCGGCGAGCGCGCTCATGCTCGCCCTGCCGGGCTCGGCATACCTCTACCAGGGCGAAGAACTCGGACTGCCCGAAGTGATCGAGCTGCCCGACGACGTGCGGCAGGATCCGACGTGGTTCCGCACGAATGGCGAGCGCTACGGCCGCGACGGCTGCCGTGTACCGCTGCCCTGGAGCGCCGAGGGTCCCGCCTACGGCTTCAGCGACACCGGGGCGTCTTGGCTGCCCCAGCCCGCGGAGTGGTCGGCCCTCGCCCGCGAAGCCCAGCAGGGCGACCCGACCTCGACGCTGTCGCTCTACGAGACGCTGCTCGCCGAGCGCCGTGCCCGCGACCTCGGTGCCGGCACGCTGGAGTGGTTCGACGGCGGCAGCCCCGACGTCCTGGCGTTCGAGAACGGCGGGGTGCGGGTGCTCGCGAACCTCGGTTCCGCGCCGGTAGCGCTTCCCGAGGGAGTGGTGCTGGCTGCGAGCGAGCCTCTCGCCGACAGCATCCTGCCCCCCGACACGACGGTCTGGCTCGCCTGACACGCGCCCCGGATCGACAGCATCCGAATCGACATCCCGCCGCCCAGGCGACATCCGCCCGACGGCGGCAGCATGTCGCTTCGGCGCGGGAGTGTCGACTCGGCGCAAGGCCGGCCGGAGGCCGCCGGGGCACCCGGCAATAGAGTCGAGGGCATGACGATCGACCTGGAAGCCCTGTACGTCGACCTGCACAAGCACCCGGAGCTGTCGTTCCAGGAGACGCGCACGGCCGGGGTGATCGCTCGCCACCTGGCCGAGCTCGGCCTCGAGGTCGAGGAAGGGGTCGGTCGCACCGGCCTCGTCACCACGATCCGCAACGGCGACGGTCCGGTCGTGTGGCTGCGTGCCGACATGGACGCTCTGCCGGTGCCCGAGCAGACCGGGCTCGACTACGCCAGCACCGCGCGGGGCATCGACCCGGCGGGGCTCGAGGTGCCGGTGATGCACGCGTGCGGTCACGACATGCACGTCTCGGCCCTGATCGGGGCACTCGAGCGTCTCGTAGCGACGAAAGACGAGTGGTCGGGCACGATCGTGGCGGTGTTCCAGCCGGCGGAGGAGTACGGCGCGGGAGCGAGGGCGATGATCGCCGACGGCGTTCTCGACCGCTACCCCCGCCCCGACATCGTGCTCGGTCAGCACGTGACCCCCCTCCCCGCCGGCGTGGTCGGGGTGCGCCCCGGCACGCAGATGGCCGCCTCCGATGGGATCACCGTCGTGATGCACGGCCGGGGCGGGCACGGTTCGCGACCGCACTCCACGATCGATCCGATCGTGATGGCGGCGGCGACCGTCATGCGCCTGCAGACGATCGTGTCGCGCGAGACCGATCCCCGCGATGTGGCCGTCGTGACCGTCGGCTCGATCCACGCGGGGCTGAAGAACAACATCATCCCCGCCGAGGCGAAGCTCGAACTGAGCCTGCGCTACCCCGACGAGGTCGCTCGAGACCGCGTGCTGGAGAAGGTGGAACGTATCGTGCGCGCCGAGGCTGCAGCATCCGGCGCCGAAACGCCCCCGACGATCACGACGCAGCACACACTGCCGCCCACGATCAACGACGCCGACGCGACCGCGCGGCTGACGGCGACGTTCGCCCGGGAGTTCGGTGAGCACAATGTCGTGGACCCCGGCATGTTCACCGGCAGTGAGGACGTGTCGTGGTTCGCCCGCGAGTCCGGCGCGCCGCTCATCTTCTGGTTCTGGGGCGGGGTGGATCCGCAGAAGTACGCGGATGCTGTCGCCGGCGGCACGATTGATCGCGACATCCCGACGAATCACTCGCCGTTCTTCGCCCCCGTCCTGCAGCCCACCTTGAACCGCGGGGTCGAGAACCTCGTGGTCGCCGCCCGCGAGTTCCTGGACTGACCGCGCCGCGCTGATCCCCCGGTACTTCGCCCGCCAGTTCGCCCGCCAATTTTCGTCCAGAACGTACGTACTCGTCGAAACCACGCGATCTGGGCGCCCCAGGACGTGTGCGCTCGTCGAGTACGCACGTTCTGGGCGGGCAGGGCGGGGCGGGTCGGGCGCTAGGCGGGGGCGGACACAACTCCTCCCATCCGGGCGGCGTCCTGGCCGTCGTCGCCGCTATTCCGCGGCCGGGGGCAGCCGGTCGCGATCGAATGGAGGAGTTGTGTCCGCCGCGCGGTCGTCGAGCACGCGCGCGCCATAGATCCCGGGCAGACCGCGCCCGTCGGCGAACGCGAGCACCATGACCACCGTCGCCAGCACGAACGGCAGGGTGAGCGCGCTCCACGGATCGGGCAGCGCGTCCAGCAGCGGATAGCCGCTCACCCCGGTGACCCAGCGCGCCGGACGCGCGAGCGGTGCGGGCAGCACGCCGCGGGTGAAGCGCAGCCGGACGGCGAGGTCGCCCACCGACCGACCGGTGGCGAGCACCACGATCAGCCACGTGCCCGTGCCGACCGCCACTCCCGCGACCGAGGCCATGGTGCCGTCGAGCGGCGGCGTCCCGTCGCCCACCACGAAGGTCTGGAAGAGCTGCACGGCCACCCCGGCCGTGCCGATGACGAGCGTCAGCCCGAGGGCATCGCACAGCATCCCCAACATCCTCCGCCGCCGGGTCACGGGCCGGGGGGCGTCGGCATCGGCCGACCGCTCGCCTCCGCGGTGGCGGGCGGGAACGGCGAGGGCGAGCAGCGAACCGCACACCGCACCGACCGTATTGGTGAGCATGTCGTCCACGTCGAACACCCGGTACGCGCAGTCGTAGATGCCCCAGTCGCCGGTCAGCTGCGTCGTCTCCACGAACACCGACACGCCGAGCCCGACGAGGAAGGCCACGATGACTCCACGCCCTCCCAGCACGCGCAGGAAGAAACCGAGGGGTGCGAAAAGGACCACGTTGAGCAGCAACTGCAGGATGACCGGGTCGGTGATGAAGGGTCCGGGTCGACGAGCGGCTCCCCGCACGTCGCCGACGAAGGCCCAGAGGTCGAGATTCACCCCCGCGCAGCGGAACGTCGTCGGGTCGGGCAACGGCAGGAGGGTGTACGTCCAGATCGCCCAGAAGTAGACGAGCGCGGCCGCCCAGAGCAGCATGCGGGCAGGGCTCAGACGCCCGCGACGGCGGTAGCTGAGAGCGACGAACGGAACGAAGAGCACCACCCCGGCCGCGCCGCCGGCGAGGACGGCGAGCACCCCATTGCGCACCTCGTCACTCACCCGGCGAGTCTAGGCATACCCCCGATTCGGCGACACGCGGAGGTCGGGGGAATGAACGCTGCGTGCCCCGCGTTGTTGTTCTGCCCGAAAAGGGCGTAGTGTCACGCGCCGTGACTGATGAAAGTCGCGAGTCCGGCCTCGAGACGCCGATCGCCAAGCGCCTGCTGATCGGCGACCCCCTCACCTCCGAAAAACTCGACGAGCAACTGCTGCCCAAGAGGATGGCTCTGCCCATCTTCGCCTCGGACGCACTGTCGTCGGTGGCCTACGCTCCGCAAGAGCTGCTGATGATCCTGCTGATCGGCGGGACGGCCCTGCTCACCTTCAGCCCCTGGATCGCCGCGGCGGTCGTGCTGGTGCTCGTCGTCGTGGTCACGAGCTACCGACAGCTGATCAAGGCCTATCCCTCGGGCGGTGGCGACTACGAGGTCGCCCGCAAGAACCTGGGCGAGATTCCCGGGGTCATCGTGGGCGCCGCGTTGCTGGTCGACTATGTGCTGACCGTGGCCGTGTCCGTCGCCTCCGGCGTCGACAACATCATCTCGGCCATCCCGGAACTCAACCCCTTCCGCATCGAGTTCGCGGTGGGCTTCGTGATCCTCATCGTGATCGTGAACCTCCGCGGCGTGCGGGAGGCGTCGGCGGTCTTCGCGATCCCGACCTACCTGTTCATCGGGTCGGTCGCCGTCATGATCGTCGTGGGCCTCGCGCGCACCGTCGCCGGTGACGCCCCGATCGCCTCGAGCGCGCAGTACGCGGTGCAGGGCGAATCCCTCACCCAGGCCGCGATGATCCTGCTGATCCTCCGAGCCTTCTCGAGCGGATGCTCCGCCCTCACCGGCGTGGAGGCGGTATCCAACGGTGTCCCGGCGTTCCGGAAGCCGAAGGTGCGCAACGCCCAGCAGACTCTGAGCCTCATGGGCGTGATCGCGATCGCGCTCTTCGTCGGTCTGGTGATCGTGGCCCTCGTGTCGAACGTGCACTACGCGGAGAACCCGTGCTCGCTGGTCGGCTTCGACTGCGAGAACACTCCGCAGCCGAGCCTCATGGCACAGGTGGCCGCCGCCACCTTCGGCGCGGGAAGCATCCCCTTCTTCATCATCCAAGCCGCGACAGCGTGCGTGCTGCTGCTCGCGGCCAACACCGCCTTCAACGGTTTCCCGCTGCTGGGCTCCACCCTCGCCCGCGACGGTTACGCGCCGAAGGCGCTCAACACCCGCGGCGACCGCCTGGTGTACTCCAACGGCATGATCATCCTCGGCGTGCTCGCCGTGATCGTGCTGATCGTCTACCAGGCCGATCAGACCGATCTGATCCAGCTGTACATCATCGGCGTCTTCGTGTCGTTCTCCCTCGGCCAGATCGGGATGGTGCGGCACTGGCGACGGTCGCTGCGCGAACTCGCGGCGCTGACGGAAGAGGCCGCCGGCCAGCAGAGCGCCCGCTACGAACGCCGCTCGGCCATCAACGGCCTCGTCATCAACTCCGTGGGCGCGGGCATGACGGTGCTCGTGCTGGTGATCGTCACGATCACGAAGTTCACGCACGGGGCCTGGCTCGTCTTCCTGGCGATCCCGATCCTGGCGGTGCTCATGCTCGGGGTGAACCGGTACTACCGCGACGTCGAGCACGAGATCGCGATGGACGACACCGTGCACTTCGGTTCACAGGGCGATGTCGCGATCGTGCTCGTCAACCGTCTGCAGAAGCCCACCGTCAAGGCGATCGACTACGCGCGCGCCGCGAACCACGACAAGACCCTCGCCGTGCACATCAACGTCGACGAGGCCGAGTCGGATCAGTTGCAGCGCGACTGGAGAGAGCACGACGTGCCCGTGCCCCTCGTGATCATCGATTCCCCGTATCGCGCGTACACCTCGCCGGTGGCGGGATTCATCAAGAAGTACCGGGCCAACCACGGCAGTGCGGTCGTGACCGTGTACCTGCCGCAGTACATCGTGGGGCACTGGTGGGAGTCGTTCCTGCACAACCGGCGCTCGCGCCGCCTCGCCCAGCAGCTCATGCTGCTGCACGGGGTCTCCATCACCCTCGTGCCCTGGTTGCTCGACTCCTCCGAGGTCATCTACGGCCGTCGGTCCCGGCCGCTCCCCGGCCAGCAGCGCGGTGGGCAGTGGACGCCGGGACCCGATCACCAGGTGCACAACCGGCCCGATTCGAAGCCCCCGACCGCGGAGTCCTGAGCGCGGCGCCTGGTCCGTAGCACCTCGCCTGGAGCAATGAAACCCTGACGCCGCCCGGCGGGGCCGGCCGTAACGTCCTGGCATGCGCGTCTGCGGCCGCAGAGCGCCCGTCACCGCGAGGAGCCCGGCATGAATCAGCCCGCCCAGCAGCAGGACGTCCCCGGCACGGAAGCGGCGCTCGAGCCCCGCGCCGACCACGGCGAGGAGAGCTATTTCGGCTCGGGCCGTCTCACCGGCAAGGTCGCGCTGATCACGGGGGGTGACAGCGGGATCGGCAAGGCCGTCGCGATCGCGTTCGCCCGCGAGGGCGCTGACGTCGCGATCTCGTACCTGTCCGAGGAGGACGACGCCCGCGACACCGCGAGGTGGGTCGAGGAAGCGGGGCGCCGTGTCGTGCTGCTGCCGGGCGACCTGTCCGACCCGGAGACCTGCCGCTGGGTGGTCGCGCAGACCGTCCAGCAGCTCGGCGGTCTCGACATCCTGGTGAGCAACGCCGCCTTCCAGATGTACCGCGAGGACATCACCGAGGTCCCCGACGACGAGTGGGACTTCACCCTCGCCACCAACCTCAGCGCCTACTTCCACCTCGCCAAGGCGGCGGTGCCGCACCTGACGGCGGGATCGTCGATCATCGCGACCTCGTCGATCCAGTCCGACTCCCCCACGCCGCAGCTGTTGCCGTACGCGATGACGAAGGCCGGCATCGCCAGCATGACCGCCTCGCTCGCCCAGATGCTCGGGGGGCGCGGGATCCGCGTGAACGCCGTCGCTCCCGGGCCCATCTGGACGCCGCTGATCCCGGCGACCATGCCGCCCGACGCGGTCGCGGCCTTCGGCTCGGACACCCCGCTCGGTCGCCCGGGCCAGCCCGCCGAGCTGGCCCCCGCCTACGTGCTGCTGGCCTCCGATGAGGGCAGCTACATCTCGGGAGCCGTGCTGCCGGTGACCGGCGGCAAGCCGATCCTCGGCGCCTGAGCACACGGTCGCTGCTTCAAGACGCTCAGGCGACCTTGCGGCGATAGATGACGCTCGCGACGACGAGGGCCGCCGCGAGAAGGCCCGCCATCCACGCGAGCGCCACCCAGATGTCGCCGCCGACCGCCTGCTCGGAGAAGAGTCGGCGGATGCTGTCGACGATCGAGGTGACGGGTTGGTTCTCGGCGAACCAGCGCACCGGCGCGGGCATCGACGCGGTCGGCACGAACGCCGAGCTGATGAACGGCAGGAAGATGAGCGGGTAGGAGAACGCGCTCGCGCCGTCGACGCTCTTCGCCGACAGCCCGGCGATGACCGCGACCCACGTCAGCGCGAGGGTGAACAGCAGCAGGATGCCGGTGACTCCCAGCCAGGCGCCCAGCCCCGCTCCGGTGCGGAAGCCCAGGAGGAAGGCGACGCCCACGACGACCGCGAGGGAGATCGCGTTCGCGACGAGCGAGGTCAGGACGTGCGCCCACAGCACGCTGGAGCGGGCGATCGGCATGGACTGGAACCGTTCGAAGATGCCGCTCTGCAGATCGAGGAACAGCCGGTACGCGGTGTACGCGATGCCGCTCGCGACCGTGATCAGCAGGATGCCCGGCAGCAGGTAGTCCACGTACGAGTCGGTGCCGGTGTCGATGGCCCCGCCGAAGACGAAGACGAACAGCAGCAGGAAGGCGATGGGCATGATCGCCGTCGTGATGATCGTGTCGGGGCTGCGCAGCACGTGGCGGAGCGAGCGTCCGGTCAGCACGACCGTGTCGCCGAGGAAGTGCGTGCTCATGATCGGTCCTCCGTGCGGTTCGCAGCATCCGCCCCGTCGTCGTCTCCGACGAGCGCGAGGAAGACGTCCTCGAGAGTGGGCTGCTTCTCGACGTACTCGACCTGGGCGGGCGGCAGGAGCTGCTTCAGTTCGGCGAGGGAGCCCTCGACGAGGATGCGGCCCTGATGCAGGATCGCGATCCGGTCGGCGAGGTTCTCGGCCTCGTCGAGGTACTGGGTGGTGAGCAGCACCGTGGTGCCGCCGGCCGCGAGCTGGCGGATGCTCTGCCAGACCTCGAGTCGCGCCTGCGGGTCAAGGCCCG
This sequence comes from Microbacterium hanjuni, assembly GCF_043556395.1. NCBI lineage: Bacteria > Bacillati > Actinomycetota > Actinomycetes > Micrococcales > Microbacteriaceae > Microbacterium > Microbacterium hanjuni. Next base: position 391,983 of record NZ_JBIGIK010000002.1, read on the forward strand.
TGGTCGGCTCGTCGAGGAAGATGACCGACGGTTCGCCGATGAGGCTCATGGCGATGTCGAGGCGTCGGCGCATGCCGCCGGAATAGGTCGCCGCTCGCCGGTCGGCGGCGTCGACGAGCGAGAAGCGGTGCAGCAGCTCGTCGGCGATGGCGCCCGGCTCGGCGAGATGGCGCAGTCGCGCGACCAGCACGAGGTTCTCGCGACCCGTGAGCACTTCGTCGACCGCGGCGAACTGCCCGGTCAGGCTGATCGACTGGCGCACCCGCGCGGAGTCGGTCGCGACGTCCCACCCGGCGACGCTCGCCGCCCCGCCGTCGGCGCGCAACAGCGTCGCGAGGATGCGCACGAGAGTGGTCTTGCCGGCCCCGTTCGAGCCGAGCAGGGCGAAGATCGTGCCGGGCGCGACTTCGAAGTCGACGCCGTGCAGCACGACGGTGTCGGCGAAGGACTTCTCGAGCCCGGCGACGCGGATCGCCGGCGGCGCCGCGGTCGTCATGACCCCGCCTCCTGCTCCCGTTCGGCGCGGTCGATCGATTCGGCGAGGCGCGCGCGTTCTTTGCGCACCCAGCTGCCGCCGTCGTAGTTCGCCATGAACGTCTCGGCGAAGTCGGCGGGGTCCGCGCCGACCACATCACGCAGCGGTGCGCCGTCGGCAGCACTCTGCTCGAGCAGATCGGCGAGGTCTTCGAGCATCGTGACGAGGCCCTTGCCGTCGTCGGTGGGTCCGAGGTTCATCAGGTATCGCTCGAGCGCTTTCGCGGCGTCTCGATAGCCGTCGGGGAGGCGCTTGACGCGCTCGCGATACGCCAGGTACCGCTTCTTGTCGCCGAGGTCTCCGACGATCTTCTCGATCCATCCGGGCATGATCACTCTCCGTCTTCCTGGAGCTGTTCGAGTCGTTCGGCGAGGAAGCTCCATGTCCCCCAGAACTCGGCGAGGTACTCCCGCCCGCGTGCGTTGAGCGAGTACACCTTGCGGGGTGGGCCCTTCTCGGAGGCGACCTTCTCGACGTCGACGAGTCCCCGCTGCTCGATCCGCACGAGGAGCGCATAAACGGTCCCCTCGGCGATATCGGCGAAGCCCTGATCTCTCAGCCACGCGGTGATTTCGTACCCGTAAGCCGGTCGCTTGCCGAGGATCGCGAGCACGATGCCTTCCAGGACGCCCTTGAGCATCTCCGTGGCCTGCTTGCCCATGCGCTTCTCCCGTACTACCTAGTGTTACTCACTACCAGTACATAGTAGCACTGAGTACCCAGATCGCAAGTGGTCGTTCCCGATCGGATAACAGACGCAACGCGCAGGCGAAGCCCGCGGAGGTCGGAAAACCGGTACTACCGAGGTTTCACGCGCGAATAGCCTCCGACCAGGCATTCTTTTGCGGTGATGGCGGGTCGCGTCGCGCAAAAGGCCGGTGAGCGCACCGCGCAGTGAGAGCCGGAAACCCCGGTGATACGTTCGCGTTGGCAGCCCCCATTCGGGGGTCGGTCCCTTCGGTGAACGCGTCGAGGCTGCGAGCCATCTGCACACTGAACGAGGGAAAATCCATGTCCCAGACAACGACGCCTGGAAAAAAACGCCTCGCCATCGCACTCGCTGCGGTGCTCATGCTCGGAGGGGCCGGTGCCGCTTTCGCGTACTGGACCTCGACAGGTACGGGCGAGGGTGAGGCCACGACGGGTGAGAGCGTCGCGTTCACGATCACCAGCGAGCCCGCGGTCGGCATCATCGTGCCGGGGGGTGTCGGCCAGACGGTCGACTTCACCGTCGCCAACCCCGGGACGGGATCGCAGTATCTGACCGCGGTGACGGTCGAGCTCGCAGAAGCGGACGGAACACCGTGGGCGCCCCCTGCTGGATGCGAATTCGAGGACTACACGGCCGCGATCACGACGGCACCCCCTGCCGGAGATATCGCCGCGGGCGGCTCGGTCCAGGGGACGGCCACCGTGACCTTGGCGAACACCGCCGTCAACCAGAATGCCTGCCAGGAAGCGGTCGTCCCGCTGTACTTCGAAGCATCCTGACCCACTGACCGCTCCGGAGCGTGCTGCCGTCACGCAGGACGCTCCGGAGCGTTCCACCCCGTACCGGCCGTGAGTGAAACGGCCACCCCGTACCGCCGACCAGATTGCCGCAGCCGATCATGAGCGCACACCCGGGCTCTCCGCGAGGTCACGAGGTGGCCCGAGCCGTCCGGCCATCCCTTGCCCTCCTCACCCTCGTGGTCGCGGTCCTCACGGGGGCCTCTGCCGCTTCGGCGTACTGGACCTCGGCCGGGTCGGGCTCCGCCGCCGCGGCGACCGCGATCTTGGCCGCACCCGTCGACGTCACCGTTCCCGCCACCGCGCCCGGCGCCGTTGCCGTCTCCTGGACGCACCCCGGGGGCGTCGTCGAGCCGACCGGCTTCTTCCTCACCCGCGAGAGCGGCGGCACGGTCACCTCGGCCTGCGGGACCAGCCCCGCCGCCCTGACCGACGACACCGGCTGCACGGACAGCGCCGTGCCGATCGGGACGTACACCTACACCGTGACAGCGGTCTATCGGTCGTGGACCGCCCGCAGCGTCCCGAGCCCATCCGTCGCCGTGACGGCGCCTCCGCTGCTCGGCGACGCCGCGAGCTACTCCGTGCTCGCCGGGACGGCGATCGTCAACACCGGCAGCTCGACGACGATCAGCGGCGATGTCGGCGTGAGCCCGGGCACCGCCGTCACCGGTCTCGGTGCCGAAATGGTCGGCGGCACCGTCCACGTGAACGATGCGCATGCCGCCTCCGCGCAGAGCGCACTCGCGTCCGCTGACACCGAGCTGCGTGCGCGCCCGGCGGGGGCCGAGATCGTCGGCGACCTGGGCGGGCGCACCCTGACACCCGGGGTCTACCACAGCACCGCTGCGCTCGCGGTGACCGGCGAACTCATCCTCGACGCCGAGGGCGACACCGCGGCGACCTTCGTCTTCCAGGTGGACGCCGCCTTCAACACCGCCGCGGCCAGCCACGTCACCCTGATCAACGGAGCACAGGCCTCGAACGTCTTCTGGGTGGTTCTCGGCGCCGCCGGCACCGGGGCCGACTCCTTCCTGTCCGGCTCGATCCTGGCCCAGGGCGCGATCACCCTCGGAGCGGGTACCGAACTGATCGGCCGCGCCCTGTCCCGGACAGCGGTCACCCTGGCGAGCAACGTCATCCGCTTCACCACGGAGCTTCCCCCGTCGCTCACGATCGACGGGGGAGCCATTGCGGTCACGAAGGACACCACCCCGACCATCTCCGGAACGACCAGCGCACCGCCCTCCAGCCCGGTCGCCGTCACGATTTCGGGGAGCACGGTTTCCACGGTCGTGGGCGCGGGCGGTACGTGGAGCGTCGTCGCGCCCGCCTTTCCCGCCGGTACCTATGACGTCGTGGCGAAGGTCCGCGACCCCGCCGGCAACGGGAGCGTCGCGACCCAGGCGCTGACCATCGAGGTGAATCCGATCGCCCCCGCCCTCGGGAGCGCGGCCACCTTCTCGGTGCTGGCGGGCACGGCGATCGTCAACACCGGTGCGACCGAAGCGAGCGGCGACGTCGGCGTCAGCCCCGGCACCTCCGTCACCGGCTTCCCCCCGGGCACCCATGCTGGGAGCCTCCACGCGGGTGACCCGGTCGCGGCCGCAGCGCAGAACGACCTTCTCGCCGCCCTCACCGAGGCGAGCGCGCTGGCCCCGCATACCCAGATCGTCGGCGACCTCGGGGGCCGCACGTTCCACGCCGGCGTCCACCACGCCGCCGCGGCCCTCGCCCTGACGGGTACCCTCACGCTCGATGGCGAAGGGGACAGCGACGCGGTGTTCATCTTCCAGACGGACGCCGCCTTCAACACCGCCGCCGACAGCACCGTCGTGCTGACGGGCGGCGCGCAAGCCTCCAACGTCTTCTGGGTCGTGACCGGGGCGGCCGGTACGGGTGCGACCTCGACGATCTCGGGCGCGGTCCTCGCGCGGGGCGCCATCACGCTGGGAGCAGGAACACGATTGAGCGGGCAGGCTCTCTCCCGCGACGCGGTGACGCTCGCGGCAGGCACGCTCACGGGGATCGATCCCGCACCCCTCGCCCGTCGAGCACCGCCGGCGCAGGCGGAGGAACCCGGGCCGAGCACCGACCCCAGCCCGAGCCCGAGCACCGACCCGAGCGACAGCCCGAGCCCCAGCCCTCCCTCCAGCCCCAGCCCGAGTCCGAGTCCGGTGACCCCGTGACCTGCGCTCCGCTGGCCGCGACCGGTGCCGAGCTCGGCTTCGGGCTCGTCGTCGTCGCCCTCGCGGGCCTCGTCATCGGGGTGGCGCTGCTGCTCGTGGTCCGTACCCGCCGCGGCGGAATGGCGGGCTCCCTCCTGCTCGCGCTCGCCGTCGCTGCCGGCCTCGCGATCATCCCCGCCCCGTCGGCCGAAGCATCCTCCTCCGCCTGCGAATCCGTGGACAACACCCTGACCGTCGTCCAAACCTCGACGATGGCGGGCCTCGCCCCGGGGATCGCCCCCGTCGCGATCGTCGGGCGGGTCACTAACAACGGCGTCGACAGCACGTACATCACGGCGGTCCAGGTCGAGATCACCGGTGTCACCGTCGACGGCTCGGCGGTCGCGTGCACCGCCGCCGACTTCACCCTGATCGACACCGTCATGCCGGTCGGGCGCACCCTCGACCCGGGGGCATCCGCGACGTTCAGCGGCGCCGCCATCGGGTTCGCGAACGCGGCGACGAACCAGGATGACTGCCGGCACGCGGCCATCCATCTCCGCTACACGGCGAATCCGGGCTGACCCTCCAGCCTCACGCCGCGGGGAAGCGGCCGTAAGCAGGTCGTGAGGAGGCGTGAGGGCGCCGTATGGATTGCGTGAGGACCGACGGATGCTGCGGCACAGGGGTGTTGCATCGAATCTCGTTCCCCGTCCGTCCGGTGGGGACTCCGCGCTGATTCTCGCGCGGGCCCGAACTCGTCTCAAGGAGCTTCCGTGCTCGATGTCGTCTACATCGCCGCGACGATCGTGCTGTTCGCACTCGTCGCCCTGGTCGCGAAAGGGGTGGAGAAGCTGTGATGTTCTTCTCCGTCCTCGCCGCCGTTCTGGCGATCGCCGCCGTGGTCTACCTCGTGATCGCCCTCGTGCGACCGGAGAGGTTCTGACATGACCTCGGAACAGATCCTGTTCGCCGTGCTCCAGGGAGCGACCCTGGTCCTCCTTCTCGCCCTGGCCTACAAGCCGCTCGGCGACTACATCGCTCACATCTACACCTCCCCCAAGGACCTCGCCGTCGAGCGCGGCACTTACCGCGTCATCGGTGTGGATCCTCGCTCGCAGCAGACCTGGCAGGCCTACCTCCGCGGCGTCCTGCTCTTCTCCGCCGTGGGCGTGGTGCTGCTGTACGTGATCCAGCGCCTGCAGGAAGTGCTGCCGTACTCGCTCGGCCTGCCGGCAACGAGCGAGCCCCTCTCGTTCAACACGGCGGTGTCGTTCGTGACCAACACGAACTGGCAGTCCTACTCCCCCGACCTGACGCTCGGCTACACCGTGCAGTTCGCCGGCCTCGCCGTGCAGAACTTCCTGTCCGCGGCCGTCGGCATCGCCGTCGCGATCGCGCTGGTGCGCGGCTTCGCCTACCGGCGCTCGGGCACGATCGGCAACTTCTGGGTCGACCTCGTGCGCGGCACCTACCGGCTGCTGCTGCCGTTCTCGATCATCATCGCCATCGTCATGCTGGCGGGCGGCGTCATCCAGAACTTCAACGGCTTCACCGACGTGTCCACCCTCGCCGGCGCGACCCAGTCGATTCCCGGCGGCCCCGTGGCCAGCCAGGAAGCCATCAAGATGCTCGGCACGAACGGTGGCGGGTTCTTCAACACCAACTCGGCCCACCCCTTCGAGAACCCGACGCCCTGGACGAGCATGTTCCAGATCTTCCTCATGCTCGTGATCCCCTTCTCGCTCCCGCGCGCCTTCGGCAAGATGGTCGGCGACAACCGTCAGGGGTACACGATCGTGGGCGTCATGGCGGCCATCTTCCTCGTCTCCCTCGTGCTGGTCACCTGGGCGGAAGCCGCCGGCGGTGGCACGGCCACCCAGCTCGCGGGCGGGGCGATGGAGGGCAAGGACGTCCGGTTCGGGCTGTTCGGCTCGACGCTGTTCGACTCGACGTCGACCCTGACCTCGACCGGTGCCGTCAACTCGATGCTCGACAGCTACACCTCCCTGGGCGGCATGCTGCCCATGATCAACATGATGCTGGGCGAGATCGCGCCGGGCGGCGTCGGGTCGGGCCTCTACGGCATGCTCGTGCTCGCGATCATCGCCGTCTTCGTGGGCGGGCTGCTCATCGGCCGCACCCCCGAGTACCTGGGCAAGAAGATCGGACCCCGCGAGATCAAGCTCGCGAGCCTCTACATCCTGGTGACCCCGATCCTCGTGCTCGCCGGTACGGCGCTGAGCTTCGCGATCCCCGCGGTGCGCTCGGATGTCGAGACCACCTCGATCTGGAATCCCGGCGTCCACGGCCTGAGCGAAGTGCTCTACGCCTTCACCTCGGCGGCGAACAACAACGGCTCGGCGTTCGCGGGGCTGACGGCGAACACCCCGTGGTTCAACACCGCGCTCGGCGTCGCCATGCTGCTCGGCCGCTTCCTCCCGATCGTGCTGGTGCTGGCTCTCGCCGGTTCCCTCGCCGCCCAGGACAAGGTGCCCACCACCCTGGGAACGCTGCCCACGCACCGGCCGCAGTTCGCCGGCCTGCTCGCGGGCGTCGCGATCATCATCACCGCACTCACCTACTTCCCGGTCCTCACTCTCGGACCCCTCGCTGAAGGACTCTCCTGATATGTCCACCCCTTCCCTGACCCGCACCCCAGCCCAACCGGACCCTGAGCGAGGGAGTGAAGCGACCGCGACGAAGGGCGCCCCGCAACGCGCGATCAGCGCCGCACAGCTCGTGCAGGCACTGCCGGGCGCGCTGCGCAAACTGAACCCCGCCGCCCTGTGGCGCAACCCCGTCATGTTCCTGGTGTGGGTGGGCGCCGCCCTCACCACCCTGATCGCCATCGCCGAACCGTTCCTCGGCGGCCCGGAGGCATCGGGCGGCACCTCGGTGCCCGCGGGGTTCACCTGGGGCATCGCGATCTGGCTGTGGCTGACCGTCATCTTCGCCAACCTGGCGGAGTCGGTCGCCGAGGGCCGCGGTAAGGCGCAGGCCTCGGCGCTGCGCAAGACCCGCACCACCACGAACGCCCACGAGGTCGTCGACTACGACGACAAGGCCGACCCTTCGGCCACGCGGGCGAAGATCCTGGAGGTCCCCTCGGCCGACCTCACCCTCGGTGACGTCGTCGTGGTCTCGGCCGGTGAACTCATCCCCGGCGACGGCGACATCGTGTGGGGCATCGCGACCGTGGACGAATCCGCGATCACCGGTGAGTCCGCTCCCGTCGTCCGCGAGTCGGGCGGTGACCGCAGCGCGGTCACCGGCGGTACCCGCGTGCTCAGCGACCGCCTCGTCGTGCGCATCACCTCGAAGCCGGGCGAGACGTTCGTCGACCGGATGATCGCGCTCGTCGAAGGCGCGTCGCGTCAGCGCACGCCCAACGAGATCGCGCTCAACATCCTGCTCGCGAGCCTGTCGATCGTGTTCGTCGTGGTGGTGCTGGTGATGAACCCCATCGCCTCGTACGCCGCTTCCCCCGTCAGCATCCCGGTTCTCATCGCTCTGCTCGTCTGCCTCATCCCGACCACCATCGGCGCTCTGCTGAGCGCGATCGGCATCGCGGGCATGGACCGTCTCGTGCAGCGCAACGTGCTGGCGATGTCGGGCCGCGCCGTCGAGGCCGCCGGTGACGTCACCACGCTGCTGCTCGACAAGACCGGCACGATCACCTACGGCAACCGCCGCGCGACCGACTTCGTGCGGATGCCCGGAGTGTCGGCCGACGAACTGGCCCGCGCAGCTTCGCTGTCGTCGCTCGCCGACCCGACCCCCGAGGGCAAGTCGGTCGTCGAGCTCGCCGCCGCCCAGGGCGTCGTCGCGACCCTGCCCGAGGGCGCCGTCTCCGTGCCCTTCACCGCCCAGACCCGCATGAGCGGGGTCGACCTCGCCGACGGCACCCAGGTGCGCAAGGGCGCGGGCTCCGCGGTGCTCGCCTGGCTCGAGGCATCCGGCGCCGCCCCCGCGACGCAGGTGCGCGCGCAGCTCGTGAGCGAGACCGACCGGATCGCGGAGTCGGGCGGCACGCCGCTCGTCGTCGCCACCCTGTCGCCCATGGCTGACGGCGGTGAGACCGGCGCCGTGCTCGGCGTCATCCACCTCAAGGACATCGTCAAGGACGGCCTGCGCGAGCGGTTCGACGAACTGCGCAAGATGGGCATCCGCACCGTGATGATCACGGGCGACAACCCGCTCACCGCCCGCGCGATCGCGGCGGAGGCCGGTGTCGACGACTTCCTCGCCGAGGCGACTCCCGAGGACAAGCTGGCGCTCATCCGGCGCGAGCAGGAGGGCGGCAACCTCGTCGCGATGACCGGTGACGGCACCAACGACGCACCCGCGCTCGCGCAGGCCGACGTCGGCGTCGCGATGAACACGGGCACCTCGGCGGCGAAGGAGGCCGGCAACATGGTCGACCTCGACTCCGACCCGACGAAGCTCATCGACATCGTGCGCATCGGAAAGCAGTTGCTCATCACGCGCGGCGCGCTGACGACGTTCTCGCTGGCCAACGACATCGCGAAATACTTCGCGATCATCCCCGCCATGTTCATGGGCGTGTTCCCCGGGCTCGCTGCGCTCAACATCATGCAGCTGAGCTCGCCCGCCTCGGCGGTCACGAGCGCGATCATCTTCAACGCGATCATCATCATCGTGCTGATCCCGCTCGCGCTGCGCGGCGTCAAGTACCGGGCGGCCAGCGCCTCGTCGACCCTGACCCGCAACCTCGTGATCTACGGCCTCGGCGGCGTGATCGCGCCCTTCATCGGCATCAAGCTCATCGACCTCGTCGTGAGCCTCATCCCGGGTTTCTGACCCGTCCTAGGAGACACACACCATGTCCACCACACGCACCACGCTGCGCACCACCGGCGTCGCGATCCGCGCGCTGCTGCTGTTCACCGTCGTCCTCGGAATCGGCTACATGCTGCTCATCACCGCGATCGGTCAGCTCGTGCTGCCCGCCCAGGCCAACGGCTCGCTCGTGAAGGACGCCGACGGCGCGGTCGTCGGCTCCTCCCTCATCGGCCAGTCGTGGACCGATGCCGACGGCGCCCCGCTGCCGCAGTACTTCCAGTCGCGCCCCTCGGCTGCCGGTGACGGCTACGACGCGGCAGCCTCCAGCGGGTCGAACTACGGCCCCGAGAACGAAGACCTCATCGCTGCGATCCAGGAGCGCCAGGCCACGATCGTCGATCTCGACGGTGTCGCGGTCGACGACATCCCGGCCGACGCCGTGACCGCCTCGGGCTCGGGCCTCGACCCCGACATCAGCGTCGATTACGCACTGCTGCAGGTGCCCCGCGTCGCCGAAGAGCGTGACCTCGACGAGAGCGCCGTGCGAGACCTCGTCGAGCAGAACGTCAAACAGCGCGACCTCGGGTTCCTCGGTGAGCCCCGGGTGAACGTGCTCGAGCTCAACCAGGCTCTGGACGCGCTGTCGGACTGACGCGCCCCGGGCGCAGCATCCCCTCGCTCCCCTGTCATGAAATGCCGGTCCATCCCGCAGAACGTGACAGGGGAGCGGATGCTGCGTTGCAGCCGTACCTGATGCCGGGACGGATGCGGGAGACAGCCCGCGCTGCCTCGGCCCACGAGTTCCGAAAAGCCACAACGAATAGGGTGACCACATGAAGCGTGGGCGGTTGCGGGTGCTCCTGGGAGCCGCCCCCGGCGTCGGCAAGACGTACGAGATGCTCGAGGAGGGTCGACGGCTGCTGAACGACGGCCGCGACGTCGTCGTCGCCGTCGTCGAGACCCACGGGCGTGCGGCCACCGCCGCTCAGCTGGAAGGTCTGCCCGAGGTGCCGCGGCGTCTCGTCGAGCACCGCGGGGTCGAACTGAGCGAGATGGATCTCGCCGGGGTCCTCGCCCGTCATCCCCAGATCGCCCTCGTCGACGAGTTGGCGCACACGAACGCTCCCGGTTCGGAGCACCACAAGCGGTGGCAGGACGTCGAGGATCTGCTGGCCGCCGGCATCGACGTCATCACGACCGTCAACGTGCAGCACATCGAATCGCTCAATGACGTGGTGTTCAAGATCACGGGGGTCGAACAGCGCGAGACGGTGCCCGACGCCGTGGTGCGTTCGGCCGACCAGATCGAAGTCGTCGACCTCGCCCCCCAATCCCTCCGGGATCGCCTCGCCTCCGGTCTGGTCTACCCCGCCGAACGCGTCGATGCCGCCCTCTCGAACTACTTCCGCCTCGGCAACCTCACCGCGCTCCGGGAGCTTGCCCTGCTGTGGCTCGCCGACGAGGTCGACAGCGCCCTCAAGTCCTACCGGGCCGAGCACGGTATCGAAGGCGCATGGCAGGCACGCGAGCGCGTGGTGGTCACGCTGACCGGCGGGCCCGAGGGCGAGACGTTGATCCGCCGCGGCGCCCGGATCGCCGATCGCGCGGCCGGTGGCGAGCTGTTGGCCGTCCACGTGACGACCCAGGACGGCCTCCGCCACGCCGAACCCGGCGCCCTCGCCGCACAACGCGCGCTCGTCGAATCGCTCGGCGGCTCCTACCATCAGGTCGTCGGCGACGACGTCGCGCGCACGCTGGTCGACTTCGCCCGCTCGGTCAACGCGACCCAGCTCGTGCTCGGCGTCAGCCGCCGCGGGCGTCTGGCCGCCGCGCTCACCGGCCCGGGGATCGGGGCCACGGTGATCCGCGAGTCCGGCGACATCGACGTGCACATCGTCACCCACGCCGCCGCCGGCGGGCGTTTCGCCCTGCCGCGACTCACCGGCGGTGCGCTGAGCGTGAAGCGCCGCATCCTCGGGTTCGTGGTCGGCCTCGTCGGCGGCCCCCTGCTGTCGTGGCTGCTCATCGCGACCAGCAGCGATGAGTCGATCACCTCCGACGTGCTCGCCTACCAACTGCTGGTCGTCGTCGCGGCCCTCGTGGGCGGCATCTGGCCCGCCCTGTTCACGGCGGTGCTCTCGGGCGTCACCCTGGACTTCCTGTTCGTCGAGCCGCTGTTCACCATCTCGATCGACGATCCGGGTCACGCGATCTCCCTCGTGCTCTACGTCATCATCGCGATCCTCGTCAGCTACATCGTCGACCAGGCCGCTCGCCGCGCCCGTGCCGCCCGTCGGGCCCTCGCCGAATCGGAGCTGCTGGCGACCGTTGCCGGAAGCGTGCTGCGCGGCGAGAGCGCGGTTCCCGCGCTGGTCAGCCGCACGCGGGAGGCCTTCGGCATGGCCGGGGTGCGCCTCGTCGCCGCCGACGGCACGGTGCTGGCGACCGACGGCGAGCCGCTCCGCGCCGACGCCGAACGGGAACGCGTGCTGCGCATGCCGGTCGGCTCGGCGACGCCGCCGCGCGCGACGCTGGAGCTGCACGGCGGAGATCTGGATGCTTCGGAACGCCGCCTGCTGGACGTGATCGTCGCGCAGCTCGCAGCCGCGCTGGAGCACACCGACCTGACCGAGACCGCCCGCTCCGCGGGGGTGCTCGCGGAAACCGATCAGGTGCGTAGTGCTCTGCTCTCGGCCGTGAGCCACGATCTGCGGCGGCCGCTCGCCGCCGCCGTCGCCGCGATCGGCGGGCTCCGCGCCGCCGATCAGTACCTGTCGCCGGACGACCGCCGCGAACTCATCGACACCGCGAACGAGAGCCTCACCACCCTGACGACCCTCGTGACCGACCTGTTGGATGTGAGCCGGGTGCAAGCCGGCGTGCTCGCCGTGTCGATCGCCCCCGTCGACGCCGCCGGTGTCGTGCTCGCCGCCGTCGCCGAGCTCGGTCTCGGCCCCGACGAGGTCGAGCTCGCCCTCGACGGCGATCTCCCCCCGCTCGCCGCCGACCCGGTGCTGTTGCAGCGGGTGATCGTGAACGTGCTGGCGAACGCCGTCCGCCACTCGCCCGTCGGCAGCCGGGCGCGCATCGCCACGAGCAGGCTCGGCAGCACCGCTGAGATCCGGGTGGTCGATCACGGGATCGGCATCGCCCCCGAACGTCGCGACGACATCTTCGCGCCGTTCCAGCGCCTCGGCGACACCGACAACACCACCGGACTCGGTCTGGGCCTCGCCCTCTCGAAGGGATTCACCGAGGGCATGGGCGGTACGCTCACCCCCGAAGACACGCCCGGAGGAGGTCTCACCATGGTCATCGCACTCCCCGTGGCTGCAGCATCCGTTCTCCCCACCGCGAACGTCCTCCGATGAAGATCCTGATCGCCGACGACGATCCGCAGCTCATCCGGGCCCTGCGCATCACCCTCGCCGCGCACGGGTACGACGTCGTCGCCGCGCCCGACGGCGCGAGTGCGATCACGCTCGCGGCGCAGTCGCACCCCGACCTCGTGGTGCTCGATCTCGGGATGCCCCGCCTCGACGGCCTGCAGGTCATCGAGGCGCTGCGGGGGTGGACCAGCGTGCCGATCCTCGTCGTTTCGGGGCGCACCGGCTCTGCCGACAAGGTCGAGGCCCTCGACGCGGGAGCCGACGACTATGTGACGAAGCCGTTCCAGATCGACGAGCTGCTCGCCCGCGTGCGCGCCCTCTCGCGCCGGCACGGGGCGAGCGGAACCGACCCCGTGGTGCGCTTCGGCGACGTCGTCGTCGACCTCTCGGCCCGCGCCGTGACGCGCGGCGGCGAGCGCGTGCATCTCACGCCCACGGAGTGGCGGATGCTGGAATTCCTCGCCCGCAACCCGGGAACCCTCGTCACCCGGCAGACGCTGCTCAAGGAGATCTGGGCGAGCGAGCAGGTGAGCGACTCCGGCTACCTGCGCTTGTACATGTCGCAGCTGCGCAAGAAGCTCGAGAGCGACCCCGCGCACCCCGTGCACCTGCTCACTGAGTCGGGCATGGGATATCGCCTGATCGCGGACTGACCGACCGGGCGCGGTCCGGCCACCCGCTCGCGTCCGCCCGGATGGGCGACGTGCCCGGTCGGTCAGAGGCGGGAGACCGCCGCGGCTTCGGCGACGCCGTGCGCGCAGACGTCCTCCCACCCGACGGCGGCGACGCCGTCGGTGACCAGGCGTCCGTGGCACAGGCGCGCGCCGAGCACCTCGGCGGGGGTGGCAGCATCCGCGAACACGACCGAGACGCCCAGCGGGCACCCGCGGGTCATCTCGCTGTGGCGGTGCAGCGACTCGGCGGTGGCGACGGCGAGCGAGCGGATGCGATCGCCGGCTGCGTGGTCGCCGCTCCACACGACGACCACGGCCCGGGAGGCGGAGCCGGTGTACAACGACACGGCGAGCCGCGTCATCGCCTGCTGCAGGCGCGACCGGGCGGCCCGCGGGCGGTCGCAGCACGACACGTCGATCCCGGTCACGAGCGTGCCGGGGGTCATCGCGGTGAGCGCGCTCGTCCATTGATCGAGCACGGCGGCGTCGGCCAGCACGCTCACGCCTGCTCGTCCTCGTCCACGGCGCCGCGAGGATCGGCGCCGGCCGTGGCCTCGATGCGCGCGCAGCGGGAAGCGAACACGATCGTGTGCAGCAGCATCCTCAACGCCCTTCGTGCGGACGGACGTCTCCGACGCTGAAGCATCCGGCACACGGAACGGCGATGAGGTCGCCCACCCGGGGGTCGTTCGGGATGCGCACGACACCGCACGCGGTCAGCGCGTCGGCGCCGTAGAGCGCGAACGGGTCCTCGTAGGCGTGCGAGACGCGGCCGAGCAGCCGCGCTTCGCGCCAGAGTGGAGCGTGTCCCTCGAAGGTGGCGTCCAAGCGCACGTGGGTGGCGTCGGCCTCGATGACGCGCGCGATGACGACCGTCGTCGATTCGGTGGGCGAGGCGACCCCGCCCGAGAGGGGCACGATCGCGGCGCCGGTGTACACGCAGGGCGTCGCGCACAGCTCGACGATGCGCTTCAGCGAGACGCCCGAGACGACGACGTCATCGAGGGTGGGGATGCTGCCGGCCGGCCACGCGTCGCGGTCGAACGGCGAGGGAATGCTGTCTCGGAAGGTCGGGGAGAGGGACGTCAAGGTCATGCCTCCGGTCTACGCTCACCCCGGCCGCGGTGGTGGGCTCCTCACGGTCTCCGTACGGCGCCGCCCCGAACCCTGACGGAATCGCTGCGCGGTCGGTCCGCGGAAGCCGCGACCCGCGGGCCGACCGCGCGGCTTAGCCTGGAACGATGAGCAATCTCGCTGCCGCGGCGCGCGCCCTCGCCTTCGACCCGGCGTCGGTGCGCGACGACTTCCCCATCCTGGCGCGCGAGGTCGACGGCTCGCCGCTCGTGTACCTCGACTCCGCCGCGACGAGCCAGAAACCGCGGGCCGTCATCGACGCCGAGGTGGCCTTCCTGACCGGGGCGAACTCCGCCGTCCACCGCGGCGCTCACACGCTCGCGGCGGAGGCCACCGAGCTGTTCGAGGACGCCCGCGAGAGCGTCGCGGCCTTCGTCGGCGCGGGGCCCGAACAGCTGGTGTGGACCTCCGGCGCGACCGCGGGTCTCAATCTCGTCGCCTACGCGCTCTCGAACGCGAGCGCGGGGCGGGGCGGCGACGCCGCGCGAGCGCTCGCCCTGCACGCCGGCGACGAGATCGTGGTGACCGAGACCGAGCATCACGCCAACCTCATCCCGTGGCAGGAACTCGCCGCGCGCACCGGAGCGGTCCTCCGCCACATCCCCGTGCGCGACGACGGCACGCTCGATCTCGAGGCGGCCGCCTCCCTCATCGGCGAGCGCACGCGCGTGGTCGCCTTCCCGCACGTCTCCAACGTGCTGGGCATCGTGAACCCGGTCGCCGAGCTGGTCGCCCTCGCCCGGGCGGCAGGCGCACTCACGGTGCTCGACGCCTGCCAGTCCGCTCCGCACCTCGCGCTCGACCTGCCGGCGCTCGACGTCGACCTCGCCGTCTTCTCGGGCCACAAGATGCTCGGCCCCTACGGCATCGGCGCCCTCTACGGCCGCGCCGAGGTGCTCGAGGCGCTCCCGCCGTTCCTCACCGGCGGCTCCATGATCACGACCGTGACGCTCGACGAGGCCGAGTACCTGCCCCCGCCCCAGCGGTTCGAGGCGGGCACCCAGCCGGTGTCGCAGGCGATCGCCCTCTCCGCCGCGGTGCGCTACCTCTCCGCCCTCGATCTGGAGGCCGTGGCCGATCACGAACGCCTCCTCGAGCGGCGGATGCGACAGGGTCTCGTCTCGATCCCCGGCATCCGCCTGCTGGGCGACCCTTCGACAGGCTCAGGGCAAGCGCACGTCGAGCGGGTGGCGCTCTGGGCCTTCGACGTGGACGGCGTGCACGCCCATGACGTCGGGCAGTTCCTCGACTCCCGCGGAGTCGCGGTGCGGGTCGGTCACCACTGCGCGCAACCCCTGCACCGCCGCTTCGGCATGACGGCATCGGTGCGCGCGAGCGCGGCGCTCTACACGACGGTCGAGGAGGTCGACGTCTTCCTCGACGCCGTCTCCGGCGTCCGCGGCTTCTTCGGAGCCGGCTCGTGAGCGGGCTCGAATCGCTCTACCAGGAGCTCATCCTCGACCACGCGAAGAACCGCCGCGGCTTCGGGCTGGAAGGCGACGAGTCCGACGCGACCTCGCACCAGCGCAATCCGATCTGCGGCGATGAGATCACCCTGCGCGTCCACGTCGACGGCGACCGCGTCACGTCGCTCACGTGGGAGGGCGCGGGTTGCTCGATCTCCCAGGCGTCCGCGTCGATGCTCGCCGAGCTCGCCGAGGGGCTCGACCGCGTAGCATCCGAGCGTCTCATCGAGCGGTTCCGCGAGGCCATGCGCTCGAAGGGGCAGCTCGAGCTGGACGAGGACGAGTTCGGCGACGCGACGGCCCTGTCGGGGGTGTCGAAGTACACCGCGCGGGTCAAGTGCGCGATGCTCGCGTGGGTCGCCCTCGAAGACGCGCTGCGGCGCTCCTAGAGCGGCACGGAGCACGGATGCTGTCGCCGCGTCACGTTCGCCCCAGCGCGCACAACTTCGGACAAGTCCTGAGACACGCCGAGCAGCAGCCCGCTGCCACCGGCGTGTCGCCGAGAACGTCCGAAGTTGTGCTCGCGGTCGAAAGCGTCAGCTGACGAGGATGCCTTCCAGGCGCTGGTAGCTGGTCTCCATGCCCTCGGTCATCCCGGTGGCGAGCACCATGTCGCGCGTCTCGCTGTCGGGATACTCGATGAGGAGCGTGAGCAGGGTCGCGCCGTCCTCCTCGTAGAGCGACAGATCGTTCGTCGTCGCGGGGAAGTCGGTGTCGGTCATGTGCTCCGTCGACACCATGCGCACGGGGGCCTCGATGAGCAGCGTCTCGCCGTCGAAGCCGAACGGTTCGCCCATCGCGGGATCCTCGGGCTCCCAGGCGTACCGGTAGCGACCACCCACGGTCGGGTCGATCTCGCAGACCGTCATCTTCCAGCCGTCAGGGCCGAGCAGCCATCGCTTCATGAGGTCCGGTTCGGTGTGCGCGCGCCAGACGAGGTCGCGGGGCCCGTCGATGAGGCGGGTGATGCGCACGTGCGTGTCGTCCAGGATCTCGGTCTGCGTGCCCTTGCCCGCCGAATACGCCCGGAGGTCGGCGACGACCTGATCGAGCTGGTTGATCGCGAGACGCGAGCCTTCGACCGCGCCCATCGCGACGACCTGCTCGAGCGCCTCGGCGGAGGAGAAGTACGTCACGCTCGTCACGCGGGAACCCGCGCCCGTCTCATCGAACGACAGCACCATCCGCATCGACGGCATG
Source organism: Microbacterium hanjuni (assembly GCF_043556395.1). NCBI lineage: Bacteria > Bacillati > Actinomycetota > Actinomycetes > Micrococcales > Microbacteriaceae > Microbacterium > Microbacterium hanjuni. The sequence goes on from NZ_JBIGIK010000002.1 coordinate 408,864, forward strand.
TCCGTGAGGGCCTCGCCGTCCTCGCCGACGAACGAGTCGATCACCTCGAATCCCGACGTGGGGTCGATCCGCAGGAACTCCCACGCGCCGCGCGCCTTCTCGCCGGTCGGACCGGTCATCGCGTACTGCGCCCTGCCCCCGACGGCGAAGTCGAAGTCGGTGAACGTCGCCGGCCACCCCGGGGGGCCCCAGAAACGTTCGAGTTGCGCTGGTTCGGAAAAGGCTCGCCAGACGCGGGCCTGCGGAGCCTCGACCTCGGCGACGAGGGTCATGGTGAGTGCTTCGGGATCGGTGTGAACCGTGGTGACGGGCATGATGCTCTCCTTCTCTCATGGGGTGTTCGTACTGTCTTGACGGGTGTCGGCGGCTTGTCCATCGGGTTCGGCGAGAATCGCGTCGAGGCGGTCGATCCGCGCGCGCCACAGGTGCTCGTAGCGCGTGAGCAGTTCGCGCACGCGGGCGATCGTGGCGGGGTTTGCCCGCACGAGTCGCTCGCGTCCGTCGGCGCGCTTGACGATCAGCTCGGCCGCCTCGAGTACGGCCACGTGCTTCTGCACGGCGGCGAAGCTCATGTCGTAGTCGGCGGCGAGCGCCGACACCGACTGCTCGCCGCCGATGGTGCGCCGCACGATGTCTCGACGCGTCGTGTCGGCGAGCGCCCGGAAGATCCGATCGAGCTGCGCGTCCTGGGAATCCGTTTGTACAACCATTTGGTTGCACGTTAGCGCCTCCTGACACCCGGGTCAAGAGGGGCAGCTGTCCCGACCCCCTCTCACCCCCGTCGGAGATTCGCACCAACGTCGGAGCATTCCGCTCGAATCCTCCGACCTCGGTGCGATTCTCCGACGCTCGTGCGGGCGGCCCGCCCGCGGCCGCGCTATCAGCGCGCCGGCGGCGAAGCCACCACCCCGGACGCTGAGCGAGCGAAGCGAGACGAAGCGCTGCTCGGGCCCGCGGCGATGGCATCCTGTACCGATGAGCGCGGAACCCGCCCCGATCGACGTCACGGTCGATTCGGTCGAGCGCGGTGGCGCCAAGACCCGCGTCACCCGGGTCCGCACGCCGAGCTCCGGCGACGGCGGACGATCGTTCGTGCTCGTCGCGGGCATCGGTGTCGCCGCGACGTACTTCGAGTTCCTCGCGCCCGCCTTGGCGATGCACGGCGAGGTGTTCGCGCTCGACCTGCCGGGTTTCGCCGGCGTGCCGCGGCCGCACGAGCAGCCGACGGCGGCGTTCTTCGCCGACCAGGTCGAAGCCGTGCTCGACCATCATGCGCTGCAGAATCCGGTGCTGATCGGCCACTCCATGGGAACGCAGGTCGTGACCGAGGTACTGCGCCGTCGACCGACGATCTCCCACGCCGTGCTCGTGAGCCCCGTCATCAACGAGGCCGAGCGGGCAGTCCCGGTGCAAGCCGTGCGATTCCTCCAGTCGGCAGCCCACGAGACGGTGCATCTCGCCCTGACGGCGGTGTCGGCGTACATCCTCTGCGGCGTCGTCTACTTCCTGACGGTGCTTCCGCACATGATGCGTTACCGCATCTCCGAGCGCCTCCGGGGGGTTTCGGCCCACGTCCTTCTCATCCGCGGCGAGTTCGATCGCACGTCGCCGCGACGCTTCCACTCCCGCCTGGTCACAGCCGCCCCTCGGGCACGTCGGTGGGAGATCGAGGGTGCCGCTCACTCGATCATCAACGGTCACGCCGTCGGGGTGGCCGCGCTGACGATGCGCCATCTCGGCGACGACCTGGCGGACCGCGGTCGGATGTCCTCCGAAGAAGCCGAAGTACCCCCGATACGCCACGCTGATCTCGCGATGATCCTCGGCGCGCTCGCGAGCCGCGTCGCCGAGTGGTTCAGTGCCCTGCACGGGGACGAGAAGGGCGTCGCGCGCGCGAAGGCAGAACATGCCCGCCTGCTCTGGCGGGCGTACCGGCGCTCCTGACCCGCCCGGCTCCCCCTCGACGCGGCGGGCCTTCACTCGCCACCGTCGGAGATTCGCACCGAGGTCGGAGCATTCCGCCCGAATCCTCCGACCTCGGTGCGATTCTCCGACGCTCGTGCGGGCCGGAGGCCGACGCTCGTGCGGGCCGGAGGCCGGCGCCCGCGCGGGCGGGCCGCACCCACAGAGCTCGCAGACGGGCGGCCGGTAGGATGGAATGACCCCCCGGCACCCGCGATCTCTGGAGCTCAGCCGCGTGACCAGCCCCGCCCTATCCCTCGCCGACACCGTTCAGAACGCGGCGGCGACACCCGAGAAGGAACAGCCGTACGGCGCCCTCGGTCTCAAGCCCGACGAGTACGCGCAGATCCGGGAGATCCTCGGACGCCGCCCCACGAGCGGCGAGCTGGCGATGTACTCGGTCATGTGGTCGGAGCACTGCTCCTACAAGTCCAGCAAGATCTACCTGCGCCAGTTCGGCCAGAAGGTCAGCGAAGAGATGAAGACCCGCCTCATGGTGGGCATGGGCCAGAACGCCGGCGTCGTCGACGTCGGCCAGGGCTGGGCGGTCACGTTCAAGGTCGAATCGCACAACCACCCGAGCTACATCGAGCCCTTCCAGGGCGCGGCCACCGGTGTCGGCGGCATCGTCCGCGACATCATCTCGATGGGCGCCCGCCCGGTGGCGGTCATGGACCAGCTGCGGTTCGGCGCCATCGACCACCCCGACACCGCCCGCGTCGTGCACGGCGTCACCAGCGGCATCTCGTTCTACGCCAACTGCCTCGGCCTGCCGAACATCGGCGGCGAGACGGTCTTCGACTCCGTCTACCAGGGCAACCCGCTGGTCAACGCACTGGCCGTCGGCGTGCTCCGCCACGAAGACCTGAAGCTCGCGAACGCCACCGGCGTCGGCAACAGGGTCGTGCTCTTCGGCGCCCGTACCGGGGGCGACGGCATCGGCGGAGCATCCATCCTCGCCTCCGACTCGTTCGATTCGACCGGACCGACCAAGCGCCCCGCGGTGCAGGTCGGCGACCCGTTCGCCGAGAAGGTGCTCATCGAGTGCTGCCTCGAGCTCTACAAGGGCGAACTCGTCGAGGCCATCCAGGACCTCGGCGCCGCCGGCATCTCGTGCGCGACGAGCGAACTCGCCGCCAACGGCAACAGCGGCATGAAGGTCGAACTCGACCGCGTGCTGCTGCGCGATCCCTCGCTGACTCCCGAGGAGATCCTCATGTCGGAGTCGCAGGAGCGGATGATGGCGATCGTCGCGCCCGAGAAGCTCGACGCCTTCCTCGCCGTCACCGACCGCTGGGATGTCGAGACCAGCGTGTTGGGTGAAGTCACCGGCGACGGCCGCCTCGTCATCGACTGGCACGGCGAGGAGATCGTCAACGTCGATCCCTCCACCGTCGCCGTCGACGGACCCGTCTACGAGCGCCCCCTCGCGTACCCCACCTGGCTCGACGCACTGCAGGCCGACTCGGCGAGCGCCCTCCCCCGCGCCACCGACCCCGACACCCTGCGGGAGCAGTTCACCCGCCTGTTGGGCAGCCCGAACCTCGCCGACCCCTCCTGGGTGACGAACCAGTACGACTACTACGTGCTCGGCAACACCGCGCTGTCGTTCCCCGACGATGCGGGCATGATCCGCGTCGACGAGGAATCCGGACTCGGATTCGCCATCTCGACCGACTGCAACGGCCGGTTCTGCCAGCTCGACCCCTACCAGGGCGCCAAGCTCGCCCTCGCCGAGGCCTACCGCAACGTGGCTGTCACGGGCGCGGCTCCCGCCGCCGTCACCGACTGCCTCAACTTCGGCAGCCCCGAGAACCCCGAGGTCATGTGGCAGTTCTCGCAGGCCGTCGAAGGCCTCGCCGACGGCTGCCTCGAGATCGGCATCCCCGTCACGGGCGGCAACGTCTCGTTCTACAACCAGACCGGCGACGCCCCCATCCACCCGACTCCGGTCGTCGGTGTGCTGGGCATCATCGACGACGTCGCGGCTCGCATCCCGAGCGGTTGGCAGGACGCCGGCGAGAACCTCTACCTGCTCGGCGTCACCCGCGAAGAACTCGACGGCTCCGCCTGGGCCGACACGATCCACGGCCACCTCGGCGGGCGCCCCCCGCAGGTCGACCTCGCCGGCGAGCGCCGTCTCGGCGAGCTGCTGCGTGCAGCATCCACGCAGTCCCTCATCTCCAGCGCCCACGACCTCTCCTCCGGCGGTCTCGGCCAGGCCCTCGCCGAAGGCGTGCTGCGCTTCGGCGTCGGCGCACGCGTGTGGCTCACCGAGATCATGGAGCGGGACGGGGTGGATGCTGCGACCGCCCTCTTCTCCGAATCCGCCGGCCGCGTCATCGTCTCGGTCCCCCGCGAAGAGGACGTCAAGTTCCGCGGCCTCTGCGCCGGGCGCGACTACCCGGTGCTGCGCATCGGCGTCACCGACGCAGCCGAGGGCGAGGAGTCGGTGCTCGAGGTGCAGGACGTCTTCACCGTCCCAGCCTCGGAGCTGCGCGCCGTCGCCACCGCCACCCTTCCCGCGGCCTTCGGACCGACCATCACCGAGCCCGCACCCGAGATCACCCGATGAGCGACGACGAAGAATACGGCGAGTTCGCCGCCTCCCGACAGCGTCGCGTCAAGCTGACCGCGTGGATCGTGATCGCCGCCCTCATCCTCACCGGCGGCGGCGCCACGGTCTTCGCCCTGCTCTTCGGCTGAGGGCCGCGGCGGAGAGCGCGATCGCTCGCCCGACGGACCGCGCGGCTACCATGACAGGGGTGGAGCCCCTCTTCGATTTCCTCCGCCAGTTCTGGTGGCTGGCCTTCCCGCTGTTCGGCGGACTGGCAGCCGTCGGAGGCGCGTGGGAGAAGGCCGCCCGCGACCGGCACGAGCGACGGCTGGAAGTCCTGCGGGCGAAGAGTGAACTGAAGGCTGCCCAAGCACGGGAGCTCGCGCCCACCTCGCCCCCCGCTCCGATCGAGGACGAGGACTTCAGCCCGCTCAGCCGCCTCATGGCCAGTCACGACGATGTCACCGCCCGCTGGCTCGAATACGAGCTCGACGTCGGCAAGACCATCGATTTTCCGGCGATGAGCGATGGGCGCCAGCCCCTCACCGCCGCTTTCCTCCGAGCGAAGAAGGTGGCCGACCGGCTTCGACCGCCCTCGGCGACGACGAAGCTCTCCCCCGAACAGCTCCGTGAGTACCGCGATGCCGTGACCGACTTCGAGGTCGCCTTCGACGTCGCCGAGCGTGACGCCCGGCGCCTGAAAGACTCCGCCTTCACCGATCCCGAACGCAAACGGCTCGACACCGCCAAGCAGTTGCTGACCACAGCGGTCGATACGGCCGCGACGCCGGCGGAGCGTCAGCTCGCCTACCGACGGGTGCGCGACGAACTCAACGGTCTGATCTCCTTGTCCGACGGCGCGATCGACGTGCTCGAGAAGCAGGTCGCCCTCCAACTCCCCCGCGGCCGCGACGCGGCATCGCCGTGAACACTCCCTGCGCCCCCCGAGGCGGGCGACGTAGCATGAGGGCATGGACGCGCTCTGGTTGCTCGTCGCCGACTGGTGGTGGATCGGCCCGACGGCGGCCGGCGTCGGTGCTGCCGGTTGGGTCGGCGTGCTCGCCAACCGCGAACGATCCCGACGGCCCCTCGCCGTGGGCACCCGGCGGCGGGCGATGAGCAAGGGCGCCGCGCGCCGTTTGGAACTCGACGCCGCTGTTCTCGACCTGCAGTCGTCGAGGGATGCGGTGACCCGCAGCCGCGCCGAGGTGCAGGTGGCTCAAGCCGAGCTCTTGCGGGTGCAGGCCGACCAGGGCGCCGACCGCACCTCGTCCGGAGCCGTAGCCGCGGCGCGCGCCCGCGTGCAGACCGCCCAGCGCGAAGCGCGTGCTGCGATCGCCGCGGTGAGGGCCCGCCGAGCAGGACTTCGCGCCGCACGTGCGGTGCTCCCCTCGATCCGAGCCGGGCGGCTCCCCTTGCCCTTGGCCCGCCTGATGGCCGAGCACGACGCGCTCACCGCACGGTGGATGGCGTACGAGACCGACGCCGCCCTCGTGCTGGCGTACCCGCGGATGACCGACGTCCGCTCACCGTTGCTCGCCGTGTTCCTGCGCGAACAGTCCCAGGCGCAATGGCTCCGCCCCGCTTCGATCGAGACGCGGATCACCCCGGCCGATTTCCTCGCCTACCGAGATGCCGTCCGCCGGGCCGCCCACGCTTTCGAAGACGCCGAACGCGACGCGCGGCGTCAGGCCGGAGAAGCACCCCACCCGACCATCGACGCCGGTGCGGAACTGTGGACGCAGGTCGCCCAGGGACTGGCCGACAACGCCCAGCGCGCGGTAGCGCGCTCCATGCAGTCGTTCGGCAAGACGGCGCGCGACCGATTCGACCGCTCCCGCCCCGGTTCCCCGGCGCAGGCCGGCGGCGACCCTGCCGAGCCGAATCCACCCCGAGCATCCGACCCGGGCACGCCGCCCGTCTGGCCGGTGCCGGGTCGTGACCGGCGCCCCCCGAAGCCGTGAGCGCAGAGCGCGACGCCCCACCGCTGCCCGGCCGGGCCATCATCGAGCAGCGCTGGAGCGAGGCGGTCTTCGTGCACTGGCGCGTCGACCCCGCGCTCGTTGATCCCCTGCTTCCCGAGGGCACGCGTCCCGACGTCTTCGACGGCTCAGCCTGGGTGGGCCTCGTGCCCTTCCGCCTCAGCCGGTTCCGCTTCCTCCCGTTCCCGCCCGTCCCACTGCTGGGTTCGTTCGTCGAGATCAACGTGCGCACGTACGCGATCGACGCGCAGGGTCGCCGGGGCGTCGTGTTCCGCACCCTCGAAGCGGAGCACCTTCTTCCGGTGCTGGCCGCGCAGGCCCTGTTCGGGCTGCCCTACCGGTGGGCGCGGGCGGGCTCCCGTGAGGAGGGCGACGTCATCGCCTACCGTTCCCAGCGCCACGGTCTCCGTGGCGAACAACGCCCGGGGACGCGCCTGCGTGTCGCTCGCAGCACCTCCCCGGTGGATACCCCGCTGTCCCGATTCCTCACGGCGCGCTGGGGTTTCCACGAGCGCCATCTCGGCCGCACCGTCTGGGCATCCAACTCTCACGAGCCCTGGCCGCTCGTCGAGGCCGACCTGCTCTCCCTCGACGACGACCTCGTCGCCGACTCGGGCTTCCCCGGACTCGCTCATCGCACGCCCGACTCGGTCCTCGCGATGCCGTCGGGGCATCCGGGCTTCCTCACGCGGTTCGCGGCGCCCGAGCGCGCCTGAGTCGGTTTCAACGCCGCTCTTGACACCCGCCCGGTCTGCGTTGCATGGTTAGTTACCGAAGTAACTAACCGAACAACGGAGGCCCCGTGATCGACGAAGGTCGAGCGCTCTTCCTGCAGATCGCCGAGAGCGTCGAGGACTCGATCATCGACGGCAGCCTGCCCGAGGAAGGCCAGGCTCCCTCGACGAACGAGCTCGCCGCCTTCTACCGCATCAACCCCGCCACCGCCGCCAAAGGAGTGAACATGCTCGTTGACAAGGGAGTGCTCACCAAGCGTCGCGGCATCGGGATGTTCGTCGCCCCGGGGGCACGGGAGGCTCTCATCTCCGAGCGCCGCACCGCGTTCGCCGACCGTTTCGTCGATCCCCTCCTCGCCGAGGCGCGCAAGCTCGGCCTCGGGCCCGACGACCTCGCGGCGCTCATCCGAACGCGCGCCGACCTCGCAGCATCCGACCGCACCGAAGGGAACGTTTCATGACGTCCGTCATCGAGGTGGACAACCTCACCAAGCGCTACCGCGAGACCGTCGCGCTCGACGACGTGAGCTTCACGATCGAGCAGAACACCATCTGCGGGCTCCTGGGCCGCAACGGAGCGGGGAAGACCACCGCGATGTCCATCCTCACCGCGCAGAACTTCGCCACCTCGGGCGACGTTCGCGTGTTCGGACAGTCCCCCTACGAGAACGCCGCCGTGCTGTCGCGGCTGTGCTTCGTGCGGGAGAGTCAGAAGTATCCCGAGGATGCCTTGCCGCTGCATGCTTTCCGCACCGCCCGGCTATTCTTCCCGAACTGGGATCAGGCGTTCGCCGACCAGCTGATGGACGAGTTCCAGTTGCCGCTCAAGACGCGCATCAAGAAGCTCTCCCGGGGGCAGCTCTCGGCGGTCGGGGTCATCATCGGTCTCGCCGCACGGGCGGAGGTCACCTTCTTCGACGAGCCGTATCTCGGTCTGGATGCTGTCGCCCGACAGATCTTCTACGACCGCCTCCTCGAGGACTACACCGAGCATCCCCGCACGGTGATCCTCTCGAGTCACCTGATCGACGAGGTCTCCAACCTCATCGAGCGCGTGCTCGTCCTCGACCACGGTCGTGTCGTGATGAACGAGGACACCGACGCCGTCCGCGATCGCGCGGCCACCATCGTCGGCGATGCGGCCGCCGTCGACGCCTTCACCGTCGGCCGCGAAGTCATCCACCGAGAGAGCCTCGGCCACGTCGCGTCCGTCACGGTGATCGGTCGCCTGACCGACGCCGATCGCACACAGCTGGCGGCGGCGGGCCTCGATGTCGCCCCCGTCTCGCTGCAGCAGTTGATCGTACGAATCAGCCAGAATGCGGCGGCCGCAGAAGCATCCGCCCCCGACGAAGGAGCACTGCGATGAGCCGCACCGTGAACGTCGTGCGTATGCAACTGGTGAACCGCGAGACCTACCTCTGGGTGCCGCTGATCGTGCTCGGCGGCTCGTTCGCCATCACGCTCGCCGTCTACTTCCTCCTCAACCGAGCCGGGGTCGACACGGCGATGTTCGGCGGCGGCGCGCAGGCGCCGCTGTGGTACTTCCTCTACGTGGGCGTACAAGCCCTGACGCTGACCTTCCCGTTCTCGCAGGCGATGAGCGTCACGCGCCGCGAGTTCTACCTCGGCACCCTGCTGACGGCGGTACTCGCCTCGCTCGTCCTGGCGGCGGTGTTCGTCGTCGGGGGATTCGTCGAGGAGGCCACCGACGGCTGGGGTTTGAACGGCTACTTCTTCGCCCTCCCCTGGATCTGGGATCGGGGCTGGTGGGTTGCCGGCGTGCTCTACTTCGCCGTGGCCATGGTCTTCTTCATCATCGGGTTCTGGACGGCGACGATCTACAAGCGCTTCTCGAGCATCGGTCTCACGATCGTGCTCGTCGCGATCGGGCTCGTGCTCGTGGGTGTGCTGTGGCTCGTCGGCCACCTGCAGGCCTGGGCGACGGTCTGGGAGTGGTTCGTCGCCCAGGGTCCTCTCGGCCTGTCGCTGTGGGGACTGCTCTTCATCGCGGTGCTCGCCGCAACGGCCTTCCCGTTGTTCCGCCGGCTGACGCCGTGACCGGGCCCCCGCTCAGGCGGGGGTCTCGGCGGTCGCCATGAGCACGGCTCGCCCGAGGATGTGGCTCGCCATGGTGAAGCCCAGGTACGCGGGCGTCGCGTCGGCAGGAACGCCGATGGTCGCGACATCGAGAGCGTGCACGACCACGAAGTAGCGGTGCTGTCCGTGACCGGCGGGCGGAGCCGCACCGACGAAGCGTGCCAGTCGCACGTCGTTGGGCAGTTGGTACGCCCCGGCGGGCAGCTGCTCGCCGGCGTCGTCTCCCGCGCCTTCGACGAGCGAGGTCACCGTCGCGGGGATGTCAGCGACCGCCCAGTGCCAGAAGCCCGAACCGGTCGGAGCGTCGGGGTCGTAGACGGTGACCGCGTAGCTGTGGGTTCCTTCGGGGGCACCGCTCCACGACAGCTGGGGCGAGAGATCCATACCCGAGCGCTGCCGCTCTCCGAACGCCGCGCCGTCGGTGAAGGATTCGCTGGTCACGGTGAAGCTGGCGGCCTCGGGGAGGCGGGCGAAAGGATCGTTCATACCCACAGACTAAGACGGATGCTGGCGGGTCGAGGTCGTGGAGTGCGATCACCCACCCGTATCCGCCCGCCCGTCAGGAGCCCTGCGCCGCGGCCTCGCTGCGGTGGTGGCGGATGACTTCGGCGACGACGAAGTTGAACCACTTCTCCGCGAACGCCGGGTCGAGATCGGCGTCCTCGGACAGCCGTTTGAGGCGGGAGATCTGCTGCTCCTCGCGAGCGGGATCCGACGCCGGCATGCCGTGCTTGGCCTTGAGGACTCCCACCTGCTTCGTGCAGCGGAAGCGTTCGGCCAGCAGGAAGATCAGCGCAGCGTCGATGTTGTCGATGCTTCCGCGGAGGCCCGCGAGCACCTCGGCCGGATCGGTCTCGCCCCGGGCGGCGTCGCCGCCCCACTCAGTCGCTTCGGTCATGATTCCTCCTGCGCCGACGATACCGCCTCACTCGTGGGAGGCCTCGGGAGAGCCCCGTCGAGCGAGGCGCGGGCGCCCTAGAGTGTGACGCATGACCGACGTGTCGAAAGAGTCCGCCACCGCCGCCGCCGAAGCGGCGCCCACGGCGGAGCCGGAGAAGCCGACCCCGACGCACCAACTGCTCGCGGGGCTCGCGAGCCCGTTCCGCGTCGGCTTCCTCGTCACGCTCGGCGGACTGGTGGCCGTGGTTCTCGGGCTGACGGTGTCGAACCTGTCCACGGTGATCATCTACGTCGTGTTCGCGCTCTTCGCCGCGCTCGGCCTGGACCCGGTGGTGCGATTCCTGGAGAAGCGCGGGATGAAGCGCGGGTGGGCGATCGTCGTCGTCTACGCCGCGTTCGCTCTCGTGCTCGTCGGCATCCTGCTGCTGCTCGTTCCGACCCTCGTGCGTCAGGTCACGCAGTTCGTCTCCGACGTTCCCGGCATCATCAGCGACTTCATGGCGAGCGACACCTACGGGTGGCTTCAGGCCAACCTCGGCGACAGTGTGGGCAACCTCGTGAGCGAGGCGCAGACCTTTGCGACCGACCCGACCAACATCGCCGCCGTCGGTGGCGGCGTGCTCAAGGTCGGTGCGACGATCGCCGAAGGCGTCTCGGGCGTCATCATCATCCTCGTGCTGAGCCTGTACTTCCTCGCCTCGCTGCCGTCGATCAAGGCGAGCTTCATCCGCCTCATTCCGGCGCGCAGCCGGATCGGCGTCGCGAGCCTCACCGACCAGATCACCGATTCCGTGGGCGGCTACCTCGCGGGCATGGTGGTGCTGGCCTTCTGCAACAGCCTGGTGGCCTTCTTCCTCCACCTGTTCCTCGGCCTCCCGTTCCCGGCCCTGATGGGAGTGGTGGCGTTCTGCATCACGCTCATCCCCCTCGTCGGGTCCGTGCTGTTCTGGGGCTTCTCCACCGTGCTGGCCTTGTTCACCAGCCCGCTGACGGCGCTCATCTTCGCGATCATCTACCTCGTGTACATGCAGCTCGAGGCATACGTGCTGACTCCCCGCGTGATGAACCGCACCATCTCGGTGCCGGGATCGCTCGTCGTGATCGGGGCACTCGTCGGCGGCACGCTCCTCGGCCTGCTCGGCGCGCTCGTCGCCATCCCCGTCACCGCGTCGATCCTGCTCATCATCAAGCAGGTAGTCATCCCGCGACAAGACGAGAAGGTCTAGCCCGGTCGGCGACCTCAGGCCACCGGCAGCAGGCAGGTGGGCGACGGCACGATCGTGCGGTGCCGCACCCGGCCGGGAATGCCGGTGCGCTCGTCGATCGGAAGCGACACCACCTCGTCGGCGCGCTGCCCCGCGACGAGCACCATGTCCCGCGCCACCACGTGGTTGCGCGGCCAGTGCGTACCCGCCTCGACGAACGCGACGGAGGTCAGCACTCCGCCGTTGCCGCCGATGCGCACCACACCGAGCGCGTCGCTGCCGCGCACCCCGGCGTACAGCGTCTCGCGATCCCGACTCGCGGTGATCTCTGCAGCGGTATCGGAACCGAGGCGCACATCCGGCGAAAGGGGAACGCCCGCGACGATGCGCCACACCCCGTCCACGCCCGGCTGCAGGGCGAAGACCTCGCAGCTGAGCTCGGTCAGAACGTAGAGATGCCCGCTCGGATGCCACACCATGTGGCGCGGTCCGCTCCCCTTCGGGAACACGACCTCCTGCACGAAACGCAGCCCCTCGCCGCCGACCCGCCAGAACCGCACGAGGTCGAGCCCCATGTCGGTGCTCGCGACCAGGCCGTTGCCGAGGAAGGCCGTCTGATGCGTCCGCGACGGACGGGCTTCGGATGCTTCGGTGTCGGCGGCCGCCGGCGATGGCGCAGCATCCGCCACATCATGATCGGGAACGAGATGCGCGAACTCCGGACCCGCGGCTGCGCGGAGCGCCCGAGACGCGGCCGCGAGATCCAACAGCTCCTCCGGCTGCCGCTCCGCGGCGACCGGGCCCCCCGATCCGTACGGATCGGTGGCCGCGGGGGCGATCCACGGCGAGGAGGGGCGGCCCGCAGCATCCAGCGAGATCCGCACCAGCCGGCCGTCGTTCCAGCAGCTCGCGAGGAGGAACGACCCGTCGGGCGACACGGCCACGTGACAGACGGCGGAGCCCGCGTCGATCGGACGACCGAGCGGCACCAGGGTCATGTCGCCGGTGCGGCGATACGCCTGCACGGTGCCGTCCGCCTCGAGGGCGGCGTAGAGCACGGCGACGCTCGGGTGCGCAGCCAACCACGAGGGCGACCCCGGTGCGGCCACGATCGTCGGGCTGAGCCCGAGCGGGCCCGAGGCCCACGGCGAATCGGCCTCCCCCGCCTGCAGCATCGTGATGCCCTCGGCGTCGCCCTTGCGGCTGGGCGCGTACCCTCCGACCCAGAAGCGCATCAGTCGACGAGCGGGGTGCGGACGATCACGGCGTCACGGGAGGGGCCGACCCCGATGACCGAGATGCGCGTGCCGCTCATCTCCTCGAGGGCCAGCACGTAGTCCTGCGCTTCGCGCGGCAGGTCCTCGAACGTGCGGGCTCCCGAGATGTCGGTCTTCCACCCGGGGAAATACTCCAGGATCGGCGTCGCGTGGTGAAAATCGGACTGGCTGATCGGCACCTCGTCGAAACGGACACCGTCCACGTCGTACGCCACGCACACCGGAACCTGGTCGAGTCCGCTGAGGATGTCGAGCTTCGTCAGCACGAGGTCGGTGATGCCGTTGATCCGCGTCGCGTAACGCGTGATCGGGGCGTCGTACCACCCCACCCGACGGGGACGACCGGTCGTCGTGCCGAACTCGAAGCCGCGCGAGCGCAGCCACTCGCCCTGCTCGTCGAACAGCTCGGTCGGGAACGGCCCCGACCCCACGCGCGTCGTATACGCCTTGACGATGCCGACGATACGATCCAGTCGGTTCGGACCGACACCCGAGCCGGTGGCCGCGCCTCCCGCGGTCGCCGACGAGGAGGTCACGAACGGATAGGTGCCATGGTCGACGTCGAGCATGGTGGCCTGGCCGCCCTCGAACACCACGACGTCGCCGGCGTCCAAGGCGTCGTTCAGCAACAGCGAGGTGTCGGCGACCATCGGGCGCAGCCGATCGGCGTACGAGGTCAGGTCCTCCACGACCTCGTCGACCGAGATCGCGCGCCGATTGAACAGCTTCACCAGCAGGTGGTTCTTCTGATCGAGCGCGCCCTCGACCTTCTGGCGCAGGATGTTCTCGTCGAAAAGGTCTTGCACACGGATGCCGACGCGGTTGATCTTGTCGGCGTACGCCGGGCCGATTCCCCGACCGGTGGTGCCGATCTGGCGCTTGCCGAGGAAGCGCTCGGTCACCTTGTCGATCGTGCGGTGGTACTGCGTGATGACGTGCGCGTTCGCGCTGATCCGCAACCGCGAGGTGTCGAGACCGCGGGCGTTCAAGGCCTCGAGCTCGTAGAACAGCACCTCGAGGTCGATGACGACGCCGTTGCCGATCACCGGGTTCACTCCCGGGGAGAGGATGCCGGAGGGGAGGAGGTGCAGCGCGTACTTCTCGTCACCGATGACGACGGTGTGGCCCGCGTTGTTGCCGCCGTTGAACTTGACCACCCAGTCGGTACGTTCGCCGAGCAGGTCGGTGGCTTTCCCCTTGCCCTCGTCACCCCACTGGACGCCGACGATAACGATTCCGGGCATGTGGCGCTCCTCGCGTCGGGTGCAACGGTCAACTCCCCATCCTACCGAGCGGGCACCGGTATCCCGCGGCCAGAAGCGGCGAGGGGTACCGTGAGCGAATGGACCCGACGCCGCAGTCAGGAATGCCACCCTCGCCGCTCAGCGCAGGGCCGGCCGACAGCGTTTCGCCGAGTCCGAAGCGGTTGTGGCGCAGCCAGTTCTCCTGGCCGACGATCGGGCTCATCGTCGCGGTGATCCCCCTCACCGTCGCCGGGATGCTGTTGTCCGCGAGCGACACCTACGGCGATCAGTGGTGGGGCGTGCTGCTGCTCGCAGCTCCCGCGGTGCCGACCGCGTGGGCGGTGCTCGAACTGGCGTGGCGGCGTGAGCCGGGGATCATCGGCGGAACGGCGTTCCGCATCCTCGGGATCAGTGCGGTCGCTGCGGCGGTCGGTGCCCTCACCACCGTGGTGGTCTCCGCGCTCCCCTCGTTCCAGGCCGACGTGCGGCGATACACCGACGCGGGGTTCCACTACTGGTTCGGCGATCGGAACCCCCATCCCGCCCTCACCGCGGGTCTCGCCGGGTGGGGTGCGGCGATCGTGGTCGGTCTGCTCGTCTTCGTCGTCATCGTCCTTCCCCTCCTCGCCGCGACGCGCCCGCGGGCATTCGCCGCGGCGAACATGTACAGCACCGCACCCGCCGACGCGAAAGCGAATCATCTCGCAGGCATCGCGCTGTCCCTCGTCGTGATCGCCGCGTTCGCCGCCCCCACCGCCTTCGTGCTCGGGTGGACGATCGCGGGGTGGGTGATCAGCATCATCGGCTTCGTGCTCGTGATCGTCGTCGTCGTGACCCAGCGCGTCGATGTCGCCCGGCGCCGGCGCACGGGCACGCCGGTCGGGATCTCCCGAACCAAGCCCTGACCCGGGGAAATTGCCCGATATCCGCATGCGGGGGAATAGACCGATCGCCCCGCGCATTGCGTCACGTGACGGTGCATTCGCGCCTCCCTGCCCTCCGATCGAGAATGGTCGCACCATGTCCGCATCCGACGATCACGCCCGCTGGCACCAGGCGCGCGAGCGCGCCGTTGTGTCGCCGACGGGCAACCTGGCGCTCATCGAGACCCGCTGGACGGGGGAACGCCCCGATCTCGAGGCGGCCCGAGCCGAAGCGTCGGAGTCCGTGACGGTCACCCCCCTCGAACGCCGCAACATCGACAGTGCCCTCCCCGAGCACGGAATCCGGCTGTGGGATGCTGCGTCCCCTGCCATTGCCGCCTTCGAGCGCATCGACGTCTACCCCTACGACCCGTCGTGGGTGCTCGAGGGGCGTTTCACTCCCGTCGAGGAGGGCCGGACGGTGCCGTTCGAGCACATCCGGGACAACGGCGGCACCCGCGATCTGGTGGTACCGGGCGACATCGCGCTGAGCGTCGATGGACGCGACTACACGCTCGCGGCGTTCGACGACGACGGCACCCTCCTTCTCGTCTTCGGCGACGAGACGAACGGCACGGAGACCTACGGCTCGGGCCGGTTCCTCTTCGTCCGCCGCGACCCGAACGACCCCACTCGGGTCGTCCTCGATTTCAACCGCGCGTTCGTGCCGCCCTGCGGCTTCTCCGCGCAGTACAACTGTCCCCTCCCGCCCGTCTCGAATCGCTTCCCCTTGCCGATTCGCGCGGGCGAGAAGTCGGTCGTCTTCCGCGACGGCTTCGACATCTACGCGGCCTGACCGTCGCATCCACAGCACCCTGGAGTTCCCCCGCATGAGAAGACCCCTGATCGCCCTGTCCGCGCTCGCCGCCACCGCCCTCGTTCTGGCCGGTTGCGCCGGCGGCGGCGCTGACGATGCCGCCGACTCCGACGACGCCACGATCGCCATCGGATCACTGTTCGAGCCGCAGAACCTGAGCAACACCCAGGGCGGCGGCCAGGGCGTCACCGAGGCGTTCAACGGCAACGTCTACGAGGGCCTCTACAAGCTCACCGACGACGGCGACGTCGAGCCGCTGCTCGCCGAGAATGCCGACGTGAGCGAAGACGGTCTGACGTACACGATCACGCTGCAGGACGACGTGACCTTCCACTCCGGCAAGGCGCTGACCTCGGCCGTCGTGAAGGCGAGCGTCGAGGCGGTGACCGCTCCCGATTCGAAGTCGGCCCGCAAGTCGAGCTTCGCCGTCATCAGCGACATCGCGACCCCCGACGACAGCACGGTGGTCTTCACGCTCAGCGAGCGGTCGATCTCGTTCCTGTACAACCTCAGCTACGTCTGGATCGTGAACGCCGAGGCGGGCGACCTCACCCAGACCGAAGACGGGACCGGCCCCTACACGCTCGACGAGTGGCAGCAGGGCAGCACCCTCGCCCTCGCCCGCTGGGACGACTACTGGGGCGACGCGGCGACCAACTCCGAGGTCGTCTTCACGTACTTCACCGATGCGACGGCCGAGAACAACGCGCTGCTCAGCGGCGAGATCGACCTGATCACCAGCATCCAGAGCCCCGACTCGCTCACCCAGTTCGACGGCAACGCCGACTACACCGTCAGCGAGGGGACCTCCACGACGAAGGAGCTCCTGGCCTTCAACGACCGGGTCGCCCCCTTCGACAACACGCTGGTACGCAAGGCCGTCTATTCCGCGATCGACCGGCAGCAGCTGCTGACCTCGATCTGGGGCGACTACGGCACCCTCATCGGTTCGATGGTTCCCCCGACCGACCCGTGGTACGTCGACCTCAACGACGTGAACCCGTACGACCCCGATCTGTCGCGCCAGCTGCTCGCGCAGGCCGGCCTTGCCGACGGATTCACCTTCACGCTCGACACCCCGAGCTACGACCCGCACCCCGCCGTCGCGGAGTTCCTGCAGTCGCAGCTGGCCGAGGTCGGCATCGTCGTGGAGATCAACACGATCAGCGCCGACGAGTGGTACACGAAGGTGTTCCAGGAGCGGGACTTCACCGCGACCCTGCAGGAGCACGTCAACGACCGCGACGTGGTCTGGTACGGAAACCCCGACTTCTACTGGGGCTACGACAACGCCGACGTTCAGCAGTGGGTGTCCGAGGCCGAGCAGGCCGAGAGCGTCGAGGCGCAGACCGAGCTGCTCACCCAGGTCAACGAGCAGATCGCCGAAGACGCCGCCAGCGTGTGGCTGTACCTCTACCCGCAGATCGTGGTCGCCTCCAGCGACCTCAGCGGCTACCCCGTCAACGGCCTGAACTCGCAGTTCTACGCCTACGACATCGTCAAGTCCTAGCCGGCACCGTCACCTACTGATTCGGTGAGGGATGCTGGTAGCGACCGCTCCCGGCATCCCTCACCCTTCTTCGAGATCCCATGATCACCTACGTTCTGCGCCGCTCCGGGTTCCTCCTGGTGTCGCTCGTCGTGGCCATGATCGTGATCTTCGTGCTGCTGCGGCTCTTGCCCGGTGACCCTGCGAACGCCCTGCTGTCGGTCGATGCCACGCCCGAGCAGATCGCGGCGGCGCGCGCGCAGGTCGGTTCCGATCAGCCGCTCTGGCAGCAGTTCACGACCTGGGCGGCGCAACTGCTGCGCTTCGATCTGGGTTCGTCGTACATCAGCTCACGCCCCGTAGGCCCCGAGATCGCCTCGCGACTCGCGATCACCGTGCCCCTGACGCTCTTGGCGTTCGGCCTTGCGCTCCTGGTGTCGCTCGTGGTCGGCGTCATCGCGGCGGTCAAGTCCGACCGGTGGTACGGAATCGCCCTGAGCGGCTTCTCCCAGCTGGGTGTCGCCGTGCCGGTGTTCTGGGTGGGGGTGATCCTGGTGTGGGTGTTCGCCCTCCAGTTCGGGCTGCTCCCCTCGGGCGGGTTCCCCCGCGACGGCTGGGAGGACCCCGCCGACGCCCTGCGTTCGCTGACCCTCCCGGTGATCGCGATCGCGATCGTGATGAGCGCCTCGCTCAGCCGGTATGTGCGCTCGGCCACGCTCGACGTGCTCGGCAGCGACTACCTGCGCACCGCCCGCGCCGGCGGTGCCGGCACGACCGAGGCGCTGCTGCGCCACGGGGTGCGCAACGGCGCCGTGCCGGTGGTCGCCGTCCTCGGCATCGAGTTGTCCACGACGCTGCTCGGAGCCGTCGTCGTCGAAAGCGTCTTCACCCTGCCAGGGCTCGGCAGCCTGCTCCTGACCGGCATTCAGCAGCACGACTTCGCCAACATCCAGGGCGTCCTGGTGGTCAGCACCCTCTTCGTGCTGCTCGTCGGCTTCGCCGCCGACATCACGCAGCGCCTGATCGATCCGCGCCTGCGCGCGAGCGTCTCGGGCAACCGATGAGCGAGATCGTGGAGCAGCAGGTCGAGGGCGCATCGAGCGGATCGCGTCGCGGTTCGCTCACCCTCGCGATCGGGATCGTCCTCACGGGTCTCGTGGTCGTCGTCGCCGCCGTCTCGGTGTTCTGGCTGCCGTACCCGCTCAGCGATCTCAGCGGTGGCCGCCTCGATCCGCCGAGTTTCGCCCATCCGCTGGGAACCGACCGCCTCGGTCGCGACCTGCTGTCGCAGCTGATGGTCGGCGCCCGTATCGCCCTGGCCGTCGGTGCCGGCTCCGTCGCACTGGCCGCCGTCCTCGGCATCCTCATCGGACTCGTGACGGCGTTCGCCCGCCCCTGGGTCGATGACACCCTCTCGGCCGCGCTCGACGTCGTCATCGCGTTCCCCGTGCTGCTGCTGGCGATGCTGGTGGTCGCCGTTCAGGGCGCATCGCTCTGGTCGGCGATCCTGGCGATCGGCCTCGCGATGTCAGCGGTCATCGCGCGCCTCACCCGCATCCTCGCGCGCCGGGTGCTGCAGGAGCAGTACGTCACCGCTGCGCGCACGAGCGGCACCCGGCTGCTCGGCATCGTCATGCACCACGTGCTGCCCAACATCGCGCCGACCCTCGCGGTCAGCCTCGCCCTGCAGTTCGGCATCGCCGTGCTCGCCGAGGCGAGTCTGTCGTACCTCGGTCTGGGCGCCCCGCCGCCGAACGCGTCCTGGGGTCGGATGCTGCAGGAAGCCCAGGGCACGGTGGTCAACGCGCCCATCGGCGCGATCGCGCCGGGGATCGCGATCGTGGTGCTCGTTCTCGGCGTCAATTTCCTCGCCGACGGCTTGCGCGATGTCGGCGATCCGACGAGGAGGAGACGATGACCCTGCTCGATGTCTCCGCGCTCGGCGTGCACGCCGATGGCACCCCTCTCGTCGACGGGGTGTCCTTCTCCCTCGCCGCCGGAGAGCGCCTCGGACTCATCGGCGAATCCGGGTCGGGGAAGTCGCTCACCTCACTCGCCGTGGTCGGGCTGCTGCCCGCCGGTCTCGTCGCCTCCGGGTCGGTGGTTCTGGCCGACCGCGAGGTGGTGGGCGCCCCCGACGCGCGGGTGCGGCCGTTGCGCGGAGCCGTGGCCGGCTTCGTCTTCCAAGAACCCCTCACCGCCCTCGATCCGCTCATGCGCGTCGGCAGGCAGATCGCCGAACCGATCCGCCGGTACCGGGCGCTGCGCGGCGCGGCCCTGCGCGAAGCGGTCGCGGCGTCCCTCGCCGAGGTCGCGCTCGGCGAGGCTCGGATCGCCCGCGCCTACCCGCACGAACTGTCCGGCGGTCAACGCCAGCGGGTGGCGATCGCGATGGCCCTCGCTGCTCGGCCGCAACTGCTCATCGCCGACGAGCCGACGACGGCGCTCGATGTCACGGTGCAGGACGAAGTGCTCACCCTGATCGAACGCCTCGTCGCCGAGCGGGGGATGTCGCTGCTGTTCATCAGCCATGACCTCGCGGTCGTCGCCCGGATGACCGAGCGGATCGTCGTCCTGCGCTCCGGCGTCGCTGTCGAGGAGGGCCCGGTCGATCGCGTGCTGCGCGACCCGCAGCATCCGTACACCGCCGCCCTCGTGGGGAGCGCTCGCGCCCTCGACGACGCCCTGGGCGAGGGAGGGGCGCCATGAGCCTGCTCGAACTGCGGTCGGTGGGGTACTCCTACGCGGAGCGAAGCGTGTTGGACGACGTGTCGATCTCCGTCGACGCCGGTGAATCAATCGGGCTCGTCGGCGAGTCCGGCGCCGGCAAGTCGACGATCCTGCGGCTGATGCTCGGACTCGCGTCGCCGCGCGAGGGCGCGGTTCTCTTCGCGGACGAGCCCCTCGACCTGCGCGATCGGGCGCTGATGCGGCGTTTCCGCACGGCGGTTCAGCCGGTGTTCCAGGATCCGTACTCCTCGCTCGATCCTCGCCAGCGCATCGATCGCTCGGTGGGTGAACCGCTGCGCTCGCTCGGACTCGCAACCGGTGCCGACGCCCGGGCGCGCGTCGCCGAGGCCATCGCCTCGGTCGGGCTCGACGCCGACACCCTCACCCGCTACCCGCACGAGTTCTCGGGAGGACAGCGCCAGCGCATCGCGATCGCGCGGGCGATCGTGTCGCGCCCGCGAGTGCTGCTCGCCGACGAGGCGGTGAGCGCCCTCGACGTGACGACCCGGGTGCAGGTCATCGAGCTGCTCCAGCGGCTCCGCCGCGAGAGCGGACTCGCGCTCGTGATGGTCTCGCACGATCTCAGCGTGGTGGCCGCCCTCTGCGACCGCACGGTCGTGCTGCGCCACGGCCGGGTCGTCGAAACGGGCCCCACCCGCCGCATCCTCACCGCCCCCGAGACCGCGTACACGCGCGAGCTCGTCGCCGCCGTTCCCCGCCTCCCGCGCTGACCGCGGCCCGCGGCCCGCGAGCTCACCGGCGGTGATGGCGCTACTTCTTCGCCAGCTGCTCGGTGATGTCGTGCCAGACGAAGCGATCTTCAAGGGATGTGCCGTTCGCCGACGCGAGCAGGGCCTCCCGCACCTCGGTCCCGGACAACCGCTCGTTCGGCAAGATAGGGAAGCTGCGCGTCCGACCGGGAAGCGCGACCAGCTCGCCCGACTCATCACCGTCGTGCGCGGCTACCCCGTGCCAGAACTCGCCGCCGACTCCCGCCTTACCCCACCGCCGCCACTCCAGAGTCAGGCCTTCTGCACCGCCGGCCGCCTGCAGGTAGTCGCCGCGCTCGTCCTCGAGCACCACGAAGCTGGGACCTCGGCCATGGGAAAGCCAGTCGACGGACGCGGCGATGAGGGCGTCGCTGGGTCCGGTGGCCGTCGCCTCCGATTCGACCATGAGGGTGAGGTGCGGGTGCTCCTCGTGCGCATAGGACTGTTCGGGCGGCCACCAGACGTTGCCACCCTCGGTGCTGCAGTCCCAGAAGCCGAGGCCGTGGGCTACCGCGGTGCGGTGAACGGCCGACTCCAGGAGTTCCGCCACCGAGAACATCGCGCTCACGTGGACACGAGGCCCCGACCGAGAGTATTCCGCGAACCTGTCGTCGGGCCCGAGCGTATCCGGAGCGTGCTCGTAAGACGCGAAGACCTCTTGCATGTCGCGCAGCCAGGGCGCGAACTTCGCGTCGCTCGCGCCACTCACGTGAGAATCATCCTGAAGCCACCGCAGCGCTTCGGACCTCTCCCGAGGAGATACCGCCGGATCGAAGACGACAATGTCGTAGCTCATCGTTTTGCCCCCCGGTGGGCAGATCGTCCCGCCCCCGCACGGCACGATACCGACCGCGGACGACGCGTGTGCGCATCCGTTCACAGGGGTGCGTGAGCAGCATCCGCCTCGCCCTTCTACGCTGGAGGCATGCGCTCTCGT
This sequence comes from Microbacterium hanjuni, assembly GCF_043556395.1. Classification (NCBI taxonomy): domain Bacteria; kingdom Bacillati; phylum Actinomycetota; class Actinomycetes; order Micrococcales; family Microbacteriaceae; genus Microbacterium; species Microbacterium hanjuni. Next base: position 430,491 of record NZ_JBIGIK010000002.1, read on the forward strand.
CTGCTCTCCGCCACCTTCGCCGCCGTCGGCCTGCTGCTGCTTTCGGGCTGCGCCACGGCGACCCCCACCGCTCCCGCCGAATCCTCGGCCGCGGCCCCGTCGGCCCCCGCTACCGCTGCCGCCTCGGGAGAGTGCGCCTACCCGGCGGAGTCGGGCGCCTCGAGCGACGTCACCGCGCCGCCCGCCGACCCGACCGTCACGGGCGCCGTCTCGGCGACGCTCTCCACCACCGCCGGTGACATCGCGATCGCGCTCGACGCCGACCGCACCCCCTGCACCGTGGGCAGCTTCGTCTCGCTCGCCGAGCAGCAGTACTTCGACGGCACCGACTGCCACCGCCTGACGACCCAGGGCATCTTCGTGCTGCAGTGCGGTGACCCCACCGGCACCGGCCGCGGCGGCCCGGGCTACAGCTTCGACGACGAGCTCGACGGCTCCGAGACCTACCCCGCCGGTACCGTGGCCATGGCGAACGCCGGGCCCGACACGAACGGCTCGCAGTTCTTCCTCGTCTACGAGGACAGCCAGCTGCCGCCGTCATACACCGTCTTCGGACAGATGGATGCTGCCGGCCTCGAGGTCGTTCGACAGATCGCCGCGGTCGGAGCCGAGGGCGGCGCCGCCGACGGTGCGCCCGCCACTCCCGTGACGATCACCTCGGTCGCGATCGGCTGACCTCCGGCCACGAAAAAGGGGGGGAGGCCGTCGGCCTCCCCCCCTTTTTTCATCTCAGCGTCCCGAGCGGCGCTTGCTCAGCACGTCGAAGGCGACGGCGAACAGCAGCACGAGGCCCTTGATGACCTGCTGCCAGGCGGCGTCGACGCTCAGGATCGACAGGCCCTGGTTGAGCACGCCCATCACGAGGCCACCGATGACCGCGCCGATGACGGTGCCGACGCCGCCCTGGACGGCGGCGCCACCGATGAAGACCGCGGCGATGGCGTCGAGCTCGAAGCTGCCACCCGCCGAGGCGACGGCGCTACCGGCGCGCGCGGTGCTCACGACACCGGCAAGGCCGGCGAGCAGACCCATGTTGACGAAGATGAAGAACGTCACCCACTTCGTCTTGACCCCCGACATCTGCGCGGCGAAGAGGTTTCCGCCCATCGCGTAGACGTGCCGGCCGAAGACGGTGCGGTTGAGCACGAACGAGTAGATCAGGATGAGCGCGGCAAGGATGATCAGAATGATCGGCGTGCCCCGGTTGTACGCGAGCAGGTAGGCGACGTACATGATCGCGGCGACCGCGATGCCGACCTTGATCCACGCCGACACCGCGCGTTCGCGGGGCAGCTCGAGCCGGCGCAGCGTGGCACGCGTGCGCACCTGCTGCACGATGAGCGCGAGGGAGGCCACCGCGGCGATACCGAAGGTGATGAGGTCGGGGGCACCCGTGGTCGGGATGGTGCCCGACCCGATCGCGTTGAACTGCGGCGGCAGTCCGCTGATCGTGCCGCCGGTGAGCAGCACGAGGGCGAGACCGCGGAAGATGAGCATGCCCGCCAGGGTGACGATGAAGGCCGGTATGCCGACGAAGGCGATCCAGAATCCTTGCCACGCGCCGATCACCGCGCCGACGACGAGGGCCAGGATGATCGCGCCCCACCAGGGGAGCCCCCACGATTGCATCGACAGCGCCGCCACCGCACCCACGACGGCCACGATCGAGCCGACCGAGAGGTCGATGTGACCGGCGATGATGACGATGACCATGCCGATCGCGAGGATCAGCACGTAGGCGTTCTGCTGGATGAGGTTGCTGACGTTGCCGGGGTACAGGAGCCGGCCGTTGGTCAGGATCTGGAACAGGATGATGATGATCGCGAGCGCCGCGAGGATGCCGTACTGACGCAGGTCGATGCGCATGCGGCGCCGGGCCTTGCCCGGAACGCTGGGTCCGGCCGGGGTCGCTTGATCGGGGGCGGTGAGGGTCACGGGTTTACTCCTTCAGCTCTGCCTGCAGTCATATGGCGCATGAGTTCTTCTTGGGTTGCGTCGGCGCGAGCGATTTCGCCGGTGAGGCGCCCCTCCGCAATCGTGTAGATCCGGTCGGCCAGCCCGATCAGCTCGGGCAGCTCCGACGAGATCACGATGACCGCCTTGCCCTGGGCGGCGAGCTCGTTGATGATGCCGTAGATCTCGAACTTGGCCCCGACGTCGATGCCGCGCGTCGGTTCGTCGAGGATCAGCACGTCCGGACCCGAGTAGATCCACTTGCTGAGCACGACCTTCTGCTGGTTGCCTCCGGAGAGGAGGCCCGTGAGCGTCGCGACCGAGGGCGTCTTGATGTTCATCTGCTTGCGGTAATCCTCGGCGACCACGTACTCGCGGTTGCGGTCGATGACCCCCAGCTTCGCCAGTTTGCCGAGGGCTGCGGCCGAGACGTTCACCGTGACGGACCCGATCAGGTTGAGCCCGTAGCGCTTCCGATCCTCGGTCGCGTAGGCGATGCCGTTGCGGATCGCCTCATCCACGGTCTTGGTCGAGATCTCGATCCCGTCCTTGAAGACCTTCCCCGAGATGTCGGTGCCGTAGGAGCGGCCGAAGATGCTCATGGCCAGCTCGGTGCGCCCGGCGCCCATCAGCCCCGCGAACCCGACGATCTCGCCGGCGCGCACGGAGAACGAGATGTCGTCGACGACCTTCCGACCGATGTCCACCGGGTGATAGGCGTTCCAATGCTCGACGCGGAACTTCTCCTCGCCGAGCTTCGGGTCACGCGGGGGGAACTGGCTGTCGAGGGATCGCCCGACCATGTCGCGGATGATGCGCGTCTCGATCTCGTCCGTGTCTTCGACGGGGAACGCCTCGATCGTCGAGCCGTCTCGGATGACCGTGACGGTGTCGGCGATCGCGCGGATCTCCTTGAGCTTGTGGGAAATGATGATCGAGGTGATGCCCTGGCCGCGGAGGTGCTTGAGGAGATCGAGCAGGTGGGCGGAGTCGTCGTCGTTCAACGCTGCGGTGGGCTCGTCCAGGATCAAGAGCTTGACCTGTTTCGACAGCGCTTTCGCGATCTCGACGAGTTGCTGCTTGCCGACGCCGAGTTCGAGCACCCGCGTCGCCGGGTTCTCTTGCAGCCCGACGCGGGCGATCAGCTTGGCCGCCTCGGCGTTCGTCTTGTTCCAGTCGATGACCCCGGCCCGGGCGTTCTCGTTGCCCAGGAAGATGTTCTCGGCGATCGAAAGATAGGGGCTCAGCGCGAGCTCCTGGTGGATGATCACGATGCCGTCGCGCTCGCTGTCGTTGATCGAGCGGTAGGCGACGTCTTTCCCCTCGAAAGTGATGACACCGTCGAACGATCCGTGCGGGTAGACCCCGCTGAGCACCTTCATCAGGGTCGACTTTCCGGCGCCGTTCTCGCCGCAGATCGCGTGGACCTCGCCGCGCTGCACCTCGAGGTCGACACCGTTGAGTGCCTTCACCCCGCTGAAGTCCTTCACGATTCCGCGCATCGTGAGAATGGCGTTGTTCATAGTGCCCTTTCGAGGGGTCGGACCGCGATCGGCGGCGGCCGGTGGCCGCCGCCGATCAAGGTCGATCTATCAGAGTCCGACGTCCGAGGCCTTCAGGAAGCCGGAGTCGATCAGGAGCGACTGGACGTCGTCTTTCACGACGACCTGCGGGTCCAGGAGGTAGGCCGGAACGACCTTCACTCCGTTGTCGTAGGTCTCGTCGTCGTTCGTCTCCGGCTCCTCGCCGGCGACGATCGACTGCACCATCATCTGCACGCGGTCACCCAGCTCGCGGGTGTCCTTCCAGACCGTCATCGACTGCTGGTCGGCGAGGATCGCCTGCACGTTGGCCTTGTCGGCGTCCTGGCCCGTGATGATCGGCCAGTCGGCGCCCGGTGCGTAGCCCGCGGACAGCAGCGACTGCTCGATACCGAGCGCCAGGCTGTCGTTCGGGGAGAGGACGACCTGAACCTTCTCGCCACCCGTGTAGAACGACTGCAGACGGTTGTCCATCTCAGCCTGGGCGTCATCCGATCCCCAACCGAGGATTCCGATGGACTTCCAGTCGTCGTTCGTCGCCGAGAGCTTGCCCGAGGGGATGACCAGCTGGCCGCTCTCGACGTAGGGCTGGAGAACGTCCCAAGCACCCTGGAAGAAGAACCCGGCGTTGTTGTCGTCGGGGCTTCCGGCGAAGGGCTCGAAGTTGAACGGGCCCGCGCCACCGGCGAGGTCCAGCTGCTCTTCGATGAACTGACCTTGGAGCGTTCCGACCTTGTAGTTGTCGAAGGTCGCGTAGTAGTCGACCGCTTCGGTGCCGTTGATCAGGCGGTCGTATGCGATGACCTTCACGTCCTGGCCTGCGGCGTCCTCGAGGACCGGGCCCAGGGTCAGGCCGTCGATCGCCGCGACGACGAGGATCTTCGCGCCGCCGGCGACCTGGTTCTGGATCTGGCTGATCTGCTGGTCGGTCTTGTTGTCGGCGTACTGCAGGTCGACGGTGCATCCGTCGTCTTCGAGCTTGGTCTTGAGACCCTCACCGTCGTTGATCCAACGCTCCAGGCTGCGGGTCGGCATCGAGATGCCGACGTTGCATTCTGCAGCGGCATCCTCTCCGCCACCGCCACCGCCCGCGGTGCCGGCGGGCGCGCACGCGGCGAGGGTGGCGACGAGGCCACCGACCGCGAGGAGTGAGGCGAGTGTTCTTCCTTTGAACATGAATTTCCTTCCAAGAAATACGAGTCTGCTTCGACCCGCATCGCTCACCCCGCCGGAAGAATCTTGGCTGAGGTGGGGACGACGGTGTCCGCATCCGACAGCGATGATCGCCCCCGGATTGTGCTGCTGTGTGTGATCGCTTCGCTGGTTCCTGTTGGCAGGGCATACGTTGCGCGCATCAACATACGCGATCTACCAGCCTGGAGCCACGGAAATTCTTCCTCGGCGCGTCACAACTTGATCTCGGCACCCCGCGAGTGCTCTTTCCCATCGAGAGGGTGCCCTCTCGCGCTTGAATAGACTGGGGGTATGTCCAAGGTTCTGCAGTCCCTGCCCGTCGGCGAGCGCGTCGGCATCGCCTTCTCAGGGGGACTCGACACCTCGGTCGCCGTCGCGTGGATGCGAGACAAGGGTGCGATCCCCTGCACGTACACCGGCGACCTCGGCCAGCCCGACGAAGACGACATCGCCGCCATCCCCGGTCGTGCGCTCGAGTACGGCGCCGAGGTCGCGCGATTGATCGACGGCAAGACCGCTCTCGTCGAGGAGGGCTTCGCCGCCCTCGCGTGCGGCGCCTTCCACATCCGCTCGGGCGGACGCACCTACTTCAACACCACGCCCCTCGGTCGCGCCGTCACCGGAACGCTGCTCGTGCGCGCGATGCGCGACGACGGCGTCGACATCTGGGGCGACGGCTCGACCTACAAGGGCAACGACATCGAGCGGTTCTACCGGTACGGGCTGCTCGCCAACCCCGCTCTGCGCATCTACAAGCCCTGGCTCGACGCCGACTTCGTCACCGAGCTCGGCGGCCGCAAGGAGATGAGCGAGTGGCTGGTGGAGCACGGCTTCCCCTACCGCGACAGCGTCGAGAAGGCCTATTCCACCGACGCGAACATCTGGGGCGCCACCCACGAGGCCAAGACGCTCGAGCACCTCGAGGTCTCCCTCGAGACCGTCGAGCCCATCATGGGCGTGCGGTTCTGGGACCCGGCCGTCGAGATCCAGCCCGAAGACGTCTCGGTCACCTTCGAGGGAGGCCGACCGGTCGCCCTCAACGGAACCGAGTACACCGACCCGGTCGCTCTCGTGCTCGAGGCGAACCGCATCGGTGGCCGCCACGGCCTCGGCATGAGCGATCAGATCGAGAACCGCATCATCGAGGCGAAGTCCCGCGGCATCTACGAGGCGCCGGGTATGGCTCTGCTGTTCCTCGCGTACGAGCGCCTCGTCAACAGCATCCTGAACGAAGACACCCTCGCCACGTACCACGAGCAGGGCCGCCGGCTCGGGCGCCTCATGTACGAGGGCCGCTGGCTCGAACCGCAGTCCCTGATGCTGCGCGAGTCGATCCAGAAGTGGGTGGGCTCCACGATCACCGGCACCGTCACGGTGCGCCTGCGTCGCGGCGAGGACTACACGATCCTCGACACGACCGCCCCGACGATGTCGTACGGTCCGGAGAAGCTCTCGATGGAGCGCGTCGGCGACGCCGCTTTCGGCCCGATCGATCGCATCGGGCAGCTGACCATGCGCAACCTCGACATCGCCGACTCCCGCACCCGGCTCGAGCAGTACGCGACGCTCGGCCTGCTCGGCGGTCCGACGGGCGAGCTCGTCGGCCGCGTCACGGCCGGCGGCGCCGACGAGATCACCGAGCACGTGCTCGCGTACGACCCCGCTCGGGAGAAGCTGGCCGAGGCGACGGATGCTGCGGGCGAAGCCGCCGCGTTTGACTCCGGCACCGACTGACCCCTCTTAAAAACTGCACACGCGTGTGTAGTTTCGTGGCAGAATGTCGTCATGACTTCTTCCACGCTGCGCCAGCCGCGCCGCGACGCGCAAGAGAACCGCGCCGGTATCCTCGCGGCCGCGGCTGACGAGATCGCGCGCGACCCGCACGCCTCGCTCGACGCCATCGCCCGTGCGGCGGGACTGTCGCGCCGCGCCCTGTACGGCCACTTCGACGACCGGGAAGCGCTCGTGCGCCAGGTGCTCGTCACGGGCGCCGCCCGCTTCAACGCGATCGCCGACCGCATCGACGACGACGACCCGCAACGCGCCCTCGCACGCCTCGCCGCCGAGCTGTGGCACGAGGCCTCCCACGTGCGCGTCGCCGCCGCGATCGCGCTCGACGAGTCGCACGTCGCCGACACCGCCGCCGCCCTCGCGCCGTTGCGCACGCGCATCGCCGAGATCGTGCGCCGCGGTCAGGACACCGGCGCCTTGCGCACCGATATCGCCGCCCCCGTGCTGGCCCACCTCATCGAAGAGACCGGCCGAGCCGTCGTCGCCCGTATGCACGTCGATCCGGCGGCGAGCGCCGAGCACGCCGTCAAAGCCGTGCTGGGGATCGCAGGACTCTCGTGGCGCGAGAGCGTCGCACTGCTCGATGCCTTCGAGGGGGCGACCTCGTGAAGATCTCCCTCCGCGAGGTGCGCAAGGGCCGTGCCGAACGCGCCCTCCCCGACACCACCCTCTCGTACGAATCCGGCCACGTCACCCTCGCGATGGCCGAGACCGAGCAGCGCCCCACCGTACTCGGCCTCCTCGCCTCCGGCCGGATGCGCCCTGACACCGGCGAGGTGCACATCGACGGGCGCAAGGATGCTGCGACCATCCGCAAACGGGTGGCCCTGGTCGACGCCCCGCACGTCTCCGAACCCGAGTCGGGTGTTTCGGTCGGCGGCGTGGTCGCCGAAGAGTTGATGTTCGCCGGTCGCGCACCGAATCCCTTCGCCGCGCGCCGCTGGCTCGACACCCTCGGGCTCGGCGAACTGGCGGGGACACCGATCGGCAACATCGCCCCGGGCCAACGCATCCGCATCCTGCTGGAGTTGGCCGCCCTGCGCGACGGTGTCGAAGGCATCGTGCTGGCCTCCCCCGATCGACACGGCGGCGAGCCGACCGTCTGGTGGCGCCTCGCGGAGGAGTTCGCCGGACGCGGGTACGCCGTGCTCGTCATCGCCGGCAAAGCCTCGCGCTCAGCGCTCCGCGCGGCGGGAAAGCTCCCCGACGAGGAGGAGAGCGAACCCGAGGACGAGCCCGACTCCCGTACGCCGGAGATCGAGGTGGCGCCCGAGCCCGAGCCGATCGCCGAGCCAGAGGCAGAGCCCGTCCCAGAACCAGAACCAGAACCAGAACCCGACCCAGAATCGCAGCCCGAGCCCACCCCGGCATCGGACACCACCGCACCGGACACCACCGAGCCGAAAGGGGACGAAACGCCATGAAGGTGCCCCAGATGATCACCGCCGAGCTGCGCCGGCTCACGTCGACGCGCATGTCGGTCATCGCGCTCATCGCCCTGCTTGCGGTGCCGATCCTCTACGGCGGCCTGTACCTGTGGGCGAACCAGGATCCCTACGGCAACCTTTCCCGCGTTCCCGTCGCTCTCGTCGTCGACGACGCCGGGGCGACGCTCAACGGGCAGGACCGCAACCTCGGCGACGAGGTCGCCGACGAGCTCCTCGACGGGGACACGTTCGAGTGGCACCGCGTCGACGCCGATGCGGCCGCCGCCGGGCTCGAGAACGGCGACTTCGACTTCACCGTGGAACTCCCCTCCGACTTCTCCGACGCGATCGCCTCCATCTCCACCGGCTCACCCCGCCAGGCCGACATCGAACTGCGCACGAACGATGCGAACAACTACCTGGCCTCGACCATCGGCACCCAGGCGGTCGCCCGCATCGAGTCCACCGTCGCCTCCAAGGTGATCGACGAGGCGGGTCTGACGCTGCTCAATGCGCTGCAGACCATCCGCATGAAGTTGACGGATGCTGCCACCGGCGCCCAGCAGTTGGTCGACGGGCTCGGAACCGCCCACGACGGCGCGGGCAGCCTCGTCGACGGCGCGACGCAGCTCGCCGACGGCACGGCTCAGCTGCGCGACGGTGCGGCCACGCTCCGTGACGGCGCAGCCCAGGTGAGCACCGGGGCCGAGCAGGTCGCCGCCGGCACCGCCCAGGTCGATGCGATCGCCGACCGGGTGTCGACCGCGGCCGCGGGAGCGGCGGCTCTGCTGCCGCAGGCCCGCACCGACATCGCGCAGCGCCTCACCGATGCGGGCCTCGACCAGGCCCAGATCGATCAGGTGCTCGGCGTACTCGATCCGGTCGGCCAGCGCCTCACCGACGCCAACACCCGCGTGCAGACGGCCTCCGAACAGATCGATCAACTGTCGGCCGGCGCCCAGCAGGTGTCGACGGGAGCCCAACAGGTCGCCTCCGGCGCCGCGACCCTGGCCGGCGGCACCGCGACCGCGGCCGACGGAGCCGCGCAGCTGCGCGACGGCGCGAACTCCCTCGACGGTGGCCTCGGCCAGCTCGTCGACGGCGCGACCCAACTGCAGTCTGGACTCGCGGACGGCGTGGCGCAGATCCCCGACACCGACGATGCCACGCGCAACGCGCAGGCATCCACTCTCTCCGACCCGATCGCCGTCGAATCCAGCGCCGTCACCGCCGCCCAGAACTACGGCGCCGGTCTCGCGCCGTTCTTCGCCGCGCTGGCGGGATGGATCGGCATCTACGCCCTCTTCCTCATCGTGAAGCCCGTGTCGAAGCGGGCGGTGACGGCCCTCAACACCCCCGTCCGCGTCACTCTGGCCGGCTGGCTCACCCCCGCGCTGCTCGGCGGGATCCAGATGCTCGGGCTGTTCGGCGTGCTCGCCTGGGCTCTCGGGTTCTCGTTCGCCAATCCGTTGGCGACGCTGGGAATCCTGCTGTTCGCCTCGGCGACGTACGCCGCCATCGTGCTCGCGCTGAACGTCTGGTTGGGCTCGGTCGGACAGTTCCTGGGGCTCGTGCTGATGGTGCTGCAGCTCGTCACCGCCGGTGGTACGTTCCCGTGGCAGACCCTGCCCGGTCCGCTGGCAGCTCTTCATCACGTGCTGCCGATGGGCTACGTCGTCGACGCGATGAGGCAGGTCATGTACGGCGGCGACATCAGCCGCGTCGGACTCGACCTCGCCGTTCTCGCCACCTGGCTCGTCGGCGCCGGTATCGTCGCGGCGATCGGTGTGGGACGCATGACGCGCTTCCGCACCCTGCGCGACCTGCAGCCGAGTCTCATCGGCTGAGGTCGCTCAGCCCCCGGCGGCCGGTGGAGTCTCGTGCGACGCGCGCAACTCGTCGACGTACAGCGTGGTGCGATCGATCGTGCCGTTTCTGTAGGCCTGCCGCCCCACCATGTGGGCGCTGAGCGGCGCGGTCGCCAGCTGGAACAGCAGCACCGGCACGAGGAAGGCGACCACCGGCCACGAACGCAACGCGAGCGAGATCGCCAGGAATATCACGATCAGGCCGAGCACCTGCGGCTTTGTCGCCGCGTGCAGGCGGCTGGGCACATCGCGGAACCGCAACAGCCCGATCGCGGCGGTGAGACAGAGGAGCGCCCCAATGAGGATCAACACCAGCACGGCGATGTCGAGGGCGGCGTCGAGCACCGAGGTTCCGTCGGTGGCGGCTTCGGACACGGAGAAGGGGATCACTGGTCTGCGTTGTCCTTCCGCGCGACGAAACGGGCGATCGAGATCGAGCCGAAGACACCGACCGCCGCGATGATGAGCAGCGCGGGAAGCGACCGGGTGTGGTGATTGATGGCCATCTCCGCGCCCAGCACGCAGACGACCTCGGTGAGGAGCACGTCGGATGCGACGGCGCGGTCGAGGATCGAAGGTCCGACCACGATGCGCCACAGCGTCAGGATCGCCGCGACGGCGAAGACCGCGAAGATGATCAGGAGCAGCACGTTCATACCGGGGCTCCCCCTCTGCTCCGAGTGGCGGCGGCGGCTTCCTCGATCTGGGCGAGCTGCTCGCGCGAACCGACCGCGCGCACGATGCGCGCCTCCCAGCCCAGCACCGCCCGCCGCTGGGCCTCCACGTCCTCGTCGCTGTCGACGCCGATGACGTGCAGGTAGAGGATGCGCCGCTCGCGGTCGGCCTCGACGATGAGCGAACCCGGAATCAAGGAAGCCGTCACGCCGGTGTGCGTCATGATCAGGTCGTCGTCGATGAGCAGCTGCACCGCGATGATCGCGCCCCGCGGTTGATGGCGGAAGTTCAGCACCTGCCACGCCACCAGCAGCGAGCCGCGAACGACGGCGACGAAGAAGGTCACCACGAACACCAGTCCGCGCCACAGGTTCACGCGGCCCGACAAGGTCACGGGGGGCAGGCGGAACACGCGGGTCACGAAGATGGCTGCGGCGAGGCCGGTGAGGAAGGACAGGGGGGTGAATTGTCCCCAGAGAAGCATCCACAGCGCGATCAACCAGATGAAGAACGGCAGCTGCCGCCAGATCTGGTGCACCGCATCCCGCCTCCCCCGGATCACGAGTCCACATCCTGTTGCAGCTGCACGACGTTGACCGGCTCGAGCAGGGTGTTGCCGATGCTCGCGCAGACCTCGTAGAGCGGCCCGGCGAAGATCGTCAGCGCGACCGTGACGACGACCATGCCCGCGGTGGCCGCGGTCATGATGCGCGGGATGGCGCGCCGCTCGGTCTTGATCCCGGCGGCCGGCGCGTCGCCCAGGTAGCCGATACGCGCCTCGGTCTCCGGAGACTCTTCTTCGTCCTCGCGCCAGAACGCGAGGTTCCACGCCCTCATCAGCGCGTAGAGGGTGAGGAGCGAGGTCACGATGCCGCCGACGATGACCACCATCAGGAGGGGAGTGCCGACCTGGGCGGCGGCATCGAACAGGGCGTACTTGCCGATGAAGCCCGAGAACGGCGGCAGGCCACCGAGGTTGACCGCGGGGATGAAGTACAGCACGGCGATCACCGGAGCCGCCCGCATGAGGCCGCGCACCCGCAGGATCGAGGTGCTCCCGGCGCGGCGCTCGATGAGCCCGATCGCGAGGAAGAGGGTCGTCTGCACGACGATGTGGTGAACGATGTAATACACCGTCGCCCCGATCGCCGCGGGGGTCGCGATCGCCAATCCGAACACCATGTAGCCGATGTGGCTCACGAGGGTGAAGGAGAGGATGCGTTTCAGCTCAGCCTGCGCGATCGCGCCCAGCACACCGACGACCATCGTCGCCAGCGCCACGATCAGCAGGAGGAAGTTGATGTCGTTCTCGCGGAAGATCTCGGTCTCGGTGCGGATGAGCGCGTAGACGCCCACCTTGGTCAGCAAGCCGGCGAACACCGCCGTCACGGGCGCCGGCGCGGTCGGGTACGAGTCGGGCAACCAGAACGACAGCGGGAAGATGGCGGCCTTGATGCCGAACGCGACCACCAGCATGAGGTGAAGCACCAGCTGGGTCTCTTGCGGCAGCTCGGTCATCCGCTCGGAGAGCTGCGCCATGTTGACCGTGCCGAGGGCGCCGTAGATCGCGGCGATCGAGGCGAGGAACAGGATCGAGGACACGAGCGAGACGACGATGTAGACCACGCCGGTGCGGATGCGCGACTCGGTGCCGCCCAGGGTGATCAGCACGTACGACGCCACGAGCAGGATCTCGAAGCCGACGTAGAGGTTGAACAGGTCGCCCGCGATGAACGCGGTGAAGATACCCGCCGACAGGATCAGGTACGAGGGGTGGAAGATCGACACCGGGGTGTCGTCGTCGCCGTCCGCCGCGCCCTGGCCCACCGAGAAGAGCAGCACCGCGAGCAGCACGACGCTGGAGACGAGCACGAGCAGCGCTGCCAGGCGGTCGACGTAGAGCACGATCCCGAAGGGCACCGGCCATCCGCCGACCGACACCGCGAACGGCACGTCGGAGTTGTGCACCGCGACGAGCAGCACCGCCGCGATCGTCATCGTCAGGGTGAGGGTCACGATCGACACCGTCACCTGGGTGCGCCGGTGGCGGCCGGCGATGAGGGCGATCGCCGCCCCGAGCAGGGGGAGGGTGACCAGCAGGGGGACCAGATCGGTCATGTTCATCGGTCCTCTCCTTCCTGGTCGTCGCGCGCGGCCGGCCGGTCGGCGGGAGCGTCGTCGCGGATGCTGGTGTAGTCGCGGTTTCCGAGCAGACGCAGCGGCGAACTGGCGCGCCCGACGAAGTCGGTCGTCGCGTCGTCGTCCTCGTCCTCCACCTCGACGTCCATCTCGTCCTCGTCGGAGCGACGTGCGCGCAGTGCCACGTCGTCCTGGTCGTCTTCGACGGTGTCGGCCTGGCCGAGCTGCCACGAGCGGTAGATGAGGGCGAGGAGGAACGCCGAGACCGCGAAGGTGATGACGATCGCCGTCAGGGTGAGCGCCTGCGGAAGCGGGTCGGAGTAGCCGTCGGGACTGTCGGCCGCGCCGAAGAAGGGGGCGGCCCCCGGGTCGCCCATGACGATGAGCAGCATGAGGTTCGCCGCGTTGCCGAGCAGCAGGAACCCGATGAGCACCCGGGTGAGGCTGCGTTCGAGCATCGCGTAGACACCGCAGGCGAAGAGCACTCCCATGATGATGACGAGAACGAGGGAGACGCTCATCAGGCGAGCACCCCCTGCGCGCGCATCTCCTGCGTCTGACGGTCGACCTCGGCGCCGAGGCTGCGCAGCACGTCGAGCACGAGGCCGATGACGACGAGATACACCCCGACGTCGAAGATGGTGGAGGTCACGAACTCGATGTGCCCGAGCACGGGCACATCCGCCTCCCAGAAGAAGCTCGTCAGCGGCGCCGCCCCGAAGAGCAGCGGCACGATCGCGCACCCGACCGCGAGCGCCATCCCGGCCCCCAGCAGCCGTCCGGGGTCGGCGGGGGCCGCAGCTCCCAGCTCGTAACGGCCGCCCGCGACGTAGCGCATGACCAGGGCCATCCCCGCGACGAGCCCACCGGCGAAGCCGCCGCCGGGCAGATTGTGGCCGGCGAAGAGGAGGTACAGCGACACCACGATCACGGAGTGGAAGAGCACGCGCACGATCACTTCGAGGATGATCGTCCGGTTCTCGGGCCGCACCCGCTGGCCGGCGAACAGCCAGGCCTGCGGGCCGTCACTCGTCTCGGCGGTGCGGGCCCGCACGCCCTCGGCCGTCTCGACCAGCGCGCCGCGACCGCGCTTGTGCAGCCGGGGCAACGGGGCGGTGAGCCGCGACAGGGTGTCGGAGCGGTGGGTGACGAACACGAGCGATGCCACACCGGTCGCGGCGAGCACGAGCACTGACAGCTCGCCCATCGTGTCCCACCCGCGGAGGTCGACGAGGGCGACGTTCACCACGTTCTGCCCGTGGCCGATCTCGTAAGCGAGCATCGGCCAGCTGTCCGAGATCGGTCGATCCTGGCGAGCGCCGGTGGCGACGAGCACCACCAGGGCCATCGTCGCACCGACGCCGACGGCCAGCACGGCACGGGCGATCGGCCAGACCGAGTCGTTGTGCTCACCCATGCGGGCGGGGATCCGTCGGAGCACGAGGGCGAACGTGATCAGCGTGACGGTCTCGACGAGGATCTGGGTGAGCGCGAGGTCGGGGGCGCCGCTCGTGGCGAAGAGCACGACCATCCCGAGCCCCGTCACCGACACCAGCACGACGCCGGTGTAGCGCTTGCGCGCACTGACGGCGAGCAGGCCGGCGGCGATCATGACCGGCGCGACGGCCAACTGCGCTGGGGTCTGCCACGCATCCAATTCGATGCGCCATTCGGGACTCGACAGCAGAGCCGTGGCCTCCGCGACGACGAAGACGATGAAGATCGTGCCCACGTAGAGGGGGAGCGAGCCGCGCTGGGTGAGGCGGGTGGTGAAGACGGCCACGGTCGCGATGACGCGGAGAGCGCCGTTGTAGGCCTCGACGGCGGTGAACGGCAGGATGCGACGCGAGGAGGCGGGCGTCGCCTTGCGGGTGAACCAGAACACGGCGAGCCCGAGCGCGATGGTGCCGATCGAGATTCCCAATGCCGGCTCGAAACCGTGCCAGAGCAGCAGGTGCGCTTCGCTCGCCGGTGGCTCGATGCCGGGGCTCGCGGCCGGCGCCGTGCGCGCGTAGGGCTGCAGCACGAGGTCGAGCAGCGGTGCGGCGAAGCCCCCCGCGAGGGTGAGGGCGGCGAGCGCGCCCGGCACCGCGAGGAAGCCGATCGGCGGATCGGGCCATTCCGTGACGGCGCGGGGCTGACCGTCAGCATCCTTCTTCGTCCCGAACGCCCCCCACAGGAAGCGGGCGCCGTACGCCGCCGTCAGGATCGACCCCAGCGTGACTCCGAGCACCGCCACGATCCCCCACGGCGATCCGTGCGTCGCCTCTTCGAAGAAGGCGGTCAGCGCACCCTCCTTCGCGACGAACCCGAGGGTGGGGATGATCCCGACCATCGAGGCGATCGAGATCGTGGCGATGGTCGTGATGACGGGGGCCTGGCGGGCCACCCCGCTCAGTTCGGTGATGTCTCGCGTCGACAGTTGTCGGTCGATCACGCCCACCACCAGGAAGAGGCAGGACTTGAAGAGGGCGTGCGCGAGCAGGAGCGCGAGACCCGCGAGAGCAGCTTCGTGGGTTCCGAACCCCAGCACGACCGCGAGGAAGCCGAGCTGGCTCACGGTGCCGAAAGCGAGGATGCGCTTGAGGTCGGTCTCGCGCAGCGCCTGCACCCCGCCGAGCAGCATCGTGAAGATGCCGAGCGTGAGCACGATCGGACGCCAGGTCGGGGCGAAGGCGAACACCGGAGCCAGACGGGCGATGAGATAGATGCCCGCCTTCACCATCGCGGCGGCGTGGAGGTAGGCGCTGACCGGGGTGGGCGCCGCCATCGCGCCCGGCAACCAGAAGTGGAACGGGAAGATGGCCGACTTGCTCAGCGCGCCCACCAGCAGCAGCACGAGCGCGGCGTCCACGACCGGACCCGTGGGCGCGAGCGCCAGGATCGTCGAGATGCTCGAGGTGCCGGTGTCGACGACGAGCAGCACGACGCCGATGAGCATCACCAGGCCGCCGAGCGAGGTGACGAGGAGGGCCTGCAGCGCCGCGCGGCGACTCGCTCCGCGGCGGTGGTAGTAGCCGATCAGCAGGTACGACAGGATGCTGGTGACTTCCCAGAACATGACCAGTACGACGAGGTCATCGCTGAGCACGAGGCCGTACATCGCGCCAGCGAACCCGAGCAGCACAGCGGCGAACTGGCCCAGACCTTCGGTCTCGCCCCGGAAGTAGTACCGGCAGTAGATCATCACGAGGGCGCCGACGCCCGTGACGACCAGGGCCATCAGCCACCCGAGCGTGTCCATCCGCATCGAGATCGCGATGTCGAGCGGGGGGATCCAGTCGTATTCCTCGAACGGAATCGTCCCGCTCAGCACGGCGGGAGTCGCCAGCGCCGCGTGAACGAATGCGGCCAGGGGAAGAAGGGCGGCGAGGTAGAACGCGCGCGGGCCGATCCGGTGCACGACCCACGGCAGGACCAGCGGGACGATGGCGAACGCGACAAGGAGGACCAACATGCAGGCGGCCTCCTCGGGAGTCGACGGGCGTGGCGGCCCGGGCGCTCGGGGTGTCTGCTCTATTCTACCCGGCGCATGACGACGCCCTTACGAGACGGCCGCGCTCCGACGCACGGGAGCGGTGGTGTTGCCCTCCCGGAAGACGCACGTGAAACGCAGCGAGGCGGCCTCGCGCCCGGCGAGCATCGCGGCGACGGCGTTGCCCGCCGCGCGCCCTTTCTCGCTCGACGGCTGCACCAGGGTCGTCAGCGCGTAGGGCGCGAGGCCGTCGACCACCACTCCGTCGAAACCGGTGACGCTGACGTCTTCCGGAACCCGCAGACCCGCCTCTTCGGCGGCACGGATGACGCCCGCCGCCAGCAGATCGCTCTGCGCGATGACCGCGGTCGGGCGTGTCGCCGTGGCGGAGAAGACCACCCGGCCGGCCGCGAGACCCTCATCGATCGAACTCGCGGCCGCGGCGAACGCGGGCGCATCGGGGTACACGTCGCGCGCTCCGGCGAGGCGGTCGCGCGTCACCTCGACGCGGATGGCGTTCTCTCCCGCCGCGTCCAGCCACCCGCGCTCGCGGGCGGGGCCGGTGGACAGGGTCACGATCGCGACGTCGCGGTGGCCTTGGCTCGCGAGGTGGCTGGCGGCCTGGCGCTGGGCCTCCCGGTTGTCGAGCCGGATCTGCGGCACGCCCTCTCCCCCGTCGCCCTCGATCACGACGACCGGGATGTTGCGGGCACGCATGACGTCGAGCTGCTCGCGCATGAGCGTGCTGCACCCGATCAGCACGGCGGCGTCGATGGGCGCCGACATGAGGGAAGGTTGCGCGCCGGCCACCGCATCCTGGTCCGCAGAACTGTCGCGCAGCAGCAGTACACCCGCCCCGAGTTCAGCGACGCCCTCGGTGAGTCCGTCCATCATGAGGGTGGTGACCGGGTCGAGGAACGCCGCGCCGAGCGGACCCTCGAACACCACGCCGACGATGCCCGAGCTGCCTCGCCGGAGCGACGCCGCACGGGGGTCGGGACCGGTGTAGCCCAGCGCCGCCGCGGCCGTGACCACGCGTTGACGGGTCGCATCCGATACCGGCGTCCGGCCGCTGAACACCACGGACGCGGTCGACGGCGAGACCCCCGCCTCGCGGGCGACGTCGGAGATCGTGGCTCGGCGCGCGCTCATGAGCCGATGCTACCTCGGCGGGGGTCACGGGGATCGAATCGATTCGGTACGCTTCCAGACATGGAGTCCACCCTCACGCGTCGGCAGCTGTCCCGGTGGCGCACGGCGATCTTCGCGATCTTCCTCGCGAGCGGCTTGAGCATCTCGACCTGGGCGTCGCGTGTTCCCGCGATCAAGGACGCGCTCGGGATCGACAATGTGCAGGTCGGCCTGCTGCTGCTCGGCATGGGCGTCGCCTCGATCCTCGGCCTGTCCGGCGCCCCGGTCGTGCTGGCCCGGCTCGGAGCGCGACGCGGCATGCTCGGGGCTCTGATCGTGGTCGCGATCGGTGTCGTCGTCATCGGTGTGGGCACCGACGCCCTGCACTCCTACCCCGTCGTCCTCGCCGGGCTCGCGCTCTTCGGATTCGGCAACGGCTCCGTTGACGTGATGATGAACGTCGAGGGCGCGGACATCGAGAAGGCCACGGGCCGAACCATCCTCCCCCTCTTCCACGCCTTCTTCAGCTTCGGCACCGTGATCGGCGCCGGCCTCGGTGTCGTCGCGGTGACCTGGGGCTTGAACGTGGTCACCCACACGGCGATCATCGGGGTGCTCATCCTCGTGATCGCCGTCCTCAGCGTGGCGAGCGTTCCCCCTCACTCACCGCCGGTCGTGGTGAACACCGCCGAGCCCGCGGGATGGCGCGCGCGCCTGCACACCGCCATGTCGGCGTGGCGCGAGCCGCGCACCTACGCGCTCGGCGTCGTGATGCTCGGTATGGCCTTCGCCGAGGGCGGCGCGAACGACTGGCTGCCGCTCGCGCTGGTCGACGGACACGGTGCCGACCAGGCGCTCGGCGCTGCGGGCCTTGCGGTCTTCTCCGTCGCGATGACCGTCGTGCGCGTCTTCGGCGGGCCGCTCGTCGACCGCTTCGGTCGGGTTCTCGTCCTGCGCGTCCTGGCCGCGACCGCGGCGGCCGGGCTGTTGCTGTTCATCCTCGCGCCGAACCTGCCCCTCGTCTTCGTCGGAGCGGCGCTCTGGGGAGTGGGCGCCTCCCTCGGCTTCCCCCTCGGCATGTCGGCCGCCGCCGACGATCCGGCCCACGCCGCCGCGCGGGTGAGCGCCGCCGCCACGATCGGCTACGTCGCGTTCCTCTGCGGCCCGCCGATCCTGGGCTTCATCAGCGAGCACATCGGTCTGCTCAACACCCTCTTCATCATCGTCGGCCTCATCGTCGCCTCGGGGCTCTTCTCCTCGGCGGCGCGACCGCTGGTGCCGACCACCAGCGCGACACCTGCCCCGGCTCCTCGCGCCGACGCGCATTAGGCTCGTCGGGTGCGTCTCGTCATCGCCCGCTGCTCCGTCGATTACACCGGTCGACTGAACGCGCATCTGCCCCTCGCCACCCGCCTGCTCGTGCACAAGGGTGACGGCAGTCTGCTCGTGCACTCCGACGGCGGCTCGTACAAGCCGCTCAACTGGATGAGCCCGCCGTGCACCCTGACGGTGGAGATCCCGGATGCAGTCGACACCGAAGACGGGGTCGTGCTGCAGTGGCGGGTCTCGCACGCGAAGTCGGGCGACGCCCTGGTGGTCAAGTTCCACGAGATCCTGCACGACTCCTCGCACGAGCTCGGTGTCGACCCCGGCCTCATCAAGGACGGCGTCGAGGCCGACCTCCAGCGCCTCCTCGCCGAACAGGTCTCGGTCGTCGGCGAGGGACTCACCCTGGTGCGTCGGGAGTACCCGACGGCGATCGGTCCCGTCGACCTGCTGCTGCGCGATGCAGCCGGCGGCACCATCGCCGTCGAGGTGAAGCGGCGCGGCGACATCGACGGCGTGGAGCAGCTCACCCGTTACCTCGAACTGCTGGGCCGGGATCCGGGGCTCGCCCCCGTCACCGGAGTGTTCGCGGCGCAGGAGATCAAGCCGCAGGCACGCGTGCTCGCCACCGACCGTGGCATCCGCTGCGTGACCCTCGACTACGACGAGATGAAGGGCGTCGACTCCGGCGCCCCGCGCCTGTTCTGAGGTCCCCGCCCCGAACCGGTCGACCTGCGAGCGCCGGTAGCGTGGAGGACATGCCCGAACGCTCCCCCTGGTCCTGCATTCTCTGGGACGTCGACGGAACCATCGTCGATGCCTCGGAGGGAATCCTCCGCCGTCTGACCACGACGCTCGAACACTTCGGACTGCGCCCCCCGACCCGTGGCGAACTGGTGCACTGGATCGGGCCGCCGATGTTCGAGTCCTTCCAGGTCAATGTGGGGATGACCCCCGAGCAGGCGACCGAAGCTGTGGCGTTCTACCGGGGGCTCAACAAGACGGAGGGCTTCACCGGAAGCGCGAAACTGTACCCGGGCGTCGCCGACATCATCCACGAGGTGCAGGCAGCCGGAATCCCGCAGGCCACGGCGAGCTCGAAGCCCGAGATCCAGGTCGTCGCGCTCATGGACCACTTCGGTCTGGCTCCGGCGTTCACCGCGACGGTCGGGGCGACCCTCGACGAGCGCACCCTCAGCTCCAAGGCCGACATCGTCGCCGAGGCCCTGCGCCGCCTGGAAGCCGCCGGCGTCGACACCAGCCGGCCTGTCCTCGTCGGCGACCGCCACCACGACGTCGAGGGCGCCACCGCGAACGAGGTTCCGGTCATCTTCGTGCGGTGGGGCTTCAGTTGGCCCCACGAGTCGGAGGGCGCGCAAGCCGCGGTCGACACCCCCGAAGAGTTGCGCGCTCTGCTGCTGGTCCCCGACGTCCAGGTCTGACCGAGACGGGCTCGGCCCGGCGCAGCCTCCTCAGCGGTGTCGCGTGCGCGGCCGTTCGCGTGCCCCGGGCAGAGCGGGCGCGGCCACCGATTCTCCGACACGTCCGGTGATCTCGCCGATCCCCTCCACCACCATGCGCACCGCGTCGCCGACACGGAGCGGCGGCGGAGTGAGACCCTGATTGCGCCCCCACAGCTCTCCGAGGCACCCCCCGTTTCCGACCGTTCCCGAGCCGAGCACATCGCCCGGCACGACGCGGGAGTTGCGCGATGCGTACGCCACGAACTCCGGGAACGTCCAGCCGGCGTTGGAGACGAGGTCCTCTCCGATCAGCTCGCCGTTGACGAAGACCTCGGCGTGGACGGCGAGGAAGCCGTCGGGGTCGACGTACGGCTCCAGCTCGTCGGCCGTCACGATCCAGGGTCCGAGGGTGGTGCCGAAGTCCTTGCCCTTGCACGGACCCAGGCGCACCTTCATCTCGCGGGCCTGCAGGTCGCGCGCCGACCAGTCGTTCATGATCGTGTACCCGAAGATGTGCGAGCGTGCGGCCTCGGCGGTGAGGTTCACCCCGTCGGAGTCACCGGCCGTCCCGATCACCACGGCGACTTCGAGCTCGAAATCCAGGCGTTCGGTGACCGGTGGCGAGACCTCATCGAGCGGCCCCAGGATCGTGTGGGGATTCGTGAAGTAGAACGTCGGCGCCTCGTACCACTCCGCCGCGACGTTGCTCTTGCCCTCCACCCCCGCACTCACACCCTCGACGTGCTCCTCGAACGCGACGAAGTCCCGCACCGAGGCCGGCGCGAGGGGCGCGCGCAGACGCACGTCCGAAAGCGCGGTGCCGCCGGCATCCACGACCCTCTCGAAGATCGCCGCCGTGGCGTCAAGGCCCCGCTTCAACACCTCCTCGACGCTCAACCCGTCGGGAAAGGCCACGACGCGATCGTCGATCACGAAGCCTTCGCCGTCGGTCGAGTCGTGGGTCCACCGCGCGATCCTCATACCGTCACCGCCGCCGCGAGCAACGACCGCGCGTTGCCCCCCAGCACCTGAGCCGTGACCTCGGGCGGGAGGTCGGCCGAGCGGACGAAACCGACCGGGTCCTCCAGACCCATGTCGAACGGGTAGTCGCTGCCCATCAGCACCTGCGAACCACCCGCCAGTTCGAGCAGATGGCGAAGCGCCACCGGGTCGTGAACGACCGTGTCGAACCACAGGCTCCGCAGGTAGCTCGACGGTTCGTGCGCGCAGCGCCGGGCGTCGGGCCGTACGCGCCACGCGTGATCGCTGCGTCCCATCGCCGTCGGCAGGTAACCGCCGCCATGGGCGGCGAGAAGACGCAGCCCCGGGTGGCGGTCCAGGACACCGGCGAAGATCAGGTGCGAGAGGGCCACAGCGTTCTCGGTGGGCTGACCCACCGTGTTGGCGAGGTAGAACCGGTCGAGCCGCTCGTCCAGCGAGCACCCGAACGGGTGGAGGAACACCACGCACCCCAGTTCGGCCGCGCGTGCCCAGAACGGTTCCAGCCGCTCGTCCGACAACTCGACATCGCCGGCGAAGGACGAGATCTCCACCCCCGCGAGTCCTCTCCCAAGCACCGCGTCATCGAGGTACTCCACGATGCGGGCCGGGTGCTGCAGGGGGACCAGGCCCAGCCCGACGAGGCGGTCGGGCGCCTGGGACACGTGCTCGGCGATCAGACGGTTAGCCTCCATCGCCGCCCACACCGCGAGTCCCTCGGGGGCCCACGGGTAGAAGTGGTTCGGCGAAGAGCTGACCCACTGCACGTCCACGCCCTGGGCGTCCATGTCGGCCAGACGCACCGTGACGTCGGTGAGTTTCGGGATGCGGGAGCCGACCATCGGTCCCGAGACGGCCTGACTCTGCGCCCCGTTGCGGCGCAGGTCGAGGGCTGCCGCTTGCGCCACGAGCTCGGGCGCGCGCCGTTCGACCTCGGCGTGCAGGCTGGGCATCAGCAGGTGGGCGTGCACGTCGGTCGTGGGCGACGGCGACGGAGCCGCGCTCATGCGGGTTCCGCCATCTTCTGCGAGATGCCGAAGATGAGCCCGCCCGCGTCTGCGTCACGATTGCCGTCGAGTTGCCATTGACCCAGCTGGGTGGATGCTTCGACGACGGCCGTGGCTCTCGGGATCCGCCGCGCGTGGAACTCATCCCAGAGTCTCTGATCGATCACCTCGCGCGTGGTGAGCAGTTCGGCGAGCACGAAGGCGTCCTCCAGGCCTTGGGCCGCTCCCTGCGCGATCGTCGGCGGGCAGCTGTGCGCGGCATCGCCGATGACGACGACGCGGCCACGGTTCCACGGCGCGGGCACGATGTGCGAGGTGAACCAGGTGTAGTTCACCGACGCACCCGCCTCGAGGTCGGCGCGGATGGAGTCCCACGGTCCCCCGTAGCCGAGCGACGTCTCCCGCATGATCCTGGTCGCTTCCTCGTCGCTCACCCCCACCCGGTCCTGGGCCTTCTCGACGAGGAACGCGTACATGGAGTCCTCCCCCGTCGGGGTGTACCCCGCGATGTAGGCCGGCCCGCCGTAGTACAACTCGCTCTTCACGACCTCGTCGGGGCGCGACACGAAGGTGCGCCAGATCCCCATGCCGGTGGAGACCGGCTTGGTGTCGATCCCGATGAGCTCGCGAACGGTGGAGTTCAGTCCGTCCGCGCCGATGAGGAGGTCGTAACGACCGGCCGACTCCCCGTCGACGATCACGTCGACGTCGTCGTCCCCCTGCTCGATGGCCGTGACGTGCGCTCCGAAGCGGATGTGCACGCCTGCCTTCTCGGCGTGCGCGAAGAGGATGCGAGCGAGATCGCGCCTCGGCATCCCCATTCCCGCGGGGTAGTCGGCGCCTCCCGTCTTGAGCTCCGGCAGGGCGGCGACGACGGTGGCACCCGGGCCGGGGGCCCGCAGGTTCAGCCCGTCGAAGGCGTAACCCGCCGCGCGGATGTCCTCCCACGCGCCGAGCGCGTCGAACACCCGCAGGGCGTTGCCCTGCAGGGAGATGCCCGACCCCCCGATGCCCAGCTCGTGCTTGGCCTCGAACAGGTCGACCTCCACGCCGGCCTTCGCAAGCTGGATACCCGCGGCGAGCCCGGCGACGCCGGAGCCGACGATCGCGACCTTCTTCACTGCACTCATTTCAGAACCTCTCTGTTCTGTTCACTGCTGATACGTCGTCGGCCGCTCAGAACACGGCCACGGGATTGATCGGTGAACCGACCGCGCCCGTGATCGGGAGGGGAGGAGCGGAGAGCAGCACGTCCCACCGTCCGCGGGCCGCGCACGCCTCCGACAACTCCTCGAAGTCCCACATCTCCCCGATCGTGAGACCCATGTTGGGGATGGCGATCTGGTGGAGGGGCTGGAACGCGGGCGCGTCGAACTCGTTCGGGCGCACCTCGAATCCCCAGGTGTCGGTCGCGACGGCCGCCACCTCGCTGCGGTGCAGCCATCCCGCCGCCGTGATCGAGATGCCGGCGGCGTTCCCGCCGGCGTAGTCGTCCCATCCCTCGCGTCGGGCGCGGGTGAGGCGACCGGTGCGCACCAGCAGGATGTCGCCGCGCCCGACGCGGCTGGATGCTCCCTGCGCCGCGATGCACGCGTCCAGGTCGGCCGCGGTGATGCCGTACCCGTCGGGCAGCTCGCCGGTCTCGGGGTTGAGGAACCGGGCGACATCGAGAAGGACGCCGCGAGAGACGATGACGGATGCTGCATGCTCGACCCCGGTGACGAGGTCGCCGTCGCTGGTGACCACATCGCCCGCACGGCGCCCGTTCCAGGCCATGCCGTGATCGAAGATGTGACCGAGACCGTCCCACTGCGTGGAGCACTGCAGCGGCATCGTGATGTAGTCGTCCGCGCCGCCGATGCCGTGGGGGAACGGCTGGTTCCCCCGCTCGGCGTCGGTGCCGGTGTCGGTCATCGTGTGCACCGGGTTGATGCGACGACGCCACCCCTTCTGGGGGCCGTCGGTGTCGAACGACTGCGAGAGCGAGACCACGCGACCCTCGGTCACGAGCGCCGCAGCCTCGACCCGCTTGGCCTCGTCGATGAAGTTGAGTGTGCCGAGGGCGTCGTCCTCGCCCCACCGACCCCAGTTCCGATAGGCCTCCGCGCGCACGGCGATCTCGGCCTCCGGGTTCTGGCGGTCGAGTTCGCGCGGGTCCTGCGTCAGGGAGCTCATGCCGCACTCTCCGCGACGCAGCGCACGACCTGGGTTCCGAGGCCCTCGATCGACCCCGTCATCACATCGCCGTCGCGAAGGAATCGCTTCCAATGCTGGCCGTTTCCGGCGGGGCTGCCGGTGAGGAGGAGGTCCCCGGGCAGCAGCGGCAGGGTCTGCGAGGCGGTGGAGACGAGGGAGCGGACGTCGAACAGCAGCTCGGCGGTCGTCGCATCCTGCATCGTTTCGCCGTTCAGTTCGAGGCGCACCGCGAGGCCTGCGGGATCCACGAACGGCGCGGGGACGAGGAAAGGACCCGTCGGGAGGAAGCCCGGCGCGTTCTTCGACCGGAACCAGTCCGCCCCGATGTCGCCGACATCGGTGGGGAAGACGAGGTCTCTCGTGGTGACGTCGTTCGAGATCGTGTATCCGGCGACGTGGTAGAGCGCCTCTTCGGGGGTGACCCGGAACGCCTCGCGTCCGATCACGACGGCGAGTTCCAGCTCCCAGTCATGGGTCTCGCTGGAGCTCGGGAGGATCAGGGGCACATCATCGCCGACCACGCACTGCGCGAGCCCGATGAAGATGAAGGGGCGCCCGCTCGCGGCTCGCGCGTCCATGATCTTCTCGGCCTGGGCGCGCAGCTCCTCGGCCGGGCGGTCGGCGTCGCCCTTTCGCAAGCCGCCCATGATGAGCTGGACGACGTGCGTGCGATAGTTCGCTCCGGCCTGGAGCACCTGGCGCGGCTCGACGGGTGCGACGAGCGTCACGTCGTCGAGGTCGGTCCACGGGCCTTCGGCCTCGGCGAGCGCCGCGAGGCGATCCCAGTCCGCCGCGGCCAAGAACGTGTTCAGGTCGGGGGCACCGAGATCGGCGGCATCCAGGGCACGGATGCGATCCCCCGCGACGAGGCCGAGCACGACGTCGCCGTCCTCCCGGTAGCGGGCGAGGGCGTAAGGGGCAGTGGTGCGGGCATTCGTCATGAATCCTCCTCGAGTCCTGACGGGTGGTGTCTCGGGGCGGCGGACATCGCACCGCCCCGAGAAGACGCGCGGCTTCAGCCGTGGCGGGTATAGGGGTTGATGAGCGCGTCCTGGATCTCCTCGGGCACGCCCTCTTCGGTCGCGCTCGGGCCGTCCGCCGCGGGGAACGATTCCGTCATCGACATCGGCATGGCACCGTTGCGGTACAGGTTGCTCGAGCCCTGCGAGGGCTTCCACGTCTGCGGCTCCCAGTCGGGGACGTAATTGCGGTAGCCCCCGGTGTTCAACTCGATGCGCATGCTGGAGGGCTCGCGGTAGTAGAGGAAGCTCTGCTCCCCGATGCCGTGGATCGAGGGGCCGTACTCCATCGCCGTCCCGCGCTCCATGAGCACGTCCGCCGCGATGAGCAGCTCCTCGCGGGTGTCGACCCAGAAGGCGTAGTGGTTCACGCGCCCCGCCCGACTCGATCCGTCGAGGACGACGCCCAGGTCGTGGGACTTCTCGTTGGTGGTGAGCACCGAGAAGACCGAGATCGGTGCCTGGTCCAGAACCGTGCGCGCCATGATGCGGAAGCCGAGCACCTCGTTGTACCACTGGGCGAATCCGTCCACGTCGCTGGCCGCGACCGTGACGTGATCCAGCTGGCGGGGCGCGCCGGCGATGTGGCTGCGCTTCTCGGGGCGGTCGGGGTAGATCGACGCGACGGCCGGTTCTGCTCGGTGGCGGGTGACATCCCAGTGCAGGGTCATGTCGTGTCCGAAGGGACCGGTGAAGCGGTAGGCGCGGCCGATCTTGTGCGCCTCGATCCACTCGCCCTGAACGCCGGCGGCCTCGATTCGCGCGACGGCCTCCTCGAGGGCCTCAGCGCTCGAGGTGCGCCAGGCCATCGTCGCGAGCGTCGGCTCGTCGCCGGGCAGGACCACGAGCGAGTAGGCGTAGTAGTCGCCCCAGCAGCGCAGATACACGGCGCCGTCGACACGGTCCACCTCGGTGAGGCCCACCTGCGTCTTGTAGAACTCCACCGACGCTTCGACATCAGTCGAGGTGATGGCCACGTAGGAGAGGTGGGAAAGCAGCTTGATCATCGTTGACCCTTTCAGGAGCGGCCCATCCGCGGGCTCGTCTCCACTATCTGCGCCGTTCGATCATCAGGGAACGCTGGGTTCGCTATGTTCCTTATCGACATGACTTATAGTCAGGTCGTCGCCGCCGTCGTCGATATTCCGTCATAGAGGACCCTCATGGTCGCCGAAGCACCCCTGTCCCGGCTCGATCTCAATCTGCTGATCGCGCTGGACGCACTGCTGAGCGAACGCAGCGTGACGAAGGCGGCCCTCCGCCTCCAGCTCAGCCAGCCCGCGCTGTCCGCCTCGCTCGCGCGCTTGCGCACGCACTTCAACGACCCGATCCTCGCCCGTCGCGGCAACGAGTACGACCTGACTCCGCTCGCGGTCCGCCTCCTCGACCACACGGCCACGGCGCTCGAGATGGCGAGGCGCGTGTTCGACAGTCAGACCGACTGGGTACCCCACACGTCGACGCGGGAGTTCTCCGTCTTCGGTTCGGATTACGGCTTCGCCACCGCGGGAAGGGCCGTGTCGAAGCTGGCCGCGTCGCGGGCGCCGAGTGTGAAGTTCCGCTTCCTGCTGCACTCGCCCCAGATCATCGAGAACGTCGACGATCGCCTCCGCTCCACCGACGCCCTTCTCATTCCCCACGGCTTCGTCACCGACCTTCCGCACCTGAACCTCACCAAGGACCACTGGGTCGTCATGGTGGCAACGGACAACGACACGATCGGCGATGAGGTCACGATGGACCACATCATCCGTTCACCGTGGGTGTTCACCTACCAGTCGCGCACCGCCTTCACCTCGGCCAGTCGACAGCTGCAGGAACTCGGGGTCGAACCGCATGTCGAAGCGGTGGTCGAGAGCTTCCTCTCGCTCGCTCCGTTCGTCGCCGGTACCCGACGACTCGCGATGATCCAGGCGGGCCTTGCCGACCTGGTGGTGGGAATGGGCGGGGTGCGCATCATGGCGCCGCCGTTCGAGGCGACCCCGATCACGAACGCCCTGTGGTGGCATCCCGTCCACACCCACGACCCCGAACACGTCTGGATGCGCGAACAGTTCGCCGAAGCCGCCGCGTCGTAGGACGCGGCGGCTTCCCAGCATCCGTTGTCCTCAGCGAGGGAGCGGTGCGTCCTCGCTGGACCCCGTGCGAAGGACGAGCGCCGTCACGCCCGCCATCACGGCTGCAGCGATCCCCACGATGCCCACCGCGACGTTCAGGGTTCCGACCGCCGCGACGAGAGCGCCGATGATGATCGGCGTCACGAACTGGCCGAGGTAGAACGAGGCGGTCCACCAGCCGGTCACCCGGCCGCGTTCCTCGAACCGAGTGGCTGCGATCACCCAGGTGAGCAGCGACGGCAGGAGCAGACCCGATCCGAACGAGGCGATGACGGCGCCGGCGATGACGCCACCGAACGCGGGAACCATCCAGATGACGATCATGCCGACCGCCTGCAGAGCGAAGGCGAGGGGCAGGAGTGAGCCGGGGCGTACCTTCGCCAGGCGGGAGAAGATGAACCCGGCGACGGCTGTCGCCAGGGACGCGACGGCCGAGACGAGACCGATCACACGGGTGTCCTCGGCGTCGACGCCGGTTCCCACCACGAGGTAGCTGACCTCGATGATCAGCACGTAGAACGCGAAGCCACCGAAGAGGGTGACGGCGAGGGGCGTCGCGATCCGGCGCCACGGGATGCGCACCTTCTCACCGGCGGCGACGTGTCGGTCTCCCTCTGCCCCACCGCGCGGCTCCCAGAGCACGAAGATCATCGGAATGGCGATGACGATGCTGATGGCGTAGACCCAGAACGGGGTGTGCCACCCGCCGACGCCGAGCGCCCCACCGAGCACGATGAAAACGGTGGCCGCGAGGGTCGTGGTGACCGTCTGCAGGCCAAGGTACTTGTTGCGGCGGCGCTCCTCATAGAAGTAGTCGACGATCAGCGTCGTGCAGACGGTCATGATCGCCGCCTCGCAGATGCCCACGAGGATGCGGCTGAAGAGGATCTCGGGCAGACCTTCCAACCAGGCGGGCGCGGTGCCCACGAGCGCGTAGGCGATCATGGCCCCGATCAGAAGATTCTTCCGACCGAGCCGATCGACGATCTGCCCGGCGAACGGGGCGAAGAGCGCGATCATCAGTGCCGGGATCGCCACGATCATCGGTACGAGGATCGCGGAACCCTCGACGTCGGCGAAATGGGCGGAGAGCTGCGGCAGCACGGGTGTGATGAGCACCGATCCGAGGACCGGCATGCAGCTTCCCGCAAGGAGCAGGATGCCCTGGAGGGCACCCGCTGTTCGGGTTGTTTCGGCGGTACGGCCGCCAGAGGTCGTCTTCGACATGGGAACTCCTTTGTTCCCGATCATTCGACCGCGCGCACTGTCGCCTGTGAAGCAGAGATGCGTTATGTGGCCCATCAGCCGGGGTGATGAGACCCCGGCTGCACATCACCTGAGCGAACAGCATCGCCGCGGGAGTCCCCCGCGGCGATGCTGTTCTTCTTCCGCCGTGGCGGGGTGGATCAGATGGGGCGGATGTCCTCGGCCTGCAGACCCTTGGGGCCCTGCGCGACCTCGAACTCGACCCGCTGGTTCTCCTCCAGGGCGCGGTAGCCCGACGCCTGGATAGCCGTGTAGTGCGCGAAGACGTCCGCGCTGCCGTCATCGGGAGCGATGAACCCGAAGCCCTTTTCCGAGTTGAACCACTTGACCGTGCCCTGCGTGCTCATTCCATGCCGTTCTGTGCTGTCGGCGCCCTCTGCGTCGATCTGGCACCACGCTAACGCTCGGCGCTCGCGGGCGCACGAGTCGATCACAGAAACGTCGCCCGTCGACATCAGCGCGAAACGGCGGCTGCGAACGACGTCGTCCGGAAACCATACGACGCCCGGGCCGAGCTGAGCTCTAAGGCCCGGGCGTCGACGGATCCCCCCGGATAGGCCACGCGATGCGTGACTGCGGATCACTCTACTGATGAATGAAGGTTCTCGCGACAGGAATTTCTACGGATTTCGGCGAGCCTGACGGCGGGTGCCCCGGCGTAGGGTTGCGGCGTGGGCCACATCGATCTGCGCGACCTCGACGACGACGATCTCGACGCGATCTTCGACCTGCTGGCAAACCCGGCTGCGCTTCGCCCGGCCGACTTCGCCGCTGACGGTGCGACGGACCGCGAGGCGTTCGACGAATGGATGCTGCGCCGGCGCCGCGATGCCGAAGTCGTGCTCTCGGTCGTGACCGAGGACGGCGGCTTCGCGGGACTTGCCGCCTCGGTCCCTCTGGAGGGCGCGCGCGAGATCTCGGTCTGGATCGCGGGACACGCTGCGGGCCGCGACGTGGGCACCACGGCGCTGCGCCTCCTCGTGACGCGCGAAGCGGAGCGTCCGCTCTTCGCCCGCATCGCGGCGGCCGACACCGCATCCGTGGCCCTTCTGACGAAGATGGGCTTCACCGAGGTCGACGCCACCGCCTCGGCCGCGGAGGTCGTGCTCGCGCTCCCTCCCACCCTCGAGTGACGGAGCGGCCGGCGCGCTCACACGGGGATGCCCACGCGAGCCTTTCGCGCTCGCGTCGGTAGCCCGAGGTCCGCCTGACCGACACGGAAGGTCTCGGGCGAGAACAGGGCGACACCCGCAGAGACGGCTCCCGCCACCGCGCAGATGAGGGCCGCCGGCCACCAGAGTGTGGAGTCGGCTCCGGCCGCCTGAGCGGCGGCGGGAGCGAACCCCGCGAGCAGGATGCCCAGCATGAGCCCGACGGCCATTCCGGTGTAGCGGACAGAAGTGGGGAACTGCTCCGGGTACCAGGTCGCGCCCACCGTGATGGGCATGCAGTAGAAGACCCCGATGCCGATGATGCCGGCGGCGAAGACCGCCGGCAGATTGTCGGCGTCGATGGCAGCGAAAAGCAGGATCGTGCAGACGGTCGCGCCGACCACCCCGATGATGAATACGGGACGACGTCCCCATCGGTCGGACAGGATGCCGGTGAGGGGGGCGGCGATCACGGCCGTCAGGTTCGCGAGCGTCACGACCGTCAGCAGTATCGCGCTGGGAATGCCGTTGCCGGTGCCGTAGGCGAGGACGAAGACGTTGAACATCGTCCCGATGATGTTGATCCCGCTCAAGAGGAGGACGCGGATGACGGTCCGCCAGTGATTGCGCAGCAGATCCGCGAGAGGGATCCTGGCCCGCTCGCCAGTGGAGCGCATCTGGGCGAAGGAGTCCGTCTCGTCGAGTTTCCGACGCAGGAGATAGGCGATGACCGTGAGGATGCCGCTGAGGAGGAACGGAACCCGCCATCCCCAGCTGAAGAGCTGGTCCTCGGGGAGGAGCGCCACGGGGATGAAGACAAGGCTTCCCATGGCGATGCCGAACTGCATACCGCTCATCGTGAAGCTGGTGAAGAATGCGCGGCGGCGATCGGGGGCGTGTTCGACGGTGAGGGAGGTGGATCCCGGAGACTCCCCGCCCGCCGATAGACCCTGCAGCAGGCGAATGGCCACCAGCAGCACGGGCGCTGCCCATCCGATCGCGTCGTACGTGGGGAGCAGACCGATCAGAAAAGTCGCGACACCCATCAGGGCGATCGTCAGCACCAGCGCGAGGCGCCGACCGTATCGGTCGCCGACGTGCCCCCAGAGGACAGCGCCGAGCGGCCGCACGATGTATGCCACCCCGAACGTCGCGATCGAGAAGAACGTCCCGCTCGCTCCGGCTTCGGGGAAGAACAGCCGCCCGAAGACGAGTGCGGACGCCGAGGCGTAGATGAGGAAGTCGTAGTACTCCAGGGCGCTACCGAAGAATCCGGAGATCGCTGCCCGTCGGACCTTCAGTGTGGAGCTGACGCGGGTGTCCGTGTTCGTCATGGTGTCCTCCGTCCTGGTGATGGAGCTCAGAGGGTGATGGGGTTGAGCCGGAGTGTCTGCGGCCCGGCCGTCGAATTGAAAGCGACGGCGTACAGCCCGTCCGCTTTGCCATTGAAGTGGATCTCGAGGTCGAGCTGGTCCAGGTCGAGCGGACCGAGCCACGCGCGCATCTCCGCTTCCGTGCCCCCGACCTCGATCGCGGTGACGCCCTGGCCGCGGACCCGTCCGGAACCGGGCTGCGGGTCGAGCCCGCTGGAATCGTCATCCCAGCGGTAGCCGAGGTACACGTTCGGCTTACCGCGGAGCCAGGAGTTGCGGAAGTCCGGCGCGTGAAACGCGCCCCCGCCGCGCTGGCCCAAGATCATGGACCGCTTGCCGCCGTCGATCACCCGAGACGGTTCGATGCCGAGGTGTCGCGCGAAGGCTTCGATCTCCGGCACTTCGTCGCTGCGCAAGCACAGACCGGCGAAGCAGTCCCCGCCGAACGTCTGCTTCGCGAGCTCCTTGGCCATCGGGTGGCCGTTCGCGATCATCTGGTGGTCGACGATGCTCTCGACCTCGACGTACACCGAGCCACCCAAGGACATCAGCTTCTGACCCAGACCGAGGCCGGGGAAGTATCCGCCGTCGATGCTGCCGATCCCGGTCTGCTCCGCGAGATCGATGGTGGTGCGGTAGAGGTTGTCTGACCAGACGGCGATGTGGTCGAGGGCGATCATGGGGAGTTCCTTT
The DNA here is from genome assembly GCF_043556395.1 of Microbacterium hanjuni. NCBI lineage: Bacteria > Bacillati > Actinomycetota > Actinomycetes > Micrococcales > Microbacteriaceae > Microbacterium > Microbacterium hanjuni. Next base: position 462,295 of record NZ_JBIGIK010000002.1, read on the forward strand.
CGCTGCATCGGTTATTTAAAATTTGAAGTTATTGGATACGGCGCTCCCGAATGTTTCCGGCGTGTAACAACTCGGTCAGTTGGGCAACATTCCCCCGGTGGCCTCGCCCCGAAGGTGAACTTGCAGAACGCCGAGAGCCGAGGACACCGCCTCGATCGTCGCGCTGTCGAGGGGCCTGACCACGGCGTCCTCGATCATCTCTGTCTGCGAATCGAACGCGTCGAGGAGGAACTGTCGACCACGATCGGTGATCTGCGCGAGGACGCCGCGTTCGTCGTCGGGCGCGGTCGCCCGTGTTGCGAGCCCAGCCTTCTCCAGCTGGTCCAGGTGATAGGTGAGGCCACTCGGGTAGGAGACGAGCTTGTTGGCGAGTTCAGCCATCCGCAGCTCCCCGCCGGCGTTGCGCAGGCGGATGAGCACCTCGTACTGGGAGTACTTGAGACCGACGCCCTGACGTGTGGCGCGGTCGGCCCGCTTCTCCAGGAGTTTTCCGACGTCGATCAGTCGCTCGAACAGAGCCAGCTCGGGTGAGGTCAACATGGCTGTCATCGCGTCCATTCAGAGAATCGGCGGAGGATCCCCCCGCGGTTACTAAATGACATCATGTCCACCCGTCGCGGGCATCACCGCGTGTTCTGGTCCGATCGTCGTCCCGCGCTCCGGAAACACCGAAGGCCCCCGGGGTCCGAGGGCCTTCGTCGTGTTGTGCGCAAGGGGGGACTTGAACCCCCACGCCCTTGCAGGCACTGGCACCTGAAGCCAGCGCGTCTACCTATTCCGCCACTTGCGCGTCGCGCAGCATCCGAAGATCCCGCGCACTCAACCTGCCGAGAATATCACGTCGAGTGCCCGCCGGTTACGGTCGATCGGCGAGCCCCGGAGCCCGCGTCCATGGGTCATCCAGCCGTGGCAACTACGATGTAGCCACCATCTGCCTGCCTGAAGGAGTCTCGTGGGGCTACTCGACAGTTTCGAGAAGGGTCTCGAACGTGCCGTCAACGGTGCCTTCGCGAAGACCTTCCGCAGTGGTATCCAGCCGGTGGAGATCGCCTCGGCACTGCGGAGCGAACTCGACAAGAAGGCCGCGGTCGTCAGCCGCGACCGCATTCTCACGCCCAACACGCTCGTCGTGCAGCTGGCCGTCGCCGACTACGACCGCATGGCCGGCCTCGGTCAGACCCTGCTCGACGAGCTGAACAGTGCAGTGCAGAAGCATGCCCGCACGCAGGGGTACTCGTTCGCCGGTCCCCTCACGATCGACCTTCAGCGCGATGAGACGCTCTCGACGGGAACGTTGCGTGTCGAGTCGCAGAGCGCCTCGGGCTCGGTCTCGTGGCGTGCGGTCGTCGACATCGACGGCAAACGCCACCCCCTCGTCGCCGCGCGAACGGTGATCGGTCGCGGCAGTGACGCCGACATCACGATCCCGGATGCCGGCACCAGCCGCAAGCACGTCGAGATCCTCTGGGACGGCGAGCGCGCGATGGTGCGCGACCTCGGTTCCACGAACGGAACGCAACTGCAGGGGCAGAAGGTCAGCGAAGCTCCCCTCCCCCCGGACGCCACGGTCACCATCGGGCGAACGAACATCGTGTTCCGCATCGTGGCCCAGGCGGCTCCCCCGCGTCCGCCCGTGCCCGACGCGACCCGAGCGTTCGACGCTCGACGGGGGGATCCGCGCTGATGCCCAGTGAACTGACCTACCTTCTGCTGCGCATCGGGTTCCTCATCCTGCTGTGGTTCTTCGTGTTCGCCGTCGTCTACTCCCTGCGCGCCGACCTCTTCGGAGTGAAGGTGCGAAAGATGCCCGAGCCCGTCGCCGCGGCCGCGGCACCCGCCGCGGTGCGAAACGCCCCCGCAGGTCCGAGCGACAAGACCGAGATCGTGACGGCCGCGCCCCGGGCGAGCGCCCCCGCCGACGGCAAGGCCACCACGCAGAGCGTCAGTCGCATCGTCATCACGAGCGGCCCGAAGACCGGACTCGAGCTGCCCCTCGGCAACGAACCGTTGACGATCGGCCGCTCCAGCGAATCGGGCCTCGTCATCCGAGACGACTACACCTCCAGCCATCACGCGCGGCTCGTGCTGTGGGGCGAGCAGTGGATGCTGCAGGACCTCGACTCCACGAACGGCAGCTGGCACGACGGCGCCCGCGTGTCCTCGCCCGTTCCGATCAAGATCGGCGCGCCCATCAAGGTAGGCGCGACGACCTTCGAGCTGCGGAAGTAAGCGGCGGCGACAACCACCATGGTCTTCCAGGGCTCGAGCGCGGCAATCTCGCACACCGGCAAGGTGCGCTCCAACAACCAGGACTCGGCGTATTCGGGCTCGAATCTCTTCGCGGTCGCCGACGGCATGGGCGGCCACGCCGGCGGTGACGTCGCCTCGAGCATCGCCATCCGCCGCCTGGCCGACGTCGATCACCCCTTCACCTCCACGGCCGACGCCGAGCACGCCCTCCGCGACGCGATCGCCGAGACCGCCGAGACGCTGATCGACACGGTGGCCGAGCGCCCCGAGCTGTCGGGGATGGGCACCACGGTCAGCGCGATCGTGATGGTCGACGACTACGCCGTCATCGCGCACATCGGCGACTCGCGCATCTATCTCTACCGCGACGATGCGCTGACCCAGATCACGACCGACCACACCTTCGTGCAGCGCCTCGTCGACTCCGGTCGCATCACCCCGGAAGAGGCGCGCTACCACCCGCGTCGCTCGGTGCTCATGCGTGTGCTGGGCGACATGGACCCCGACCCCGAGGTCGACACCTTCATCATGCCGACCCAACCGGGCGATCGGTGGCTGCTGTGCTCCGACGGACTCAGCGGAGTCGTCGACGACACGCACACGGCGAAGGCGCTCGCCGCCGGGCTCGCGCCGGGCCGGACGGCCGACCTGCTGCTCAGGCAGGCCCTCGACGGTGGCGCTCCCGACAACGTGACCGTCGTGCTGGTCGACGTCGGCGGCCAGCATCCGCTCTTCATCGGCACCCCCACCATCGTGGGGTCGGCCTCGAACCCCTCGGGCGTCGAGGTTCCCGCCGCCCGTGTGGGTCGCAGCGGCTGGCTGCACCCCAACCGCCAGGCCGCGAACGAGCCGACGCACTTCGAGCCCGCGGTGGAATTCCTCGAGGAGCTCATCGAGGAGGACCGCCGTCGTGCCCGGCGCCGTCGTGCCGGATGGATCGTGGGTTTCGTGCTGGTGCTGGTCGCCATCGCCGCCGGCCTCTTCATCGCCTACAGCTGGACCCAGACCCGCTTCTACGTCGGCGCCGACGATGACACCGTCGTGGTCTATCGCGGCATCCAGCAACCGATCGGGCCCATCCCGCTCTCCTCGCCCTACGAGGACACCGGAATCCCGCTCGCGAACCTCCCCGACTTCGAACGGGCGACCGTCGAGAACACCATCTCGGCCCGCTCCCTCTCCGACGCGAACCTCATCGTCGCGCGATTGCGCGACACGGCAGGAGCGATCGGATGACCGCCACCGACACCCAGGCACCCACGACCGACACCGCGGTCCTGCGGGCGCTGCGCCGATTCCGGGTTCCGCAGACGCAGCGCAACCGCGAGCTGGGGCTGCTGGTCTTCGCGCTCGTCGTGATCGCGAGCGCGGTCGCCCTCGTCGAACTGGGCACGTCGGGCACCCTGAATCCCCAGATCTTCATCTACGCGGGCATCCCCGCCGCCCTCGCCGTCACCCTGCACATCGTGCTGCGCTTCACGGCGCGCGCCGCCGACCCCTTCGTGCTCCCCATCGCCACGGTCCTCACCGGGCTCGGCATCGCGGAGATCTACCGGATCGACATCGCGAAGGAACGCCTGGGGTGGGAGGCCTTCTCCGCCCGTCAACTGGCGTGGGCCGCGATCGCCACCGCCGGTGCCCTCGCCGTCGTGCTGCTGCTGCGCAACTACCGCGTGCTGTTCCGCTACACCTACATCTTCGGCTTCGTCGGTATCGGCCTGCTGCTGCTCCCCTTCATTCCCGGCCTCGGTCTCGAGGGTGCGAACGCGAGCGTGTGGATCTCGGTCGGCGGTTTCTTCCAGTTCCAACCCGGCGAACTCGCCAAGATCGCCCTCGCCATCTTCTTCGCGGGCTACCTCGTGCGTACGCGAGAGAGCCTGAGCTCGGTCGGAACCCGCTTCCTCGGCATGACCTGGCCGCGCGCCCGCGAACTGGGTCCGCTCCTCGTGCTGTGGCTCGCCTCGCTCGGCATCATCATCCTGCAGCGCGACCTCGGGACCGGGCTGCTGATCTTCGGCATGTTCGTCGCGATGCTGTACGTCGCGACGGGCAAGACGAGCTGGGTGCTCATCGGTGTCGGGCTGGCCCTCGCCGGGGCGGTGCTCGCCTCGCAGGTGTTGACCTACGTGAGCTGGCGGTTCTCGAACTGGCTCGACGCCTTCAACCCCGAAGTCATCAACCGCACGGGCGGCAGCTTCCAACTGGTGCAGGGCATCTTCGGCCTGGCGCAGGGCGGGCTCATCGGCACAGGCCTCGGTCAGGGCCGGCCTTACATCACGCCGGTCGCCGAAAGCGACTACATCATCCCGAGCCTCGGTGAAGAGCTCGGCCTCGTCGGGCTGTTCGCGATCCTGGCGCTGTACATGGTCTTCGCGAGCCGGGGCATCCGCATCGGCGTCGCGGGGCAGGACGACTTCGGCAAGCTGCTCGCGACGGGGTTGTCGTTCACGATCGCGCTGCAGGTGTTCATCATGGTGGGCGGGGTCACCCGCCTCATCCCGCTGACCGGTCTCACCACACCCTTCCTCGCCGCGGGCGGCTCCTCGCTCATCGCGAACTGGCTCATCGTGGCGCTGTTGCTGCGGATCTCGGATGCTGTGCGCAGCCGTCCGCGGGTGGTGATCGGTTAATTCATGACAAAAGAACTTCGACGACTCAGCCTCGTCATGCTGGCGATGTTCCTCGCGCTGTTCGTGTCGACGAGCGTGATCCAGGTCGTGCAGGTCGACTCGCTGGCCAAGAACAGTGACAACACCCGTGCCCGGTACGACTCCTACGAGGTGCAGCGCGGATCGATCATCGTGGACGGCACCGCGATCGCCTCGTCCGTACCCGCCGACGACGTCTACCGCTGGCAGCGCGTGTACGCCGATGCCGACATGTGGGCCCCCGTGACGGGCTACCTCAACCCGGTACTCGGCTCGTCCACCAACCTCGAGGCCGCTGCCAACCAAGAACTCAGCGGCACGGCGAACTCGCAGTTCTTCGCTCGCGTCGAGCGGATCATGACCGGACAGCCTGCCCGCGGTTCGAACGTCGAGCTGACCCTCGACGCGACCGTGCAGCGCGCCGCCTACGACGCCCTCGGCGACAAGCAGGGCGCGGTCGTGGCGATCGAGCCCTCGACCGGCCGGATCCTGGCCATGGTCACGAGCCCGAGCTTCGACACGAACGCGATCGCCTCCCATGACACCACCGCCGTCGAGTCGGCGTACAACCAGCTCGAGGCCGATCCGGCGAACCCGCTGGTGAACCGCGCGATCGACGGCGACATGAATCCGCCCGGCTCGACCTTCAAGCTCGTCGTCGCCTCGGCGGCCCTCGCCTCCGGCAGCTACACCCCCGATTCGACGCTGCCCAACCCGGCGATCTATCAACTCCCCGAGTCGACGAGCGTCGTGCGCAATGCGAGCGGTGGATCGTGCGGCGGCGGTGGCGACACCGTGACCATCGCCGATGCGCTCCGTTTCAGCTGCAACATCCCGTTCGCCGAACTCGCCGTCGCCCTCGGCGACGACGCCGTGCGTGCCGAGGCGGAGAAGTACGGCTTCGACAGCCAGTTCGATCTGGTCGGGTTGTCGTCGTCGCTGCAGTCGGAAGCATCCGTCTATCCCCCGGCTCCCGATGCCCCCCAGACCGCCCTGTCGGGATTCGGTCAGGGCGACGTGCGGGCGACGCCCCTGCAGATGGCGATGGTGTCGGCGGGGATCGCGAACGGCGGCATCGTGATGAACCCCCGCATGGTCGACAACGTGATCGGCCCCGACCTTTCGGTCGAGAAGACCCCCGAGAACACCGAGTTCGGGCGCGCGCTCGATGAGAGTCTGGCGAACGAGATGGCAGCGATGATGGTGGCCAATGTCAGTGACGGCGCGGCGTCCGGTGCAAGAATAGACGGGGTTCAGGTGGGCGGTAAGACGGGAACGGCCGAGAACGGCGACAACCGCCCGTACTCGCTGTGGTTCACCGGGTTCGCCCCGGCGGATGACCCGCAGGTCGCGGTGGCGGTAGTCGTCGAAGACGGCGGCGGACAGGGACAAGCGGGCAGCGGGGGAACTCTCGCAGCGCCGATAGCGAAGAAGGTCATGGAGGCGGTGCTGGGACGATGAGACCGACACAGGGTGCGACCTTCGGAGGACGCTACGAGCTCGAGTCGCGGATTGCGATCGGCGGCATGGGCGAGGTCTGGGAGGCGACCGATCACGTCATCGGACGAACGGTCGCCATCAAGATCCTCAAAGACGAGTACATGGGTGACCCCGGGTTCCTCGAGCGCTTCCGCGCCGAAGCCCGCCACGCCGCCCTCGTCAACCACGAAGGCATCGCGAGCGTCTTCGACTACGGCGAGGAGGACGGCAGCGCCTTCCTCGTGATGGAACTGGTCCCCGGCGAAGCCCTGTCCACGATCCTCGAGCGCGAAGGCACGCTCTCCACCGACAAGACGCTCGACATCGTCGCGCAGACCTCATCCGCGCTGCAGGCGGCCCACGCCGCAGGCCTCGTGCACCGCGACATCAAGCCCGGCAACCTGCTCATCACCCCCGACGGTCGCGTGAAGATCACCGACTTCGGTATCGCCCGCATCGCCGACCAGGTGCCGTTGACCGCCACCGGGCAGGTCATGGGCACCGTGCAGTACCTGTCACCCGAGCAGGCGTCGGGTCATTCGGCGTCGCCGGCGACCGACATCTACTCACTCGGAATCGTCGCGTACGAGAGCCTCGCCGGCAAACGCCCCTTCACGGGCGAATCGCAGGTCGCGATCGCGATGGCGCAGATCAACGAGACGCCGCCTCCGCTCCCGCCGACCGTGGCCGTGCCGGTGCAGAACCTCGTGATGGCGATGATCACGAAGAAGCCCGAGGATCGACCGAACTCCGCAGCCGCCGTGGCGCGCGCAGCATCCGCTCTTCGTCGGGGAGACCTGACCGCGGCCGCAGCCGCCGTTCCCGCCGTCGCCGGCATCACCGCCAGTGACGAACTCACCCAGCTGCTCACCCCGGCCGGTGACACCTCCGCGACGACTCGGCTCATGCCCACGCCCGCGGCGGCCGCGATCGCGACGGACGACCCGCTCCTCGACGAGCCGGAGAAGAAGAAGCGCAGCCCGTGGACCTGGCCGCTCGTCGCCCTCATCGTGCTGCTCGTGCTGGTCATCGGCGGCACGATCTGGGCCTTCGTCGCCAACCAACAGCCCAGCTCGGACGGTTCACCCTCGCCCTCCGCACCGGCGTCGTCCTCCGCTCCGAGCCCCTCGGCATCGACACCCGCCCCCACCCCGTCCGAGACCCGGGTAGATGTGAACTCGCTCGGTCTCGTGGGTCAGACGTGCGATCAGGCCGGCGTGATCCTGACCGACGCGGGTCTGGTGGCCGACTGCCAGCCGGGCAACGCGGCCGGAACCCAGGATCAGGTCGGCATCGTCTACGCGGTCAACCCGCAGGGTCGTGTCGAAGAGGGCACCGAGATCACGCTCAGCACTTACGGTGAGCTCACTCCGCTCCCGACGCCCGGCAACCCGACGCTGCCCGCCACTGTGCAGCCCTCCTCCACCGTTCAGGTGCAGTGGACCGGATACACCTGCCCCTCCGGCACCGGTTCGGTGAGCTCCTACAACCTCACCGCGATCAACGGCACCTTCGCCTCCACGGGTCAGTCGACCGCAGCGTTCGGACCGAACGACCGCAACGCGCCGATCGAGGTGGCCGCCAGCCCGAATGAGACCCTCACGGTCAGCTACACCGTGACGTGCTCGGGCGGAAGCGGTTCGCAGCGCGACTCCGGATCGTCGGCCGAAGCGAACGCCCAGATCGCCGCCGCGCCGCAGACCTCGAGCCCGAGCCCCTCCGCCCCGTGACGCAAGAAGCGCGTGTGCTCTCGGGTCGCTACCGCATCGATGACCTCATCGGCCGCGGGGGGATGGCGAGCGTCTACAGCGGCTACGACCTCACCCTCGACCGGCCGGTCGCCATCAAGATCCTCCGGCGCGAGCTCGCCGAGGATGCGGCCTTCCGCACGCGTTTCCGGCTCGAGGCGCAGTCGGCGTCCCGCATGGCGCACCCCACCATCGTGCGCGTCTTCGATGCGGGCGAGGATGTCGAAACCACACCGGACGGCCAGGACCGGCCGGTGCCGTTCATTGTCATGGAGCGCGTGCACGGTGCGCTGCTGAAAGATGTCATCTCCGACGGCCCGGTGCCGATCGAGGAGGCCGTCCGCTACGTCGACGGCATCCTCGAGGCTCTCGAGTACTCCCACCGGGCGGGGGTCGTGCACCGCGACATCAAGCCCGGAAACGTCATGATCACCGAGCCGTCCGCGCACCTCAGCGGTGACGGGGCGATCTACTCCGACGGCGAGCCCTCGGAGTACGGCCGCGGCGAAGTGAAGGTCATGGACTTCGGGATCGCGCGCGCGGTATCGGATTCGTCGTCGACGGTCGCCGAGACGACGGCCATCATCGGTACCGCCGCCTACTTCTCCCCCGAGCAGGCGAAGGGCGAGCCCGTCGACGCCCGCGCCGACCTCTACTCCACGGGCGTCGTGCTCTACGAGCTGCTGACCGGTCGCCAGCCCTTCCGCGGTGATTCTCCGGTCGCGGTCGCCTACCAGCACGTCAGCGAGACGCCGGTCCCCCCGTCGGAGATCAACGACAAGGTGCCCCGCGGTCTCGACGCCGTCGTGCTGCGCGCCCTCGCGAAGGACCCTTTCCAGCGGTTCCCGGATGCTGCCGCCTTCCGTGAGGCATTGGACAGCGCGGTGGCCGGGAAGGCGCCCACGAAGCGGCAGCTCGGAGCCCTGACGAGCGAGCTGTACGGTCCGAACCCGCGCCAGGCAGCGGAGACCGCCCGCTCCCTCCGCCAACTCAGCACCGACACGACCATGCGGCGCACCCAGGCCGGGCCCCCGGTCGCCTGGATCTGGGCCGGCGTCGCCGTCCTGGCCGTGGTCCTGGTGTCGGTCCTGTTCTGGGTGCTCTCCATCCAGCCGGGTGACGAACCGTCCGCCAACGCCCGCACCGTGCCCGACGTCGTCGACGTCGCCTTCCCCCGCGCTCAAGAACTCCTCGCCGACAGCGACCTCCTCGCCGTCGAGGAGCGCGAGACGAGCGACACGGTCGCCGCGGGGAACGTCATCCGCACCGATCCGCCCGCGGGCGAGGCCGCGACACCGAGCCAGGAGGTGACGGTCTTCGTCTCCACCGGGGCGCAGACCGCGACCGTTCCTCCCCTCGCGGATCTGCCGGAGGCGGGTGCCCGAGAAGCGCTGGCCGCCGCCGGGCTGAACGTCGGCACCATCACGCAGCGCAATGATCCCGCTCTCGCCGCCGGCACCGTCATCGAGGCCAGCCAGCCGTCGGGCGCCGTGGTCGGCCCGGGCACGACGGTCGACCTGGTCGTCGCGACCGGACGCATCGTGATCGTCGACTACACCGGCTACACCGTCGACGCGGCCACCCGTGAGCTGCAGAGCCCCGAGCTGCAGTTGACCGTGCTGACCCAGGAGGATCCGGCGTGCTCCGCGTCGCAACCCCCGACCGTCAGCACCCAATCGCTCGCACCGGGCGAAGTGGCCATCCACTCCGAGATCGTGCTCACGACCTGTACGGGGGCCTGACCTCCGGCCCGCGGGGGCGGCGTTCGGCCGCCCGCTCGGCGGCGCCGTCGAGCCCCGCTGCTTCCAGCCAATTGCCGAGGAGCTGGTAGCCCCCCTCGGTGAGGATGCTCTCGGGGTGGAATTGCACACCCGTGATGGGGGCGGACCGGTGCTGGAAGGCCATGATCACCCCCGATTCGGTACGCGCGGTCACGGTCAGCTCACTCGGCAGATCATCGGGCGCCACCGTCAGGGAGTGATAACGGGTGGCGACGAAGGGATCAGGCAGTCCGCGGAACAGCGCGCTGTCGTCGTGATGCACGTCGGAGGTCATGCCGTGCATGAGTTCCGGAGCGTGCCCGACGGTGCCGCCGAATGCCACACCGATCGCCTGGTGCCCGAGGCAGACACCGAGAAGCGGGATGCTGCGACGAGCGGCCTCCCTCACGATCTCGACGGACGATCCCGCGGCCTCGGGGGTTCCCGGTCCGGGAGAGATCACGACGGCGTCGGCTTCGCCGAGATCGCGCGCTGGAACGGCAGCATCCGCCTCGACCATCTCGACCTCGGCACCGAGCTCGGTCAGATAGTCGACCAGGGTGTGGACGAAGCTGTCGTGATTGTCGACGACGAGCACGCGCATCGTCGTCAACCGACGGTGGCGTCCTGGGGGTTCACGATCGAGCTCACCCACGGGAAGGCGTAGAAGAAGAGACCGTAGAGTACGGCCGCCAGCAGAACCAGCACGATGAACAAGCGGACGAACCAGGGGCCGGGAAGAACCCGCCATAAGGCGCCGTACATCAGACCACCGCTTCCGTCAGTGAGGCGGGCGGACCGGCGTCCCGCGGGGTGAAGCCTTCGAAGACGCTGTACCCGATGATCCGCTCGGCGAGGGAGAACATGGGGCTGCAGCTCGTCATGGTGAGGTATCGCTCGCCGGGGGGAGCGTCGGGGGCCTGCGGGACGTCGGCGAGCACGTCCACCTCGCGCGGGGTGACGTACTCCAGCGTCCGGAAGCGGTAGGTGAACCACCCTTCCGCGGTCTCGATCACGATCGCGTCACCCACGTGCAGATCCGCCAGCCGGTTGAACGGAGCCCCGTAGGTCGTACGGTGAGCGGCGACGGCGAAGTTGCCGACCTCGCCCGGCATGGCCGCGTCGGTGTAGTGACCGATGCGGTTGGTGTCGAGGGTGCGGGGCCGTGTCGTTCCGCCGGCGATCTCCCGCGAGTAGTCGGCCCCCAGGCGCGGGATCCACATCACTCCGAAGGTCTGCGCGTCAACGGGCTGCGGCAGCGCCGGGGGGTCGGCGTAGACCGGCTGCGCGGCGGGCGCGGGCGCAACGGGCTCACGGACCTCTTCGTACTGCTGCTCCCATTCCTGGGAAAGGGTGTGACCCTGGGCGTCGGCCTGGGCGCCGATGATCAGGTCACCGATCCACATCTGCCAGGCGACGTACAGGAAGACGATGACGCCGGCCGTGATGAGCAGTTCGCCGATCACTCCGAAGAAGGAGACCCGGTGTCGCGGCTTGACCTTCGCCGGTGCACGCCGGTCGCGCCGTGTCGAGGGTGGCGCTTCGTCAAGGGTCTGCACGCCTGGATTCTCGCATATCAGGATGACGGGGAGCAGAGAGATAGACTGGCGCGCATGGCACGATCCAGCAGTGGCGAAGACCCGGTCGCCGAACGCAGTGAGCGCGAGGCCGCGCCGAATCCGGTGTGGTTCAAACCCATCATGTTGGGCCTGATGCTCATCGGTCTCGTCTGGGTGCTCGTCTTCTACCTCAGCGCGATGCAGTTCCCCATCCCCGGGGTGGGCGCGTGGAACCTGGTCATCGGTTTCGGCATCGCCTTCGTCGGGTTCTTGATGACGACGCGTTGGCGCTGACCGCCAGAACTACACCCGTGTGATTCATCCCCATGTGTGGATGAATCTGTGGATAACTCTCAGATCGAGAGCGACGGCACTGCCAGCAGTGCCACCAGCACGACGGTGAGCGCCGCGAGAAGTCCGATCTGCAGTGCTCTCCGGGAACGTTTCCGCGTGCGCGCATAGACGAGCCCGATGAGGGCGCCCGTCACCAGTCCGCCCAGGTGCGCCTGCCACGAGATTCCCACCGCAGCCAGTGACGCTGCGAACGATCCCGAGTTGATCGAATTGATCAACGCGAGCACGAACGGGAACGCGAAGTTGATCCCGATGAGCACGGCGATCGAGCGGATGTCCGCGCCGATGTGCCGACCGATCACCAGCAGCGCTCCGAAGAGGCCGAAGATCGCGCCCGACGCGCCCACCACCGGGGTGACCGGGGCCAGCAGCGTGACGGCGACCGACCCACCGAGCGCACTGATCACGTAGAGCGCGAGGTAGCGCCCCTTGCCCAGCAGGGGTTCAAGGAAGCGCCCCACCAACCACAGGGTGAGCATGTTCAGTGCAAGGTGGAGGAAACTGGCGTGGACGAGAGCCGCCGTCAGCACACGCCAGGGCTGCAGACCGAAACCGTACTCCGGCGTCACGAAGACGCTGCTGTAGGTGAGCGCGTTCTTGACAGCGGGACCGTAGCCCGGAATGAGGGTCACGATGTAGAACAACGCGGTCACCGCGATGATCGACAGGGTGACGACGGGTCGCCCGCTCGACACCGCGGCCACAGCCTGGGGACGACGGGCCCACCGGCGCTCGGCCTTGCGCTGCACGGGGGTTCGCGCCTTGCGTTGGTCTGCCAGGCACTCCGGGCAGATCACTCCGACAGCGGCCTGCGTCTGGCACTCGGGACAGATGGTTCGCAGGCATCGCTGGCAGAGGACGAAGCTCTGGCGATCAGGGTGCCGATAGCAGAAGTTGTCGCTGTTGCGGCGGAACTCTTCCGTACCGGACTGGCTCATACCGGGACGACGTCGATCGACGTCATGACGACCGGCTCGACGGGGCGATCGCCCGCACCGGTGGGAACGGCGGCGATCTCGTCGACGACGGCCTTCGATGCGTCATCGGCGACCTCGCCGAAGATCGTGTGCTTGCCCTGCAGCCAGGGCGTCGGGTCGGTCGTGATGAAGAACTGCGAACCGTTCGTGCCCTCCGCCTGTCCGGTGATCGCGTTGCGGCGCGAGCCCGCGTTGGCCATGGCGAGCATGTACGGCGCGGTGAAGTCGAGCTCGGGGTTGATCTCGTCGTTGAAGGTATAGCCCGGACCGCCCACACCCTGACCGAGCGGGTCGCCGCCCTGGATCATGAAGTTGGGGATGATGCGGTGGAAGATCACGTCGCTGTAGAGCGCACCCTCGCCCGGCTTGCCGGTGGCGGGATCCGTCCACGCCTGCGAACCGTCGGCCAGTCCGATGAAGTTCTGAACGGTGCGGGGGGCCTGGTCTCCGAAGAGGTTGACGACGATGTCGCCGTGGTTGGTGTGGATGGTCGCAACGGCGCTGGGAGAAGTCATGGGTACATTCTCGCAGAGTTATGTGCAAGCCCCTCCGTCCGGAGGGCGCGGTGTCTGGCAAGATGAGACGACACGTCCCATCGACAGGGAGGGCACCATCGTGAGCCTCAGCCGTAAGCGCAAGAAGGAACTCCGCAAGCTCCAGGAGCAGGCATCCAAGCTCTGGGAGTCGCAGCAGGTTCTCTTGAACGAGAGCGCCCACGTCGCCCAGGAGGCCGGTCGTCAGATCAGCCACTTCGGCCGTGAGCAGGTGGTTCCCACCGTTCAGCAGTCGTACGGCAAGTACGCCGCCCCCTACGTCGGGCGCACCGTCGAAGCATCCAAGCACCTCCTCAGCGACAAGGTCGTTCCGACGGCCGGTGCGCTCGTGGGTTCGGCGCTGTCGATCTGGGACGCTGCCGGCGAGACCCGCTCGAAGCTGGCAAGCGGACGCGGATTCTCGCTCCCGGATGCGAAGGCCTACTCGAAGAAGGCGGACAAGTACAGCAAGCAGGCCACCAAGGCGCTGTCGAAGAAGCTGGCCGTCGCGCCCAAGAACGACGGCATCGGCGCAGGAGGCGTGTTCGCGATCATCCTCGGTGCCGCGGCCGCCATCGGTGTCGCCTACGCCGCCTGGCAGACGTTGCGCGCCGACGACGAACTGTGGGTGGCCGACGACCCGCTGCGCGCCCCCGACGCGTGAGCCCAGACCCCACGGAACGTGTACGCTCGGCGGCCGCCGAGCGTGGGCTGTCCATTGATGTCCAGGAACGCCCCGCTGCCTCGAGTCTCATCGAGGCAGCGGGGCTTCTCGGTTTGGATCCGTCCGAGATCATCAAGACGCTCGTGGTGAAGCGCTCCGACGACACCTACCTCTTCGCACTCATCCCCGGTGACCGTGCCATCTCCTGGCCGAAGCTGAGGGCCGTGGTCGGCGTCAACAAGCTGAAGTTCCCCGATGCGGATTCGGCGTTGGCCGCGACCGGCTACGAGCGGGGCACGATCGTGCCCATCGGCAGCCATACCGCGTGGCCGATCTTCGCCGACGAACGCATCGTGGGCCGTCGCATCGCGATGGGCGCCGGCGCCCACGGTTACAGCCTCTTCGTCGACGCCGACGATCTCATCTCCGCCTACGGCGCGACCGTCGCCGATATCTCGGTGGAGTCCTCCGGGGCGTAGACCCCCGCCATCCGCAACGCGATGTCGACGAGCTTCACTCGGTGCAGCTCTTTTGCCTCCCCCAGGGAGAACCACTGCGCGCGGTCGGTCGAACCGTTCACCTCGTCGCGCAGGCGCCCTCCGATGACGTGGGCGCGATAGATGATGCGCAGGGCATGCAACGGGTCGGTCGCCTCGGCGCTCAGACGTTGGGTTGCGGGGATCACTCGGGAATGGATGCCGAGCAGCCCGTCGAGGGCGACGCGATACCCGGTCTCTTCCTTCACCTCGCGTCGAGCAGCATGCTCGGGGTCTTCCCCCGGTTCCAGCCCACCGCCGGGCAACGTCCATGCGGCGTGACGGCCCTCGTTCCAGTGTGCGAGGAGAACGCGGTCGCCTTCGTCGACGATGACCGCATAGGCAGCGACCCGGGTGTCCATCGCCCCACCTTACCGGCGGGCCTGCCCCCGGCCCCCGCTGTGGTAAAGCAGAAGCGGGGGGGGGGGGGGGGGAGGAGTTTGCCGCGTTGTCGCGGCCCCCGTGGGGGAAAAAGAAGAGCGCCCCCCCCCCCCCCCCCCCCCGCTTCCTGCGTTGTGGAGCCTAGGAGATTCGAACTCCTGACATCCTGCTTGCAAAGCAGGCACTCTACCAACTGAGTTAAGGCCCCGGGGCTGTTGTGGGGCTACCAGGATTTGAACCTGGGACCTCTTCATTATCAGTGAAGCGCTCTAACCAACTGAGCTATAGCCCCGTTCCGCACTGACGAACCAAGTCGTCAACCTCGAAGACTTTACCCGAACCGCGACGTTTTCACGAATCGGGCGAGGTCGTCAGTTCGAGGTGAAACCGACCAGCAGTCCGCCGGTGACCTTGACGGCGAGGTTGTAGATGCCCGCCATCACGGCGCCCATCACGGTGACCACGACCAGGTTCAAAATCGCCACGATCGCAGCGAACGCCATGACCTGCGGCAGACCCACGAACTGGCTGATCGACACGCCCCCGTCGGAGAAGCTGACGAAGAACTCGTCGATCCTGTCGATCAGGCCGATGGCCTCGATGACCATGTACACGAGGAAGAACGACACCACCGTGACAACGGCCAAAGCCACCGCTGCCAGGAACGACAGTTTCACGGCCGACCAGAAGTCGATGTAGACGAGACGGAGGCGGACCTGCTTCGCCGTGGTCTTGTGCGTCGATTTCTTGGCAAGCTTGTCGGCTACCGTGCTCATTCGTCCGTGCTTTCCTCGGGGGTCCCGGTCGGAGTCTCATCCGACGCAGGAACCGAATCTTCGGGCTCTGGAGCCTCATCGTGATCGGTGGCTTCGGCGAGTCCCCGCTCACCGTTTCGGGCGATCGCGATGATGCGATCGTCGTCGCCGGCACGGGCGAAAACGACTCCCATCGTGTCGCGACCCTTGGCAGGGACCTCGGCCACGGCAGAGCGTACCACCTTGCCGCTGGCAAGAACCACGAGGATCTCGTCGTCCGCGGAGGCGATCAGACCGCCCGCCAGGTCGCCCCGGTCATCGCTCAGGCGCGCCACCTTGATGCCGAGACCGCCTCGACTTTGCGTGCGGTACTGGTCCACCGCGGTGCGCTTCGCGTATCCGCCCTCGGTCACGACGAAGACGTAGGCATCATCGCGCACGAGCGAGGCCGACAGCAGACTGTCGTCGTCACGGAAGGACATCCCCTTCACACCCTCGGTCGCGCGTCCCATCGGACGCAGGGAATCGTCGGTCGCGGTGAAGCGCAACGACATGCCGTGGCGACTGATCAACATCACGTCATCGCCCTCGTCGGAGAGGAAGGCGCTGACGACCTCGTCGCCGTCCGGCTCGTCGGCCCCGCGCAGACGGATCGCAATGACCCCGCCCTGGCGGTTGGTGTCGTACTCGGTGAGGCGGGTCTTCTTGACCAGCCCACCACGCGTGGCGAGCACCAGGTAGGTCGCCACGTCGTAGTCGCGGATGTCGAGGATCTGGGCGATCTCCTCGTCGGGCTGCAGCGCGAGGAGGTTGGCGACGTGCTGGCCCTTCGCGTCGCGGCCGGCCTCGGGTACGTCGTAGGCCTTGGCGCGGTAGACCCGCCCCTTGTTCGTGAAGAACAACAGCCAATGGTGCGTCGTGGTGACGAAGAAGTGCTCCACGACGTCGTCTGCGCGCAGCTGAGCACCCTTGACGCCCTTGCCGCCGCGGTGCTGCGAGCGGTAGTTGTCGCTGCGGGTGCGCTTGATGTAGCCCTCACGCGTGACCGTGACCACCATCTCCTCTTCGGGGATCAGGTCTTCCACTGACATGTCGCCGTCGTAGCCGGGCAGGATCTGGGTGCGGCGGTCGTCACCGTACTTGGCGACGATCTCGGTCAGCTCGTCGCGCACGATGGCGCGTTGACGTACCGGGTCGGCGAGGATCGCCTGGAAGTCGGCGATCTGAGCCTCGAGATCGTTCGCCTCGTCGATGATCTTCTGTCGCTCGAGCGCTGCCAGTCGGCGCAGCTGCATCTGCAGGATCGCGTCGGCCTGGATGCCGTCGATCGCGAGCAGCTCGATCAGGCCGTTCTTGGCGTCATCGGCCGTCGGTGACCGACGGATGAGCGCAATGACCTCATCGAGCGCGTCGAGCGCCTTGAGAAGGCCCCGCAGGATGTGCGCCCGCTCCTCGGCCTTGCGCAGGCGGAACAGGGTGCGCCGCACGATCACTTCGATCTGGTGCGCGATCCAGTAGGTGATGAATCCGTCGAGCGGCAGGGTGCGGGGTACCCCGTCGACGATCGCGAGCATGTTGGCGCCGAAGTTGTCCTGCAGCTGCGTGTGCTTGTACAGGTTGTTCAGCACGACCTTGGCGACCGCATCGCGCTTGAGCACGATGACCAGTCGCTGACCGGTGCGATCCGAGCTCTCGTCGCGGATGTCCGCGATCCCGGTGATCTTGCCATCGCGGGCGAGGTCGCGGATCTTCACGGCGACGTTGTCGGGGTTCACCTGGTACGGCAGTTCGGTGATCACGAGGCACGTGCGGCCCTGGATCTCTTCGACGCTGACCACCGCGCGCATCGTGATGGAACCGCGGCCGGTGCGATAAGCATCCTTGATCCCCCGCGTTCCGAGGATCTGGGCGTGGGTCGGGAAGTCCGGGCCGTGGATGAGCTCAATGAGCCCCTCGAGCAGTTCTTCACGGTCGGCCTCGGGGCGATCGAGCGCCCACAGAGCACCAGCGGCGACCTCGCGCAGGTTGTGCGGGGGGATGTTGGTCGCCATGCCGACGGCGATACCCACCGAGCCGTTGACCAGCAGGTTCGGGAAGCGGGCGGGGAGCACGACCGGCTCCTGCGTCTGACCGTCGTAGTTGTCTTGGAAGTCGACGGTCTCCTCTTCGATGTCGCGCACCATCTCGAGCGCGAGCGGAGCCATCTTGGTCTCGGTGTAGCGGGGCGCGGCGGCGCCCTGGTTGCCCGGAGAACCGAAATTTCCCTGGCCGAGGGCCAGCGGGTAGCGCAGCGACCACGGCTGGACGAGACGCACGAGGGCGTCGTAGATCGGCGCGTCACCGTGGGGGTGGTACTGACCCATGACCTCGCCCACGACGCGCGCGCACTTGGAGAACGACTTGTCGGGGCGGAATCCGCCGTCGTACATGCCGTAGATCACGCGGCGGTGCACGGGCTTGAGCCCGTCGCGCACGTCGGGCAGCGCGCGACCGACGATGACGCTCATCGCATAGTCGAGGTAGCTGCGCTGCATCTCGAGCTGCAGGTCGACCTGGTCGATGCGGCCGTGGTCGTGCTCGGGGGTCGGACGTTCTTCGTCAGCCATGGGTTCTCAGTTCGTCAGTCGGCGGGCGCGGGTGAGCGCGTCAGATGTCGAGGAAGCGCACGTCTTTGGCGTTGCGCTGGATGAATCCGCGTCGGGATTCGACGTCTTCACCCATGAGCACCGAGAAGATCTCGTCGGCGGCAGCCGCATCGTCGATCGTCACCTGCAGCAGGGTGCGGGTCTGCGGGTTCATCGTCGTCTCCCACAGCTCCTTCGGGTTCATCTCGCCGAGACCCTTGTAGCGCTGAATGCCGTTGTCCTTGGGAATGCGCTTGCCCTCGGCGACACCCGCCGCGAGCAGAGCGTCGCGCTCACGATCGCTGTAGACGTACTCGTGCGGCGAGTTCGACCACTTCAACCGGTACAGCGGTGGCTGCCCGAGGTAGACGAACCCGGCTTCGATGAGCCCGCGCATGTAGCGGAACAGCAAGGTCAGCAGCAGGGTCGTGATGTGCTGGCCGTCGACATCGGCATCGGCCATCAGAACGATCTTGTGATAGCGGGCCTTCTCGATGTCGAAGTCCTCGCCGATCCCGGTACCGAAGGCCTGGATCATCGCCTGCACCTCGTTGTTGCCGAGGGCACGGTCGAGGCGCGCACGCTCGACGTTGAGGATCTTCCCGCGGAGGGCGAGGATCGCCTGGATGTGGGGGTCCCGGCCCTGCACGGCCGAGCCGCCGGCCGAGTCGCCCTCGACGAGGAAGACCTCGCTGATCTTGGGATCCTTGCTCGTGCAGTCCTTGAGCTTGTCGGGCATCGACGCCGACTCGAACACGCTCTTGCGACGTGCGGTCTCGCGCGCTTTGCGGGCAGCGAGTCGAGCGGTGTTGGCGTCGATGGCCTTGCGCACGACGTTCTTCGCCTGCACCGGATTGCGGTCGAACCAGTCGCCGAGGCGGTCGCCGACTGCCTTCTGCACGTAGGCCTTCGCTTCGGTGTTGCCGAGCTTGGTCTTGGTCTGACCCTCGAACTGCGGCTCGGCGAGCTTCACGGAGATGACGGCCGTCAGGCCTTCGCGGACGTCTTCGCCCGAGAGGTTGTCGTCCTTCTCCTTGAGCAGGTTGTTGGCCCGTGCGTACTTGTTGACCAGAGCGGTCAGCGCGGCGCGGAAGCCCTCTTCGTGCGTGCCACCCTCGTGGGTGTTGATCGTGTTCGCGAAGGTGAAGACCGTTTCGGTGTAACTCGTGGTCCACTGCATCGCCATCTCGAGGGCGATCTTGCGATCGGTGTCCTCGGATTCGAAGTCGATGATCTGGTCGTTCACGACATCGGCACGACGCACCTTGTTGAGGTATTCGACGTAGTCCACCAGACCGCGCTCGTACAGGAACGAATCGTGCGGGTGGTGGGGCGTCTCCTCGCCGTCGGCGCCCGCTTCGACCGAGATGGCCAACGGTCGCTCGTCGCGCAGGGTGATGCGCAGACCCTTGTTCAGGAACGCCATCTGCTGGAAGCGGGTGCGCAGCGTCTCGTAGTCGAAGTCGACGGTGTCGAAGATCGTCTCATCCGGCCAGAACGTGATGGTCGTGCCGGTCTCGTCGCTGGCCTCGCCCTGCACCAGCGGAGCCTCCGGCACTCCACCGCCGAGGTAGGTCTGACGCCAGACATGACCCTGGCGACGAACCTCGACCTCGAGGCGCGAGGAGAGGGCGTTGACGACGGAGGAACCCACGCCGTGCAGACCACCCGACACGGCGTAACCGCCGCCGCCGAACTTGCCACCCGCGTGCAGCACCGTCAGAACGACCTCGACGGTCGATTTCCCCTCGGTGCGGTGCATGTCGACCGGGATGCCACGGCCGTTGTCGATGACGCGCACGGCGCCGTCCTCGAGGATCGTGACTTCGATCGTGTCGCAGTACCCGGCGAGCGCTTCATCGACGGAGTTGTCGACGATCTCGTAGACGAGGTGGTGGAGGCCGCGCTCGCCCGTGGAGCCGATGTACATACCGGGGCGCTTGCGTACCGCCTCGAGGCCCTCGAGTACCTGGATCTCGTCTGCACCGTAGTCGTTGTGCACCCGCTCGGCGGGTCGGGATTCGGGTTCTTCGGGGACGCTGTCGGGATTGTCGGACGTCATAGGTTCAGCGCGCTCCACATCGGTCAACGGGGTCGATCCCATTCTACCTGGTGCGCGCTCATCTCGGAGCCTGTACGCCCCTGTGGCGCGATGAAAATCCGCGGGCTAGTTCCGGACGTCGGTTACCCGTAGGTATCGCGCGGACCACGGCCCTGAATGGCTCTGGGGCCCCATTTCCAGGAGGGGACGTCCGGGCCGATGAACCGGATGCTGTCGACCCCCGCCTCCGGGAAGCGTCGAACGATCTCCGAGAGGATGTGCGCACGCATGAGTTGCAGCTGCTTCGCCCAGGCCGTGGAATCGGCCTGCACCGTCAGCATCCCCGCGTCGAGCGCCACCGGGCGGGTGTGCTGGGCGGTGTCGGCGCCGGCGACTTCGTCCCACGTTCGCACGAGGTCCTCCCGCGCGAGGGCGGAGTTCCACCCCGCGGTGCGGGTGAGGTCGGCCAGCACGTCCCCGACGCCGCGCGGGTCGCGCCCGGCGGTGAACGGCACGTTCACGTCGTCGGTGGTCTTCTGTCGCCGACGTCGCCGGTGGTAGGGCGAGGGCTCGAGACCGCGGAGACGCAGGTAGGTGGCCATGGTCTCGGGGAGTTCTGCCTCGTCATTCATCGACGGCCTCCACGATGCGGCCGCCGTCCACGCGCACGAGACGTGCCCGCAATGCTTCGGGCACGTCTTCTTCCACCGCCGAGGTCACGATGACCTGCTCGTACCCGCTCGCCACGGCGGCCAGACGTTCTCGTCGCCCGGCATCGAGTTCGGCGAAGACGTCGTCGAGGATGAGGACGGGGTCGCCGAGCCGGGACTCCGCGCGTAGCAACTCCGCGGAGGCGAGCCGGAGGGCGAGGGCGACCGACCATGATTCCCCATGGGAGGCGTATCCCTTGACCGGCAGTCCCCGCACGCGCAGCACCAGATCATCACGGTGCGGACCGACGAGCGTGATGCCGCGTTCGAGCTCGGCGCTCCGCCGAGCGGCGAGAGCGGCGCGGAACTGGTCGGCAAGCGATCCCGCGGCCGAATCCGCCGAATCGCCCGTTTCGTCGTCTTCTGGGTCGCTCCCGCGCACCGACAGCGCCCAGTCCAACCGCGGTTCGTGATCGGCGCCGGCGATCGCCGCGTAAGCGTGCGACACCGGTTCGGCGAGATCGTTCGCGAGCGCCAGCCGCGCCTCGATGACCTCGGTACCGAGTGAAACGAGCTTGTCGTCCCAGACGTCGAGGGTCGATAAGGCGTCACCGCGCACCCCCCGCGCTCGCGCCGATTTGAGCAGCGCGTTGCGCTGGCGCAGCACTCGGTCGTAGTCGCCCAGCACGCCCGAGAGGCGTGGCGACCGCTGCACGAGCAACTGATCGGCGAATCTGCGTCGTGCGGAGGGATCGCTGCGCACGATCTGCAGATCTTCCGGAGCGAAGAGCACCGCTTGGGCATAGCGCGGGAGTTCAGCGGGTTTCACGCTCGCACCGTTGACGCGGGCCTTATTGGCACCCTGGCGATTGAGCTGCAACTCCAGCAGCACCCGTCGCTCCCCGTGAGCGAGACGAGCGCGGACGATCGCGGCATCCTGGCCGTCTCTCACCATCGGAGCGTCGGTGGAGACGCGATGAGATCCCAAGGTGGCGAGGTAGGCGATCGCTTCGACCAGGTTCGTCTTTCCCTGCCCGTTGCGACCGACGAACACGTTGGCACCGGGTGCGAGCTCGACGTCGGCCACCGCATAATTGCGGAAGTCGACGAGGCTGAGCTGCTCCACGATCACCGGGTCAGACTACCCGCGGCCCCGGACGTCAGCGCAGGAGCAGATTGGGCTGCAGGAGGTACTTGAACGTTCCCTCGCCGCCCGAAGTCTGCGGCGTCACGAGCACGGGGCTGAGCTTGTTGGCGTTCTCGCTCGAGGTGAAGGTGACCCGCGCGAACTCGCTGCGCACCGCGCCGAGCGACTCGAGCAGATACTGCGGGTTCAGCCCGAGGGTGACCTCTTCGCCGGCGAGGGTGGCGTCGACGGACTCCGAAGCGCGCGCCTGCTCGGTGCCGGAAGCATCCATCGAGACACTGTCGGCCGAGAACGTGAAACGCAGCGGTGCAGAGCGGTCGAGCACGAGCGCGACGCGTCGGACGGCCTCGGCGAGTTCAGCCGTGTTGACGACGGCGTGATGCTCGGTCGCGGCGGGGAACAGTCGTCGCACCGGCGGGAAATTGCCCTTGATCAACAGCGACGTCACCGTCTTGTTGCCGGCCGTGAAAGCGATGATCTCCCGATCGCCCGAGCCTGAGAAGGCGATCGAGATGTCTCCGCCGTGGGCGAAGGTCTTGCCGACCTCCTGCAGGGTGCGAGCGGGGACAAGAGCGGTGGTGGGTTCGTCGGATGCGGTCGAACCACCGTCCCAGGGGATCTCGCGCAGGGCGACGCGATAACGGTCGGTCGCGACGAGGCTGAGGGTCGTGCCCGAGACCTCGAGCTGTACGCCGGTGAGAACGGGTGTCACGTCGTCGCGGGATGCCGCGAATGCCACCTGCGCGATCGCCGTGGCGAAGTCTTCGGCGGGCACCAGCCCCGACTCCCCTGAGACCTCGGGGATCGCGGGGTACTCCTGGACGGGCATGGAGGCCAGCGTGAAACGCGCCGAGCCGCAGCTCAGCAGGATCCCACCGTCGTCATCGACGGAGATCTCGATCGGAGCGTTCGGCAGCCGGCTCGCGATCTCGGAGAGCAGCCGGCCGTGCACGAGGATCGTGCCGGGCTGATCGACCGTGGCCTCGATCGTGGTGCGGGCGGATGCTTCGTAGTCGAACGCGGCGAGGGAAAGCCCCGCTTCGCTCGCTTCGATCAGCACACCCGCCAGGATCGGCTGCGGATTGCGCTGCGGAAGCAGCTTGACGACGAACGACACAGCTTCGCTGAACACATCACGATTGACGTGGAATTTCACGGGCGCTCCCTCGACGTCGGGTCTGGCGTACTCATGCTAGTGCCCGCTTCGCCGGGAACTTGTAAGCGCATGTTTCTCGTAAAGGTGATCGAACGGGATCTTCATTAGGGAAATGTTCTTCATCTTGTTAACAGCTGTGGAATCTGTGGATAAGTCTGGGGATGCCAGCGGCGGCCTGGGAACTACAAGCGTGTGAGATGTGGAGCCGCTGCGGAAAGCGTGCGGGAAGTTTCTCGGGCGGCCGACCTCGTTCGGACGATCGTCCACAGCGGAGCGTGATTCCCTCACAGGCGAACAGGTCGGAATCCGAAGTTATCCACACGTTTTCCACATGTGCAGAACGCCGAATCATGGCGTCTCGGGCGGGGATTGTCAAACACGAATGCGCGCCGAATGCCGCCCCGAAGGGACCGCGGAGTGAGAAGACTCAGCGACGGCCGAGGAGCGTGGTGATCTCGGAGACCTGGTTGTAGATGGAGCGTCGCTCCTTCATCAGGTCGCTGATCTTCTTGTAGGCGTACATGACGGTGGTGTGGTCGCGGTTGCCGAACAGCTGCCCGATCTTGGGCAGTGACAGGCTGGTCCGCTCCCGGCAGAGGTACATCGCGATCTGCCGCGCCGTGGCGATGGCCTGGGAGCGCGAAGACCCGTACAGGTCGTCGACGGACAGTTTGAAATACTGCGCGGTCGCGGTGATGATGTCGGTCGGCGAGACGACGTTCGTGTCGTCCTGATCGATGATGTCGCGCAGGACCGTCTGGGCCAGTGACATGTCGAGGGTGGAGCGGTTGAGGCTGGCGAAGGCCGAGACGCGGATCAGAGCGCCCTCCAGCTCGCGGATGTTGGAGGAGACCACCGTGGCGATGTACTCCAGCACCTCATCGGGGATCTGCAGCCGCTCGCTCTGCGCCTTCTTCCGCAGGATCGCGATGCGGGTTTCGAGGTCGGGGGCCTGAACGTCGGTGATCAGGCCCCACTCGAACCGGCTCCGCATCCGATCCTCGAAGCCGGTGAGGTGTTTGGGAGGCACGTCGCTCGTGATCACGACCTGCTTGTCGTGATCGTGCAACGTATTGAAGGTGTGGAAGAAGGCTTCCTGCGTCTCCGCACGGCCCTGGAGGAATTGGATGTCGTCGATGAGGAGGATGTCGACGTCGCGGTATCGGGCCTGGAACGCCGAGCCGCGGTTGTTCACGATCGAGTTGATGAAGTCGTTCGTGAACTCCTCGCTCGAGACGTAACGCACGCGGATGCCGGCATACATGCTGACGGCGTAGTCCCCGATGGCGTGCAGCAGGTGCGTCTTGCCGAGTCCGGAATCGCCGTAGATGAAGAGTGGGTTGTAGGCCTTCGCCGGAGCCTCGGCCACGGCGACCGCTGCCGCGTGGGCGAAACGGTTCGACTGCCCGATCACGAAGTTGTCGAAGGTGTACTTCGGGTTCAGCCGGGTGTCGTTGCGTGACGCGGGTGACGACGACTCGGAGGTGTCTGCGACGTTCGGGCGGATCGAGCTGGGCGCGGGCATCGCTGCGCGCTCCCGCTCACGCTCGCGATCGCGCTCCGCTTCGTGCGTGGCCGGAGAGGAGATGTGGACATCGATGAGGTCGGGGTTCACGGCGACGCGGAAGGAGGACGCCGGTTCGTCGGAGTCGACCTTCGTCAGTGCCTCGAGCAGTGGCAGGCGCAGGCGCTTGTTGATCTGCGCCGCGGTGAGGTCGTTGGGAACATCGAGGTAGAGCACCCCGGCGTACACACCGCTCGGCACGACGAGATTCAGGAAGCCGCGCAGTTGCGGGGTGACACGGTCGTCCTCGTCGAGTTTGTCGAGCACGGTGGCCCAGAGCGGGACGTCGGAGACATCGTTGGGTGCCATCGTTCCCCCGGAAGATTCGGCGCGTCGCAGATCGACGGGAGAGCGTCGAACCTGTGGATAACTTTCGGAGCCACGTTAGTCAGCGGTCGTCTCGAGAGCAAAACCCACTGTAGAACCGGCCCGCGTGTCATTGCCAGGGCTCGGTGCGGGGATTGGGGATAATCTGCGTTTGCTGTGCGGGTTTGAGTTCGCGCGCTGGGAGACGTAACCTTAGTCGGTTGACTTACGCCCTCGCGGCAGTCCCACCATCTCTGCCCGGAAGAGCGCCCGGGCGTTCACCGATCCCGGAGTGATCTCATGACCAAGCGTACTTTCCAGCCCAACAACCGTCGTCGTGCCAAGAAGCACGGCTTCCGTGCCCGCATGCACACGCGCGCCGGTCGCGCCATCCTCTCGGCTCGTCGCGCCAAGGGGCGCACCGAGCTCTCGGCCTGACCCCCACCAGTGCTCGCGAAGCCGAACCGACTCACCCGCGGATCGGACTATAAAGCCATCGTCCGACGCGGTGTTCGTTGTGCGGCCACGCACACCGTCACCTACGTCGGCACGGGTGTCGAGCATGCGCCGACGCGGTTCGGCTTCATCGTCAGCAAGCAAGTGGGTTCTGCCGTCGTCCGCAACACCGTGCGCCGCCGCTTGAAGGCGGTCTGCGCCGAGATGCTTCCCGAGGTGCGCCCCGGCGCTGATGTCGTCATCCGTGCCCTCCCGGGCGCGTCGACCGCCGATTTCGGAATGCTGCGCGACGAGGTCGCTCGCTGTCTGAGGCGGAAAGCCGCATGAGCGCTTCGACGCTTCCGACGTCGGCCACGGGGCCGGCGCACCTCGAAGCATCCACTCTTCTCTCTTCCGTCCCCCTGATTCCCCGCAACACCGCGCTCGCGGCGTTGCACGGCTATCGGGCGACGATCTCCCACGTCTATGGCGACGTGTGCAAGTACTACCCCTCGTGTTCGGCCTATGCGGTCGGTGCTGTTCAGCAGCACGGGGTTGTGAAGGGCGTGGCTCTGGCGGCCGCGCGACTCGCCCGATGCCACCCCTGGGCTCAGGGTGGAATCGACGACGTGCCGCCACACCGTGCTTTCCGTCATGAGCTCACCCCGCACGGCTTCGTCGTGCCCCCCCGAAAGGATTGATCCGTGCCGGATCTGATTGGAACCATCCTCTGGCCGCTGAAGTGGCTGGTCGAGCTCGTGCTGGTCGCCTGGCACTCCCTCTTCACCCTCATCGGTCTGCCCGCGGCAGCCGGTATCACCTGGGTGCTCGCGATCGTCGGTCTCGTCATCGTCGTGCGCGCGGCGATGATCCCCCTCTTCGTGAGGCAGATCAAGAGCCAGCGAAAGATGATGGAAATCGCCCCTGAACTGCGAAAAGTTCAGGAGAAGTACCGCGGCAAGAAGGATCAGCTGTCGCGGGAGGCGATGAGCCGCGAGACGATGGCGCTGTACAAGAAGCATGGCACCACCCCCGTGTCGAGCTGTCTTCCGCTGCTCGTGCAGATGCCGGTGTTCTTCGCCCTGTTCAGCGTGCTGAACGATGTGACCAAGCACCAGGCTGCCGGGATCGGTGGCGTCGGGCTGCTCGACGCCAACCTCACGCAGGAGTTCTTCGACGCGCGCCTGTTCGACGTCGCCTCGATGCACGTGAACCTCGTGACCGCGTGGGGTCAGCCGGACGGCATGGTGACCGTGATCATCCTGCTCATCCTCGTCGTGCTGATGATCGCTTCGCAGTTCTTCACCCAGCTGCAGATCATTTCCAAGAACCTCTCCCCCGAAGCCAAGACCGGCCAGGCCTACCAGATGCAGCGGATCATGCTGTTCATCCTTCCGCTGGGCTTCATCTTCTCCGGTGTGTTCTTCCCGCTGGGTGTCGTCATCTACTGGTTCACGAGCAACCTGTGGACGATGGTGCAGCAGTTCATCGTCATCCGTGAGATGCCGACTCCGGGTTCCGAGGCGGCACAGGCGCGAGAAGAACGTCTTGCTCGCAAGGGCAAGGCCATCGATGCCAGCGGCAAGGTCGTCCCCCTGGAGAAGTACCAGGCCGAGCAGCAGCGCTTGCTCGAAGAAGCCGAACGCGCTCGCGCGGCGGCTCCCAAGCGGCAGCAGCCGGTGGGCAAGCAGCGGTCGAAGAAGCAGACCGGCAAGGGCGGCGCGACGCGTCCGTTGAACGGTTCGGCGAGCGGCGATGCGCCCGGCGCCTTGCCCGACGCTCCCCCGGCCCGCTGACCCCACCTCACTCCTGAAAGACGATCATGACGACTTCTGAGCAGACCGACGCCCGGATCACTCCCACCGACGCGCAGCTGGAGCAAGAGGGTGACGCGGCAGCCGATTACCTCGAGGGACTGCTCGACATCGCCGACATCGACGGTGATCTCGCCTTGGACGTGCGTGGAGGGCGTGCGTACGTGTCGGTTGAGACGGAAGCGGCAGGATCCCTCGGGCGACTGGCGGATCCCGACACGGTTCAAGCCCTGCAAGAGCTGACACGTCTCGCCGTGCAGAGCACGACCGGCCGGTTCTCCCGCCTGATCCTCGACATCGGCGGATCACGCGATGCTCGCCAGCGCGAGCTGGAGGTCCTCGTCGACCGCGCCATCGAACGTTTGGAAGAGGGCGCTTCGCAAGCATCCCTGCCGGCGATGTCGAGCTACGAGCGCAAGCTCATCCACGACATCGCGGCCGACCGCGGGTTCTCCTCGGAGTCCTTCGGTGAGGGCGCTGAGCGCCACCCCGTGATCCGCCGGGCTTGAGTGTTTCACGTGAAACATCGATGACGGATCTCGAGGAAGAACCCGCCGCTGCGGCGGAGATCTTCGGGGATCGCATCGGAGTTGCGCGTGCCTACACGGCGGCGCTGGCGGCACACGGCGAGGAGCGCGGACTGATCGGGCCTCTGGAGCTGCCCCGACTGTGGAGCAGACACATCCTCAACAGTGCGGTGACGGCTCGCCTCTTCTCGGGCAGAGTCGGCGATGTCGGCTCGGGGGCCGGTCTTCCCGGTCTCGTCCTCGCCATCGCTCGGCCCGATGTGCAGTTCGTGCTCATCGAGCCGATGGAGCGGCGAACGACCTGGCTCAGTGAGCAGGTGGACGCCCTCGGCCTGACCAATATCGAGGTCGTGCGTTCGCGCGGTGAGGACTGGACGGGCGCGGGAACACTGGATATCGTCACCGCCCGGGCCGTGAGTGCTCTTCGGACTCTCCTCCCCCTGACCGCACCGCTCGCCCGGGACGGCGGCGAGCTCGTTCTTCTCAAAGGCGCGAACGCGGGTAACGAGATCGAGTCCGCGGCGAAGCAGATCTCCCGTTTCGGCCTGCGCGACGTGCGTGTCGAAACCGTCGGAGCGAATCTCCTTGCTGAGCCCACCCGCGTCGTGCGAGCACGGGTTCTTCGCTCATCCCGGCGCTGATCCCAGCATCCATCCTCGCAATGTTTCACGTGAAACATGAGGGTGGATATCGGTGGCCATCGACGGGGCGAGGTGGGCCGCGGGAGGGCTCTGACGTAGAGTGGACCAGATGTGCTGCGCGGGGATGAAAGAGAGTGTTTCACGTGAAACAACCCGATGACTCCTCCCCCTTCGCGGGGCTCGATGACTCCCCCATAGCGCGTGAAATAGCGAACCTGTCGGCCCGCCGCCGGTCGCTCGAGGCCGTGTCGGTCGAAATGACCGGCGACACCCGCGTGATCACGGTGTCGAACCAGAAGGGCGGAGTCGGTAAGACGACCAGTGCCGTCAACATCGCCGCCGCTCTCGCGACATTGGGCGCCCGGGTACTGGTGATCGATCTGGATCCACAGGGGAACGCCTCGACAGCGCTCGGCGTGCCGCACTCCGCGGATGTCCCCAGCGTTTACGACGTGCTGATCGATGAGGTCCCGCTCGCGGAGGTCGTGCAGCAGAGCCCGGAGTCCCCCACGCTCTTCTGCGCCCCGAGCACGATCCATCTGGCCGGCGCTGAGATCGAACTCGTCTCCCAGGTCGCCCGGGAGCACCGACTGCGCACCGCACTCGACGAGTACCTGGCCGATACCGACGTGCACGTCGATTTCGTGCTGATCGACTGTCCCCCGTCGCTGGGGCTTCTCACGATCAATGCATTCACCGCCGCCCGTGAGGTCATGATCCCGATCCAGTGCGAGTATTACGCGCTGGAGGGGCTCAGCCAGTTGCTGGGCAGCGTGAAGATGATCCAGCGCCACCTCAACCCCGAGCTGCGACTCTCGACCATTCTGCTGACCATGTACGACGGACGCACGCGTCTGGCTCAGCAGGTCGCCGAAGAGGTGCGCACCCATTTCCCGTCGGAGGTGCTCGCCACGGTCATCCCCCGCTCCGTCCGCGTCTCGGAGGCCCCGAGTTTCGGTCAGACCGTCATCGCTTACGATGGGCAGTCCGCCGGCGCGATCGCCTACCGCGAAGCAGCGGTAGAGATCGTTCGGCGCGGCGCAGAACAGAAGGAAGAGTAATGGCGAAAAGAACCGGCCTCGGCCGCGGTATCGGCGCACTGATCCCCACGACGGAGATGTCGGAATCCCGTCCGGTGGACGTCTTCTTCCCCGACTCGCCGTCGTCGGGCGCGGGTGGCGACGTCGAGCCCGATCTCGTCGAGGTGCCGGGTGCCCGCCTCGTCTACATCGATCCGCACAAGATCGTTCCGAACCCGCGGCAGCCACGCCAGAACTTCGATGCCGACGATCTCGCGGAACTGGTGCACAGTGTGCGGGAGTTCGGCGTCCTGCAACCCGTGGTCGTGCGGGCACTGTCCGACGGCACGTACGAACTCATCATGGGGGAGCGGCGCACCCGGGCATCCCGCGAAGCGGGTCTGGACAGCATCCCGGCTGTCGTCCGTGAGACCTCGGATGAGAACCTCCTGCGCGATGCCCTGCTGGAGAACCTCCACCGTTCGCAGCTGAACCCCTTGGAAGAAGCATCCGCCTACTCGCAGTTGCTCGAAGACTTCGGGATCACCCAGGAACAGCTCGCCACCAGGATCGGGCGGTCGCGGCCGCAGATCAGCAACACCATCCGCCTCCTGAAGCTGCCTGTTCCCGTGCAGCAGCGGGTCGCGGCAGGTGTTCTCAGTGCCGGACACGCTCGGGCGATCCTCTCGGTCGAAGACGCCGACACGATGCAGCGTCTCGCCGACAAGATCGTCAACGAGGACCTGTCGGTGCGCGCGGCGGAAGCTGCGGCGAAGGGCCCGGAACTGTCGTCCAAGCGCACGCCGCCCCCCAAGCCAGGCGCTCGTCGGGGACACCTCGATGAGGTCGCGGAGAGGTTGGGGGACCGGCTCAACACTCGGGTGAAGATCGGCCTAACGGCTAGAAAAGGCCAGATCACAATAGATTTCGCTACCATCCAGGACTTGAATCGCATCCTCGGTGAGCTCGGCGAGGACGGCTACGGATCCTAGCGGCGCCGGGAGGTCTCGGCGACCTTTCCACCACGTTGTCGCGAGTGGCCCGACACTCGCGCGGTCGTCGTACGCTGGATGAATGGCGACGCACGAAGACCACCCGCGGAGGCGGGCAAGCCTCGAACTCTTGCGCGCCGAGGCGGCCGACGAGCTGTCGGTTCTGGTGGACGAGCGGCTGCGAAGCGGCGAGGATCCGTGGGACTTCATGGAAGACCTCCCATCGGTCGATGAACTCGTCGTTCTGATCCTCCGGGCCGAGAACATCGCCGAGAACGGCGGCTCGCGACCGAGTGCATCTCGCCACTACCGTGTGCTCCGACAGATAGCTCTGGATTACCCGCCGTTGACGGCCGCGGTGTGGCGGCTGCTCGGTGATCACGAGACCCACCGACGGTGGGACGCCTCCGTGCACCTCGACGCGTCCTGAAACGCACAGATCCCCGACGACCCTGAGGTCGCCGGGGATCCGGATGCTGCGTCGGCCGTGCCGCGCGAGCGATCAGCCGATGAAAGCGGCGAGATCCTTCTCGAGCGCGAACTTCGGCTTGGCGCCGATGATGGTGGTCTTGACCTCGCCGCCCTGGAAGACCTTCATCGCGGGGATGGAGGTGATCTGGTACTTCATCGCGAGGTCGGGGTTCTCGTCGACGTTCAGCTTGAGAACCGTGATCTTGTCGGGGTTCTCGGCCTGGATCTCGTCGAGGACGGGGGAGACCATGCGGCAGGGGCCACACCAAGCGGCCCAGAAATCAACGAGGACGGGGCCCTCGGCCTGAAGGACGTCCTGCTCGAATGTGGCAGACGTCGTCGCCTTAGCGGTCATCTTTATCTCCTTCAATGGGAAGTTCTGTAAAGGGCAACGCGAAGAGCGCGCCGAATGTTCCTCAGGCGGCGTCCGCGTCGGGGAGGTTCTCGATCTGGTCGGCGGTCACTTCGGGAAGGCCGGCCTCGCCGCGGGCTGCGAGGAAGTGCTCGACGTCGAGAGCAGCCACCGTGCCACTGCCGGCGGCCGTGATGGCCTGTCGGTAGGTGGGGTCGATGACGTCCCCGGCTGCGAACACCCCGGGGGTCGATGTGCGCGAGGAGCGCCCGTCGACCCAGATCGTGCCTTCGGGGGTGAGGTCGAGCTTGTCGTGCACGAGGTGCGTACGCGGATCGTTGCCGATCGCGACGAAGAGCCCGTCAAGAGCCATCTGCGTGGTGGTGCCGTCGACCGTGTCCTTGAGCACCACGCCGTCGACGGCGGCGTCACCGAGCACGTCGACCACTTCGCTGTTCCAGATGAATTCGATCTTGGGGTTCGCGAAAGCGCGCTCCTGCATGATCTTCGAGGCCCGCAGGGTGTCTTTGCGGTGGATGATGTACACCTTCGAGGCGAACTTGGTGAGGAAGTTCGCCTCCTCCATCGCCGAGTCCCCGCCGCCGACGACCGCGATCGAACGATCGCGGAAGAAGAAGCCGTCGCAGGTCGCGCACCACGACACGCCGCGGCCGGAGAGACGGTCTTCACCGGGGAGGCCGAGCTTGCGATACGCCGATCCGGTGGCGTAGATCACCGACCAGGCCTCGTACTCCTTGCCGCTGCCGAGGGAGACCTTCTTGACGGGGCCGTCGAAGTCGACGGACACGACATCGTCGTACAGCACCTCGGCGCCGAACCGCTCGGCCTGCTCCTGCATCTTGGTCATGAGGTCAGGGCCCTGGATCCCCTCGGGGAACCCGGGGAAATTCTCCACGTCGGTGGTGTTCATGAGCTCACCACCGGCCTCGACCGAGCTCGCGATGACAAGCGGCTCCAGGTTGGCTCGCGCCGCATAGATGGCGGCGGTGTATCCCGCCGGCCCGGATCCGATGATGATGACGTGACGCACGTGCGTCGCCCCCTTCGTTGGCCTACGGCGATTAAACCCATCGTAGCCCCGCGTTATTCCGCGGCCCGGGCGTCAGCGCCCGGGGAGGAACCGCCGGACGAGCTCGACGGCGGGTGCGAGCTCCGGCGCCCGCAGCACCGCGAGGACCGCGGTGTACACCAGGAGCGTGGTGGTGCCGATGAGGGCGGCCCCGAGGGCTCCCGTCAGGATGCTGGCGGTGGTCCACCCGTCGACCCCGCCGGTGAGGAGATACACGCCCCAGCCCGCGGCGGCGGCCGGAACGGCGGCCAGAACGAAGCGGCCGATCGACAGCATCCACGACCCGACGCCGATACCGCCGAGCCGTCGGTGGAGCAGCCTCGTAGCGACGATCACCTGCACGGTCGTCGCGAGGGACTGGCCGAGCGCGACCCCGGCTGCGATGTGGGTCGGGGGAGTGACGGCCGCGGCGATCAGCGCCGCCGTGACGACGAGGACGCCTTGGAGGAGGGTGAAGAAGAACGGGGTGCGCGTGTCGTTGTAGGCGTAGAACGTGCGCTGCACGACGAAGAGGATGGCGAGGGGAACCAGCGAGATCAGGAAGCACAAGAGCACTTCGGCCGCAGCGCTCGCGGCGTCGGCACTGTCGGTGAAGATGCGCGAGGCGGGTACGGCGGCGGCGGCGAGGGCAGCGGTGGCGACCACGGTGAGCAGTCCGAGGGTACGGATGCTGCTGACGATGTCGGCGCGTACCGCGTCATCGCGCCCGGCACCGGCGTGCTCGCTCAGTCGGGTGAAATACGGCGTCCCGATGGAGAGCACGATGATCGAGTACGGCAGCATGAAGATGAGCCACGCGTTGGCCGAGGCGAAGTTGCCGGGGCCGGTGCCGGTGGCCTCGGACAGGACGTTGGACTGCACGAGGCCCGCGAGTTGCCCGACGACCACCATGAGGAACGTCCAGCCGGCGAGGCGACCTACGTGGCGCAACCCCACCCCGCGCCACCGGAAGTCGGGGCGCAGCCGCAATCCTGCCCGCCGCCAGAACAGCGCGAGCACGAGGCATTGGACCACGATGCCCGCGGTCGCCGACCCCGCCAGGACGGCGATCATCTGCGGCGTCCACGACGCGACGTCGACGAACGGGCCTCCGAAGATGAGCAGGAACACCCCGAAGCCGGCGATCGAGATGATGTTGTTGACGATGGGGGCCCACGTGTACGGACCGTAGACCCGCCGCGCGTTCAAGATCTCGCCGAGGAGGGCGAAAAGTCCGAAGAAGAAGATCTGAGGGAGTAGCCAGTAGGCGAAGGCCGTGGCCAGCACCTGCTGTTCGGCGGAGAAACCCTGGGAGTACACCCGCACGAGCACCGGAGCGACCACCACGGCAACGCCGGTCGCCGCCAGCAGCACGACCGCGCCGAGGGTGAAGAGCTTGGAGATGTAGGCGTGCCCGCCATCGGCGTGCGCGGCGGCGCGCACGATCTGCGGCACGATGACCGCGGTCAGAAGCCCCGTCGAGATGATCGCGTAGGCACTGTTCGGCAGGGCGTAGGCGACCGACCACGCGTCGGCGGCTTTACTGGGGATGCTGCCGATCGCCGCGACCAGCACGATGGTGCGCAGCAGCCCGGTGAGGCGGGAGACGACGGTGCCGGCTCCGATGAGGGCACTCGCCCGCCCGAGACCACTCACGCGTCGTCCGCCGCGGGGGCGACGTCGCGCTTGGTGGCGCGTCGGCGCAGCACGGTGCGCACGATGCCGAGACCGAGGAAGAGCGCGAGGAGCACGCCGAGGATCACGATTCCGATCGTCTCCCATTCGGCGTGCACCTCGACGTCGACGCTCTGCGGAGCGCCGATCGGCTCACCGCTCGGGCTGTAGAGCTGCATCGCGACCGTGACCTGCCCGTTCGCGATCTGCGCCTCGATCGGAACCTCGACGCGCGTGTTGCTCGCCGGCTGCGCTCGCGCGATCGTGCGGGTCTGAATGATCAGGCGGGGGTCGTCGGGGCGGGCGACGAGGGTGACGGTGACGGGCCAGGGAAGGTCGTTGCGAACGTACGGCGCATACGTGGAGGTATAGCTCACCAGGTTGGGTCCGGTCGCCCGGATCCCGATCGCGTCGTACAGCGCGACCGTGGCCGCGCGGTGCGCGGCGATCGCCGCCTGGGCGGCTGCAGCATCCGCACGCCATGGCGACCCGAACAACTGCAGCACCTCGGCTCGCTCGCGTCCGGTGAGAAGACCCGGGTCATCGAGCACCGTCGCGAAGCGGGCGATATCGCCCTCGTCGGCGAGGAGGGTGGTGAGGTCGGTGACGCGGGTCGCGTCGGCCGCGACGTCGGAGACGGCGGCCGCCACCGCCGTCGAACCGGCGACCGCGGAGAGCCCTGCCGGCACGACGCCCGGGGCACCGCTGACGGCGGCGAGCGCGGCTTTCAGAGCCGCCCCCGAACGGCCGGTACCGCGATCCACGGTGACCACCAGGGGAGCACCCGCCTGCTCGATGTCGAGGTAGGCGGTGACGGCGGCGAGTTTCGCGTCGCGGCGCGCCGTATCGGTCTCGTCGGCGGCCGCGCGCAGCAGATCGGACACCGTGCTGTCGTAGGTGACGAGAGCGGATGCTGCCGCGTCGACGCGCGCTCCGACTCGGGACCCGTCGGCGCCGACCGAGGTGGACGCGGAGGGCACGAGGGTGAGAGCCGGCTGCTCGGGAGTGCCGAGCGCTCCCAAAGCGGCGACGACCCCGGCGCTCGCGGTGCCCCCGATGGGCCAGTACACGTTCGCCCGCGCGGAGCCGATGTCGGTGAGCGCGGCGATATCGGCGGTCGCGTCCTGCGCCGCCCCGTCTGCTGCGGCCGTACCGGGGGTGGCCGTGGGGTTGGCGGTGGGAGTGGAGACGACGGTACCCGTCGGCACGTAAGCCGCGAGCGACGTCGGAGCGAGCGGCTGCGTGAGACCCGCCTGCACCTGGGTGGCGAGGTCGGCGTCGCCGAACTGCAGCGCGAAACGCGGATTGGGCAGTTCCAGCAATCGCTGCAGCCACGCTTGCGCACTCGCGGGCGCGGTGTCGCCGAGCACACGGATGGCGGCGGCGATGGCCGGATCCACGGCGAGGATGGCCGCGGTGTTCTCGACGGCGTCGAGTTGAGCGGTGAGGGAGCCGTCGCCCGCGGTGAGGGTGGTGAGCTCTTCCGCCGTCAGCAGGCCCTGCGTGATCGCGGGAGCGGTGATCGGCACGACCGTGGCGACGGCCACCGCCGGCGCCGCGTCGTCGGGAACGATCAGCACGCTCGTGGAGGTGAGCGCCACCCCGTCGACCGTCGCGGTCGCGCGCAACGGATACACCCCGGGAGCACGTCCGGCGAGCGCCGGATCAGCGGCAGGAACCTGCACCGACGCGGTCGAGCGTGCCCCTGCGGGCGCGGCGCCGAGGGCAGCGGTGCCGACCTCGCGGAGAGCGACGCCGCCCCCGTCTCCGCCGATCCAGGCGGTCAGCGCTGCGCGGTCGGGGAGGGCGCTGTCGCCGAGAGCAACGGCCACCGTGCTGTCGCTCGCGCCCGCCGTTTCGTTGTCGAGCGTCACCGTCACGGCGAGATCCTGGCCGGGTCGCACGACGCCGCCGGCCGACGGGACAAGGGTGAGCAAAGTGACGCCCGCCGACGCGGTCGCGGTGGGGTCGGGGGTGGCCGCTCCCACGGCGGGGGACACGGGGGCCCAGAGCAGGGCCAGAGCCGCACCGGTCGCCGCGAGGCGCCGCCACCAGAGTCGGCGCGGCGCGCGTGCGCCTGCGCGCGGTTCGAAAGGAGTCACGGTCATTCGGGGCTTCTGCTCGGGCGCGAACGAGGCTCGCACCGCTGTGATTGTACGGTCCGCACACCGTTCGCCCCTGAGCGCCCGGCGGGAAAAGGGAGAATGGACGGATGCTTCCGCATCCCGACCCCGCTCTCGTCGCTGCACTCTCGAGCGATCTCGCCGCAGCCTCGTACTCCTCCGACGCGCTCCGCGAGGCGTGGGGTGAGCACGCCGACGCCGCCCACGGGCGGGGATTGCGATCACCCGCCGAACGCGCCCTGGCCGGGCGCGACGATTCCCTCGCCGTGATCGGTCGCCTCTTCGCGCTCGGTGTTCCGGTCGAGGGTGCGGCTGTCGATCGAGCGCTGCCGCAGACCCGCGGCGAAGGACTCACCGCTCTGGGGATCGCCCGCATCGACGGTGATCTCGTGCGTCCGACCGTCTTGATCCGGCCGCAGTCGTTCTCCGACGACGTCGGCGAGGGGGAGTGGTGGATCGCGAGCGACCTCGACGAAGCCGCCCTCGGAGGACCCCTCCCCGAAGACCACGTGCTCGGTGTCGGGGGCGCCTCGCTGACCCTGGCGCGCCTGCAATCGACCGTGCCGGCAGCATCCGGACTCGACGTGGGAACGGGATGCGGAATCCAAGCCCTGCGGATGCGCCGGGTCATCGATGGCGTCGTCGCGACCGATGTCTCGGAGCGCGCACTGCGGTTCACCCGGTTGAACGCCTTGCTCAACGGCGTGGACGGCATCGAGACCCGTCTGGGGAGCCTCTTCACCCCCGTTGCCGGTGAGCGTTTCGACCGCATCGTGTCGAACCCGCCGTTCGTCATCACCCCCCGCGAGACCGGGGTGCCGGCGTACGAGTACCGCGACGGCGGGATGGTCGGCGACGACCTCGTCGCCTCGGTCGTGCGCGGCGTGGGAGAGCACCTCGAGCCCGGGGGCCTCGCTCAGCTGCTCGGCAATTGGGAGACGAGGGACGGTGTGGAGGGCCTCGACCGCGTGCGCGAATGGGTCGCTTCCTCGCCGGTCCCGCTTGACGCGTGGGTGATCGAGCGCGAATGGCTGGATCCGATCGCGTACGCCGAGCTGTGGATCCGTGACGGTGGCACCGTGCCGGGCTCGCCGGTGTTCTCCGGCCTCGTCGACGCGTGGCTCGACGATTTCGCGGCGCGCGGGGTGACGGGCATCGGCTTCGGCTACCTGCTTCTGCGGCGCCCCTCCGCGGGGGAGCCGACACTGGCGCGATACGAGGAGGCGTTCGGAGCGGGCGACGGCGCGCTCGGCGCGCACGTGGACGCCGCGTTCGCCGCCCACGACCGACTGGCCGCCCTCGACGACGAGGCGCTCGCCGCGACACGCCTGATCGTGGCACCCGACGTGACCGAAGCGCGCCACCACCGCCCGGGCGAGGCGGACCCCACGGTGATCGAACTGCGCCAGGGCGAGGGGTTCGGACGTGCCATCACCGTCGATCCGGGCCTGGCCGCTCTCGTCGGCGCGAGCGACGGTGACCTGCCCACCGGCGCTCTCATCGATGCGATCGCCCAGCTGCTCGAGGTCGATCCGGTGCTCTTGCGCGCTGATCTGCTGCCCCGGGTGCGCGAGCTGGTCTTCACCGGTTTCCTCCGACTGGCCCCCGGATAGGCTCGAGGCATGCTGAATATGGCCGAGGGAGTCGCGCGCCTGGACGCTCTGGCCGACTCTTCCGTGGTCGCCCGCCTCGCACGGGCTTTCGCGGCGGCGGGATTCGAGCTCGCGATCGTCGGCGGTCCGGTGCGTGACGCTCTGCTGGGCCGGCGGGTCAACGACCTCGACTTCACCACGAACGCCCTCCCGGACGACATCCTGCGCATCCTCACCCCGCTGTCGACCGCGCACTGGGACATCGGGCGCGAGTTCGGCACCATCGGCGCTCGGGTGTCCTTGCCCGGCGGCGGCTCCGAGCAGGTCGAGGTGACGACGTACCGCGCCGACAGCTACGACGGCGTGACCCGCAAACCCACCGTCGAATTCGGCGACACGCTGGAGGGCGACCTGGCCCGCCGCGACTTCACCGTCAACGCGATGGCCCTGCGGGTTCCGGAGAAAGCGCTGGTCGATCCGACCGGAGGCGTCGAGGACCTCATCAATCAGCGCCTGCGCACCCCGGCCGACCCGGCGATCAGCTTCGGCGACGACCCGCTGCGCATGCTGCGCGCGGCCCGCTTCGCCGCGCAGCTCGACTTCGACGTCGACCACTCGACGCTGGATGCGATGGCCCGCCTCGGTGACACGGTGAACATCGTGAGTCCGGAACGGATTCAGGGCGAGCTCGTGCGGATGCTGCAGACCGACGACCCGGTGCGAGGAATCCGCATCCTCGTCGACACCGGACTTCTCGAGTACTTCCTCCCCGAGGTGCCTGCCCTGCGCCTGGAGGTGGACGAGCACCACCATCACAAGGACGTCTACGAACACTCCCTGACGGTGCTGCGCCAAGCCATCGCCCTCGAGCATTCCCGTCACCCGGGAGCCGCTCCCGATGTGCCCCTGCGCCTGGCCGCGCTGCTGCACGACATCGGGAAGCCGGCCACCCGCCGTTTGGAGCCGGGTGGGGGAGTGACCTTCCACCACCACGACGTGCGCGGCGCGCGCCTCGCACGCAAGCGCCTGCAGGAACTGCGTTTCGACACCGACACGATCGGCGTGGTGTCGCGGCTGGTCGAGTTGCACCTGCGGTTCTTCGGCTACTCCGAAGGGGCGTGGACCGACTCCGCCGTGCGCCGCTACGTGCGCGACGCCGGTGATGAGCTGGAACGGCTGCACATCCTCACTCGGGCGGACGTGACCACCCGCAACAAGCGCAAAGCCGGCCGATTGGCGTCGGCCTACGACGACATCGAGGCCCGGATCGCCGCCCTGCGCGAGCAGGAGGAGATGGACGCGATCCGTCCAGACCTCGACGGCAATCGCATCCAGGAAGTCCTCGGAATCTCGCCCGGACGCGAGGTCGGTGAGGCGTATCGCTTCCTGCTGGAACTGCGCCTCGACGAGGGCCCGCTCCCGCCCGAGGTGGCCGAGCAACGGCTGCGCGAATGGTGGGCCGCGCGCCCCTGAGCCGCACTCCCGTCTTCCGTGGTTGAGTTTGGACATGTCAACCGACGCGTCCCTCCCCGGTCAGCACCCCCGTGAACCCCACCGGCAGGGGCTGGCACAGCGCCTCAATTGGCTGCGGGCGGGAGTTCTCGGCGCCAACGACGGCATCGTGTCGGTCGCCGCGATCGTGGTCGGCGTCGCCGGCGCGACGAGCGAGGTGGCGCCCATCCTGACGGCGGGCATCGCGGGGCTCGTCGGTGGTGCCATCTCGATGGCGCTGGGGGAGTACGTGTCGGTGAGCAGCCAGAGCGACAGCGAGCGCGCGCTCATCGCGAAGGAGAAGCGCGAACTGCGGGAGATGCCCGACGAGGAACTGGTGGAGCTCGCAGGTCTTTACGAGGCGAAAGGTCTGCGCCCCGAGACCGCTCGGCAGGTCGCCGCCGAACTCACCGCGCACGATGCCGTCGCCGCCCATCTGTCTGCCGAGCTCAACATCGACGAGCTCGACGTGGTCAGCGCCTGGCACGCCGCCGCAGCTTCTGCCCTTTCCTTCACGATCGGTGCGCTGCTGCCCCTGCTCGCGATCCTGCTTCCCCCGGAGCAGTGGCGGGTGCCTACGACGTTCATCGCCGTGCTCGTCGCGCTGGGGCTCACCGGCTGGATCTCGGCGCGCCTCGGAGGCAGTTCGAGGATGAAGGCGATCCTGCGCGTGGTGATCGGCGGCGCGATCGCCCTCGCGGCCACCTACGGCGTGGGTACCCTGCTCGGCGCCACCGGGGTGGTGTGATCGCGCTGTCTGCTCAGGCGGGGCTGAGGCGCCCTTCGAGGGTGTCGGAGACGCCGTCGAAGAGGCCCTTGAGCTGCTGCGCGAGGCTGACGTACGTTCCCGCGGAGGTCACCAGGTCGCGGATGAACGCGGTGAGCAGCGTCGACCACTTGGCGGACTTGACGGCCAGCTGGGCAGCGATCCCGGGGGTCGCTGCGCCCAGGGTGGCGGCGGCGAGCGCGATGCTCTGCACGACGAAGCCGACCAGGTCGGAGATGACGTCCCGCACCATGTCGTGCACCATCTTGACCAGGGTCGACAGCAGCTCGACGGCGAGACCCACGCCGCTCGCCAGGGCTGCGGCTCCGCTGAGGGCGCCCGCCATGGTCTGCAGGACGGCGCGGTAGGCGTCGATGGTGAAGCCGCTCATGTGGGAGATCCCACTGAGGCTGGCATCGAGCTCCGCCGCGGACTCGCTGACGCTGGTCGACACGTTCTGCCAGATCACGGCGTAGCTCGCCACCATCTGATGGTCGCCCGTGAGCTGATCGAGCCAGTCGTTCAACGGCCAGAGGTGCTCCAGCATCCAGCCGACGCCCAGCGAGACCAGGGTCGCGATGGGATTGATCACGGCATCGACCACGGACATGCCGATCGAGACGCCGGCGAGAGCGCCCGATACCCAGTCGCCGCTCTGGAACGACTGGCCGAGGGTCATGCCGTCCTCGAAGGGCCCGACCCCGTCCATCCACCCCGGCATCTCGGGAGGGACGATCAGGGAGTTCGACTGTGAGGCGATCGTTCCCGTCACGACGCCGCCGAAGCCGACGGGGGTCATACGTACACCGTCCCGTCGATGGTGTTCTCGAGTTCCTTGAGCTGCGTGCAGTACTCCTGCTCCTGCTGCTCGAACTCGTCGGCGGCGAGGCGGACGAGTTCAGCCGCACGCTCGAGCACCCCTCGGGTGGCGAGGAGTGCGGCGCCGGCCCCGGCACCCATCAGGGTGGTGGGCAGTCCGGCGAACCCGCACATGATGCCGTAGGCGTCGGCGCCGAGCGTGACGTACTGCACAGCCCCGATGGGGTCATCGAGTGAGCGGGCGATGTTGTCGATGCGGCCCGCGTGATCGCGCAGTCCACCGCAGTCCAGGTCGATTCCGTAGCTCATGACACGATCCCTTCGTCGTTCCGCCGGATCTTCGGGGCGTAGGTCTCGGCATTGGAGCGGATGCCGGCGACGGTCGCGGAGTTCTCGCCGAGGGCGCTCTCCGCCAGTGCGACGCTGGCCTCGCTCGTGCGCCGGTAGCCCTCTTCGAGGGCATCGAGCAGAAGCTTCGACAGCTGATCTGGGCGCAAGGACAGCGCGGCAGCGGTGAAGCGCACGTCGGTCAGGCGTCCCCCGACGTCGACCTGGATGGATAGTTCGTTGCCCGGCGACGTCACGTCCGCCGAGATCTGCTGGATCTCACCCGCCAGTTGCTGCATCCGCTCAGCGTTCTGCACGGCCTGCGCCGCCTGCGCATTGATGCGCCGCAGCGCTTCCTGCACTTCTTCCGTTGTCTCCATGCCGCCCCCCAAGGTCGTCTCCCAGCATGTTACGGCGATGCGACGCGCCGCCTGATTCAGACCCCTCCCCTTGCAGCGAACCGCGTGAGAATAGCAACATGTTTCCTGGACCCGATTTTGCGCCGCTCCTTCACCCCACCGCGCCGCCGCGCGGAGTGAACCCGGATGCCTTCGCCGTGCAGAGTCTTGCGGCCGCGAACGGGTGGGAGTACTTCACCCACACCACGGAGCAGCCGTTTCCGGGCGTCGTCTTCCGCGAACCGAGCGGTGCCCCGCGGTACATGCAGCGCGCGGTGAACATCGTGCGGATCCCCGGACAACCCGTGCTGGAGATCGGCAACAGCGCTTACACCGAGATCGCGATCGGCAACCAGTTCACCCAGTACTGGGGCTATGCCGCCGCCGCAGCCCCGGGCATGTTCCCCACCGTCATCATCGAGGCCGACCGCAACCGCCAGCGCTCCGCCCTCCCCTCCCTCCCGCGGGGAGCGGTGGCCACTCCGCGTGGAGCAGCCGGCCGCGCCGTGGTGATCCACACGGATCCCGCAGCCGCTGCATGGGCTGCGGCGATCTTCACCGATGAGCTGTGCGCGCTTCTGGACGACGGCACCGTGGCTTTCGACCTCGAGCTGGCGGGCGGCTGGGTGTTCCTCTACGCCCCGCAGCCCCTGGCCACCGCGGATCCGCGGGTGTGGCAGCGCATCCTCGACACGATGGGCGCGGTACTCGAGCGCCTCCAGAGCGCCCCCGCCGCCGCTCCCGCCACGCCCCCGCCCCCGCCCCCGGCGCCGGCTCCCGCGGCTGCTGCTCCTTCAGCCTGGAACGCCGCTGCTGCTCAGCCCGCCCCGCCGGCCGCCGAGATGCGTTCCCGCGGTGGCGCGGTGAACGGCGGTCGCATCGGTTGGTACCTCGGTGCGATTGCCGCGGCGGTGGTGCTGTTCGGCGCCGCCTTCGCGATCTTCGGTCCGCGCTGAGCACCGGCTGCGCATTCGGGAGGAGATGTGCGGTGGGGAGGGTGGTTTCAGCCGGAGGCTCCTCCCTAACGCACATCTCCTCCCGAAGCGCTCTCCTGCGGGGCGTCGGACGAACCAGCAGGGA
Organism: Microbacterium hanjuni; assembly: GCF_043556395.1. Classification (NCBI taxonomy): domain Bacteria; kingdom Bacillati; phylum Actinomycetota; class Actinomycetes; order Micrococcales; family Microbacteriaceae; genus Microbacterium; species Microbacterium hanjuni. The sequence goes on from NZ_JBIGIK010000002.1 coordinate 505,017, forward strand.
CGATCGGATGCTGCGGCGAGGCACCCGAGTGCTCGAGGGCCGCGCGCACCAGGTGCGTGATGTCGATGCTGACGATCCGCGGCTGGTCGCTCATGGCGCCGGAGTCTCGGTTATCGAAGGTGTCGCCTCGGGCTGGGCCGCGTCGGTCAGGGTCCCGGCGATCGCCGGCACCCGCGGGAACGGGAAGATCGGGGCGAACGCGGCGTCGACGTTCGGCTCACCGGCGGTCGCGTCGCTGGGAGAGACCTCTCGCAGCGGAAAGACGTTCCACACCGGCTGTCGACCGATCTCCCTCTCCGCCACCGGGGTCGGACCCCCGCCGCCGTAGAAGTAGTAGTCCCATCCCTCGCGCTGACCGTACGTTCCGACGGTGGTGAGAGGACGCCCGTCCTGATCGAAGAGTTGGACGTGATCGATGGGTTCGCCGTTCGCGTCGTACGCGAAGATGTTGCGCACCCGCTGCCCGTCGACCGCGAGTCCCGGGGTCGGCCCGTTCTGCGACATGGCTGCTGAGGACATGACGACCTCCTGAGCGCCGGAGAGAAGTCCGAAGAAGAGGAACGGCAACGCGATCGCGGCGACGATGCTGACGCCGTTGCGGACGAGAACCAGCCACGATGCCGTCGCCCATCGACCGCGTCCCCATTGGATGCTGAGAAGCAGGAGCGCGACCAGGAGGAGCGTCGCGCGAGGGTCCGAGTACAGGGCCCTCGCCCGGTCGACGAGGTCGTTGCCCAGGGGCCGAGGGATTCCGACGAAGATGACGAGCAACATGTACAGCGCGAACGCGCGCGCTATCCACCAGACCGGAACGAGAGAGCCGAGAGTGTCGAGCAGCCAGGCGCCGAAGCGATAGTCGCGGGCGGTCGCGGCGAGGTTGCTGCCGACTGCCGACCACCACGCGCGTACCGATCGGCGCTTCCTCCTGCGCTCCCCGCGCTCCGGCAGTCCGCCGGCCGCACGCAGTTCGGCGGCGTACGCGGCAGCATCCGGCATCTCGAAGGTGTCGCCGGCCTCGGCGGCCTGGTCCGACAGGTCTGCCTCCAGCCCGCCGGTGAGCTCGTCGACGTCATCGTCCGCCAGATCGTCGAGGTGCTCGCGGACGGACGCTGCGAACTGGGCGATCTCCGGGCGGACTGTGGTGACACTCATCGTGCTTCTCCGATCGTGCGCAGCGCGGGTTTCGGTTTCTGGGGGTCGAGGAGGTCGCCCATCACCGCCGAGAAGTGGCTCCAGCTCTCCCGCTGATTCGCGAGCAGCTCGTCGCCGTGGGCGTTGATGGCGTAGTACTTGCGGTGCGGCCCGTCCTCGGACGGGACGACGTAGCTCGACAGCGCCCCGGCGCTGTACAGGCGGCGCAGGGTGCCGTACACCGACGCGTCGCCCACCTCGTCGAGACCCGCCTCGCGCAGCCGTCGCACGATGTCGTAGCCGTATCCGTCGGCGTGCTGAACGACGGCCAGCACCGCAGCATCCAGCACCCCTTTGAGCAATTGCGTGGTGTCCATGGCGCTCCTCTCGAGAGCACGGTACCACGCACTGCGCAGTAGTGTGCGATTCGTTTATGACGGGTTGCCTCCCCGGCATCGGGTGCACTCCGGAGGAGATGTGCGGTGGGGAGGATGCTTTCAGGCTGAGCGCCCTCCCGAAGGCACATCTCCGCCCGAACGCCCGCGCTCCGGCTCCGCCGGCGCACCCCTGGTCGCGGCCGATGCCCGCGCCTAAACTGCTCCCAACGCGCGTGGATGCGCGCGCTCATGGACCGTCGAAGGAGACAACATGACCATCGTCGAAGAAGGCGTCTCGAGCGTTTACGCCGCCCCCGGTGAGCGAGGAGCGCTTGCCGAGTTCCGCCCCCGTTACGGCCACTACATCGGCGGCGAATGGGTGGATCCGATCAAGGGCGAGTACTTCGAAGACATCACCCCGGTCACCGGCAAGCCCTTCACCGAGGTCGGGCGCGGCACGGTCGAAGACATCGATCGCGCGGTCGACGTGGCGTGGAAGGCCTTCGCGACCTGGGGCAAGACGACCCCGGCCGAGCGCAGCATCATCCTCAACAAGATCGCCGATCGCATCGAGGCGAACCTCGAGATGATCGCCGTTGCCGAGACGTGGGAGAACGGCAAGCCCGTGCGCGAGACCCTCGCCGCCGACATCCCGCTCGCCGTCGACCACTTCCGCTACTTCGCGGGGGTGCTTCGCGCCCAGGAGGGCACGCTGAGCCAGCTCGACGAGAACACCGTGGCGTACCACTTCCACGAACCGCTCGGCGTGGTCGGGCAGATCATCCCGTGGAACTTCCCCATCCTCATGGCCACCTGGAAGCTCGCCCCCGCCCTCGCCGCCGGCAACTGCGTCGTGCTGAAGCCGGCCGAGCAGACGCCCGCATCGATCCTGTTCCTGTTCGATCTCATCGGAGACCTGCTGCCGGCGGGTGTCGTCAACATCGTCAACGGATTCGGCATCGAAGCCGGTGCGCCTCTCGCCTCACACAAGGGCATCCGCAAGATCGCGTTCACGGGTGAGACGACCACGGGACGTCTGATCATGCAGTACGCCTCCCAGAACCTCATCCCCGTCACGCTCGAACTCGGCGGGAAGAGCCCCAACGTGTTCTTCGAGGACGTGGCTTTGTCGACCGCCGATCCGTTCTACGACAAGGCCCTCGAGGGGTTCACCCTCTTCGCCCTGAACCAGGGGGAGGTGTGCACCTGCCCCTCGCGCGCGCTCATCCAACGCTCGATCTACGACACGTTCCTCGGCGACGGTCTCGCCCGCGTCGCGAAGGTGAAGCAGGGCAATCCCCTCGACCCCGAGACGATGATCGGCGCGCAGGCGTCGAACGATCAGCTGGAGAAGATCCTGTCGTACATCGACATCGGCAAGGCCGGGGGAGCGAAGCTGCTCACCGGCGGCGAGCGCGTCGACCTCGGCGGTGACCTGTCGGGCGGGTACTACGTCGAGCCCACCGTGTTCGAGGGCACGAATGACATGCGCATCTTCCAGGAGGAGATCTTCGGCCCCGTGCTGTCGGTCACCGCGTTCGACGACTTCGATCAGGGCATCGCGATCGCCAACGACTCGCTGTACGGCCTCGGGGCGGGGGTGTGGAGCCGCAGCGGCGACATCGCCTACAAGGCGGGCCGAGCGATCCAGGCCGGCCGGGTGTGGACGAACACCTACCACCAGTACCCGGCGCACGCCGCGTTCGGGGGGTACAAGCAGTCGGGCATCGGACGCGAGAACCACCTCCGCATGCTCGATCACTACCAGCAGACGAAGAACCTGCTCGCGTCGTACGCAGAAGGCCCGATGGGCTTCTTCTGAGTCGACGGCCGGGACGGGCGCCTCACCCGCGTCCGTCCCGGCATCGATCCGAAGGGATGAGATGACGCAGTTCTCCCGCGTCGAGGTGACCGAGGCGGCAGCATCCCTGCTTCGCGACCTCACGAAACAGCATGGTCCGCTGATGTTCCACCAGTCGGGGGGATGCTGCGACGGCAGCTCGCCGATGTGCTTCCCGGTGGGGATGTTCCTCACGGGTCCGGGTGATGTGCACCTGGGCTCCGTCGATGTCAGCATGCACCCTTCGACGAGCTCAGGGCCGGTATCGATCGGCGCTGAGCCGATCGACCCGATCGAGGTCTATATGTCGGAGTCGCAGTTCGAATACTGGAAGTACACGCACCTGACGATCGACGTCGTGCCCGGTCGCGGTGGGGGTTTCTCGGTCGAGGCGCCCACGGGCATGAGGTTCCTGATCAGGTCCCGGATGCTGGATCAGCCCGAGCTCGAGCACTTCGGCCTCGTGGCCGCCGAGGAATCAGCGCGATAGCAGACTCGCGAAGACGCCCCACCCGCCGAACACCGAGAACAGCCACACGAGGCCGATCCCCCCGAAGACGAGGATCGCCACCCACGGGACGCCGCCCTTCAGGCGCCGACCCGCCGGAGCGACGCCCGGCGGCGGGGTCGTGAGAGGTGCCGGCACGCCGGGAGCCGCCCCCGGGATGCCGGAGGCCGCTCCCCCCGCGCTCGGGGCCAGCGCGCTGTCCAGGTGATCGTCGCGCCACCGCGCCCACTGGGCCATCTTGTCGAGCAGCGCGGCGACCGTGGAGAACAGCCACCCCCACGTGGCGGGGTCGAGAGTGGAGAGATCGCGCTTGGCGTAGAGGAACATCCAGTCGTCGACGATCTCGACGTCGAGCTGCGCGGCGTTGTCGATGAAGCGGGCCATGATGTCGGGCGTGAAGAGGTACAGAGCGTCGCGCTCGTAGCCCTGCGGGCAGAACAGCGCGAAGTACCGGTCGAAGTCGCCCTCGAGGCTGAGCCGCTGGTCGCGGTCGAAGAACATGGGGAGGTTGGAACCGAACAGGGCATTGTTGCCCGTCGCGTCGAGGATGATGTGCGGCAGCGGCACGTCGAGTTTGACCGCGACGTAGCCCCACCGGTGCGTGGTGCGGCTCTTACCCGAGCCGGTGACGTAGCGGTAGTTGCCGAACTCGACGAAGCGGGGCTGCTCGCCGCGCACGAGGTCGCTGGACTCGCGACTGCCGCCCTGGTTGAAGATCATGCCCGGCAGATGGGGGTTCGGCAGGCTGGGAACGAAGCTCATCCCGTTGGCGCGAGCGAAGCGATCCAGGCGCAGCCATCGCACGTTCCCGTTGCGTGAACCGCGGACGATCGCCGTGATGACGACGACGGCGATCACGGTGAAGACGACGAACGGCACAGCCGCGGCGAGGGCACCCGCGCCCCCGCCACCGCCTGAGATCGCTTCGATGATCCCGCCGATCACCGCCAGGAAGGCGCCGCCGCCGATGAGCAGACCGAATCCGCCGACGATGACGACCGCGATGATGCCCGCGATGTTGGTGCTCGGCACGCGGCCCTGCGCCCGCAGCATCCGCGTGAACTCCCGCGTCTCGCGCGGATCGACGGGATCGACGAGGGGACGCCAGTCGAAGCCGACCTGTGGTGTCGTCATGCGGTGCGCTCCATGGCGTCCACGCTACCCACGGCCCGGCCCGACGGAGGGACGGATGCTGCGCCGGAGCTCGTGATCGTCAGGCCGGCCAGTTTCCGCTAGACTTCGAAGGTTGTCTGGCGGTGGGTCTATCCACGTGAGCCCCGATGACGTGCACACACCCTCCTGCTGCCGGGAAATGCCCGGTGGCCGTTCAAGTCCGAAGGAGGTGGGTTAGTGACGCACCAGTACGAACTCATGGTCATCCTCGACCCCGAGGTTGACGAGCGCCAGGTTGGTCCCAACTTGGACAAGTTCCTCAAGGTCATCACGAACGATGGCGGCTCGATCGACAATGTCGATATCTGGGGTCGCCGCCGTTTCGCGTATGAGATCCAGAAGAAGACCGAAGGCATCTACGCCGTCGTGAACTTCACCGCATCCAGCGAAGCCACGCAGGAGCTCGACCGTCAGCTCAAGCTGAACGAGCAGATCCTGCGCACCAAGGTGCTCCGCGCCGAGGAAGCGATCGCTCTGGTCGCCTCCGAGAAGCTGCGCTCCGACGCGAAGGCTGCGCGTAAGGCCGCGATGCCCGAGACCCGGACGGCCAAGAAGGAATCCTGATGGCCGGCGAAACCGTCATCACCGTCGTGGGAAACCTCACGGCCGACCCCGAACTGCGCTACACGCAGAACGGACTCCCGGTGGCGAACTTCACCATCGCGTCGACTCCTCGCACGTTCGACCGTCAGGCGAACGAGTGGAAGGACGGCGAGGCGCTGTTCCTGCGCGCCTCGGTGTGGCGCGAGTTCGCCGAGCACGTGGCCGGTTCGCTGACGAAGGGTGCCCGCGTCATCGCGACCGGTCGCCTGAAGCAGCGTTCCTACCAGGACCGCGAGGGCCAGAACCGCACCTCCATCGAGCTGGAGGTCGACGAGATCGGCCCCTCGCTCCGCTACGCGACGGCTCAGGTCACTCGCGCGGCAAGTGGCAGCGGCGGTGGCGGCAGCGCCGGTGGCGGACAGTCTCGCCCCCAGGTCGCGGCCGACGAGCCGTGGTCGACCCCGGGTTCTTCGTCCGGAGGCAGCACTCCTGCCACCGGCGGAGCCGACGCCTGGTCGACGCCCGGTAACTACGGCGACGACACCCCTTTTTGAGTCGAGACGGATCATCGCGGCGTAGCCGCGTTGACGCGTCTACGACTCAACACTGAGCGAGGAGCGCCGAAGGCGCCCCGAGTCGAAGTGCAGACATTCCGGATGCGGGTCAGTCCCGGCATCCGAAACATTTTCAGAAAGAAGGAAGCATGGCTGGAAAGGCCACCGGCGATCGCCGCAAGCCGCGGAAGGGCGCGAAGAACGCCGCCCCCGCGAAGGCGATCCGCGTCGGCGTCATCGACTACAAGGACGTCGCCACCCTCCGCAAGTTCATCTCGGAGCGCGGGAAGATCCGCGCCCGTCGTATCACCGGTGTTTCGGTGCAGGAGCAGCGTCTGATCGCCCGTGCGATCAAGAACGCTCGCGAAATGGCGCTCCTGCCTTACGCCGGCGCCGGCCGCTAAGGAGCACCATGTCGAAGCTGATTCTCACGAACGAGGTCACCGGGCTCGGTAGTGCCGGTGACGTGGTCGAGGTCAAGGACGGGTACGCCCGTAACTTCCTCATCCCCCAGGGTTTCGCCGTGTCGTGGACCCGTGGTGGCGAGAAGCAGGTGGCGTCGATCCGCGCCGCTCGCGAGTCGCGTGCCATCCACGACCACGAAGAGGCCCTTGCACTCAAGAACACTCTCGAGTCCAACAAGGTGCGCCTCGCCATCAAGGCCGGTAACGAAGGTCGCCTGTTCGGCGCCGTCAAGACCGGTGATGTCGCAGACGCTGTCAAGGCCGCCGGTTTCGGTGACCTCGACAAGCGCAAGATCCAGATCACCTCGCCGATCAAGTCCGTCGGCGAGCACGAGGCGACTGTTCGCCTGCGTGACGACGTGACCGCCGTGATCACCCTTCAGGTGGTCGCTGCGAAGTAGTGGTGCGACCCCGGTCGCTTCGGCGATCGGGCGCGACGGATGCCGCGGGCCCTCATCGGGTCCGCGGCATCCGTCGTTCACTGCGAGCGTCGTCCCTCAGGCGACGCGACGGCGAAACCGCAGCGCAACGGCTCCGAACAGGACGAGCAACGCGCTCACCAGCAGCATCGGCCACCCGATGCCCTGGCCACCGGTGGCAGCGAGCTCACCAGCGGTCAGCGCCGAGACGGAGCCGGTCGCTGCCGGGCTGCCGACGACGGCCAGCGGGAAACCACCGGTGGGGTTCACACCGTCACCGCTCGGTCCCGCCGGCGTGACGGGAACCGTCGGCGTCGTCGGCGTCACCGGCGTCACGGGCGTCGTCGGCGTTACCGGCGTCGTCGGCGTCACGGGCGTCGTCGGGTCGGTCGGGTCGGTGGGATCCGTGGGGTCGACCACCGTGGTCGAGCCCCCCGTCGTGCTATCCCCGATCACGGAGACAGCGTTGCCGCCGAGGGTCACCGGAATCGACACCGGCAGGCCCAGCTGCGATCCCCCAAGAATCGCATCGTCGCCCCCCGTCGTGATGGTCCCCGCACCGGTGGTGGGGGTGATCTCGGTGGTGCTGTCGCTGGTCTCGCTGTCTCCGATTGCGGAGATGGCGTTGCCGGCGACGGTCACCGGGGCGGTGATGGGTGCGAGCACCTGGGTGCCGCCGAGGATGCTGTCGTCTCCGCTGGTGGTTGCGCCGCCGGTGGTGGCGCCTCCGGTGGTGGGGGCGACCTCGGTGGTGCTGTCGCTGGTCTCGCTGTCTCCGATTGCGGAGATGGCGTTACCGGCGACGGTCACCGGGGCGACCACATCGACGAGCGCCTGCGTGCCGCTCGCGATCGCGTCGTCGCCCGAGGTCTCCGGAGCCGCGGTTACCGGTGCTGCCACCGGCGCTGTGGGCGCCGGGGCGCTCTGGGTCGCAGCATCCGACGACTGGCTGTCGCCGAGCACGGAGATGCCGTTACCCGACACCGTGACCGGGACGGAGACGGAGATGACGGCTTGGCTGCCCGAGGCCACCGCGTCGTCACCACTGGTGATGGGGGCGGCTGCCGCCGGAGCGGGGGCCGTCGAGGTGGTGGCGCCGTCGCTGGACGAGTCCCCCACAACCGAGACCGCATTGCCACCGACGGTCACCGGTGCGGCGACCGAGAGCAGTGCTTGGGTGCCGGACAGCAGCCCCTCGTCCCCTGATGTGTCCGCCGCGTTCGCGACGCCTGCTCCGAGGACGACGATGCCGCCCCCGATGACCGCTCCGAGAAGCGCTCGTTTCATGAATGTACGCATGGTCAAAACTCCTGATCGAATATGAGGATTTCGGTGCGGCTCGAGGCGCACCAGGTCGCGTGCCGCGAATGCGCGGCGCGATCGTCCTCAGTCAGGAGCGACGTCGGTGTCGAACACCGGAGCACCCGGGAGGGCGTCATCGGTGTGCACCCGGAAGTACGAGAAGCTGTTGTGGGCCCCGTGGGGCGCAGTCCCGGCCAACGCGGCGCCCAGACCGGGAGCGCCGCCGGATCCACCGACGGAAGCCGGGCTGCCGGGCACGGAGCCGGCGGCTCCCGCCGAGCCCCAAACGGGGGCCTCACCGTCGGTGATGGTGGCTGCGGGGGGTACCCCCGGGATGACCGCTTCTTCCGCGGACAGGCCGGTGGCGTGAGCGGCGGTGAAACGGATCGACGAAGGGCTGCTCGACGGCGTCGATGCCCCGCTCTGCGACGCAACCGGGGCCGCGGGAATCACGACGGATCCGGGCACGATGCCGGCAGGGATACCGCCGATGGGGAAGACCGAGCCGGGAAGTGAAACGGGCGACGGAACCAGAATCTCCGTCACGGCGTCGACTGCGCCGGTGGGGAGCTGGGGAAGCAGGGGGGCCGTGGCCGGTGCGCTGCCGACCAGGTCGGACACGGCGCCGTCGAGGCCGCCGGCGACCGAGTCGAGCGCGGAATCCGCGCCGGTCTCCTCGACGAGCGACCCGAGGACCGGCACTTCCGTCACGACATCCGTGACGGGCGCGACCACGGCGGAGACCAGTCCGGCGTCCGCGACTTCCGCCACGGCGCCGGTCGCTGCGTCGACCGTGGCGGTGGCGACGGTGTCGACGTGGGCGACCGCTTGGTTCACGATCGCGGGGGCCTGAGTGACCACCAGGGCGACGGGGGCCGCGACGGGCTCGGGGATCGGAGCGACGACGGGTGTCGCGACCGGCGCGACCGCCTGGACGGTTCCGGTCAGCACCTCGTCGACGGTGTCCGTGACCCCTCCGACGACGTCGCCGGCGCTGCCCACGACGGAACCGACCGTGCCGAGCAGTCCGGAGCCGTCCTCCTCGGCGGACGCCGAGGAGGACGGAGCGAACAGGGAGAAGACGCACCAGGCGACGCCGAGGAGCAGGGCGAGAAGGGCAACGCGAACGGCACGCTTCCGCGCGGCTTCGATCTCGACATCCATGTCCCACCCCCCCGTTGTCTGTACTCGCGTAACGAAAACGGCCTTGGCCAGGACTATAGACCCGAGGTCTACTCGGAGGGAAGCCCCCGTCTCGGCGGGTGGGGCGGGCGGAAACCCGCGGCTGACGCTCTCGACTTATCCCCCAAGTTGTGCACATGCCACCCCTCCAGGTGGCCAACCTTCAACCCACACTTCAACCGGGGTGGAGGATCGGGTGTGTGGATAAACGAATTCCTGATCAGGCAGCGTTTCCGGCGCGATATCAGATCCTGTGCGTGACGTTGTCCACAGCCGTTGTGCACAGGGTGCGCGGCGTTTCTCGCATTCTCTCCACAGAGTTATCCACAAGCTGGTTTGCGGGTGGTCGAGAGCGTCCCTAGCGTGGGGGCAACCCATCGGGAGTTCCTCGCGGTCGTTCCTCGGTGCTGTGTCGGGGGTCCGTGCTGTCATTTGAGCACGGGGCGCGCAGCATCCTGAAGCCGACCCGACGTGCGGTGCCCACCACCCGAAGGCGTGATCGTCGCGCGTGCGCAACGAAGAACGGAGACCACGTGTCGATTGCCGACATCTCGCAGGATCGCCTCGGCGGCCCCCGTCAGTCCGAGCGCACGCCTCCCCACGATCTTCTTGCCGAGCAGAGTGCCCTGGGCGGGATGCTGCTGTCGAAAGACGCCGTGGCCGACGTCATCGAGGTGCTGCGCGGGGGCGACTTCTACGTCCCGAAGCACGAGCTGATCTTCGAGGCCGTCCTCACCCTGTACTCGCACGGCGAGCCCACCGACGTGGTCGCCGTCACCGACGAACTCATCAAGACCGGCGAGCTGCAACGCGCCGGGGGAGCGGACTACCTCCACACCCTCACTTCGATCGTCCCCACCGCGGCGAACGCGGGTTACTACGCCTCCATCGTGCAGGAGCGTGCGCTGCTGCGCCGCCTCGTCGACGCGGGAACGCGCATCGTGCAGATGGGCTACAGCGGTCAGGGCGATGCCCTCGACCTGGTCAACAGCGCACAGGCCGAGATCTACAACGTCTCCGGCACCGAGACCGCCGAAGACTACGTTCCGTTGACGGTCGCCGTCGATGCGGCCGTGAACGAGATCGAGGCGGCGCGCGGACGCGACGGTCAGATGACCGGCATCCCGACCGGCTTCAGCGGCCTCGACCAGCTGACCAACGGCCTGCACCCGGGCCAGATGATCATCATCGCGGCGCGTCCCGCGATGGGTAAGTCGACCCTCGCGCTCGACTTCGCCCGTTCGGCGGCGGTCAAGCACGACATGCCGACCATCTTCTTCTCGCTGGAAATGGGGCGCAGCGAGATCGCGATGCGCCTCATGAGCGCCGAGGGAGCGATCCCGCTGCAGAGCATGCGCAAGGGAACGCTCGACTCGCGGGATTGGACCACCATCGCCGCCACCCGTGGACGCATCAACGAGGCGCCGCTGTTCATCGACGACAGCCCGAACATGACGCTCGTCGAGATCCGGGCGAAGTGCCGACGGTTGAAGCAGCGCGAGGGCCTCAAGATGGTGGTCATCGACTACCTGCAGCTGATGACGAGCGGCAAGCGCGTCGAGTCGCGCCAGCAGGAGGTCAGCGAGTTCTCGCGGGCACTGAAGCTGCTCGCCAAGGAGTTGCAGGTTCCCGTCGTCGCTCTCTCCCAGCTGAACCGTGGCGCCGAGCAGCGCGCCGACAAGAAGCCGGCGCTCAGCGACCTTCGTGAGTCGGGCTCGATCGAGCAGGACGCCGACATGGTGGTGCTGCTGCACCGTGAGGCCGCCTATGAGAAAGACAGCCCGCGCGCGGGCGAGGCCGACCTCATCGTGGCCAAGCACCGTAACGGCCCCACCGACACGATCACCGTCGCATTCCAGGGCCACTACTCCCGCTTCGCCGACATGGCGCCCGGGATGTAACTCGTTTGCGAACCATTGCCATGACAGGTGCGCTTGGTTGCGGCTTGTGGGGCTTTGTCGCGATCACGCCGATGGCCTGGTCGCGGGACCTCCGACGAGTAGTGAGCGTCGCGATCTGGGTCTTCTGCCGCGTGCTGCCGACCGCCTGCAGAATGCAGTATATTGCATTCTGCAGACGTGAACATGTGCGCACGAGGCTCGACCCACGCGTACACCCCAATCGTCAGGAGACCCGTGTCTGATCAGCGTGCACACGCAATGGATGTCGTGAACGAGCTTTGGGCATCGTCGGTCTTGGCGGCCGCAGTCGCCTCGGCTCTGACGGACTCGGTGGCCCGCACGCCGGCAGAGGCGCTGAGCATCAACCATGAACGCGCAGCTGTGCTGAGGACGATGCCGGAGGTGGAGTCTGTGCTGGCTTCACTCTGGGATGACCGATCGGCCGTGGGTTCCGCGATGGTGAGCGTACTGAGCCAAGGGACTGCCGCTGCAGCAGGGACGACTCGGGTCTGGTCCGATCTGAGCGACGAGGCGATGCGCGCTCAGGGAGAGGCGTCAGCGTTGATGGCGAGGGTCATCATTTCGCGGGTCGCGCCCGCATACGGAGTCCTCCTCCCGGACGGCGAGGCGCGAGTGCTCGATGTGGGCACCGGGGTGGGTGCAATCGCGACGGCGTTGGCGGAGGCGGTGCCCGGCGTTACGGTCACGGGGATCGACATCGACGCGCGTCCGCTGGCGATCGCCGAGGCGCGGCTCGGCGAGCTGGGCGGCGTCGGGGGCCGGGTGCGGCTGCGTCATCAGGATGTGCTGGAGCTCGAGGAGGTCAGCGTCTACGACCTGGCTTGGTTGCCCGTGCCGTTCATCCCGGATGCGATCATCGACCAGGCGATCACAAAGGTGATCACCGCGTTGCGTCCTGGGGGGCTGCTGGTACTCGGGACCATTCCTGGCGCGCAGGAAAAGACGCAACGCACCGCGAACGCCTGGTTGGCAGCGGTTGCGGGCGGGAGCACACTGACGACAGACGACGTGATCGACCGCGTGAGCCAGCGGGGATTCCTCCGTCTGCAGAGATTCGAGTCCGTTCCGGGCGGGCCCATTCTTGTCGCTGCGATCCGCGCCGGCAGCGACGTCGACGCCCGGTAGTTCGTCGATCGCGCGGTCATCCGCACCGCACGGGAGAAGTCGCCGACGGTCATCAGAGAGCGCACGGCTCGATCTCACTTCGGTGTCCCAGCCGGTATCCAGTCTTCTCGGTTGTTGTGCGATTCACTGGAACGATGCGAGCTACGCGGTGGCATCCGATCCGGCTGACCATTACGGTCCTGGTTGCCGGGCTGGCCGTGACGCTGCTCGTGTGGCCCCAGCTGTTCGGAGCTCAGCGCGCCCTCATTGTGTCGCAGGTGGTTGCGTTTCGTGTGCCGACCGCGCTCGCCTTGTGCGTCGGGACCGTGCTGTTCGCAGTGATCGCGTGGAGGAAGGGGTCGTGGGGGATGGCTGCGGGTCTGGCCATCGTTCTCGGGGTGGGGAGCGTCGCCAGCGGTGGCATCCTCCTCGGACGGGGGGCGGCCGGCGGTCAGCCCGTACGAGGTGAGGTGACGGTGGTGGCGTGGAACACGCAGGGCGGGGCGGCGGGTCCGGCCGATGTCGCCCGTCTCGTCCTGGACGTCGGCGCCGACATCGTCAGCCTGCCCGAGATGGACGAACGCGCAGTGGCGGAGGTCGCCCGGATTCTCGCCATGGACGGATACGGGATGGCGGCGTACACGTCGCGCGGCGAGACCGGGTACTCCGAGATCCCTACGTCCGTCTTGATCGCCGACGGTCTGGGCACCTACGAGGTGGATCATGACGCTGGGTCGACACCGGGGCTGCCCAGCGTCGTGCTGCGACCGGTCAACGGCGACGGGCCGACCGTTGTGGCGGCGCATCCGTTCCCCCCGCTGCCGTGGCGGATGGACGCCTGGCGGGCAGGGCTCGAGTGGGTTGCCGACCAGTGCGCTTTCCCGGACGTGATCGTCGCCGGCGACCTGAACGCGACGGTCGACCACCTGTGGGGACTGGGTGAGGGCGTCGGGCTGATCGGGTCCTGTGAGGACGCGTCCGTGAACGCCGGCACGGCTGCGGTCGGCTCCTGGCCCGCCTCCGCACCGCCCTGGCTCGCGTCCCCGATCGATCACGTCCTGACCGGGCCGGCGTGGAGCGTGCGCGCGGCGTTCGTCGTCACGTCGTTCGACGACGCGGGAAGCGATCATCGCCCGATCGTGGCGGTACTCGACGGTCGGTAGCGGGCCGTCGGCCTCCGCGGGTTGCACATGGCTCGCCGCGGGGGGACGCGGCCGTTCAGGACTGCTTCGGCGCCCGGCGATGCGGTGTGGGGAGCGATCGCTGCTCAGGGAAGGTCCAGCCGAGGACGACAGCCACGAGGCGGACGATCGTCGTCACGACGACACAGATGACCGCCGCGAGGGGCACGGAGGTTCCCAGGCCGATGAGCAGGACGAGGACGCCGACCCCCGAGCCGGCGGCGACGGCGTAAAGCCTTCCGACCTGCAGGAAGGAGACCGGCACGCTGAGGACGATGTCGCGGAGCATCCCGCCGCCGATGGCGCCGATCACTCCGACCACCAGCGCTCCGATCGCGCCGACGCCGAGGGAGAGTGCCTTGGTGGCCCCGATCGCACCGAACAGCCCCATGACGACGGCGTCGAGCACGGTGATCAGCCAACCGGCATGGGAGATCAGGGGTTGGAGGACCATGCCGATGAGGGCGGCGGCGCCGGCGACAACCAGGTACCAGTTCATCCAGATCACGGTCGGCGGCTGGTTCAGGACAACGTCGCGCAGCAAGCTACCGCCGAGCGCGACGATCAATCCGATGATGAGCACGCCGAGAACGTCGATGCGCCGGTGTCGGGTGTCGGCTGCGAACAACGCACCTTGAAGGCCTCCGAGGCCCGCAGCGAGCAGTTCTACCCACAGAGCCACCTGAAACGTCGTGACCGGCATCATGTCCTCCTCCCGAGGAAAAGCCGGGGTCAGCTTGTCTTCGCAGGCGAGCTGACCCCGCGCGGGTTGGAAGGCGTCAGCGAGCGCCGGCTTCGGCAACCACCTTGGCCGCGGAGTTCGTGGCCGTGGCGATCACGTCGGCAACGGTGTCCGCCTGCGTGATGAACAGGGCGTGGCTGCCGGGGACGTTGGTGATGTCGGCGCCGACGCGGCCGGCCATGTGCTGCAGCATCGCCTGGTCGAACGCCTTGTCCTCCGTGGCGATGACCGCCCAGCTCGGCTTGTCGCGCCATGCTGCCGCCGTGACTGCTTCGCCGAAGACGGCCATGTTCACCGGCACCTGGCTGTCGGCGAGGAAGGCGGCGTCAGCGTCGCTCGCGTCGGCGGCGAATCCCGAGTGGAAAGCGTCGCGGTTGAGGCGGCCGTACCCGTCATCGCCGATGTCGATCACGAATTCGGGGGTCGGCGCGAAGCCCTCGTACTGCTGCCCGCTGGTCTCCCCGACGTCCGGGATGAGGGCAGACACGTAGACCAGGCCGGCGACCTTCGGGTGTACACCCGCTTCCGTGATCACAGTGCCGCCCCACGAGTGGCCGACGAGGATGGCCGGGCCGTCTTGGGTGTCCAGGACGCGGTTCGTCGCCGCGACATCGTCGGCGAAAGAGGTGAGCGGGTTCTGCACGATCGAGACGCGGTAGCCGCGAGCGGTAAGCAGCTCGTAGACCCGGCGCCAGCCGGACCCGTCCGCGAACGCCCCGTGCACGAGAACGACATTCTTGATCTCTCCGATGGTGGTCATGACTCTTCCTTCCTGAATCGGCTCCGAACGAGCCGGGCGGTTTGTTGTGAAGTAGAACATCAGCGATACGCAATATATTGCACGCAGGATTCAGGAAGCAACAGGAGTGTCGATTTGCGTTCCGCGCGGAAAGGGTGCGCAATATATTGCATGCCGATTCCTCAGAAAGCCGTAGGTCTGGACCGTTCACTCCTGCGCGACGACGTCTTCCGCCGGCTGCGCGATGCCATCGTCGACTGCACGTTCTTGCCTGGCGAGCAGCTGAAGGACGCGGAACTCGCCGAATGGCTCGGGGTGAGTCGGACGCCGGTGCGCGAAGCGCTGCTCCGGCTAGGGGCGAGCGGGCTGGTGGTTGCCAAGCCCGGCCGTTCCACAACGGTGAGCGCCATCGACCCGAAGGCCGTTCGCGATGCCCGGGACGTTGTCGCTGCCATGCACATGCTGGCTGTCCGGACGATGGCAGGAAATGCCACCGACGCCGAACTCGACCGCATGAAGGAGGCGAATGGCCGCTTCGCCCAGGCGCTGAGCGCGGGCGACCTCGGCGCGGCGATGGACGCAGACGAAGCGTTTCATCGGGTGCCGGTGACCGTGCTCGGCAACGATGCCGTCGCGTCCGTCCTCGACCACTTCGGGCCCGTCGTGCGTCGTGCCGAGCGGGCCCGCTTCGCCGCGGACGGCCAGGCATCCTTCGAGCGGCACGAACGACTCATCGCTTCGCTGATCGACGGCGATGTCGAAGGGGCATCCGGTTTGACCTTCGAGACCTGGCACACCCTGTCCGTCGACGGTGATTCGTCGCCTGAGCAGACTCCTGATGCGAGTCCGAGGATGTAGACGGGCACCTGCGATCCGGCGCAGATCGACACGAGGTCTTCGGTGCTGACGGACGTGAAGGCGGCGGCGGCCAGACCGACGACGATGATCGCGCCGGGGACGGTCAGGGCGCCCATCCGATCGAGCCGCGGGCCGGTTTCTCGAGTCGGGGCCCGCGCTGGTGCGGGCCCAATGGACAAGTCGGGCCGTTCCCTACATCTGAGTTCCGTACAGGGCATGTTCCGTCGACGGGACCGACGCGCGCGTATCCGTGCTCATAGGTGCCAGAGGCGACAAGCGCCGCGCACGCTCAGCGGATCTCGTCCTGCTCACCTCGCGCCAGCTCGGCCAAGGCCGCGACCAGCACGTCGCCCACGATCGGTGAGCCCGTCGCCGAGTCGAGCACGCGGCGATTGCTCGCAGGGAGGAATCCGCGGCGCGTAGCGTCCACCACGATCTCCCGCACCGCCTCCTGTCGACCAGCAGGAAGTTGACCGATCAGGCGGTCCACGCTCGCCAGAGTTTCTCGTTCCATCATCGTCCTTCCCCGACAACCGGCCCGTATCCCTGCGAGCGTACCCACCCATTGACGTCGTCACCGAGAGACAGGCGACTGCGTCAGCGGACGATCACAACGAACAGCCCGGGTCGCGTGGTCACCGCACCGTTCCCTGTGAGACATTTACCGGCATGGCATCTCGAATCTCCCTCCTCTCGGGCGCCACGCCCATCGAGCGGGCGCCTCGCCTCGCCGAAGCCCTGGGTATCGCGGCAGACCGGTTCTGGATCAAGCGCGATGACCTGATCGGCCTCGGCGGCGGCGGCAACAAGGTACGCAAGCTGCAGTACAGCCTGCGTCGCGCTCTCGATGCCCACGCGCGCGCTCTCGTCACCACGGGCGCACCGCAGAGCAACCATGCGCGGCTGACGGCGGCGGCGGGGGCGCGACTGGGCGTGGACGTGGTCCTGGTCCTGACGGGTGCCCCGGCGCCGATCACCGGGAACGTCCTGCTCGATTCCCTCTTCGGCGCGTCGATCGTCTGGGCCGAGGGCGAGGACGCCGAAGCCCGCGCAGACGACGTCACATCCCAGCTCGAGCGCGACGGCCGGCAGCCGTTCCGCATCCCGTTCGGCGGATCGGACAGCCACAGTGCGCAGGGATACACGGATGCCGCAGACGAAATCATCGAGCAGATCGGTGAGTTCGATCAGATCGTCACGGCGGTCGGTTCCGGCGGCACGATGGCCGGTCTTGTCAGCCGGCTGGGCCCGCACTCCGTGGTCGGGGTGCACTGCGGTGCCGTCGATGATCCACGCTCGACGGTCACCGGACTTCTCGCCGGAATGCCGGGCGCAGCAGTCGACCCCTCGAGCCTGCGAATCGACCTCGACCAGGTGGGAGAGGGGTACGAGCACCTCACTCCGGCCGCGCGTCAGGCGATGGAGCTGTTCGCCCGTACCGAGGGGGTCGTGCTCGACCCCACCTACACGGCTCGCGCCGCTGCGGGTCTGATCACCGGCCTGGCCGACGGCACGATCGGCGCGAACGAACGCACCGTGTTCCTCCACTCGGGGGGGTTGCCCAGCGTCTTCGCACATGAGGGCGTCGCCGGCATCCGCTTCTGAGACGACGTTCGCCGCCGACAGCGATCGGGGTATCGGCAGCTCAGTCCCCGCGCGTCGTCGTCGACGGCGAGAGGTCGTTCGTATGACCGAGCAAGGTGTCGAGCACGTCGTTCAGGTTCCGCACCTGGGCGTCGGTCAAAGCATCCGCGAACCATCTCTTCGCCGCGCGCAGGTGGGGCCCGATCGCTCGGCGGTACGCCGTCTGGCCGGCAGCGGTCGGGATGATCAAGGTCGCCCGGCCGTCCGATCCGTCGCCCTTCTTCATGGCGACCAGCCCGCGCTTCTCCAGCCGTCGCAGCTGGTGGGACAACCGGCTCGAATCCCATCCGATGCTGCGGGCGCACTCCGACGGGCGCACGCCGGTGCTGTTCTCACCCTGCAGGTGGGCGAGCACGCTGAACTCCGCGTCGGAGAGCTGTGCGTCGTCCCACAGTTCGCGCCCCACTTCACGGTGCAGCACCTCGGCGACGGTCTGAAAGTTCTCCCACGCCCGGAGTTCCTCGGCCGACATTCTCGCTGACACGTCACTGACTTTACGCCCCTAGGCCCTCGCGGGCAGACGATAATGAGCCGGTGAGCGAGCCCGACTTCGACGAGACGAACGCCGCGGCGCCGACGCCGGCGTTCGAGAAGCTCCCCCCTCAGCTGCTGAGCCGATTCGCCGACTACGGCGTCATCGAAGACACGACGGAAGGGGACATCCTCTTCCAGGCCGGCCGCGACCGACAGCAGCTGTACGTGGTGCAGGACGGCGTGGTCGAGATGCTGCGCTACGAACCGGGCGCCGACTCCGCCGCGGTCGTCGTGCGCTACGGCGCGGGAGACGTCGTCGGCGAGCTCGCCCTGCTGACCGGGCAGACATCGTTCGTCACCGCTCGCGTCGCCGAGGCCGGTCGAGTGCGGCGCGTGGACGCGAGCGAGTTCCGTCGCCTGATGAACAGCGAGACGGAGCTCTCCGACGAGTTGCTGCGCGTACTGTCCGCCCGACGCGACGTGCTGTCCACCGGTGCCGTCGCCAAGACCATCGAGATCATCGGCGACGCCCACTCCGGTGGCTCGCTGGCGTTGCGCACCTACGCCGCCCGCCATCGGATCCCGCACGTCTGGCTCGAGGCCGGAACGCCCGAGGCCGAGACCCGGCTGGAAGAGGCCGGGCTGACGGGCGCCGACCTGCCGCTGGTCTACAGCGCGAAGGGGATCTTCCCCCGCACCACTCCGGGCGAGCTGGCGTACGTGCTGGGCCTCACCTACCCCGCCGACGCCCGCGACGTCGATCTCGTCGTCATCGGCGCCGGTCCCGGCGGTATGGCGGCGGCCGTGTACGGAGCCTCGGAGGGACTCGACACGATCGTGCTCGATTCCACGGGTGTCGGGGGCCAGGCCGCCGCCAGTTCGCGCATCGAGAACTATCTCGGGTTCCCCTCGGGGATCAGCGGCGCGGAACTGTTGGAGAACTCCGCCCTGCAGGCCGAGAAGTTCGGCGCGCAGATCTATGCGCCGTGCACGGTGGCGGGCCTCGACGTGAGCACCGGCGCGGTCGTGCTCTCGCTCTCGGACGGAACCCGCATGACGCCGCGGGCGACGGTGATCGCCACCGGCGCGCGGTATCGGGCCCTTCCGCTCGAGCGCTGGTCGGAGTTCGAGGCGACGAGCATCTACTACGCGGCGACCGACATCGAAGTGCGCGAGGTCGCCGGCGAGGCCGTCGTCGTCGTCGGCGGCGCGAACTCCGCGGGCCAGGCGGCACTGCACCTCGCCGCTTCCGGTAACGAGGTCACCCTCATCAGCCGCAGCCCGCTGCGCAAGAGCATGTCGAGCTACCTCGCCGACCGACTCGCTTCGCATCCGTCGATCACCGTCGAGGAGGGTGCGCAGGTCTCGAAACTGCACGGGGGATCGACGCTGAGCGCGGTCGACGTCACGAACGGCGAGGGCACGCGGATGCTGGCCTGCCGGGGCCTGTTCTGTTTCGCCGGCGCCCAGCCCGAGACCCTGTGGGAGTCGGTGGTGGAGACCGATGCCAAGGGCTTCATCCTCACCGACAACGACCTGGCCGACTACGTCTCCTCACCCGAAGGCGGCGGGACGTGGGGCGCGCTGGGCAGAACCCCGCTCGCTTTCGAAACCAGCATCCCCACCGTCTTCGCCGTCGGCGACGCGCGGCGCGGGTCGATGAAACGCGTCGCAGCGGCCGTCGGCGAAGGGGCCAGCGCCGTGCATTCCGTGCACCGCGCGCTGGGGGGCGCGAGCTAGGGGCGCGCAGTCACGTCGAAGTTCTGGGTGAAGATCCCCTCGGGGTCCCAGATCGCCTTCAGGTCGCGCAAGCGGGCGAGGGTACGGGGCGGGAACGCGTCTTCGACGTGTCGCGGCGCGTGGTCGGACTCGAAGCTCAGGTACATCCCGTCCATGAGCGCGAACGCCGGTTCCCAGGCTGCGTCGAAGGCCGCCCGCGCACCCACACTGATCGCCGTCACCGAGAAGTTCTGGTGACGGTGCGCGTACGCCGTGGCGTCTTCGGGCACATCGTTGATCGCTCCGCCGGCGGAACGGATCTGCAGCATCTGCACGGCGCCGCCGGACATCATCGTGGCCAGGCGGCGGGACAGCGCGCGGTCGAGGTGGTCGACCAGGCCGGTGTGGGTCAGCGCGCGCTGTTGACCGGAGTGTGGAGCGTCGGTGGTGAGGGGCACATCCGCGTAGGCGGTGACCTGCGCCCGTTGGCCGACGACTCCCGGAAGGGAGGCGAACGGCTCGAGCGCGCGGGTCGCCGCCGCCGTGTCGGTGCCGGCGTAGACCACCGTCGCCTGCGCGAAGGGCTGCGCACCACCCCCCAGATAGAGGAACGCCGAGATCTCGCGTGGCGACGCCTCCACGGTCGCACCCCACGTCTCGAGGAAGCCGGCGAGGTTGGGCACTGCGAAGGCGAACTGCGCCTGCACGACGTCGGCCGAGGTGGAAGCGGTGAACTCGAAAGAGGTGACGATGCCGAAGTTCGCGCCCGCGCCGCGGATAGCCCAGAACAGATCGGGGTTCTCGTGTGCCGACACGGTTCGGATGATGCCGTCGGCGGTGAGGATCTCCGCGCGCACGAGGGAGTCGATCGTGAGGCCGTGCGCCCGTCCCATCAGGCCGATCCCGCCGGTCGTCGCCAGGCCGCCGACGCCGACGTCGCCGGAATCCCCAGAACTGATCGCCAGACCCCACGGGTGCAACGCCCGCGCCACGTGCCCCCAGTGGGCACCGGGCCCGAGGCGAACGGTGCGGGCATCGAGGCGGTCTATCGACGCGAGCGCGCCGAGATCGATGACGGTGCCCCCGTCATTCGTGGCGATGCTGCTGATGCCATGTCCGCCGCTGCGCACCGCGAAGGGGGATCCCGCATCGCGCGCGAACGCCAAAGCTTCGATCACCTCCTCGGGCGAGGTGGGACGCACGACGGCGCCGGGGGAGCCGGTGGCTCCGTAGACGTGACGCACCCGCGCGTAGCGGGCGTCGCCGGGGCGGATCACCTCGAGCAAAGGGTGCTCCTCAGAGTTGGGGAGCGGCGGCGCGAGGCCCGTCGCTCTTGTCGATGAAGTAATGGACAGTCGTGTCGGCGAGCGGGCTCGTGCCGGCGATCAGCTCCGCCAGGTGGACGCCGATCTCGGTGCCGTCGATCCAGCGCTCGTCATCGATGCCGGCACGCTGGCGCGCCCGGGTGCGGACGACGCCGAGGATCACCTCGTAGACGCGGGCGCCCCGCCCCTGCATCTCGGCCGCGATCGTGCGCGTCATCGACTTCGTCGCAGCCGCGGTGAGGGCGACACCGCCCGCCCCGGGAAACGGGAGGTCGGCGCTCATTCCGTTGAGCTGTACGAGGGCGCCGTTCGCGGTGAGGGTCGGATACAGGGCTCGGTAGGCGCGGAAGACGGCGGTCTGGTTCTCGGCGACGAGCACGTCCCACTCGGCATCGGTCAGCGCGAGCAGCGGCTTGCGACCCTGCTCGCCCCACGAGGCGATCGTCACGATGACTCCGTCGAGCGGACCGTAACGTTCGGAGATGTCGCGCACGTCGTCCGCGAACCCGCCGGACAACGCGTCGAGAGCCTCGACGTGGAGCCGGGGGTCGTCGAGACGCTCGGCGAACGCCTGCGCACGGCCGGGGTTGCGGCTGGTGGCGATGACGGAGGCGCCCTGAGCGAGCAGCGTCCGTACGACGCCCTCGCCGACCCCGCCGGCCCCTCCGACAACGAGCACGGTGCGCCCGGTCAGATCGGCGGCGGCGGCGAGGGCCCAGTCAGGGCGCAGGGGGAGAGTCATGGTGATCCTTTTCGGCAAGGGGAACCGCGTCTGGATGGATTGCTGACGCGTCAGAAACCTTAACATCATGCTGACGCGTCAGTATTCCCCTAGGGTGGGAATAGCGAACCCTGCCGGTTGTTGTATTCAGCGGCATAGATTTCGCCTTCAACGCTCGACGGTGCGCGTGACCTCCTCGTTCCAGAGAAAGAGCATCCCGTGAGCATCGACACCCCGACCCGCGCAGCTCAGACGAGCACGCCCATCCTCCCCGCGCTTGCCGAGCGGTGGAGCCCGCGCTCCTTCGCCGCCGACGCGCCGATCGACGAGCAGAAGCTCGCCGCCGCCATCGAGGCCGCCCGGTGGTCGGCGTCAGCCGCGAACTCTCAGCCGTGGCGGTTCATCGTCGCGCGCCGTGGGTCCACGGCTTTCACGCAGATCGCGGCCACCCTGGCACCGGGCAACCTGGCATGGGCCGCGTCGGCGGGCGCCCTCGTCGTCGGCGCATACGAAATCGCCGGCCCCGACGGGACCCCGAGGCCGTGGGCGCAGTACGACCTCGGTCAGGCGATGGCGCATTTCGCCGTGCAGGCTCACGCCAGTGGACTCCACGTGCACACGATGGGCGGGTTCGACGCGGATGCTGTGTCCGCCGCCTTCGATCTGCCCTCGGGCGTTCGTCCTCTTACGGTGACGGCGGTCGGCACGGTCGCACCCGCCCACCTGCTCGGTGACGAGCGCCTCATCGCCCGCGAGACCGCGCCGCGGGTTCGGCGTCCGCTCGAGGAGATCGTGCTGATCGACGACTGACCGCCTGACGCGGAGCCGTGCAACGCCCGGGCCGTACCGGAGGCGACGGGTGCAAGGCAAGCGTGTCGGGCGGCGGGGAAACCCCGCCTAACCTGGGAGGACACCGCACCCAGGAGGCCTTGCCGTGAGCACCGACGGAACCGACGACCGCGAGACGCCTCCAGCCGGCGGCTACCCGCCCCCGCCGCCGCCGCCCGTGCCGCAGCATCCGGTCGCCCCGCCGGCGGCGCACCCGGCGCAGCCCGGCCCGGTGTCGCAACCGCCTCTGCCGTCCCCGGGCCCGGGCTCGGCGCCCTACCCCGGCCAGGCGCCCTACGCTGCGCAGCCGCCGTATGCCGGGCCATATGCCGGTGGCGGCGGTCAGCCGCCCTACCCCTACGCGCCGCAGCCTGCTCCTGCGCAGGGCCCTCGCAAGGGTCTCGGTACGGGGGCCATTGTCGGCATCGTCGCCGGAGCGATCCTTCTCGCCGCCGTCGTGGTCGGGGTGTTGATCGCCGTGGTGAGCAACCTGGGCAACCGTCCGACGGCGGGCAGTGGCGACCCCGACACGCCGACATCGACCCCGGCCGGTGTCGTGCGCGGATATCTTGAAGCGCTCGCCGCGTCCGATGCCGAGACGGCGCTCTCCTTCATCAGCGACCCGCCCGCCGCCTCGCCCTTCCTCACCGACGCTGCCCTCGAAACATCGAATGCGCTCGGACCGATCACGGACATCGAGGTGACCGAACCCGAGGACGCCGACTTCTCCATCACCGTCAGCGCGACCTACTCGGTCGGGACCGAGGTCGTCACGGCCGAATACTCGGTGAACGAGTACGACACCGAGGGGGAGTGGAGCATGACGGCCGGCACCGCCGACCTGATGCTGACCAGCAGCCGTTTCGCGGGGTTGGACATGACCCTCAACGGTGAGCCCCTCGACTCGGACACGGTCGCCGTCTTCCCGGGCACCTACGAACTCGCCACCACCACCCCGAACTTCGAGGTGACGGGGGAGACGATCGTCACGGTGCGGGAGCCCTTCGACTATCCCAGCCTCAGCGACGTGCAGGCGAGCCTGACCGAGGAGGGAGCGCAGCTGTTCCGCACCACGGTTCAGGATGCCGTGGCCGTGTGCCTCGCTTCGAAGACCCTCACCGCGGGATGCGGACTCGAACTCCCCGAGGTGCTCGACGACGGCGCCCGGCTGATCGACGGCACCCTCACGCGCTCGCTCGGTGCCGAAGCGCAGGCGACCCTGGAGTCGCTGGCGCCCCAGGAGAGCTTCAGCGACCCGCTCGTCGTCCGCGGCGACTTCATCGGTTCGGTCGGCGTCACCGCCGAAGTCGAGCAGAACGGTCAACGCGGAACGGGCGAGCTGCTGTTCGCCCCCAGCCTCGGGGCACCGGTCGTGGACTTCACCTCGGGCACTCCGGTGGTGCGCTGGGACTGACCTCGCGCTGCATCCCGCCGGGGGAACGTAGAATCTCGTGTGCCCAATCCCCCCTCCGACGCCACTCCGCCGAGCGGCATCGAGCCCGCCGACCTCGCGGTGACCCTGGGTGTGCTCGCCCGGATGGCGCAGGTCGACGAGACCCACCCCGATTACATCGCCGTCCGCCGTGCGACCGCCGCGATGTTCAAAGCAGTCAAGAAGGAACGGCGCCGCGAGATCCGCGAAGCGATCGCCACGGCTGATCGCGGCGTGATCGCGGCCACGGCGACGGGAGCCGCAGACCGCATCGACGACGAGACCCGTGGCATCCCGATCAGCACCTCGACCACGGCGCCCATCGCGGGCACGCTGTTGAAGGCTCGCGGATGCTACATCTGCAAACAGCCCTACACGGTGGTCGACGCGTTCTACCACCAGCTGTGCCCCGAGTGCGCGGCCATGAGCCACGCGAAGCGCGACGCCCGCACCGACCTCACCGGTCGGCGGGCGCTGCTGACCGGCGGCCGGGCGAAGATCGGGCTGTACATCGCGCTGCGCCTCCTCCGTGACGGTGCGCACACCACGATCACCACCCGTTTCCCGCGCGACGCGGTGCGTCGCTTCCGCCGGCTGCCCGACTCGGACGAATGGATCCACCGGCTCAAGATCGTGGGCATCGACCTGCGAGACCCCGCCCAGGTCATCGGCCTGGCCGACGATGTCGCAGCGGCAGGCCCCCTCGACATCCTGATCAACAACGCCACCCAGACCGTACGGCGCTCGACCGGCGCATATCAGCCGCTCGTCGACGCCGAGCTCGCGCCCCTGCCGGACGGCCCGTTGCCTGAGCTCGTGACCTTCGGCCACACGAACGACCAGCATCCCCAGGCCCTCGAACGTTCCGTGGCAGCGCACCCGGTGCTCGCCGCCGCTGCCTCCCGTGCCGACGAACTGACCGAGCAGGCACTCACGGCCGGTTCCAGCTCGCTCGAACGGCTGGCTGCGGGCACCGCGATCGACGCGGGCGGCTTACTGCCCGACCTGCACGACGTGAACTCGTGGACCCAGCGCGTGGACGAGGTCGACCCGCTCGAGATGCTCGAGGTGCAGCTCGCGAACACCACGGCGCCCTTCCTGTTGATCTCGCGCCTGCGCGCCTCGCTCGCCGCGAGCGAGGCCCACCGCACCTACATCGTCAACGTGAGTGCGATGGAGGGGGTGTTCGGCCGCGGCTACAAAGGACCGGGCCACCCCCACACCAACATGGCCAAAGCGGCGGTGAACATGCTCACCCGCACCAGCGCGCGGGAGATGTTCGAGACCGACCGCATCCTCATGACGAGTGTCGACACCGGGTGGATCACCGACGAACGGCCCCACCCCACGAAGGTGCGCCTCGCGGAGGAGGGCTTCCACGCTCCCCTCGACCTGGTCGACGGGGCGGCCCGCGTCTACGACCCGATCGTGCGCGGCGAGGCCGGC
Source organism: Microbacterium hanjuni (assembly GCF_043556395.1). Taxonomy (NCBI): domain Bacteria; kingdom Bacillati; phylum Actinomycetota; class Actinomycetes; order Micrococcales; family Microbacteriaceae; genus Microbacterium; species Microbacterium hanjuni. The sequence continues at coordinate 530,645 of NZ_JBIGIK010000002.1, forward strand.
GAAGACCTCTTCGGGGTGTTCCTCAAGGACTACGCGCCCGGCGCATGGTGAAGCTGCCCGCCCCGGGAGCACGCGTGGTGGTGCGCTATCTCTTGCCTTCGGGGCAGGCGACCGACGCGCTGGGTGGACTCCTCAGCGCCGATGCGTCGACGGTGGTCGTCGACGGCAAGCGCGGGGTGGAGCGCATCGCGGTTGCCGCCATCATCGCGGCGAAGGAAGTGCCGCCGCCCCCCGCGCCGCGAAACCGCCTCACCCGGCCGCCCGGCGCACCAGACGCGTGACCTCCGCTTCGACGGCGGGCGACCAGCCGGCGACCGCGAACGCGGTCGGCCAGAAGTCGCCGTCGTCGAGGGCTGCCGCCTCCTGGAATCCCAGCGTCGAGTACCGGGTCTTGAACCGCGCCTTGTCCTGGTAGAACAGCACCACCTTGCCGTCCCTCGCGTACCCGGGTGAGCCGTAGAACGTCTTCGGCACGAGGTGCGGCGCTGTCGCGCGGACGATGTCGTGCACGTGGCGGGCGATCGTACGGTCGTCCTCGGCCATCTTCTCGATCGCGGCGAGCACGGCCTTCTCCGCCTCGGCACCCTTGAGGGCTGCCTTGTTCTCCCGGGCGCGCTCGCGCATGGCGGCGCGCTCCTCAGCGGTGAACGCGGACTTCTTCGTCGATTCGACCATGGTTGCTCCTCTGTGCGGGTGGTCCGTGCATCCCACGGTAGGGCGCAGCATCCCACCCCCGCTTCTCCGATCGTGACCGGATCACCCGCCTGGCCGCCCCCATTCCCGCCCGCCCGGCCGGCACAACTTCGGAGGAACTCGGCCCTTCACCGCCCCGGGGGCTCGGAATCCCGGCGTGTCGGGGGAAACCTCCGAAGTTGTGCTGGAGCGGAGGGGCGCGGATGCGAGGGTGCGTCGGGCGCTCATCCTTCGCGGCGTGTGCCATCCCGCCGACCTCGGCGCACAACTTCGAAGGAACTCGCCCCTTCACCGCCCCGGGGGCTCGGAATCCCGGCGTGTCGGGGGAAACCTCCGAAGTTGTGCTGGAGCGGAGGGGCGCGGATGCGAGGGTGCGTCGGGCGCTCATCCTTCGCGGCGTGTGCCATCCCGCCGACCTCGGCGCACAACTTCGAAGGAACTCGCCCCTTCACCGCCCCGGGGGCTCGGAATCCCGGCGTGTCGGGGGAAACCTCCGAAGTTGTGCTGGAGCGGAGGGGCGCGGATGCGAGGGTGCGTCGGGCGCTCATCCTTCGCGGCGTGTGCCATCCCGCCGACCTCGGCGCACAACTTCGGAGGAACTCGCCCCTTCACCGCCCCGGGGGCTCGGAATCCCGGCGTGTCGGGGGAAACCTCCGAAGTTGTGCTGGAGACGGCGGCGCGGCGGCCACCCGTAGAACGCCCGCCGAGCCCCCGTCCTCGTTGGCAGGCATCGGTCGACATCTGACTCGAAGCACCTCGTTCGAGCGCGCGCCCGCGCAGTACCGTGGCGAACATGCCCGATCCTGCTTCGCCGTCCCGCCCGCGCATCATCGACCTGAGCCACCCCATCCGGGTGGGCCTGGTCACCTACCCGGGGCTTCCGGCGCCCGTCATCACCCCGCACCTCACCCGGGAGGCATCTCGCGCGAAGTACGCCCCCGGCACCGAGTTCGCGATGGACATCATCACCCTCATCGGCAACACGGGCACCTACCTGGACTCGCCGTTCCACCGCTACGGCGAAGGCGACGACCTGGCGGCGCTCGACCTCGCGACGCTCGTGGGCCTGCGGGCAGAAGTGTTCCACGTGGAACGAACAGCGGATGCTGCGGACCGCGGCATCCGTCAGGAGGAGCTCGCAGGCCGCGACCTGCGCGGTGCGGCCGTGCTGCTGCACACGGGCTGGGACCGCTTCTTCGCCACCGCGGCCTACGGGAACGGCGCACCCTTCCTCACCGAGGCGGCGACGCGATGGCTGATCGACGAGGGCGTCGTACTCGTCGGCATCGACTCGCTCAACATCGACGACACCGAGTCGGGCGGCGAGCGGCCCGTCCACTCCCTCCTGTTGGCAGCCGGGATCCACGTCGTGGAGCACCTCACCCATCTCGAAGACGTCCCGACCCAGGGTGCGCGATTCACCGCCGCACCGCCCGCCATCGAGGGGTTCGGCACCTTCCCCGTGCGCGCCTTCGTCGAACTGCCGGCGTGAGCGGGGCCGGCACCAGGTGACGGGAGCCGCGAAATCGGCGAAGATGCACGGGTGAGCGACGACCCGACGAGACCCACGACGAGCCGTCGTCCGGCCGGCGAGACGGTGTGGGCGGTGCTGCGGTTGATCCTGGCCGCCCTGATCATCGCGGCGGTGATCGCGCAGGGCGCGGTCAGCATCGGCGGCGCAGCCGCGCAGGGACGTGACACCGCGACGACCGCGGTCAACTTCTTCAGCTTCTTCACCATCCTCTCCAACCTGGCGGCAGCGGCCGTGCTGCTCTGGGCGACCGTCCGGTGGGTCTCCGGGCGGGCACCCCGGACCGACGGGGTGGCGTTCGCGACCACGCTCGCCGCGGTGACGACGTACATGATCGTCACCGGGATCGTCTACAACACGCTGCTCCGCAACATCCCGCTCCCGCAGGGATCGACGGTCCCGTGGTCGAACGAAGTCCTCCACCTCGTCGCTCCGCTGTTCCTGCTGCTCGACGTCTTCCTCGGCCCCGGCCGCCGTGCCCTGCGCTGGCGCGCCATCGGTCAGACGCTCATCTTCCCGATCGCGTGGGTGGCCTACACGCTGATCCGCGGGCCCCTCACCACCGATCCCTCCGGATCCCCCGACTGGTGGTACCCGTATCCGTTCCTGAACCCCAACACGCTCCCCGGCGGATACCCCGCCGTCGCCGCCTACGTCGCGGGGATCGCCGTGGTGATCGCGCTGGTGGCGACCGGGGTCGTGGCCGTCAGCCGACGGCGCGGTGCGCACGTCGACGCGGGGGTGTCTCGCCGGCGAGGCATCCGGCCGGGGGCGTGAAACCGCGCCCGTAGACTGAGGGCATCGCCTCCGCTTCCCCGGGATCCACCGTGACCTCTGCAGCATCCGCCCGCACCTTCGAGGTGCGGCACCTTCAACTCGCCCGCGCGGCGCTCGCCGCCGTGGCGGCCCTCATGGTGACCTTTTCCCCGGATCACTCCGCCACCGTGGGCCTCGCCGTGTTCAGCGGTTTCGCCCTCGCCACCGCCTTGGTGCTCGCCCTCTCCGCCTGGCTGGTCTTCCCGCGGGGTGCGCGCTGGCCCGTCGTGGTGCTGTCGATCCTCGGGTTCGCTGCCGCGTTCGCGGCGAACATCCCGGTATGGCGCAGCACGACCGGATTCTTCGTGATCGTGATCATCTGGGCGTTCAGCACCGGGGCGATCGAGGTACTCGCGGCCGTGCGGGCTCGGGCCACCGCGGAGCGCCGGGTCGACCGCGACGGCCTGACCGTGGGCGTGCTCACGCTGGTGCTCGGTTCCGCACTGCTCGTCATCCGCCCCGATTACGCCCTCGAGTACTTCATCGACGACGCCAACCGTTCCTTCGTCCTGACCGGCATCACCATCGCTGTCGGTGTCTTCGGCGGTTATGCCGCCATCGTCGCCGTGTTCTTGGGGATCGCGGGTTTCTCCCCGCGCCGCGACGCGGTGGCGGCTCGTACCGAAGGGAGGGCGGCAGCATGACCGAACGTCCCACTCGCCGTGACCTCATGAAGCCCGTCCAGCTCCTGGGCATCGCGTTCGTCTCGGCGTTGTTCGCCGGCATCGTCACGCTGGTGTCGATGGGCTTCTTCCAGGCCAAGCCCGGCGATCAGATCGCCCGAGCCCTGGTGACCGCCGCCGTCGTCGCCGGTATCGCCTTCATCGTTGTGCTCGTCGTCGTGGCGCTGCTGCTGCTCGCCGTCGATCCGGTGCAGGTCACCAAGACGATCGACCGCCCGGTGCTGCTGCCCGACGAGGACGACGGCTCGGCGCCCGACGACACCGCGCCCGGGGCGACCCCGAAACCACGGCACTGAGGCGTCAGAGCCAGTCGACGACCGCGGAGGCGAGGCCGACGTAGGTCGCCGGAGTCAGCGCCAGAAGGCGGTCGCGGGCGGCGTCGCCGATGTCCAGACCTCGCACGAACTCGGCCAATTCGGCAGCGCCGACCCGCCTACCGCGGGTGAGGTCCTTCAGCATCGCGTAGGGATCGGTGATCTGCGAACGGCCGGCGGCGATCTCCGCGCGCACCACCGTCTGGATCGCTTCGGCGAGTACTTCCCAGTTGGCGTCGAGGTCGGCCAGCAGCACGTCGGGAGCGAGCGACACCGCCCCGAGGCCGCGTTGCAGGTTGTCCAGCGCGAGGAGGGAGTGCCCGAACGCGACACCGATGTTGCGCTGCGTGGTCGAGTCGGTGAGATCGCGCTGCAACCGTGAGGTGACCAGCGTCTGGGCGAGCGTGGCGAAGAGTCCGCCGGAGATCTCGAGGTTCGCCTCGGCGTTCTCGAAACGGATCGGGTTGATCTTGTGCGGCATCGTGGAGGAACCGGTCGCTCCCGCCACCGGGATCTGCGCGAAGTACCCCAGCGAGATGTACGTCCACATATCGGTGGCGAGGTTGTGCAGGATGCCGCCGGCGTGCCGAGCGCGGTCGTACAGCTCGACCTGCCAGTCGTGGGATTCGATCTGGGTCGTCACGGGGTTCGCGCCGATACCCAGCGACTCGAGGAACGCCGTCGTCAGAGCCGGCCAGTCGACGTCGGGGTCGGCGGCCACGTGCGCCGACCAGGTGCCGGTGGCACCGGAGAATTTGGCGAGGTAATCGGATGCTTCCAGCTGCCGCGCGACGCGGCGCAGACGCCAGGCGAAGACACCCAGCTCCTTACCCATCGTCGTCGGGGTGGCGGGCTGACCGTGGGTGCGCGCGAGCATAGGGGCATCACGGTGCTCCGCGGCCATCGCCGTGAGGGTGTCGATGACCGCGTACAGCTTCGGCAGCCAGACGCGGGTCACGGCGCGCTGCACCGTGAGCGCGTACGCGGCGGAGTTGATGTCTTCGCTCGTGCAGGCGAAGTGCGTGAGCTCGGCGATCGCGTCGAGTCCGAGCGTCTCGAGCCGATCGCGCACGAGGTATTCGACGGCCTTCACATCGTGGCGGGTGATGGCCTCGCGCTCGGCCAACCAATCGATCTCGGCCTGGCCGAAGTCGAGGTACAGCGCGCGGAGGCGGCGCTGATCGGCATCGCCGAGCGGCGCCGTGCCGAAGAGGGAGCGATCGGTGAGGGCGATCAGCCACTCGACCTCGACCTCGACGCGCGCACGGTTGAGACCCGCCTCGGAGAGGTAGTCGGCGAGAGGCGCGACGGCGGACTGATAGCGGCCGTCGAGGGGGCTGAGCGGCTGCGGGGGGAGAGAAGGCACGGAGGCTCCCGGAGGTCGAGCGATCAGACCGCGGAGCGGATCGCGGGTTCGAGCTGGCGGAACAGGGCTCTGCTCGCGCCCTCGATCATACCGAGCACCTCATCGAACATCGCGGGCCCGCCGTAGTAGGGGTCGGGCACGTCCATCGTCTTGGCCGCCGAGTCGAACGACATCAGGAGTGAGATCTTGTCGGCGTCGGTCTCGCTGCCGGCCCAGCCGCGGAGGATCCGTTCGTGGCTGTGGTCCAGGGCGACGACGAGATCGCTCCGACCGAAGTCGGCGGCCACGAACTGGCGCGCGCGGTGACGGGTGCCGTCGTAGCCGCGCCCCTCGAGGGCCTCGAGCGTGCGGTGATCGGCGCGCTCGCCGACGTGCCAGTCGCCTGTCCCGGCGCTCGTCGACGCGATCCGGTCGGCGAGCCCGGCCCGCTCGATCATGGAGCGGAAGACCACGTCGGCCATGGGGGAGCGGCAGATATTTCCGCTGCAGACGAAGACGACGCGGAACGGCTCGGCGTCGCTTTCACTCACCCACCCATTCTGGGGTACCGACCGCTCCTGCACAGGTCGCATTTCGCATCGCGTCTCCCCTGATCGCGCACGCCGCCCTCGCAGCGGCGAGGGGCCGGAGCACTGTCGAAGGATGTTCCCCGGTGTCCCCGTTCCTCTTGGAACCGTCCAGGCCATGGCGGCGCTCGATGACGCGACCCGGCTGGTGCGGAGTCTGCGCGATGATCTCGACGACCTCCGCTCGCGCACCTCGACCCTCGCGGCCGACGCCGACTGGCACGCTCCCTCGGCGCGCGCCTTCGGCGATCGCGCCGCACGGTGGCACGCTCTGCTGCTGGCGGCGCAGGCCCGAGCCGACGACACGGTCGACGCCCTCGCCCGCGCTCGCGCCGACCTGCTCGCCCGGGCATGGACGGCCGCGCCGTGAGCGACCTCGTGATCCGCGGCGGCAGCGTCGTGGAGGTGGACACCGCAGCGCTGCGCGACGTCGCACGACGGCTACGAGCGATCGCGACCGAGCTGAACGGCCTCCGCGCGCACGCCGCTGCGGCCGTCGAGGCGGCCGCCCGTGCATCCGCGACGAACGCGACGGCGATGCTGGAGGCGACCCTCCTTCGCTCGGCCGTCGAGACCGCAGAGCGCGAGGCGGAGGATCTCGCCGACCGGGTGGCGAGCGCTGCAACCTTGTACGAGACCGTGGAGTTGCTCATCTCTCGCGCCACGGCCGCAGGAGACGTAGGGCGTCTCGCCGGAATCGACGCCCGGCTGCTCCGTCTCACGGCGGAGGATCCCCTCCTGGTCGCGGCGGCCCTGCGCGCGCTCGCCGGAGCCCCCACCGGCCACGACGAGCTGTACCGCCAAGCCCGCACGGCCCTGCAGCCGTTCCCCGTCATCGCCCCGCCCTGGCTCGTCTTCCCTATGGCTTTCGGCACGGTGGATCTCCTCCGCCTCGGCCCGGTCGCAGCGAACGCCCGGCTCACCGGGGGCGACGTGCCGGTCGAGGTGCGGGCCACAGCATCCGCCCCCGTCGCAGCTCCGAAGAACCTCGCCGAGGCGGCGGCGCGCATCCCCACCGGCGAAGCGCGCATCAGGGTGGAGCGGCTGACGATGCCCGACGGCTCGCGGCAGTTCGCGGTCTACGTCGCGGGCACCCGGTCGGGCGGGGCGAACGAGCCGTTCGACATGGACTCGAACGTGCAGTTGTACAGCGGGGTGCGCAGCGCCTCGTACGCGGCCGTGCTCACCGCGCTGCGCGATGCCGGGGCGAAACCGGGCGATGTGTTGCACGGATTCGGTCACTCCCAGGGCGGGATGATCCTGGAACGGCTCGCACTGGAGGGCACCTACGACACCCGCACGCTGGTGTCGTTCGGGTCCCCCGTGCAGGCGGATGTGGGCTCCGACACCCTGAGCGTCTCGGTGCGGCACACCGACGACCCGGTCATCGCCCTGCAATCCGGCGGCCATGCGGGGGCGGTCGGCGCGCCGGGGAGCTTCGTCGTCGAGCGGGTGGCCGACCCGGCGGTCGGTCTCGGTGACCTGCACCTTCCCGCTCATCACCTCAGCGAGTACACCGAGACGGCCCAACAGATCGATGCCTCCACCGACCCGCGCGTGCGCGCGCTCCGTGAGGTGTTCGACGAGTGGCAGCAGGTCGACACCGTCGACGCCACCGATTACGTGGCGACCCGCGTCAGTCCTTCTCGCGACGGCTCGGGCGAAGGATGATGCCGAAGATCCAGTTGATGACACCGATGATCACCGCGGCCACGACCGCCCACCAGAAGCTGTCGACGCGCAGGCCCCAGTCCCAGAAGCCGGTGATCCATGCGGTCAACCAGAGCAGGAAGGCGTTGATGATGAGCGAGATCAGACCGAGGGTGAGGATGTAGAGAGGGAAGGCGAGCACCTTGATGACCGTGCCGATTACGGTGTTCACCAGCGCGAAGATCGCTCCCACCAGCAGCAGGGTGAGCGCCACCTGCAGCCACTCGCCCGGGGCGAAGGGGAGAAGTCGCACCTGCAGCACGGGGAGCAGCGTCACGACCCAGATCGCGAAGGCGTTCACAACGACGCGCACCAGGAACCTCATGAGGCGAGTCTGGCACGCCACGGACCGTCACCGCGAGGCTCGCACCGCGCTCCGGCGCCCGCCGATGAACGGGGCTCGGCGCGTGGTCGCGCCTAGACTCGGGGCGTGGCAGACGACATTCCCGTGCGCATCCGCCCTGAGATCGCCGCCCTCCCGCCCTACCGGCAGGGGAAGCCCGCGGGCGAAGACGGGTTCAAGCTCTCGAGCAACGAGAACCCCTTCGATCCCCTCCCCGGGGTGATCGAGGCGATGTCCGAGGCCAACGCCGTCAATCGGTATCCGGATGCTTCCGCCCGGCGCCTGCGGGAACGCCTCGCCGCGCGGTACGGCGTCGAGCCCGACGAGGTGCACATCGGCGCGGGGAGCGTCTCGATCCTCTCCCAGCTCATCCTCGCCGCCGCCGGTCCCGGCGACGAGGTCGTCTACGCCTGGCGCTCGTTCGAGGCCTACCCGGGCCTGGTGCGCGTCGCCGGCGCGACCCCGATTGAGGTGCCGCTGACGGCCGATGCCCGCCACGACCTCCCCGCGATGGCCGCACGGGTGAACGAGCGCACCCGCGTGATCATCGTCTGCAGCCCGAACAACCCCACCGGAACGGTCGTGGGCCACGACGAGTTCGCCGCCTTCCTCGATACCGTGCCGAGCGACGTGCTGGTCATCCTCGACGAGGCCTACGCCGAGTTCGTCACCCAGTCCGGCGCCGTCGACGGACTGCGCGTGCTGGGCCTCCTCGGCCGGCCGAACGTCGTCGCCCTCCGCACCTTCTCGAAGGCGTTCGGACTCGCGGGACTGCGCATCGGCTACGCGATCGGACACCGCCGCGTGCTGGACGCCGCTCGCTCCACGGCGATCCCTCTCGCCGTCACCGGCCAGGCCGAATCGGCCGCGCTCGCGAGCCTTGCGGCGGAATCCGCTCTCCTCGAGCGCGTGCGCCAGCTCGCGAACCGGCGGGATCGGATCGTGGCCGGGCTCCGCGAGTCGGGATGGCGGGTACCCGAGGCGCAGGGCAACTTCGTGTGGCTCCCCACCGGGGCGGAGACGAGCGAGCTGGCGGAGGCCTTCGACAGCGAGGGTCTCATCGTGCGTTCCTTCCCCGGGGACGGCATCCGCATCTCGGTGGGAGAGGAGGAGTCTGTGGACAAAGTCCTACGGATCGCAGCATCCGTTGTGCAGGCTCTCCCAGAGGGTCACTCCGCTCGCGGGTTAGCGTAGGAACCGTGACCGTCCCCGAAGTCGCTGTCCCCGCCGTCGAGGTGTCCGCCGAGGTCGCGCCCACGACCGATGCGTCCGCCGATGTGATGCCTGTCGGGGGGCCCGAGTTCGTGCAGATTCTCGCCGCCGACGGATCGATCACCCCGACGCCCGCCGCAGAACGCTACGTCGGCGTCATCAACGCCCTGCCCGAGGCCGAACTCGAGCAGTTCTACCGCGACATGGTCAGCATCCGCGCCTTCGACCGTCAGGCCACACTGCTGCAGCGGCAGGGCCAGCTCGCCCTCTGGCCGCCGAGCTGGGGGCAGGAGGCTGCCCAGGTCGGCTCGGCCCGGGCCGCCCGCGCGCAGGATCACCTGTTCCCCTCGTACCGAGAGCACGTCGTCGCGCGCATCCGCGGCGTCGATCCCGTCGACATCATCCGGCTGATGCGGGGGCTCACCCACGGCGGGTGGAATCCCTACGACCCGAAGAACGGCAACACCCATCTCTACACGCTCGTGCTCGGCGCCCAGACGCTGCATGCGACCGGGCTGGCGATGGGACTCGTCTTCGACGGCAAGAGCGGCACCGGCGATCCCGAGCGCGACGAGGCCGTCATCGTCTACTACGGCGACGGCGCGTCGAGCCAGGGCGACGTGCACGAGTCGATGGTCTACGCCGCAAGCTTCGCGGCGCCCGAGGTCTTCTTCCTGCAGAACAACCAGTGGGCGATCTCGGTGCCGGTCGCCACGCAGTCGCGTACCCCGCTCGTGCGCCGCGGTGAGGGCTACGGCATGCCCAGCGTGCAGGTCGACGGCAACGACGTCCTCGCGAGCTACGCCGTCACGCGCGTCGCACTCGACGAGGCACGCGGCGGCGCGGGTCCGCGCGCGATCGAGGCCATGACCTACCGCATGGGCGCACACACCACGAGCGATGACCCCACCAAGTACCGCACCTCCAAGGAGGAGCAGTCGTGGGGCCGCCGCGACCCGATCGCGCGCATGCGCGCCTACCTCGAGGGCCGAGGGGCGTCGCAGTCGTTCTTCGACGACGCCGAGGCCGAAGCTCAGGCGGTCGCCGACGACGCTCGCACGCGCACCAACGAGCTGGGAAGCCTCGACCCCGACCAGATCTTCACGAACGTCTACTCCGCCCCGCACCCGCTCGTCGAAGAGGAACGCCGCTGGTTCCACGACTACGAGGCATCGCTCGACGGAGGCGCATCATGACCGCGGAGATGGCGCTCGCCAAGGCGATCAACGCCGGGCTGCGTCGCTCGCTCGAAGAGAACGACCGCGTCCTGCTCATGGGCGAGGACATCGGCCCGCTCGGCGGTGTCTTCCGCGTCACCGAGGGCCTGCAGGCCGACTTCGGCCCGCGCCGGGTCATCGACACCCCGCTCGCCGAGTCCGGCATCGTCGGTACCGCGATCGGACTCGCGATGGGCGGCTTCCGGCCGGTGTGCGAGATCCAGTTCGAGGGCTTCGTCTTCCCCGCCTTCAACCAGATCACGAGCCAGCTCGCGAAGCTCACCTACCGTCACGAAGGCGCCCTGCAGATGCCCGTCGTGATCCGCATCCCCTACGGCGGGCACATCGGCGCGATCGAGCACCACCAGGAGAGCCCCGAGACCTACTTCACGCACACCGCCGGTCTGCGCGTCGTGAGCCCGTCGACCCCGAACGACGGCTACTGGATGATCCAGGAGGCCATCGCGTCCCCCGACCCGGTGATCTTCCTCGAGCCGAAGAGCCGCTATTGGCCCAAGGGCGAGGTCGACACCGAGGCGCCCGCCCTGGAACTGCACGCCAGTCGCGTCGTGCGCCGCGGCACGGATGTCACCCTCGTCGGTCACGGCGCCATGGTCGCCACCCTCCTCCAGGCCGCCGCGCTCGCCGAGAGCGAGGGCACCAGCGTCGAGGTCATCGACCTGCGCTCGCTGTCTCCGGTCGACTACGGTCCCATCCTCGACTCGGTGCGCCGCACCGGCCGCATGGTCTACGCGCAGGAGGCCCCCGGCTTCGTGAGCCTGGGCAGCGAGATCGCCGCCACGGTCACCGAGCGGGCGTTCTACTCCCTGGAGGCACCCGTCATCCGCGTCTCCGGGTACGACACCCCGTTCCCGGCGGCCAACGTCGAGGCCAAGTACCTGCCCGACGCCGACCGCATCCTCGAGGCCGTCGATCGCGCCCTCGCCTACTGAGTCCTCGAAAGGACATCGGATGAGCACCCAGACCTTCCTCCTCCCGGACGTCGGTGAAGGCCTCACCGAGGCCGAGATCGTCTCGTGGCACGTCTCTCCGGGGGATACCGTCGCCGTCGACGACGTGCTCGTCGAGATCGAAACGGCCAAGTCGCTCGTCGAGCTTCCGTCGCCGTTCGCCGGCACGGTCGGCGAACTGCTCGCCTCCGAGGGCGACACCGTCGAGGTCGGCGCGGCCATCATCACGATCGGTGGCGGCGTTGCGGCCGCTCCCGCGGCGGCTCCGGCAGTTCCCGCAGCGGAGGAGCCAGGGGGAGCGGTGCTCGTCGGCTACGGCAGCGCCGGCCAGGTCTCTTCGCGCCGCCGGAACACCCGCCCGGCCGAACGAGCCGAGGCGGGCCCTGCAGCATCCGTCGGCATCATCGCGAAGCCCCCGATCCGCAAGCTCGCCCGCGACCTCGGGGTCGAGCTCGCCTCGGTCACCCCCACCGGTCCTTCCGGCGAGGTCACCCGCGACGACGTGGTCAAGCAGGCGTCGCAGGCGAGCGTCTTCCGCAACATCGAGACCCCGGCGTGGGGCGAGGTGCGGGAAGAGACCTTCCCGGTGACGCCCGAGCCGGAGGAGATGGCGGATGCTGCGGCGCAGCCCGCCGCCGCACGCCCCGACGCTGCTCCCCAGCCGGCGCCGGCGCAGGACGGTCGCGAAGAGTCGATCCCGGTGCGCGGTGTGCGCAAGGCCGTCGCCTCCGGCATGGTGCGGACCGCCTACTCCGCCCCTCACGTGTCGGTCTGGACCGACGTCGACGCCTCGCGCACGATGGAGCTGGTCAAGCGACTCAAGGCCTCCCCTGATTTCGCCGACATCAAGGTGTCGCCGCTGCTCATCATGGCGCGCGCGGTGATCTGGGCCGTGCGGCGGACGCCGATGGTCAACGCTGCCTGGATCGACGGCGACGACGGCGCGCAGATCCGCGTGCACCACTACGTGAACCTCGGTATCGCCGCCGCCACGCCGCGCGGCCTGCTGGTGCCGAACATCAAGGACGCGCAGGACATGAGCCTGCGCGAACTCGCCCGCGCACTCGAGAAGCTCACGCTGACGGCGCGCGAGGGCAAGTCGACACCGGCCGACCAGCAGAACGGCACGATCACCATCACGAACATCGGCGTGTTCGGTATGGACGCCGGCACCCCGATCATCAACGGCGGCGAGGCCGGGATCGTCGCCCTCGGCACGATCCGCCAGAAGCCCTGGGTCGTGGACGGCGAGGTGCGCCCCCGCTGGGTGACCACCGTGGCCGGATCCTTCGACCACCGGGTGATCGACGGTGACGGCATGAGCCGGTTCATCGCCGACGTGGCCTCGATCCTCGAGGAACCCGCGCTGCTTCTCGACTGAGCCGCCGCGAGGCCGTTCGACGCGATGGCCGGTGTCGAGTTGAGAACGATTATCAGTAGCGTTACAGTGGGGAGCGTGACCCCCACTCGACTCGCCTCCGCCGCTGCCCTCGCCGCAGCCTCCGTCCTCGTTCTCGCCGGCTGCGCCGGGGCTTCCGCCTCGAGCGACGACGGGCGCCTGCAGGTTCTCGCCTCGACGAACGTGTACGGCCAGATCGTGCAGGAGATCGGCGGCGACGCAGTCGACGTCACCTCGCTCATCACCTCGGGCGCGCAGGACCCGCACTCCTTCGAGCCCAGCGCGCAGGACCAGCTGGCCGTCAGCAACGCCGACCTGATCGTGGAGAACGGCGGCGGCTACGACAGCTTCGTCGAGTCCCTCGTCTCGGCATCCGGCACCGACGCCCCGGTAATCACGGCCGCCGAGTATTCGCACGACTGGCCGGGCAATGCCGGCCACGCCGAGGACAGCACCGAAGCGCCCGTCGACGAAGCTCCCAGCGACGAGCCGGAGCACTCGGACGACGACGGCCACGACCACATCGAGGGCTTCAACGAGCACGTCTGGTACGACCCGCACACGGTCGAGCACGTGGCCGAGGCCATCGCCGACGAGCTGTCTTCGCTCGCCCCCGACGACGCCGCGACCTTCTCATCGAACCTCGACGCCTTCACCGGGCAGATCGGCTCACTCGAGTCGTCGCTGACGCAGATCGAGGAGACGGATGCGGGGGCGTCGATCTTCGTCACCGAGCCGGTGCCGTTGTACCTGACCGGTGCCGCCGGTCTTGTGAACGTCACGCCCGAGGCGTTCAGCGAGGCGGTCGAGGAGGGCCAGGACGTTCCGCCGGCCACCCTGCTCGAGGCGCTCGGCCTGCTCGAATCGGGCGAGGTGCGCGTGGTCATCGTGAACGCGCAGACCGGGGGAGCCGAGACCACCCAGATCGTCGACACGGCGGAAGGCCGCGGCATCCCCGTGCTCGAGTTCGCGGAGACCCTCCCCGAGGGACAGACTTACATCTCGTGGATGAACGACAACGTCGCCCAGCTCGCGGCGGCCCTGGCGGAGTGACCGACCCGTCGCCCCTGCGCATCCACGACGCCTCGCTGCGTCGCGGTGACCGGGAGCTGTGGAGCGGGCTGGATCTCGACGTCGCGCCCGGGGAGTTCATCGCCGTCCTCGGACCGAGCGGCTCGGGCAAGACCACACTGCTGCGCGCCATCCTCGGACTCGAACGGTTGAGTTCGGGCAGCATCGAAGCGCTCGGCACCCCGGTGCGCCGGCGGGGCAACCGGCGGATCGGCTACATCCCGCAGCAGCGGCCCCTGGCGCCCGAGACCGCGCTGCGAGGGCGCGACCTCATCGGCCTGGGTGTCGACGGGCACCGCTTCGGTTTGCCGATCCCCCGCAAGGGCGACCGCGACCGGGTGGCCGAGTTGGTGCGCGCGGTCGGCGCCGAGCAGTACGCCGATCGCCCCGTGGGCGAGCTGTCGGGCGGCGAGCAGCAGCGCCTCCGAGTGGGTCAGGCCCTGGCGGACGACCCGAAGCTCCTGCTGTGCGATGAGCCCCTCACCAGTCTCGACCTCGCCAACCAGCAGGGCGTCGTGCGGCTGATCGATCAGCACCGCCGCCGCACGGGCGCGGCCGTACTGTTCGTGACGCACGACATCAACCCGGTGCTCGAGCACGTCGACCGCATCCTCTACATCGCACACGGCCGCTTCATGCTGGGTGCCCCCGACGAGGTCCTCGACTCCGCGGTGCTGAGCGATCTGTACGGCGCCCCGGTCTATGTGCTGCGCGCCGGCGACCGGTTGGTCGTCGTGGGAGCGCCCGATGCCGATGACGCGCACCATCACCACCACGACGAGGAGGGCCACAAGTGAACTGGCCCGACATCTCGGATGCTCTCTTCGGCGGCCTCCCGGTCTACGGCGAGATCCTCGCGCTCGTCAGCAACTCGGTGCTCGCGGGAGCGGTGCTCGGTCTCGTCGGCGGCCTGATCGGGGTCTTCGTCATGCAGCGCGACATGGCCTTCGCCGTCCACGGGATCAGCGAACTGTCGTTCGCGGGAGCGGCCGCGGCTCTGCTCATCGGTGCCGACGTCGTGACCGGGTCGATCATCGGGTCACTCATCGCCGCCGCGCTCATCGGTTGGCTCGGTGCGCGCGCCCGTGACCGCAATTCGATCATCGGGGTGCTCATGCCGTTCGGCCTCGGCCTCGGCATCCTGTTCCTCTCCCTCTACGACGGGCGCAGCGCCAACCGTTTCAGCCTGCTCACCGGGCAGATCGTCTCGGTGCAGAGCGGTCAGCTGGGCTGGCTCGTCGCCCTCAGCTCGATCGCGTTGCTCGCCCTGCTGCTCATCTGGCGGCCGCTGCGGTTCGATTCGCTCGACCCGCAGTCCGCGGCCGCTCGCGGCGTGCCGACGACCGGGGTGTCGCTGGCGTTCATGCTGCTGCTGGGCCTCGTGGTCGCCGTCGCGGTTCACATCATCGGCGCCCTCCTGGTGATGGCGCTGCTCGTCACTCCGGCGGCCGCCGCGATGCGCGTCGCCACCGGACCGGTGTCGGTGCCCGTTCTCGCCGCCGTCTTCGGCTTCGTCTCGGCCGTCGGCGGCATCCTGCTCGCGATCGCGGGCACCCTGCCGGTGAGCCCGTACATCACGACCGTGTCGTTCCTGATCTACCTGGTGTGCCGCATTATCGGCGCCCGCCGCGGCCGCGTGACCCGCACCCCTGCCGCGTGACCGGGCGCGCCGGGATGCTGCTCGCCTGTCACGTTGTGTGGGTGGGACCCGCACGTTGTGACAGGGGAGCAGGAGGAGGGGCGGATGCTGCGCCCAGGGCGACGTTCAGCGAGCGCCGGTAGAGTCGTGGGCATGGCTCAGCGCAACACCTGGCAGCGCGAGCGCGTGCGCGAAGCGCTCGCCGACGCGCGCGGCTTCGTCAGCGCTCAGACCCTGCACGCGACGCTCCGCGAGGAGAACACGGGCATCGGTCTCGCGACGGTATACCGGGCACTCGCCGGGCTCGCCTCGCAGGGCGACGCCGATTCGCTGCAGAGCCCCGAGGGCGAGAACCTCTTCCGCGCGTGCGTGAGCCCCGGCCACCACCACCACCTCATCTGCCGCAACTGCGGCCTCACGGTCGAGATCGAAGCATCCGACGTCGAACAGTGGGCGCACGCCACCGCAGCCACCCACGGCTTCACGCAGGCCGAGCACATCGTCGACATCTTCGGGCTCTGCGCCGCCTGCACGCAGCTGCGCGCGAACGAGCGTGTCGGGCAGTAGCGCGACCGCGGTACGTCAGCGCCGCCGGCCCCGCCTCGGGCTGCCGCTGCTCCTCGGCGTCGCCGTCATCGCCGGTCTGTTCGCGATCGACGCGTTCGCGCCGCAGCTGTTCGCCTCCTCCCTCCCCACCCGTGCGCAGGACGCGGTCACCCTCTCGCTCAGCGTGCTCATCGAGTCGCTGCCGTTCGTCGTGCTCGGCGTCGTGCTGTCGATCGTGGTGCAGGTGTGGGTGCCGCCCGGCGCGATCGAGCGGTGGATGCCCCGCCGCGCCTGGGCGCGTCGAGCCGTGCTGTCGCTGTTGGGGATGCTGATACCGGTCTGCGAGTGCGGCAACGTGCCCTTCGCCCGGGGCCTGCTCATGCGGGGGTTCACGGTGTCCGAGACGCTCACCTTCCTCGTCGCCGCGCCCATCGTGAACCCGATCGTGATCATCACCACGCACGCGGCGTTCGGGTTCGACGACAACATCCTCGTCGCCCGTCTCATCGGCGGCTACCTCGTCGCGAACCTGATCGGCTGGCTGTACAGCCGCCACCCCTCACCCGATGCGCTCATCACCGATCGCTTCCGAGAGACCTGCGAGTTGGCCCTCGCGAACTCCGGCGGACCCGGCAGCGATCGTGGACGCCGGAGCCTCGCGCAGTTCGTCGTCGAACTCCGTTCCGTGATGCCGGCCCTCGTCATCGGCTCGGCGCTGGCCGGGGCGGTGCAGATCCTCGTACCCCGCGACGTGCTGGTGTCGATCGGATCGGACCCCGCCCTCTCGATCGCCGCCATGATCGCCCTCGCGATGGTCGTGTCGATCTGCTCGAACGTCGATGCCTTCTTCGCCCTGTCGTTCGCCTCGGCCTTCACTCCCGGTTCGCTGGTCGCCTTCCTCGTGGTCGGTCCGATCGTCGACGTGAAGATGCTCGCGCTGCTGCGCACCACCTTCACCACCCGCGTGCTCGTGGGCATGACCGTCGTCGTGGTGCTGTCCGCCTTCGCCCTCGGAACGGTGGTGAACCTCGGTGCCTGACCTCGACTCGCTCGCCACGCGCTGGCTCGGCGTCGGCCTCGCCTCGTGTCTCGCCGTCGTCACGGTCGGCCTCGCGCTGACCGGCCGCCTCGGCCTTTACCTCAACCCCGACTCGGCCTGGTTCGCGATCGGCATGGCCGTGCTCCTCCTGATCGGCGCGATCGCCAGCTTCGCCCTGCCCCTGGGGTCGGAATCCGATCACGGGCACGACCACGGCGAAGCCGACCACGACCACGCTGACCACGATCATGCGGGCGGGCGCCGGCATCCGATCACCTCCGACCGTTTCGCCGTCGCCGCGACCGTCGCCGGGGGGCTCGTCGCTTCGGGCGTGGTCGTGACCATGCTCGTCACCCCGCCCGCATCGCTGTCGGCCGAGCTCGCGATATCGCGCGACATCGGCGCACCGCCGTTGTTCGCGGGCTCGGACGTCATCACCCTCGCCGCCACCGGGGACACGAGTGAGTTCGGGATCGGCGACTGGGCGAGCATCTTCGCCACGGCCACCAACCCCGACACCTTCGACGGTGACGCGGTCACGCTCACCGGCTTCGTCACCCCGGGGGAGGGCGACGGCTCGTTCGATCTCACCCGTCTCGTCATCACGCACTGCGTGATCGACGCCCAACCGGCGAGCCTGCCGATCGCGGCTCCCGCCTCGATCCCCGACACCGGGCAGTGGGTGACGGTGACCGGCACGGTGCGCTCGACGAGCAGCGGCGCGCTCGAGATCGCGTCGGCGGAGGTGGCCGTCATCGACGAGCCGCAGGACCCTTATGAGTACTGACCGCCTCAGCCGGCGGGAGCGCTCGCGCCGACGGCGGGGACGCGCGTTCGCGGGCGCCTTCGCGATCGTGCTGGGCGTGCTCGTGGTCGTCGGGGGCGCGGGCGCCTTCGTCGCGGTCGGGCAGGGTCCTCGCGTCACCGACGTGCAGGTCGACCCCGCGGGCGCGATCGCCGCCTCCGGGAGCCGGGTCATCCTCACCACGACACAGGCATTGCACGACGTGGATGCTGCCCAGGTGACGGTGGAGCCGGCTGCCCCCTTCACCGTGGACACCTCCGGCCGGAACGTCGGCGTGCGCTTCGGATTGCCGCTGCGCGACGACACCGACTACACCGTGACCGTCCACGATGTCGCCGGACGCGGAGCCGGACCCGCCGCGACGCTCACCACGACCTTCCGCACCCCGCCGCTGCAGCCCTACATCCTGCAGCGTGGGGACGGGGAAGACACGATCTACCGCACCGACCTGACCGGCACCGCCGCCGAAGCGGTGTTCACCCACCCGCACATCGAGGACTTCCGTGCGACGGCGTCCCACCTCGTCATCTCGGTCGACGAGGACGACGGAGACGGCACGGCCGGGCTCATCGTCACCGGCCCGGCGGGGGAGGACCCCCGCGACCTCCCGCTTCCCGGTGTCGGCTTCGTATCGAACCTGCAGAGCGCGGACCGCGGCGAGACGATCGGGTACACCTTCTCCGACGCCGATCTGGGGGCGGACGGCGGCCAGGAGTCGGTGTTGTACACCACCTCGGTCGCCGAGGGCGCGGCCGACGGCCCGCCCACGCCCGTGGGGCTCGCCGGAGACGACAGCCGGGTCGCGGAATGGCGGTTCGTGCCCGACACCGACAGCATCCTGGTTCTGACCTTCGACGGCCGTCTGCTGCTGTCGGGCGCCGACGGTGCGGGAGCCGCGCCCCTCGGGACGGCGCTCGGAATCGACGGCATCGCGCGCGGATCCTCGCTCGCGGTCGTGGAGCGCCTCGAGGGCATGCGCGTGATCGACCTCACCGACGGCAGCGAGGAGCCGCTGGGCGAGCCCGCCACTCCGCTCGGCTCGCTGGGGGATGTGACTCCGGTGCCGGGCGAGGACGCCGGCACCGTGCGCACCTACGCTCAGCTCACCGACGGCGGCGGCCTCACGTCGACCGTGGTCGCCTTCGTGCGGGCCGACGGCGAATCCACCGTGCTGCTCGATGCGCGGGCCACCGACTCCGTGCTGCAGACCTGCGTCTCGGCGAGCGGACGCTACGCCGCGGTGCTGGTCGCGCCCGACGCCGCCACGAACCCGTACGACCGCTACCACCTGCCCCTGCCGCAGCGCGTCGAGACGCACGTCGTCGACATCGAGACGGGCGACGAGGTCGTGCTCGACGGCTTCGCCCTGTCGTGGTGCCAGGTGCCCGCGGCATGAGCGGGCTGCGTCCGGCGACCCGCGCCGATCTCCGGGCACTGCCGGTGGAGGTGGCGCCGCGACTGCTCGGCGGCGTGCTGCAGACGACGGTCGCGGGCGAGCGGGTGGCCGTGCGCATCACCGAGGTCGAGGCGTACCACGGCCTCGGCATGGGCCCCGTGGCCGACCCGGGGTCGCATGCCCGCATGGGCGCGACCCCGCGCAACGCCACGATGTGGGGCGAGGCCGGACACCTCTACGTCTATCTCAGCCATGGCATCCACTCGTGCGTCAACGTGGTCGCCGGCCCCGAGGGGGTGGCAGGCGGCGGAATCCTCTTGCGTGCCGGCGAGGTGATCGAGGGGACGGATGCTGCCACCGCGCGCCGGTTGCAGCGTCGCGGCGCGGTGCGCACCCCGCGCGACCTGGCCGCAGGCCCCGGGCGTCTCGGCGACGCGCTGGGGCTGCAGCATCCGATCCACGATGGCATCGACGCGATCGACGGCGTCGAGCAGGCGGGAGCGGTCGCGCGGCTGTTCCTCGCCCCGCCGGTGACCGAGGTCGCCACCGGCCCGCGGGTGGGAGTTGCCGGCGTCGCCGGTACCGAGGCGTTCCCGTGGCGGTTCTGGATTCCGGGGGACACGACCGTCTCGGCCTTCCGGTGGGGGCGTGGAGCGCGCGAGGCGGCTGCCGAGGAGGCAGCACGCGGGCCGTGCTAGCATTGTCGTTTGTCTGCGCGCACTCCAGCACGCAGTTCGCACCCCTCCCTCTTCGCTTCGTCTCGCTGCGCTCGCTCAGCGACCGGATATCGACGCGGCGCGGGGTGCAGACAAGGGATCTTGGGTGACACCGTCCGGTGTCACGGTACTAAGGAGTAATCATCATGGCAGCAGTGTGCCAGGTGACCGGCGCCGTTCCCGGCTTCGGTCACGCCATCTCGCACTCGCACCGCCGGACGAAGCGCCGCTTCGACCCGAACGTGCAGCGCAAGACCTATTTCGTTCCGTCGCTCGGTCGCAAGATCACGATCAACGTGTCCGCCAAGGGCATCAAGTGGATCGACTCGCGCGGCATCGAGTCCATCGTGAAAGAAATGCTCGCTAGAGGAGTGAAGCTCTAATGGCGAAGAAGGCCCAGGACGTACGTCCGATCATCAAGCTGCGTTCGACCGCCGGCACGGGATACACCTACGTGACGCGCAAGAACCGCCGCAACAACCCCGACCGCATCGTGCTCAAGAAGTACGACCCCGTGGTCCGCAAGCACGTCGACTTCCGAGAGGAGCGCTAAACATGGCAAAGAAGAGCAAGATCGCGCGCAATGAGCAGCGCAAGGTCGTCGTCGAGCGGTGGGCTACCAAGCGCGCCGAGCTGAAGAAGGCTCTGGTCGACCCGACCTCCACCGACGAGCAGCGCGAAGCCGCTCGCGTGGGCCTGCAGAAGCTGCCCCGCAACGCTTCGCCGGTGCGCGTGCGCAGCCGCGACGTCATCGACGGACGCCCCCGCGGTGTCCTCACGAAGTTCGGCATCTCGCGTGTGCGCTTCCGCGACATGGCGCACCGAGGCGAGCTGCCCGGTGTCACCAAGTCGAGCTGGTAACCAGCATCCGATCGCCGAAAGGGCGGGAGTTCTTCGGAACTCCCGCCCTTTTCCGCATCCCGTTCGTCGGCGGGGCGGACCGGTCAGACGAACTCGACCGTGAGCTCGACTTCGACGGGGGCATTGAGCGGTAACACGGCGACGCCCACGGCGCTGCGCGCATGCACCCCGGCCTCGCCGAAGATTTCGCCGAGCACCTCGGACGCGCCGTTGAGCACGACCGGTTGGCCGTAGAAGCCGGGGTCGGACGCGACGAAGCCGACGACCTTGACGATGCGGGTCACGCGGTCGAGCGAGCCGAGCAGGGCCGCGACGGCGGCCAGGGCGTTGATGGCACTGGTGCGCGCGTAGGTCTGCGCGTCTTCGGGGGTGACCTCGGCGCCGACCTTGCCCGTCGCAGGCAGGGCGCCGTCGACGAAGGGCAGCTGCCCGGCGGTGTACACGAGGTTGCCGCTGATCACGGCGGGAACGTACGTGCCCGCCGGTGCCGCCGCTTGTCGCGGGATCTCGATGCCGAGCTCTTGCAGGCGGTTCTCGATGTTCGGCATGGGGGTCCTCCCGCTCGGGCGGTGCGCAGCTCCGCGTTGCGCCCCACCCTAGGGACGCCGCGGGCGACGAACCTCCCCCAGCCCGTACCCCCCACCCGCGACGTGGGGGCGCAGCAGAGGGACGCAGGCTGGGAGACGCCACATCAGCCACATCAGTCACATGCGTCACGCGACACGCCTGCCGATGACGCGGAAAGACCGCGAAAATCCGCGGTTTTCCGGGCAGCGTTGATACATTCGAGGCGGTCGATCCGACCACCCGGGGGTGTTCACCCCCGTCCGAAGTATCGAGAGGCGGCGTTCTGCCGCCTTGGAGGACAACCACATGGCTGACAAGTCCATCACCAAGACCGAACTCGTAGCGTCCATCGCGAGCGCCACCGGACAGAGCCAGTCCGCCGTGTCGGGCGTGCTCGACTCCCTCTTCTCCACCGTCTCCGAGGCCGTTGCCAAGGGCAGCAAGGTCTCGATCCCGGGTTGGATCGCGTTCGAGCAGGTCGAGACGTCGGCGCGTACGGGCCGCAACCCCCAGACCGGCGAAGAGATCAGCATCCCCGCCGGCAAGCGCGTCAAGGTCACCGCGGGCTCGAAGCTCAAGGCAGCCGTCAAGTAATCGACGACGCCGTCGTGAAGGGGGATGCTTCGGCATCCCCCTTCTTCGTTTCCCGAGGATGTCCTCACCACCGTGATACCGCCACCTCGGGCACGCTCGCCGCGACTTAGGCTGGGGGGATGATCCCCACGGCCACTCCCCGCGCCGCCTCTGCCGCGCCGCGAGAGGCCTCGGGACGCGGCGCGTCCGCAAGTGCGTTGCGGGTCGCCGGCCCCGTGATCCTGGTCGTCGTTGCTCTCGCCGCCCTGGTGTGGGGGCTCGCGTTCGGCGGCGGCGCCGCCCCGCTGCTGCTCGCCGACCCCGGCCCCGTCGTGCGGTGGGGACTTCCCGTCGCGACGCTCGCGGTCAACCTGACCGCCGCCGGCATGGCGGGCTCGCTCGTGCTGGCGCTCTGGGCCTTCCGCGCGGGTGACCGGGCCTTCGAGGTCGCCCTCGACACCGCGTCCATCTCGGCAGCCCTGTTCACCCTCGCCGCCGCCGCGACCGGATTCTTGACCTTCCTCAACACCATCACCGCCGCGCCCAGCGCCGATGCCGTCTTCGGACAGCAGCTCGGCCGCTTCCTCGTCGAGGTCGAGCTCGGCCGCACCTGGCTCATCACGACCATCGCCGGCGCCGTGCTGACGGTGCTGACGTTCGCGGTGCGCTCGTGGACGGCGACGCTGCTGGTCACGCTGCTCGCCCTCGCCGCCCTCGTGCCGATGGGCACGCAGGGCCACTCCGGCGAAGAGGCGAACCACGACTCCGCGGTGGTCGCCCTCGTACTGCACATCCTGGCCGCGGCCGTCTGGCTGGGCGGACTGCTGCTGCTCGTCATCGTGCGGCCCGTGCTCGAGCGGGGAGCCCTCGCGCGCGTCATGCTGCGCTACTCGAGCATCGCGCTGGTCGCTTTCGTCATCGTGGCGATCACGGGTACGGTGCGCGCCTCGATCGGCCTCGGCGGGTGGGAAGCGCTTGCCTCGCCGTACGGCGTGCTCGTGCTGGTGAAGGTCGTCGCGCTGCTCGCCATGGGGGCACTGGGCGCCTGGTATCGCACGCGCCTGATCGCCCGTCTCGGCGACGAGGCCACCTCGCGCCGCTTCTGGGGGCTCATCGCCCTCGAGCTCGCCTTCATGGGTGTGGCCAGCGGAGCCGCGGCCGCCCTCGCGCGCACGCCTCCCCCCGGCTCGGACGCGATCCCGCCCCTGCAGAGTCCCGCCGAGATCCTCACCGGCGCCGCTGTGCCGCCCGAGCTCGACTTCGCCGGGTGGTTCACCACGTGGGACATCGACCTCGTCTGGCTGTTCGTCGCCGCGGCCGGCATCTTCTTCTACCTCGCCGGCGTCGCCCGGCTGCGCAAGCGCGGCGACTCCTGGCCGCTGCACCGCACCATCCTGTGGGTCGCCGGGATGCTGCTGTTGTTCTGGGTGACCTGCGGACCGATCAACGCCTACCAGGACTACCTGTTCAGCATGCACATGGTGGGGCACATGCTGCTCACCATGGCCATTCCGCTGCTGCTCGTGCCGGGCGCACCCGTCACCCTCGCCGCGCGCGCGATCCGCAAGCGCGACGACGGCACACGCGGTGGACGGGAGTGGATCCTCTGGGCTGTGCACAGCCCGGTCGCGCGCATCCTCACCAATCCCTACGTCGCCGCGGGCCTCTTCATCGGCTCGCTGTGGCTGTTCTACTACACCGACCTCTTCCGCTGGTCGCTCTATGATCACCTCGGGCACGAGTGGATGACCGTGCACTTCCTGCTCACCGGCTACCTCTTCGTGCTCTCGCTCATCGGCATCGACCCGGTTCCCTACCGCCTGTCCTGGCCCATGCGTCTGCTCGTGCTCATCGGGATCATGGCGATGCACGCCTTCTTCGGTATCGCGATCATGATGCAGTCCGGGCTGATGGTCGCGGAATGGTTCGGGGCGATGGGCAGAACCTGGGGCGTGAGCCCCCTCGCCGACCAGTACGTGGGCGGCGGCGTCGCCTGGTCGGTCGGCGAGATCCCGACCCTGATCCTGGCCATCGCCGTCGCGATCCAATGGAGCCGCTCCGACGAGCGGATGCAACGCCGCCGCGACCGCCAGGTCGACCGTGCCGGCGACATCGAGCTCGACGAGTACAACGCCCGCCTCGCGGCGATGGCCGAACGCGACGCCCGCGCTGCGCGCTGAGCCCGGCTACTCGCCTTCGCTGCCGCTGACCTTGATCGAGACGCTCCCGTCGGGGAGTACCTCGATCGTGCCGTTGACGAAGAACGGCACGTCCTCCGAGACCGTTCGCACCGAGCCGTCGAACAGCGAACGGATGTCGACGTCGATGCGTGCGACGGCCTCGGCGGTCGGGATCTTCCAGCCTGCGCCGTCGGGCAGCACGGTCACCGTGGGCTGCTCCGAGATCGACCACGACGGCAATCCGACCACGCGGTTCTGAACGCTGAAGCCGAACGGGCACCCCGTCGGCTGCAGCACCTGCTGGGTCGCGCACGCGGCCAGGAACTCCTCGACCTTGCCCTGCACCACGTCGATGAACTCGGTCGTCGCCGTGGCCTGCATGTCGACGGGGATGCTGACGAACGGGGAATCGGCCAGTACCGCCGCACCCGGAGTCGCGGAGATCGGGGTATCGACGTCGACCGAGTACACACCCGGGCTGAAGATCAGCAGCGGCACGGCCGCCATCGGGTCGGCATCGACCCCGTCGATCGACACCTGGCGCTTGTCGACTTCGAAGTCGTTGACCGCGAAGCGCATCGAACCGCGCACCACGAGGTCCATCACGGCGAGCGGGCTGCGCTCGAACCGCCAGGCGGGAACGACCCCCAGCCACCCGTCCTGTGCCACATCGAACGTGGTCTCGCCGTCGTGCGCACCGGCGCGGTACGCGACCGTGACGCGGGTCGCATCGTCGCCGGGTACCTCGGAGACCACGCGCACGTCGGACAGGTCGCCCAGCGCATCCGAGCGGAGAAGCGCCGTCGACGCCGTCGGTGAGAGACCGGCGTCTTCGAGTGCCGCGGAATCGACCGCGACGCCGGGCACGGCCAGCGCGTCGGCGGCGCGGCCCTCGGCGAGCAGATCGAGGTAGCGCAGCACGAAGGCGCTGGGGCTGTACAGCTCGCGGTACAGCACGCTCGCCCCGGCGGCGAAGGCGCCGAGAGCGATCACGCCCACGACCGCGATGACGGTGAGCTCCAGGCCGAGCCGGCGGCGCCGCGGGGGGCTGGCGAGGGGCGGTGCGGGTGCGGTGACCTCGGGCGTCGGTGGCGCGCTCGGCGTCACAGCATCCGCTCGTTCTTCCGTGCCCACCCCCTCAGTCTAGGAAAGGCGAGCAGTCGAGCGAGCAGCGCGGCGTCCCATTCGGCGAGACACGACTTTGCGCGGCCGGGCTCGAAGGCCCAGAGTCGCAGGAGCGGCTGCCCGCGGCGCGCGCACAACAGAGAGGTTGTCATGGCCGAGAACGAGGACCCCGACGACAAGAACCCGGATGCGTCCATCTACGGCGAGACGGAAACCTTCTACACGATCCCCGAGATGAACACCGGGGTGCCGCGTGACCCGGCATTCATCCGTGTCCTGGCCCGGATCGAGATCTCCATCGGGGTGGCGCTGTTCGCGTTGCTGTTCGCCGGCGTGATGTACCAGGTGATCGGGCGGTACTTCCCCGCGATCGGCTGGGTGGGCGCCGGTGAGTTGGCGCTGCTGTCGATGGTGGCGATGACCTTCATCACCACGGGGTATCTCGTCGGGCGCAACGGCCACGTCGTGATCGAGGTGTTCGACCAGGCGCTCGAGGGCAAGCGGCTCTTCGTCGTGTTGCGCGTCATCTCCGCGATCATCATGGCGGTGACGTGCCTCGCGCTCGCGTACGAGGCCTTCGTGAAGGTGCAGGTCGAATGGCTGCGCACGAGCGCCGCGATGCACGTGCCGCTCGGTGTGCTCTACCTGTTCGCCCTCGTCGGGTTCCTGTCCGCCGCCGTTCACTCGGTCATGAAGATCCCCTATGCCAACCGTCCCGAGCACCAGCTCGACATCTCCGAAATGGAGGGCTGATCCGTGGATCTCTGGCTCTACATCCTGCTGCTCGTCGTCCTCCTCCTGCTGCGCGTCCCCGTCGCCTTCGCGATGATCGCGCCCAGCATGCTGTATTTCTACAGTCAAGGGCTCTCCCCGGGGTACGCGATCTCGTCGATCGTCAACGGGATCAACAGCTTCCCGCTGCTCGCCGTGCCGCTGTTCATCTTCGTCGGCACCGTCGCCAACCATCTCGGGATCGCCACACGGCTCTACGACTTCGCGCGGGCGTTGCTGCCGCGCCTGCCGGGCAACCTCGCGTACGTGAACCTGGGCACCGCGGTCGGGTTCTCGTGGATCAGCGGTTCGGCACTCGCCGACGCTGCCTCCACCAGCAAGGTGCAGATCCCGCAGATGCTCAAGGCCGGCTACCCCTACGGATTCTCGGCGGGCTTGACGGCCTCGGGGTCGCTCCTGAGCACGGTGATGCCCCCCAGCATCCCCGCCGTCCTCTTCGCGGCCACGGCCGCGATCTCCACCGGCGCCCTGTTCGCCGGCTCGATCCTGCCCGCCGGTCTCATGGCCCTCGGACTCGCGGTCTACATCTTCATCTGGGTGCGCAAACACCCCGAGGTGGCCGTCAGCCGCCCCTTCGACGGGGGCATGTTCCGGGCGGCCGTCGTTCGCGTCATCGGCCCCGCTCTGCTTCCGGTCATCATCCTCGGCGGCATCTTCAGCGGATGGTTCACCCCGACCGAGAGCGCCGGCATCGCCGCCGCCTACATGCTGGTGCTCGGCCTGATCTACCGCACGCTGACGTGGCGGGTGTTCTGGCGCGCGGCCAAGGAGACGGCTGTCATCTCGGGCGGCATCCTGCTGATCCTGGGCGCCTCCAACCTGATGGGGCAGGTGCTCGCCCGTGAGCAGGTGTCGCGCAATCTCGGCGAGTGGCTGACGAACCTCACCGACAACCCGATCATCTTCCTGCTCGTGCTCAACGTGCTGCTCATCCTGCTGGGCATCTTCCTCGAGGCCGCTCCCGTGATCCTCGTGCTGGTGCCGATCCTCATGCCGATCATCGGCGACTTCGGCATCGACCCCGTGCACCTCGGCGTGATCATGATCCTGAACCTCATGATCGGTTCCTTGACCCCACCGGTGGGCGCCGTGCTGTTCGTCGTCGGCTCGATCACCCGAAGGCCGATGGGCGAGCTGTTCCGCGGCATCCTGCCCTTCCTCATCCCCTTGGGAGTCGTGCTCATCCTGCTGACCGTCTTCCCCCCGATCGTGACGATCGTGCCGACCTTGCTGGGCCTGTGATGAAGGAGTCACCCGTGAAACGCAAACTCTTCGTCCTCAACGGTCCGAACCTGAACATGCTCGGCCTGCGCGAGCCGGGCCTGTACGGCAGCGCCACCCTCGACGACGTGCGGGCCGACTGCGAGCGTCTGGCGGAGGACTTCGGCTTCGACCTCTTCTTCGCCCAGTCCAACGCCGAGCACGAGATCGTGGACTGGCTGCAGCAGGCGTTTCGCGAGGGGGCGACCGTCGTGATCAATCCCGCCGGTTTCAGCTTCCGCTCGATCCCGGTGCTCGATGCCTTGCGGATGCTGGAGACACCCATCGTCGAGATCCACATCACCAACATCCACGCTCGCGACGCCGCTCACCAGCACTCGCTCGTGTCCACGGTGGCGCGCACCGTGATCGCCGGAGCCGGCGTGTTCGGTTACGAGCTCGCCGTGCGGGCGGCCGATCACCTCACCCCGCGCGAAGCCGCCTGACTCAGGGATTCCGGGCTGCGCCGGCTCGGAACCGCGCGACGTCGACGCTCGCGCCGCGCGCGGGGCCCAGGGTACGTCGGCGGGTCACCGCATGGACGGGGCGTCCCATTCAGCGGGGAGACGGGGAGGCACCGGACCCGTATGTTCCATTCGACGGGACATCGCTTTGCGAAGCGGGCGCCGTCGGCGAGAGTCGGCCTCGCCACAGTCTTGGCCCCGAACCACATGTCACCGCACGCACGAAGAAGTGCATCAGCAGAGGAGAGTCACATGAGCACAGCCCGATCGGCGTACCGAGGCCGGATCGCCGCATCCGTTCTCGCCGCCACCGCACTCGTGGTCACCGGTTGCGCCGGCGGCGGCACTCCGGAGGGAGGCGGTGAGAGCGGCGGGGGGAACAGCCCCGTGACACTCACCGTCGCCACCAGCCAGAACGAGCAGACCCCGAACTACTACTGCGGCGTCGAACTGCTGCAGGAACGCCTCGAGGGGGCGGACCTCGGCTTCACCGTCGAGCTGTACCCCGCGAGCCAGCTCGGGCCCGACGCCGATCGGTTCCCGCTCGTCCAGGCGGGCGACATCGACATCGACCTGCAGGGCGCCTCGGCGCTCAGCTCGACCTACGAGCCGATCGGTGTCATCGACGCCGCCTACGCCTTCGACGACGTCGACCACGCCTTCAAATGGATCGACGAGGGGTCGGAAGACCTCTTCGGCGGGTTCCACGAGGCGACCGGGGTGAGCGTCGTCGACGGCTGGTTCTTCGGCAACCGCACCTTCACCACGAAGGGCGTCGAAGTGCGCAGCCCCGATGACCTCGAGGGCGTGCCGATCCGCTTCCCGAACTCCCCGGCATTCCTCGCGAACGCCGAGGCGCTCGGCGTCACCAACCCCGTGTCCGTGGCTGTCGAAGAGGTCTACACCGCCCTGCAGCAGGGGATCGCGGTCGGCCAGGAGAACCCCATCGTCGCGACGCGCTCGTCGAGCTACGACGAGGTGCTGAACGTCGCCGTCCTCAACAACCACAACGTCGGCATCCACTGGATCCTGGTCGGCGACCGCACCTACGAGAAGCTGAATGACGAGCAGGCCGCGATGCTGGATGAGACCATCCACGAGATCCGCGCGGAGAACCGCACCTGCGTCGAAGAGGCCACCGAGGAGATCCTGGAGGAGTACCGCGGCGACGCGAACTTCACCGTGATCGAGCAGGAGGACATCGACATGGATGCCTTCATCAGCCAGTCGGAGGACTTCTTCGAGGGGTACTTCACGGGGGAGAACCTCGAGGCTTACCAGGCCATCCGCGAGACCGCGGGCTGACCCTACGCGGAAGGGGGCCGGCGGAGGATCTCTCTCCGCCGGCCCCCTTCTGCGTGTTCACGAGACGCGCGCGCCTCCTCCCCGGCGGCTGAGGGTCATCGCCGATGCGCGCACCGCCGCGGCGATGGGGGCGGTGTCGAGCTGGTCGGCCTGCCCGACGACGCCGATGCTCGCGCACGCGGCGCGTCCGGCGTCGATCACGGCGCCGGCCAGACAGAAGCCCGTCACCGGGCGCTCGCCGCGGTCGGTGGCGACGCCGTTCCGACGGATCTCGGCGAGCTCCCGCTCGGAGACGACGTCGTCCGCGGCGCCAGGCGGTGCGAAGGCCAGGAGGGCTTTTCCGAGAGCCGTCGCGTGCGCCGGTAGCCGTGCGCCCACGCGGGGGACGGCGACCGCAGCGGGCTGCGCACGGGTGACGGCGAGCACGACGACGTCGGCCCCGTCCAAAATGCCCAGGAGCACGCTGGCACCCGTCAGGGCACGCAGGTGCGCCATCACCGGCAGGGCGCGCTGGCGCAGCATCCGCGGTCGCTCCACGGTGCGTCCCAGCTCGAACAGGCGCATGCCGATGTGGAATCGATCGCCGACGCGGTCGAGGTACTGCTGGGCGACGAGCTCGGCGGCCACGCGGGAGACCGTAGATTTCGGGAGGTTGGCGCGGCGGGCGAGTTCCGAGACGCCGAGACCCTCGTCGTCCTCGCCGAACGCCTCCAGCACTGCGGTGACGCGATCGAGCACCGTGACGGAGGTCGTCCACTCGGCCGTGCGCACCCGGCTACGCCGCTTCGACGAGGCGTCGGGTCAGCGTCGCGCCCGCGGCGCGCACGAGCGGCCCCACGGCCTCGGGGTCCATCGCGCCGGTCGGACCGGCCAGCGACAGCGACGCCAGCACGTGGCGGTCGCCGGCGAGCACGGGACTCGCGACGGCGCAGATTCCGGGGTACGACACTCCGGGATCGGTGGCGACGACCTCGGTGCGCACCCGCATGAGCTCGTCGCGGAAGTGCAGCGCATCGTCGTCGACGAGGGTCGCGCTGACGCGCTCGACGACCCGTTGATCGGTGCAGAAGGCCAGAAACGCCTTGCCGCTCGCGGTGGTGAGCACCGGTGAATGCATTCCCGCATCGGCGGGCAGCTCGGGCAACCGGCCCGGAACGGTCGCGATCGAGACCATGTCGGGACCCTGGTGAACCCAGAGACCGACCCGTTCGCCGGTGAGGTCGGAGAGCTTGCGCATCACGGGCGCTGCGGCAGAGAGGATGCGACGGGGCAGGCTCGCGCGGGCGCCCAACTCGAACAGGCGCAGCCCCAGGGTCACGCCCTCGTCGGTGCGCTCGAGATAGCGGTGCTGCGTGAGCTCGGCGGCGAGCCGCGACACCGTCGACTTGGGCATCCCCGTGGTCGTCGCGATCTCGGTGATCGAGACCGACCCCCCCGATTGCCGCACCGTGTCGAGGATGGCGATGATGCGCGCCAGCACAGACGTTCCCGTCTCCGCGGTCGGGCGCGGAAGAGACGTGTTCCATTCGGCGAGACTCGGCATCGAGAATTCCCTCCACCAGGTTTGAATCGACATTGACCACCTGCGGGCTAAACGTACTAGTTAGTTCACAGTCTGACAATGACGTCATCGGGTATCGGCTCCGCCCGATCCGATGCGGATGGAGAGTTCATGCGCACGTCGATCGCCACGGTCTGCCTGAGTGGAACGCTCGACGAGAAGCTCGCCGCCGCGCGCGCGGCCGGATTCGACGGCGTGGAGATCTTCGAGCCCGATCTCGTCGCCTCGCCGCAGAGTCCCGAAGCCATCCGCGAACGGGCGCGAGATCTGCAGCTCACGCTCGATCTGTATCAACCCTTCCGCGACTTCGAGGGGGTCGGGCCCGACCTCCTCGCGCTCAACCTCCGTCGCGCGGCCGCCAAGTTCGCCCTCATGTCGCGGCTGGGCATCGACACGATGCTGCTGTGCAGCAACGTCGCGACCGCGCGCA
The DNA here is from genome assembly GCF_043556395.1 of Microbacterium hanjuni. NCBI lineage: Bacteria > Bacillati > Actinomycetota > Actinomycetes > Micrococcales > Microbacteriaceae > Microbacterium > Microbacterium hanjuni. The sequence goes on from NZ_JBIGIK010000002.1 coordinate 561,796, forward strand.
GCGGCGACGAGCAGCTGGCCGCGGCGCAGTTGCGTCAACTGGGCGACCTCGCCGAGACGTTCGGGGTGCGCGTGGCGTACGAGGCCCTCGCCTGGGGGCGTTTCGTCGACGGCTACGAGCAGGCGGCGCGCATCGTGCGCCTCGCCGACCACCCGCGCATCGGGGTGTGCCTCGACAGCTTCCACATCCTCTCGAAAGGGCACAGCCCCGAGGCGATCGAGACCATCGCGGCCGACAAGATCTTCTTCGTCCAACTCGCCGACGCCCCGTTGCTGTCGATGGACGTGCTGTCGTGGAGCCGTCACCACCGGCTGTTCCCCGGCGAGGGGGGTTTCGACCTCGGCGCCTTCATGGGGCACCTGGTGCGCACGGGATACGACGGGCCCGTCTCGCTCGAGATCTTCAACGACACCTTCCGGCAGTCCGACCCCCAGGCCACGGCGGTGAACGCCCGCCGGTCGCTCCGGTGGCTCGAGCACGAGACCGCGGCGTGGCTGGGGGTGCCGAGCGGTGCCCGCGCCGCCCGGATGGCGACGGCTCGGCTTCCCGCCATCGCCTCGCCCACCGAGGTGAACTACATCGAACTGCGCACCGAAGCCCTGGCCGACGTGCGGCTGCTGCTCGAACAGCTCGGGTTCGGCTCTCACGGCCGGCATCGCACCAAGAGCGTCGAACTGTGGTCGCAGGGCGCCGCTCGGATCGTGCTCGGCCGCCCCGCTTCGGATCGGCCGCAGCCGGTCGTGGCCGGCATCGGGATGTCGGTCGAAGATCCCGACGCGGCGATCCAGCGGGCCCTCGAGCTGAAGGCTCCGCCCGTGCACCGCGAGCAGAGCGACGACGACGAACCGCTCGTGGGGGTGCGCGCTCCCGACGGGTCGGAGGTGTTCTTCGGCGCCGCGGGCCTCTCCGAGCCGAACTGGGTGCGCGAATTCGGCGAGGCGGGCCTCGAGGGTGCGCCGGGCATCGACCGCGTCGACCACGTCAACCTCGCCCAGCCGTGGCAGTACTTCGACGCCGGGGTGCTCTTCTTCCATTCCGTGCTCGGCCTGCACCCGCAGCCGTCGATGGAAGTGGCAGCCCCGATCGGACTCGTGCGCAGCCAGGTGCTCACGAGTGCGGACGGCGTCGTGCGGATCGCGCTCAACATGGTGCCCTCCGGCGCCGATGCCGACGCCATCCTGCCGCAGCACATCGCCTTCGCCTCATCCGATGTGCTCGCCGTCGCCCGCTCGGCCCGGTCGCGCGGGTTCCAGCCTCTCGACATCCCCGCCAACTACTACGACGACCTCGAGGCCCGGTACGACATCGCTCCGGCCCTGCTCGCCGAACTCAAGGAGCTGAGCGTGATGTACGACCGCGACGAGACGGGCGAGTTCCTCCACTTCTACACACCACCGATCGGCACGGTCTTCCTCGAGGTCGTCGAACGCCGCGGGGGGTACGCCGGATACGGGGCGCAGAACGCTCCGGTGCGCCTCGCCGCCCAGTATCAGCAGCGCCAGCTCGCGGAGTCGGGGTCGAAGCGGTGATCCGCCACGTCGCCGTCTTCCGCTTCGACGCGTCGTTCACCGCGGAGGATCGCGCGCGGTGGATCTCGATGCTGCGCGCTCTGCCCGCCAGCATCCCGGAACTCCGATCGATGAGCGTGGGCGAGGACGTGCTGGGAGGGCCCTCGTCGCACGAGCTCGCCATCGTCGCGGACTTCGACGACCTCGCCGGCCTCGCGACCTATACGAAGCATCCTGCGCATGCCGCGGTGCTCGAGATCTCGGGCCCCGTGAAAGTCTCGCTGGCCACGGTCGACTTCGAGATGCCGGAGCCCCGGTGACGGGCGGCGGGGTCGAGCACGGGCGAGCTCCGTCCTACCTCGTGGGGCTGATCGGCGAGGGGATCACCGCCTCGCTGACCCCGCCGATGCATGAAGCGGAGGCGGCCGCCCTGGGGCTGTCGTACACCTACCGCATCCTCGACCTCATCGAGCTGGGGCGTCCGGCCGAGGACGTCGGTGCGTTGCTCGACGAAGCCCACCGAGCGGGCTACGCCGCTCTGAACATCACCCACCCGTGCAAGCAGCTCGTCGTGCAGATCGTCGATGAGCTGGACGAGGATGCTGCTCGCCTGGGCGCCGTGAACCTCGTCGTGTTCGACGACGGCCGCCTCATCGGCTACAACACCGACTGGATGGGATTCCGCGACGCGCTCCGCGCCGGCCTTCCCGACGCTCCGCTGGAGCACGTCGTGCAGGTCGGCTGCGGCGGCGCGGGCGCCGCCACCGCCTACGCGCTGCTGCACAGCGGTGTCGCCGAGCTGAGCCTCAACGACACGGACGACCGCCGTGCCGAGCAGTTGGCCGCGCGCCTGCGTGAACTCTTTCCCGCCCAGGCGGTGCACGCGGCGGCGGCGCCGACGCTGCCCGACCTCATCGCGCGCGCGAGCGGTGTGGTGCACGCCACCCCGATGGGCATGGCCCACCACCCGGGAGTGGCCTTCGACGTGGCGGGGCTGCGGGAAGGCGCCTGGGTGTCGGACGTCGTCTACCGCCCACTCGAGACCGAGCTCGTCCGGGAGGCGTCGCGACGCGGGCACCCGGTTCTCGACGGCGGTCGCATGGCCGTCGGTCAGGCCTGGGCTAGTCTCCAGATCATCACCGGCGAGCAGCCTCGCCGTGACCGGATGGAGCGGCATTTCCGAACGCTCGTCGAGGCCGAGGGGGTTCACCATGACGCAGGTGCGCGATGACGACGCCGGTGCGCTCGCCGCGACCCCGCGCGCCGAGCGCACGCGGGAGGACATCCTCGAGGTGGCCACCGACGAGTTCGCCTCCAACGGGTACGCCGGAGCGCGGGTGGACGAGATCGCCGCGCGCACCCGCACGACGAAGCGCATGATCTACTACTACTTCGAGTCGAAGGAGGGCCTCTACCTCGCCGTTCTGGAGCGCGTGTACGCCCAGATCAGGCAGGTGGAGCGCGGCGTGCACGTCGACGAGCTCGCCCCCAGCGAGGCGCTGCGCACCCTCGCCGAAGCCACCTACGACCACCACACGACGCACGAGGCGTTCATCCAGCTGGTCAGCATCGAGAACATCCACCGCGCGGAGCACCTCCGCCAGTCCGAGATCATCCTCCGCGAGAACGCGACCGCGATCTCACTGCTCGAGCAGGTCATCGAGCGAGGGGTGCGCGAGGGCAGCTTCCGCGCCGATGTGGACGCCGTCGACGTGCACATGATGATCAGCGCCTACGCCTGCTTCCACGTCGCGAACCGGCACACCTTCGCCGCGATCTTCCACCGCGACATGCTGGACCCCGCGCTGCAGAGTCCCCACCGCCGACTCATGGGCGACATGATCGTGGCCACCATGACCAGCCGGCCGGCGCCACCGGTCGATTGACCTCAGCCTCGCGGCAGCTGCTCGCCCCCGCAGGGGCACCGTTCAGGAGACTGACGCACGTGGCGTCAGAACCGATCCTGATTGGACTGAACGTGACCGCTTCGACCGACGCTGACCGCACCCGCCTGGCCGAGAAGGCTGAGGCAGAGTACTTCCGACGCTTTCTGGCGCGCGTTCCCGCGACGACCCAGCAGGATCTGGGAATCCGCACCGCCACCGTCGGCGCCGGTGTGGTGACCGCGGTCCGGAACGACCCTTCCGGTTACTGGACCAAGGCTCTCGGATTCGGCCCGGGAGACCTCATCGACGCAGCTCTCCTCCGGGAGATAGTGGGCTTCTTCCGACTCGCGGGCAAAGAGGAGGGTGTCATCGCCATTCCCCCGTCGGCCGAACCTCAGGACTGGGCCGAGCTCACCCGACAGTTCGGACTGACACCGACGTCCGAATGGACTAAGTTCGCTCGTTCCCCTGGCGCCATCACCACGCCGTCGATCGATTTCGAGGTCCGGGCCCTCGGCGCCGAAGACCCCCCGCGTGGCAACGGATCATCCGGGAGGCGTTCGGCATGCTCGAACCCGACCTCACGCCGATGCTCCGAGCGACGATCACCGATCCCGTCGCCCGGGTGTTCGGGGCCTGGGACGGCGACCTTCTGATCGGGGCTGGAGCCGTCCATTTGCTCGGGGAGGCAGCATCGCTCAACACCGGCGCGACACTTCCGTCCCACCGACGTCGCGGTGTTCAGGGTGCACTCATCTCCGCTCGCGTTCGCGCCGCAGCTGATGCTGGATGCCGGCTCGTCTCGGCGGAGACGGGGTCCTCGCCCGACAGTCCTTCGTACCGCAACCTCGTCCGGGCCGGTTTCGTTCATCTCTACGACCGCCAGAACTGGACGTGGACGGCGTGACTATCGTCCGGGGCTGAGGTGCTGATTCTCGATTGCGTCGGCTGCTGCTGAGACGCCTGATTCCGCACTCAAGCCCGCGCCCAGAGCGCGCGCCCGCTCCCCCACAGCGGGTTCGAGGAGCTCACGAAGGGCCGTGAACAAGGCTTCTTCGGACAGGTGGTCGAAGGGAAGCCAGCCGCCGACCCGGAGGTCTTCGACCCGTCTTCCCCAGAAGGGCTGATCGAAGTTCACCGAGCAGACCAGGGTCGGAAGACCGGCCGTGAGGCTCGCGGCGGTCGTCCCCGCGCCTCCGTGGTGCACGGCCGCGACGCAGAGCGGGAAGACGGAACTGTGGTCGATCTCTCCGATCACACGAACCAGGTTCTCGGTGTCATCGATCTCGGTGCCATCGTCCCCGCCACCACCGTAGGTGGACCAGCCGGCACCGATCAACGCTCTCACCCCGAGTCGCGCCGCGACCCGCCTGACGAGGTCGATCATCCGCTGCGGTTCTCGAACGGGCATGCTGCCGAAACCGAAGTAGACCGGCGGGGATCCGGCCGTCAGCCACTCGCGGAGACCTTCGTCGGTAGCTGCCTCGCCCCAGAGACGCCGATGCAGCCCGGTCGGAGTGATGAATCCGGTCAGCGGTCGCTCGGCCGACCAGCCCGCCAACTGGGGAACGAGTGCTCTGCTGTAGGCCTGGAGCTCGAGGGTGTGACGACCTCGAAGCCGAGCCGTGAGATTCTGACGGACCGGGGGGAGGCCTAGTGCGGCGCGAAAGGAATTTGCGTAGTCCGCTGTCGCCTTCCACTCGGTGCGGGCGACGAGGCGGTATGTGAATCTGTTCGCCGGCCCACCGAGGGATCGGGTGGTGAGTGCGTACGCCGGGAAGAATCGGTTGGCCCGGCGCGGCGAGTAATACAGACCGACGAGCGGGATGCCATTGACCTCGGCGATTGCGCTGGCTTCCTCCATCGTGTTCACCCCCGAGACGATGACATCGCTTCCACGGCTCGCCCGGCTGATCGCGCGGCCGAGACCTGCCAGTCGTTCGGTCTTGAGGCTCACGACCCCCTGGAGGAACGCGCGCATGTCGCCCGACGCCAACCACCTCTCCCCCTCCTCCGAATCGAGCAGCTCCCGGGTGCTGAAACCCAGCGGCTCTGTCTCGACTCCGAGCTCGGCACCGAACCGGATGAGATCGTCGGACGCTCCGAGCACCACGTCATGACCGCGCTCCGTGAGCTCATGGGCGAGGACCGCAGACGGCTGCACGTCACCGCGGCTTCCCGCCGACAGGATGCTGATCCTCATGGTCAGGCGGCCCGGTCGCTGATCGCGTCGGAGAACTGCGCGATGAGCTGGCTTCGGCTGGTGATCTCCAGCTTGATGAAGACATTCCGCAGATGCGACTCGATGGTGCGGGGGCTGAGATGCAGGATGTCGCCTGCCGCTTTGTTGGACACACCGCCGGCGATGAGTTCGGCGACCCGCCGCTCGCCGGCTGTCAACTCAGAGATCCGCGACTGCTCCCATCTTCTGAGTTCCCCGCGGAGCGACCGACGCGCATCGCCATCCTCGAGCAGGGCGATGGCACCCCGCGCCGTGTGCGTGATCGCCGAGCGCTGCGTCTGATCGACCGGGACACCGCGGACGAGTCGGAGTGCCTCGGCGATCAGGCGCGCACGCTCCGGCACCCACTCCATCGTCTCGGCCAGCGCGAGAAGCGCCAGCGTGCTGTCGTGGATCTCCCTCGGAGATCCTTCCGCGCCAGTGAGCCAGGCCTCGATGCGACGGGCCTGCAGCCTCGGAAGCGTGCGACCGGTGCGATCGGCGAGTCCTGCCAGCGCTGCTGCGAGAGATCGTGCCCGGTCGATGTCTCCCACGTCGATGTAGGCCCGGGCGAGTTCGACGTCGACCCAGAGGCGGCGGCCCGGTTCCGCGACACCGAGTCGGCCTGCCGTACGGATGGCCTCTTCGAGGTGACGGACGGCGAGGCGCGCATCCCCGCTTCGGGATAGCAGGATGCCCCGGAGAGCCGCCCGGGTGAGGTGCCCGAGTGGATCGACGCCGGTCTCGGGCACCCGGCCGATGATCTGGGCCACATCGTCGTACCGGCCCTGTTCCAGAGCGAGGAGCCCGCCGGCCCTGACGCCCGCCGGTGCCGCAGCCAGGTGTGGTGCCTGAGATCCGCTCATCGTCAGTCGCTGCTCGGCCGAACCGAACCGGCCCACCATCGTGTCCACCTGGGCCGCGTGGACGACGAGGATCTGGCGGAACCCTTCGTCGCCCTGGATCTCGCTCTGCACGAGGAGCGCGGCGAGCCCGCGGCGACTCGAGGCGATTTCGTCGATCGTGTAGGCGTACAGAGCGACCTGGGCCTCGACCGTGTCTTCGAGGAGCATGCGGGGCACACGTTGCTGCAACCGTTCGAGATCGGCGACGAGGGCGGCATCCAGCCCCGCCCCTGCGTTGACCTTGGCGTAGAGCAGCTTGGAGAGGAGCGAGTGTCGAAAAGGCGCCGAGTGCCGCTCCGACCGCAACCGGGGCAGGTGCGCTTCGAGTTGGTGCTGCACGACCGCGAAGTTCTCGCCGAGTCCGGAGACGGCCAGGCGCAGAACATTCCGGTGAGGGTGGTCGGCGGGTAGGGCTTCGAGGAGGTTCTGTGCCCGCATCCGGGCGGCGGCGAGCCCCGACGTCCGGTAGATCGACGAGGTGAGGAGCCCGATCGCCCGTTCTGCCTGGTCTTCGGTGAGTCGGCCCCACTCGAGCGCCTCGAGGATGCTCGCGACCGACCGGAACCCGCCCTTCCGGTATTCCTCGGCGGCCAGCCGCAGTTCCCGCTCGTTCCGGTCGGTCGCGCCCCCCGCACTCCGTCGGGCGGAGCGGGCCCAGAATTCGACCGCCAGGTCGACGCGCCCGGCCTGCTCGCTCTTCAGCGCGGCACGCTCCAGGGCCAGGGCGAGGTCGGTGTTCTCGCCTTCGTCCGTGCCGAGATCCTGCTGCCGCACGGCGTCGAACTCGCTGACACTTCTTCGCGCCAGCCGGAGATGCAGGTCCCGGCGATCGGAGCGGCTCAGAACCTCGAGTGCGGCCGCCCCGAGGCGGGGATCGGCGGGTCGCAGGGATCCCTCTCGAAGAGAGAGCAACCCCGCTTCCACGGCCTGATGCACGGGCACGCTGTGCTCGCCGAGAACGACGGGGATGTCGCGGACGAGGAGGTGCCCGAGGGCTGCGACTGCTTGCAGCGCCTCCAACGTCAGCCGGTCGAGCGCCTCGATCGTCTGGGTGCGAGCTAGCGATGTCATGCACGCAGCCAAGTCCAGACCTGTCGACGAAGAGTCGACGGGGAGTGGAACCGGGTCGACCTGGACTACCGCCGGACCGGAATACCTGCGTGCTTTCACTGATGCGCTCCCGAATCCGCCCGCGCAGACTGCCTGCGGTAGTCGCACAGGACGGAGCAGAAATGCGAATTGCATTCAGTAGCACCGGGTTCGTCGGGCATCTCGTTCCGATGTTCCCTTTGATGAGAGCCTTCGTGGCCGCGGGCCACGACGTGGCGGTGATCACCAGTTCGGAGATGGAGCCGCTCCTTCGGCGCGAGGCATCCGAGAACCTGATCGTCCTGCCGGCGGGGCCGCTCGCCTCGGTCACGATGACGAAAATGGCCGACGCGACAGGGGTCAGCCCGGCCACCGAACCGGTGCCCCCGGTCATCGCGGAGTTCTTCGCCGGGCGGCAGGTCGACGCGGGGTTCGAACGTGCTCACGCGAGCGCGGCCGCGTGGGAGCCGGACGTCATCATCAGTGAGGCGATGGACCACATCGGCCCACTCATCGCCGGCGAGCTCGGCGTGCCGTTCTATCGCCACTCCTTCGGGCCCACCCGACCCCGGTTGCTCACCGAGACGCTCGAGCGAGTGGCTGCAGGGCGGGCGGCTGCCCTCGGCGTCGCAGTGGCGGCCACCGAGGCCCTGATCGACATCTTCCCCGGGAGCTTGCAAGCCCCGCACGGGGAGAGTTCGTTGAGACGGATCCCGCTCCGACCTGAGATCCACCACCGTCCGGGTGCTGACCCGGTCGAGAAGCAGGAAGCCGTCGATCCGTCGCGGCTGAAGGCCCTGGTGACGTTCGGCACGGTCTTCACCGACCCTGGGGTGAGAGAAGCCGCCGTCGAGTCGATGGACCCGCACCACTGGGACCTCGTGATCACGACAGGAGGAGACGCCGGAAGCGGCTCTCCGCAGTCGCACCCGGAGCGCCGGTACGTACCGTTCACCCCTCTCGGCGAGCTCCTGCCCGGAACCGACCTGGTCATCACGGCCGGCGGTGCGGGAACGGTGCTCTCTGCCCTGATCGCCGGAATCCCGATGGTGATCCTCCCGCTCGGGGCGGACCACGACATCAACGCCGCCCGCGCGAACGCGGCCGGCGTCGCCCTCGTCGTGCGTGACCCCCGCGACATCGGCAGGGCGGCGACCAGGATGCTGTCAGACCCGCGGTATCACGAACAGTCCCGCATCATCGCCGCACAGATCGCAGAGCTGCCGAGCGCCGACGTCGTCGCCGCCGGGCTCGAGCGGGAGATCGCGGGCCGTCATGAGTAACGGGACCGAGGGGCCCATGTCGCTCTCCACCTGGCTGAGCGGTGCTCGCCCGCGAACGCTGACGCTCAGCGCCGTGCCGGTCGTGCTCGGCACGGCCGCCGCTCAGCATGCGGGAGGCGCCAACATCGGTCTCGCCGTCCTCGCCCTCCTGACGGCGCTCTTCCTGCAGGTCGGCGTGAACTACAGCAACGACTACTCAGACGGGGTGCGCGGAACCGATCAGTTCCGGGTCGGGCCGCCGCGGCTCACCGGATCCGGCGCGGCTCGCCCTCGGATGGTTTTGGCCGTCGCGCTCGCCTTCTTCCTCCTCGGCGCGGCATCCGGACTCGTCCTCATTCTGCTGACGCAGGAGTGGTGGCTGGCCGCGGTCGGCGTCGCCGCGATCGCCGCGGCCTGGTCGTACACCGGGGGATCCCGCCCATACGGGTACGCCGGGCTCGGCGAAGTGGCGGTCTTCGTCTTCTTCGGGCTGGTGGCCACGGTCGGCACCGAGTACGTGCAGACCAAGGCCTTCAGCGTGCTGGGCCTGATCTCCGCCGCTGCGGCGGGCTTCTTCGCCTGCGCCGTGCTCATGGTCAACAACATCCGCGACATCGAGCCGGATCGACGGGCAGGCAAGCGCACATTGGCCGTGAAGCTCGGCCTGCGCAGCGCCCGGATCGCCTACGGCGCGCTCCTCGCGGCTCCCTACGTACTCGCCGTGGTGATCGTGGTCACGCATCCGTTCGCGATCCTGGGGGTGGTGTCGCTTCCCCTCACGGTGCGCGCGTTCGTCCTGGGGACGAGGAGCTCGAAGCCCCTCGAGCTGATCACCGCGTTGAAGTCGACGTCTTTCGGGGCACTGCTCTTCGCGATCGCCCTCGGGCTCGGCCTCGTGCTGACGTGAGGAGGACCGGGCTGCTCTTAGCCGCCGTGGGCGTGGCCGCACTCGTCTGCCTGGCGGCCGTCTGGTTCGCCACGCACCCGTCGTCCGTGCCACCGATCGACGCCGCGTGGCAACGGCTCATGCTCGCCGGCGACCTCCCCGTCGCCCTCGACGCTGCACGGGTGCTCGATCTGCTGGGGCACGGAGTGATCGGCTTCGTGGTGCTGCCGCTCGTCGTCGCGGGTTGCCTGTGGCGCCGCGGGCCCCGCGCGATGGGGCTCGTGATCGCGTCGTCGCTGCTCTCGCTCGGTGCCGCGCAGCTTCTGAAGCACCTGGTCGAACGGCAGCGGCCGGCCCCGACGCTCGTCCCCAGCGATCTGGGATCGTTCCCCTCGGGCCATGTCATGAACGTCGCCACACTGGCAGTGGTCGTGCTGCTAACCGTACCGCGGTGGCGCGTCGCCGTCATCGGCCGTTCCGCGGTGGTGGTGATGGCTGTCAGCAGAACGTATCTGAACGTCCACTGGCTCACCGACACCCTCGCCGGAGCCGCACTCGGGGCGGCGGTTCCGATTCTGCTGGCGGCGGCCGTCAGATTCGGCGCGGGGGCCGGGGAGCCGTCATCCGCGCGTCTTCGATGGCGTGAGTGAGATTTCCTGCCCAGAGCCCTCCATGTCCCGGCAACAGGATGTCGGCTGCGACATCCTCCAGGTCGGCCAGGGCGTCGAACGACGCGACCGGGTCGTGGGAGAAGAACGAGGGAAGCAGTTGCGGTCCGCTGCGTCGGCTGAGTGGGTGCGCGGTGATGAGAGCGTCGCCTGAGACGAGCACTCCCTCATCGGGGAGGAGGAAACTCGTGTGCCCGCTCGTGTGTCCGCCGCTCAGAACCGGAATCGGATGGCCGGGCAGGTCGAGCCGATCGTCCGCCGGAAACGATCGAGCCGTCGGGAGGGACAGGTGTTGTGCGCCACCCGCCATCGCGATCATCGCCAGCCATCGCGCACCGCGAGGCTTCCAGGAGTGACGGACGACGTCGCTTACGCTCGCCTGCTCGCGCGCCGATCCGTGAGCGTTGGGCAGTTCCCGGGCGTGTGTGTACACCGGAACTGCTCGACGGCCGAGCAACGCCGGGAGCCCGCCGATGTGGTCGACGTGCGCGTGGGTGACGAGCACCGCGCGAACGTCTTCCCAGCGATGCCCGATCCGCTCGATCTCGGCGACGACCGTGGCGGCATCGCCGGGGTACCCGGCATCGATGAGCGTCAGATCCTTCCCGTCGCGGAGAACGACGAAGTTGACTGCGGTGCCCCGGCCGAGGAAGACGTTCGAGGCTACTTCGTGCATGGTTCTGCCGGGAAGAGTGCGGCTTGGTAGGCGAGCGCCGCTTTGGACGCGGAGAGCGACGTGTGTCGCGCCGCGGTGGTGATGTTCTCGTGCGCGAGAGCCAGCGGATGATCAGGGGCCAGAGCGGTCGGCCCGAGGCTGCCGATGAGCCGGGGGATGGCGGATTCCGCTTCGCCGACCGCACGTGCCGCCAGGTCGGCGGCACGGCTTCGAGCCCGCACCGTCATGGTGTCGACCTTGGCGCGGGTACTCAGTCCTGAGGTGGCCGCTGAGAGCAGGGCTTCGGCGCGATCTATCCGCCGCAGCGCGTCCGAGGTGGCCAGCTGCACATCCGGCCGCGACCAGCGACTCGACGACGACGCGTTGCGCTCGATCTCGGCGCTGACGAACGACGAGGCCGAGCGAGCCATCCCCACGACGGACGAGGCGAAGAACAGCGTCGCGAAGAACGTCAGGGGCGCCTCGGTCGACGGAGCGCTCAGGGCGAGCACGCGCCTGGCCGGTACGGTGACCGCGTCGAGATACGCCGTGTCGCCGCCGGCCCCGGTGAGTCCGATCGCTTTCCAGCTCGATTCTCCGCGCACCTCTCCGACAGGGACGAGCACACGGTTGAGCTGCCGCGAATCGGTGTCTGCCACCGTCGCCATCACCCAGCTCGCGAAGCGCAGTCCGCTCACGGGTGCCGACACCGCCGTGACGGTGGCCGTCTCGGCCGTGAGGATGAGAGTTCCCGAGGGTGCGAGCGTGCCGGCGACGAGCGTCTCGGCGTCTCCGCCCCAGATCTCGTCGAGGGCCGACTCGGGGAACTGCGCGACGGCCAGATTGGTGACGGCCGCGATGGCGGCCAGCCAGCCGGCGTCGGCGTTCCAGGCCGACACCTGCGCGATCCTCCGGGCGATCTCATCGACCCTGTCCTGCCTGCCCCCGAACTGCTCGGGCACGAACACCCGGAACACCCCGGTAGTCCGCAGAACATCGACGTCGGCCGGTGACAACCTGTCGGATTCGAGGCCCGTCATCACGCTGACACCGCCGCGAGGAGCACCGAGGGATCGCCCTCGAACCAGACGCAGTCCATCTCGAAGTGCGCGACGCGCGGGCCGGTATCACTGCGTCTGATCAGGAACGTCCAGCGGTTCCCCATCAGCGCGTGGCGCGTGGAGAGCGGGTCGGGGCCCTCGCCGGGAAGGAAGTGCTGGGCCTGGGCGTAGGCCTCGATCCGATAGCCGTCGCCCTGGGCCGCGACGAAGACGTTGCTGACCAGGTGCATCGTGTCGAGCGGACCGACCGCGCCGATCATCGCGGGGATGACCGTTTCGCGGCCGGAGAGCACGGGGAAATCCAGGCCGATCTTCGTGGTGGCCGGAGTGAGGTCGACGACCACGTCCTCCGTGAGGAGGCCGGCGAGGACGGACGTGTCGCCCGTGTCGAGCGCGCTGGCCCACAAGAGCGGCACGGCGCGGAGCATTCTCTCGTCGTCGATCGGTTCTGCGGGCGGGGTGAGGGAGTTGTCGGTCATGATCGTTTTCCTTGAGTCGTGTTCAGATGAGTGGCTGCTGGAGCCGGAAGAGGTTCTGGGGATCGACGGAGTGTTTGATCTCCCGAAGCCGCGCCAGAGCGTCGGGGGCGAAGAGACTTTCCAGCGATGCGTCCAGATCGTCGGGCGCGAAGTTGAGGTACTGCCGGCCCGTGCTCCACGGCTTCATCGCCTCGACGATGTGCTCGGCCTCTCGGATGGCATCAGCCCGCACCGACGGCATCCCCACGGCCACCGTCCAGAGCACGAAGGCGGCGTCGTCACCGGTCAAAGCACCCGGGGAGGGCACCGCACGGCTCATCGCGCCGCCGAGGTGGCGCAGCTCAACGATCTCCACCCCGGGCTCGGCGGCCGGGCCGGCCACCGCGATCAACGCGTCGACCGCCTCGTGATCGAGCCTGGACAGGAAGGTGGTCCGCTCGCTGAAGGGTGCCGGATCGACGGGATCGGAGTGGATGCTCGCGAACTGCTCGTACGGCAACTTCCCCACCGTGTCCAGTCGGACCGGTGCCGCGGCACGGAGCGGACGGAGAAGCTCGTCGACGTCGTCGACGGAGCCGAGGAACGCCACGCGGAGGTGGATGACGAAACGGCCCGCGAGGATTTCGGGAATGCCCGGCAGAGGGGGCATCCGCAGGAGCGCGAGCGATGTCGTGAGTGCGTCGGGCGCGCTCTCGGTGAGCACGCGGTAGGCCTCGAGCACCCGCTCGGCGTCACCCCCGTCGAAGAAGATGCCGCCACCCGTGAACGTGCTGATCGGGAAGAGTTCCACTTCGATGGCGGTGACGATGCCGATGTTGCTGCGACCGCCCCGAAGCGCCCAGAAGAGGTCCGCGTGCTCGTCGGCCGAGACCTCCAGGAGTGAACCGTCTGCGACGACGACCCGGAGTGCCGTCACGTGATCTACGGCCCATCCGTGCGCTCGCCCTAAGGTCGGGCTGATCCCGCCCCCGAGGGTGAAACCGACGACCCCCACCTGCGGTGAGGAGCCGTGCAGCGGAGCCAGGCCCAGCGGCAGTGTGGCCGCCAGGACATCTGACCAGACTGCGCCCGCTCCGATCTGCGCTCGCTTCGCTGCGGCGTCGACGTGGACATAACGCAGGGCGCTGGTGATGATGAGCATCCCGCCCTGGATCGGCCGTGCGGCGTGGTGACCCGTCGACATCACCGCGACGGGCAGGTCGCGAACGGCCGCGAACCGCACCGCTTCGACGATGTCTTCCGCATCCGCCGCTCGAACGACGACGTCGGGATGACGCTCCGCCGCGAGGTTGTACCCCGACGTCGCGGCGTCGTAGCCGGCCGAACCGCGGCCGAGTACCATGCCGGCGATTCGAGCGGTCAGTTCTGTGAGTTCTTGGTCGTTGACGTACGACGTGGTGCTGTCGATGGACGGGGACATCTGTTTCCTCTCTCTGGCCGCCTCCTCGGTCGAAGCGGGCACGAGTGAGTCCATCGCAGCGCTGTGGATGCTCAGTCGACGTGCCGTCGACGCCCGGTGGACTACGCCTGGAAGGGCTTCTGACCGGCCTGCCGGCGCGAGTAAGCCTGCACTAGCGACAGGAACCGGTAGCGATGCCCCGGCTCGGAGATCAGGAGGTTCGCGTCGACGAGCTCCTCCAGCAGCCTCGTGGCGAAGGCCGGTTCGATCGCAGCGTGCTCGGAAGCCCAGGAGGAGTCGAAGGGCCCCGTCGCGACGACGGCGAGCCGATGGCTCACCGACAGCGCTTCGGCGCTCACGATCGACTCGGCCCGGGCGAGAGGAGCATCGACGATCTGGCAGTCCTCCTGCATGACCATCGGGCTCTGCAGATCATCGAGGAGTTGCTGCTCGATCTCTGCCAGCGTCCAGTGCGGGCGATCGTTCAAGCGCGCGGCGGCGACCTCGACGGCGATCGGGATGTTCGAGCACTCTTCAGCCAATCGACGGGCGGTGGCTTCCTCGCTGGCGATCCTGGCCGGGCCGGCCAGGATCCCCATCAGGTCGGTCGATTCCTGGGTCGTGAAGGCCGTGAGCCGGAGCCACGTCACGGATGGCGTGTTGACGATGCGGCGCTGGGAGGTGACGATGACGGCCGACTGGCTGCTCGAGGGGAACAGGAGCGAGAGGTCTGACGCATCCACGATGTCGTCCAGCACGAGCAGCAGAGCCCGATCCGACGTCAGGGTTCGCCAGAGTGCCGCGCGCCGAGCCACTCCAGTGGGCATCTCTTCAGGCCGGATGCCGAGGGTTGCGAGCAGTTCGCCGAGCACAGAGGCGGATGGCTTCTCGCCGATCTGCAGGAAGATCTGACCGTCAGGAAAGTTGCTCCGTACGGTGTGGGCGACTCGCAAGGCCAGCCGGGTCTTGCCCATTCCGTCGAGTCCCGCTATCCCGACGTGTCGTATCGTCGGCAGCGTCAACGCAGCGGTGAGGCGAGCGACCTCGCCCGCGCGACCCACGAAAGGCGGGGCGTCGCTGGGAAGTTCGGCGGGAATTCGAATGGAGAGCTGAGGGTCTGGCTGAGTCACGCCGACGCCGACGCCGACGCCGACGCCGACACCCGCAACGGCCTTCTCGGCTCGGAGTATCTGAACGTGGAGCGCCTGGAGTTCAGGGCCCGGATCGATGCCGAGTTCCGAATCCAGAGCGTGCCGTACGCGCTCGTAGACGCTCAGAGCATCCGATCGCTGGTTCTTCTGCCAGAGACCGGTCATGTAGAGCTCGGCGAGCTTTTCGTGAGTCGGTTGCCGCCGCCACAACTCGCCGACGGTGCTGAGAACCTCGCCCGGCTCGCCGTCCGCCAGCTCCAAGGGGAACAGGGCGATCACAGCGTCCACCCGGCGGCTCTCCAGCCAGGCCCGTTGGGCGACCAGCCAGTCCGCCTCGTACCCCTGGAGCGCGTCGCCTTTCCACAGCGACAGCGCCGAGCGGAGCGAGTCCCGCGCGGAGTGACCGTCGAACTGTCTGATCTCGTCGGCGACGTGGAGTAGCTCGAAGAACTCGGCGGTGTCCACCGCGAGGCCCTCGGTCGCGATCCGATAGGAGCCGGCTGTGAACTGGATCAAGTCGCTCCCGGGAGATGCCGATCCGAGAACGCGGCGAAGCCGGTAGATATAGGTGCGCAGGATGCCCCGAGCACTGCGAGGAGGGTTCTCACCCCACAACCGGTCGACAACATCGTCGACCGTGACGGGTCGACCATCGGCCAGGATCAGCACCGCGAGCACCGCGCGTTGCTGGCGGGTTCCCAGATCGACCTCGCGCCCGCCACTCCAGGCTCTCACCGGCCCCAGCAGTTCGAAGGAGAGCGAGCGATCGACGAAAGGCGCGGGTGGGGTGGCTAAGAGCTGCGCAACGGGATGTGTCATGTCACCGATTCATGTGGGAAGGATGCCCGGTGCGCCGATGAACCGCGGAAGTCGTTTTTGACTGTCCGATCTACATTAGGGCGCGACGACTGGAGGTGACCTGTGAGATCGACGGGTGTTCTCGACGGAATACGGAGTTGGGGAAATGCGGTGCGACGAGGGTCACGCCGTCACCTCTGGCCCTCTCGGCGATGTCGATCCGCGTGCTGACCGCCCGCCGGGGGTCGTGATCGCCGACCCACACGAGATCAGGGTGGCCGATCTCCGCCGGGCAGTGCATGGCGTCCCCAACGATGAGAGCGCGCCCGGCGGTCCCCTCCACCGAGAACGCGACGTGACCAGGCGTATGCCCGGACGTGGGAACGGCGAACACCCCGTCGAGCGGTTCTGAACCGGCCACCAGGTCGTTGCGGCGTGAAGCGATGATGTCGAGTTCGTGCTGCCTCGGGCCGATGGCGTCGCCGACGTTCTCGGGCCTCGCCCAGAAACGCCACTCCCCTTCGGTCAACCAGTAGTCCGCATTCGGGAACGTCGGGGCACCGGAACCCGTCTCGTCCCCGAGCCATCCCAGATGGTCGGCATGGGCGGTCATGATCTCCTTGCGGATCGGGACGGTCGCGGGACGCGGGGCGATGACCTCATCAGGTCCAGTCGCCGTCTTCGGTGCCGAGGTGCTCGCGACCGAGTGGCGTGATCGGGACGGTCGCGAGGCTGGTGAACCCGATCTCGAGCAGGGTGGAACGGGGCACGCCGACACGGCCGAGGGTAGACATGCCCTCGATGACCGCGCAGAAGTAGGTGCCGAGCGCCTCTGCATCGGCGCTGCTGTCGATCTCACCCGCGTTCTGCGCGTCGACGATGCACGCCGTGTAATCGGCCCGGATCGAATCGAACGCGGCGGCGACGGTCGCGGCGACTTCGGACTCGCGGCTGGAGAGCTCGACGGCCGCCCGGAGGAACAGAGAGGGCGGGGCCTGGGCCGCGCCGTGCTCGACGGCGGCGCTGACCAACTGGGTGCGGATGCGCACGATCGGATCCTCCGCGCTCTGCAGGATCGACTTCACCGCGTCGACGGCACTGGCGGTGTCACTGAGGAAAGCGCGCATGAAGAGTTCCTTCTTGCCGCCGAAGGTGTTGTAGAGACTCTGCCGGGCCAGACCCGTCGCTTCGAGAAGGTCATCGAGCGAGGTGCCCGCGAAGCCCGTCTCGGCGAACGTGCGCCGTGCGCGGTCGATGACCTCGGCCTCGTCGAACATGCGTGGGCGTGGCATCCGAACCTCCCGGAAATGAGTTGTTGACTGATTCGTCCATTATGTCTTATTGTTTTGGATCAAGCAGTCAACAACTCACATCGGGGAACATCATGGTCGGAGCATTGCACGGGAAAACGGCACTCGTATCGGGCGGCACGTCAGGTATCGGGCTGGCCGTCGTCCGCCGTTTCGTCGCCGAGGGCGCACACGTCTTCGTCACCGGGCGGCGGCAGGAGGCGCTCGACGCGCTCCGCTCGGAGTTCGGAGACGCGGTCACCCCCGTGCGCGCCGACGCCACGGAGCCCGAGGGCATCGAGGCGGTCTACCGGGCGGTGGCCGCCCGCGGCAGAGGCCTGGACGCCGTGCATGTCAACGCCGGCATCGGCGAGTTCAAGCCACTCGAGTTCGTGACCGCTGAGGACATCGACACGACCTTCGGCACGAACGTGCGTGCAACCACCCTCACGGTGCAGGGCGCGCTGCCGTTCCTGCACGAGGGGTCGGCGATCGTCGTGACCGGGTCGTCTTCGGCATCGGGGACCGAGCCGGCGTTCGGGCTCTACGGTGCGTCGAAGGCGGCGGTGGCGACCCTGACCCGCACCTGGGCGGCGGAACTAGCGCCTCGCGGCATCCGGATCAACACCGTGGTTCCCGGCCCGACCGAGACCCCTGGCCTGAAGGGACTCGCCTCGGGGAACCCGGACGAACTGCTGGCGCAGATCGCCAGCAGGATCCCCTTCGGTCGGGTGCTCCTGCCGGAAGAGGTCGCGTCGGCGGTGCTCTTCCTCGTCTCGGACCAGAGTTCCGGGATGACCGGCAGCGAGCTGGCCGTCGACGGCGGCAGCACGATCGTCTGACCTCACTTCACAGCGCCGGAACACTCACACGACAGGAGTTCGACCATGACACACACACGACGCAACGGCTGGTTCGGGGTCACGGCAGTGGCCGTGGGATCCTTCGGAACCGTCTTGTCCGAGTTCTTGCCCATCGGGCTCCTCCCGTCGATCTCCCGCGACCTCGGCGTCTCGATCGGCGTGGCCGGACTCATGGTGGTCGTGACCGGTCTGGCTGCTGCGGTCGCCGCGCCCGTGATCACCGTCGCGTCGTCGCGCCTCGACAGGAAGGTGGTGCTCATCGGCCTCAGTGCTGTCCTCGTCGTCGCCGACGTCGTGGGCGCGACCGCCGGGGCGTTCCCGGTCCTGCTGCTGTCGCGCGTCCTGCTCGGGGTCGCACTCGGCGGGTTCTGGGCCGTCGGCCTAGGAGTCGCACCCCGACTCGTGGCCCCCGCGGAGTCCATCCGAGCGGCTTCCCTCATCACGGCCGGCATCTCAGTCGCAACCGTGGTCAGCCTGCCGCTCGGTGCCTTCATCGCCACGACGGCGAGCTGGCGGCTGGCGTTCGCCATCGGTGCAGGTCTCGGGATGATCGCACTCGTGTTGCAGCTCATCGCGCTCCCCGCGCTCCCCTCGGAGCAACGGGTGCGCCCCGCGGCACTGATGGCGCTGTTCACGGTCCCTCGTGCCCGGGTCGGCCTGATCGTCGCGGCCCTCCTGTTCGCGGCGCAGTTCGCGGCCTACACATACATCAGTCCCTTCCTCGAGGACACGGCGAGGATCAGCCCCGATGTGGTCACCGTTGCACTGCTCGTGTTCGGTGTCGCCGGGATCGCCGGCAACTTCGCGGCCGGCGCCACTCTCGACCGGTCGGTCTCGTGCACCCTCGTGGCCGGCGGACTCGTCCTGGCTGCGGCCGTGGCCCTGCTCCCACTTGTCGCGCACCTTCCGGTGGCCGTCTTCGTGCTCCTCGTCGCGTGGGGCCTGGTGTGGGGCGGGCTCCCGCTCGCCTTGCAGACCTGGATGGTCAGTGCACTGCCGGAAGGAGCCGAAGCCGGCATGGCCATGTTCGTCACGACGATCCAGGTCGCGCTCGCCGTCGGCTCCACCCTCGGCGGGGTCGCCGTCACCGTCTCCGGGATCGGCGTCGACTTCAGCTTCGCCGCGATCCTCGCGGTGCTCGGCACGACCGCCGTCATCCTCCTCGGCCTGCGCAGCGTCCGGCGACCGGCCGCCGTCACCCATCACTGACACGCATCACTGACGCCTGCGCGGACATCGCCGCGCAGCAATCCCTACGAAAGGAAGAACACCATGTCGAACACCGCCACCAACACCGACTCCAAGCGCATCCTCCTCATCGGCGGCGGCTCGGGCATCGGCCACGCCATCGCCGCAGCCGCCCTCGAGCGCGGCGACCAGCCCATCATCGGGGCGCGCGACCCGGAGCACACGTCGTCCACGCTCCCGGAGGCGCTCCGTGGCGTGCCCGTGGTGCACGCCGACCTCGCCGACGAGGACACCATCGCCGCACTCCGCGAGTCGGGGCCGTTCGACGCCGTCGTCTCGCTCGCCGCAGCATCCGCGAACGGTCCGGTCGCGGAGCTGGAACGGGCGGCGATCCACAGCGCCTTCGACGCCAAGGTCGCCGGGCCCATGCTGCTCGCCAAGCACCTCAGCGGTTCGATCCGCCCCGGCGGCACGTTCGTGTTCTTCTCCGGCGTCGCCGCCTGGAAGCCGGCACCCGGCATGAGCGTGATGGCGACGGTGAACGGTGCCGTGGCGTTCATGGCCGAGGCGCTCGCGGTGGAACTCGCCCCGGTTCGGGCGGTCGCCGTCTCGCCCGGCATCATCGACTCGGGGCTCTGGGACTTCATGGGCGATGACGGCAAGCGCGACTTCTTCCGGGCGACCGCCGCAGCGAACCCCGTGCGACGCGTCGGCACGCCCGCCGACATCGTCGGGGCGGTGCTCCTCGCGATCGACAACACCTTCATCACCGGCACCACGCTCCACGTCGACGGTGGCGGACGCCTCACCTGACGGCGAGCGAACGGCTCGCGCCCCGACGCCTCAGCCGCTACGCGATCGACCAGACGTGGGCGGTTCCACCCGGGTTCTCGACGGTGATGGCGGTGTCGAGGTCGCGGTACTGCGCGTCGACGTTCGACACGATCATCGTGTGGTCGACCCCGTTGTTGTTCTGCGGATCCCAGTCGACCATCACACGTCGCGGACCTCGTGCTGCTGAAGAGCGACGGGTGCCACGGGGGGGGAACCCGGCGCGCGGCGAATAGCATGAACCGGTGACCACGCCCGCCCTCTCCGCCGAGCAGGAAGCGCTCTACCGGCTCATCGAGGACACCCGGGAGCACGTGTTCGTCACGGGTCGCGCCGGTACCGGCAAGTCGACGCTGCTGCAATACCTGGCCTACAACACCTCGAAGCAGATCGCCGTGTGCGCCCCCACGGGGGTGGCGGCGCTGAACGTCGAGGGCCAGACGATCCACTCGCTGTTCCGGTTGCCGATCGGCCTCATCGCGAACGGTGAGATCGACCAGTCGGACACCACCCGGCGAATCTTGAACGCGATCGACACCCTCGTCATCGACGAGATCTCGATGGTCAACGCCGACCTGATGGACGGGATGGACCGAGCGCTCCGCCAAGCTCGGGGTCGACGGGCCGAGCCTTTCGGCGGTGCACAGATCGTCATGTTCGGCGACCCCTACCAACTCGCTCCGGTCCCGCCCCGCGGCGACGAGATGCGGTACATCCAGGACCACTACCGCTCGTTCTGGTTCTTCGACGCGAAGGTGTGGGCGGGCGATTCCGCGGGCGACGGCATCATCGCGCTCGGCCGCCACGGCGCCGAGCTGCACGTGCGGGAACTCGTCGACATCCACCGCCAGGCCGATCCGGCCTTCAAGGCCCTGCTGAACGCGGTGCGCTACGGCCACGTGACCGCCGAGATGGCCGAGGTGCTCAACACCGCGGGAGCGCGCACGCCTCCGGATGCTGCCGACGGCGAGCATCCGATCATCACCCTCGCCACCCGCAACGACATCGTCAACACGATCAACCGGCGCCACCTCGACGCGCTGGTCGGGCGTCTGCAGACGGCCAAGGCCGAGGTGAGCGGGGACTTCGGTCGAGGCGAGGCGAGCTACCCCGCCGACCAGGAGCTCAAGCTCAAGGTGGGCGCTCAGGTGATGTTCCTGCGCAACGACATCCCGGGCTTCGGCGAACCGGCACGGTGGGTGAACGGCACGATCGGCACGGTCACCCGCATCGCCGGCGGCACCGTGCGCGTCGAGGTCGACGGGCGCGAGCACGACGTCGAGCCGGCGGTTTGGGAGCGGTATCGCTACGCCTACGACCCGGGCGCGCGCACGCTGTCTCGAGACATCGTGGCGGAGTTCACGCAGTTTCCGCTGCGCCTCGCGTGGGCCGTCACGATCCACAAGTCGCAGGGAAAGACCTACGACAGGGCCGTCGTCGACCTCGGTTCGGGCGCCTTCGCCCCGGGGCAGACGTACGTGGCCCTCAGCCGGCTCACCTCGATCGAGGGGCTCTACCTCTCCCGGCCGCTACGCCCGAGCGATATCCGGGTTGATCCCGACGTGCGCCGGTTCATGTCGAGCCGGCCCGGAATGCGCGCGTAGCTCCGCAGCATCCGCCCCTCGACGCGGGTCAGGCGACTTCGGTCGCCTTGGCTGCCGCGAGGTCGACGAAGAGCTCGGTGTTGAAGCGGTAAGCGAGCAGTACCTCGGCGATCACGCGTTCCTGCTCGGCGGCGCCCCAGGGTGCTGAGTCGAGCTGCTCGCGGTAGACGTCCTTGAACGCCTTCGGGTCGGCGATGGCGTCGAAGAGGTAGAAGCCGATGCCGTTGGTGTCGAAACCGAAACGCCGCTTCATGAGGCGACCGATGAAGAGCCCTCCCGACAGGTCGCCGAGATAGCGCGTGTAGTGGTGGGCCACGAAACCGCCGGCCCACACCGACCCGACCTGCTCGATGCGTTCCACATAGCGACGCGTGGTCGGGAGGGGCGTGATCCGCTCGCGCCAATCCGGTCCGATCAAGAACTCCAGGTCGGCCTCGAGAGCGGGGATGCGGGTGAGGCGATCGGTGATGAAGACGGCGGCCACCGGGTCGTTGCGCATCCGGTCGGTCGCCGCTTCCAGCGCGGCGTAGATGAACCAGTGCTGCGCGACGAGCGCGATGTAGTCCTCTCGCGTGCCGTCCCCCGTCATGAGATCCGACATGAATCCTGCGCCCTCGCTCGACGAGTGCGCCGCGCTGGAGCGTTCACGCAAGGCGGTGGAGAACGGCAGAAGTTCGCTCATGAACGTCATCCTAGGGGAAAGTTAGGGCAACCTAACCTAGGAAGTTCCTCCGGTGACGTCAGCCGTGCGGGCGCGGCTCGAGGCCCAACCGAGCACACGCCGCGTCGTAGAGGGCGACGATCTCGCGGCGCACGGCCGCGCGCTCGGTGATCGGGCCGCCGGGCCAGTCGACACGTACGGCTTTCTCGCCGCCGTCGGAACCGGTGACGCTCCACTCGCCGCCGTCGCCGTCGAAGCCGGTCATCGTCGCGGAGACCGCGTCGGTGTCAGGACCGAAGGCGCGAGCGATCAGCACGTTGTCGTCGGTGTGGTCGCTGTTCATGTGCCGGAGCACGCCGCTCATCGTCGCGTCATCGAAGGTGTGAGCCATGCGAACACCATAGGCAACTCGTGATGCACCTGTGACCTGCGTCCGGGCGATCACCCAGGCTGGGCAGATGCGGTGTGTTTGAATTCTTGGACGCGTCATTCGGGCGCGAGGATCTTCCGGGGGTGAAGGTGCGCATCCTTCCCAGGCGCCGCGGCGTCGCGGCAGTGGTCGCTGTTGCGTTCGCGCTCACCATGCTCAGCGGATGCAGCGCCGACGAGACCGTCGAGCTCGATCTCCCCGCTCAGGTCGAGAGCGACCTCCCGGCCGACACGGTCGCCCAGCTCGAAGCCGCCGTCACCTCCGCCATGACCGCCACCGGATCGTCGGGCGCCGTCGTCGGCGTCTGGGCGCCGTGGAGCGGCCAGTGGGTCACGGGCCTCGGCGCGCAGAGCATCGGGGGGACGGATGCTGTCACCACCGACATGACGTTCCGTGCGGGTGACGTCACCCGGGCGATGACCTGCGACGTCCTCTTCCGCACGGCCGCTGCCGGCACCGTCTCGCTCGATGACAGCGTCACGCAGTACGTCTCCTCGGTGCCCGATCTGTCACTCGTGTCACTGCGCCAGCTCTGCGACAGCAGTTCGGGCGTGGGTTCGTACGCCCCCACGCTGCAGTCGGCGTTCTTCTCCAACCCCGACCGCGAGTGGAACCCCCGCGAACTGGCCGGGTACGGCCAGGCGCAGTACGACCAGAGCGTCTCGGGATCGGCGTTCCGCGACTCCGATGCCGGTTACCTGCTGCTGGGCCTCGCCTTGGAGCGCGCGACAGGAGAGTCGATCGGCCAGCTGATCGACGAGGAGGTGGTGCGCCCGCTCGGGCTGACGGCGACGAGCCTTCCGGGCTCCGATCCGGCGCCTCCCGGTGACGATGCGCTCGAGGGGTACTGGTCGGTTCCGGATGCTGCGGGCGCCTGGAACTGCGCGGATCCCGCGAACCGGACGGTGCTGTCGGCCAGCATGGGCGCCAGCGACTCCGGCGCCGTCACCGACATCACCGATCTCGGGCGGTACGCCCAGGCTCTGGCGACGAACGCCCTGGTCGGCGGCGAGTCCGCACGTTTCGACAACCCGCTCCCGGTCGCGGCCGATCAGCCCTCGTGGTTCACCGCGAAGGGCGGGGCCTACCAGGCGGGCTCGTTGATCGGGCAGTACGGCTCCGTACCCGGCTACCTCACCGCCGCGTTCTCCGATCCCACGACGGGCATGACCGTCGCGGTCGTGCTGAACAACTCCGGGGCGAACTCCTCGATCGGCGCGTGGCTGGCCTGGGAACTCGCCGCCATCGCCTCGAAGGCACCGGCGGCGTCGGGCCAGACGGCTCCGCAAGCCGGTCTGCCGTGGACCGCCCAGCAGTTCCACGACCAGATCGCCGCGAACGCGATCTGCGCCGCTCCCGCGCCGTGACCGAGACCTCCCGGTCGCCGCGATGACCGGGCGCTCGCGGCCGAACGCCGCGGTGCTGCTGGTGATGGTCGGCCTCGCGTGTCAGGAGATCGGGGCCTCGACCGCGGTGCTGCTCTTCGACGACGTCGGGCCACTCGGGATGGTCATGCTGCGCCTGGTGTTCTCGGCGGTGCTGCTCCTGATCATCGCCCGCCCCCGTTTGCGCGGACACGACCGATCGGACTGGGTATCGGTCGTGCAGTTCGGGCTGGTGCTCGCCACGATGAACGGCCTGTTCTACCTCGCCCTCGAGCGCCTGCCGCTGGGGGTCACCGTGACCATCGAGGTGCTGGGACCGCTCACGCTGTCGGTGATCGCGAGCCGCCGCGCCTCGGCGTGGCTCTGGGCGGGGCTGGCCCTCGTCGGCGTCGTCGCCCTCGGGGGCGGCGGGTGGGACGACCTCGACCTGGTCGGCGTGCTCTGTGCCCTCGGCGCCGCCGCGAGCTGGGCGTTCTACATCCTCGCCTCCGCGCGGGTCGGACGAGCCTTCCCGCGCCTCGACGGTTTGGCCATCGCCATGAGCATCGGCGCCGTGGTGTCGATCCCGTTCGGCGTCGCCGAC
The DNA here is from genome assembly GCF_043556395.1 of Microbacterium hanjuni. NCBI lineage: Bacteria > Bacillati > Actinomycetota > Actinomycetes > Micrococcales > Microbacteriaceae > Microbacterium > Microbacterium hanjuni. The sequence goes on from NZ_JBIGIK010000002.1 coordinate 586,598, forward strand.
GCCGGCAGCGCCCTGCTGCGCCTCGACCTCCTAGCGCTCGGGGCGGCCGTGGCGGTGCTGTCCTCGGCCATTCCTTACGCGCTGGAGCTGTTGGCGCTTCGCCGCCTGCCCGCCTCCACGTTCGCGATCCTGATGAGCCTCGGACCGGTCACGGCCTCGATCGCGGGGTTCCTCCTGCTCGGACAGCACCTCGCCTGGCTCGAGCTGGTCGGCATCGCCCTGGTCATCACGGCCAGCATCGGCGCCGTGCGCGCCTCGACCCGCGCGGGCGCGGCGACGGCATCCGACCGTCGAGACATCGAGCTGGGCGAGCCGCTCGCCTGAGGCTCGGGATGTCCGCCGCACGCGGACACAACTCCTCCACCGCGCTCGGGAAACCGGCGAATACCGGTCGATTCGCCCGTCTCGGCGTAGTCGTGGAGGAGTTGTGTCCGCCGGGCGGCGGTGAGGGGGGAAGTCGACTGCCGGCGAGCATCTCGCCTGGCCTTTCAGGCGTGCGTCGCCACGCGGACACAACTCCTCCACCGCGCTCGGGAAACCGGCGAACACCGGTCGATTCGCCCGTCTCGGCGTAGTCGTGGAGGAGTTGTGTCCGCCGGGCTTCGGAAGGAGTGTGTTGGAACATATAGTGTTGCAACATGCATCCCGTCCGCCGAGTCGCGGTGGTCAGTACCGGCGCGGTACAGATCCACCCCGAGCACGTGGAACGCACCCGGTCGCCGCTGCCCTGGTGGCTGCTGACCTCCCGCCGGTGGACGGCACCGCGACCGATCAACGTCTACGTCATCGAGCACGAGGCGGGCCTGGTGCTCTTCGACACCGGGCAGGATCGGGCCTCCGTCACGGACGCCCGGTACTTCCCCCGGGGGATCAGCGGCTTCCTCTACGCGCGACTCGCGAGGTTCACGATCGGTGCCGACGAGACCCTTACTGCGCAGCTGGACCGCCTGGGATACGACATCGCCGATGTGCGGGTCGCGATCGTGTCGCACCTCCATCAGGATCACATCGGCGGTCTGGCCGAGCTCGGTCACGCCGAGATCATCGTCGCTGAAGCGGAGATGGCAGCAGCGCGGCAGCGCTTCGCCGAGTTGAACGGCTATCTCCGACGTCACATCTTCCTTCCCGGGCTCCGCTGGAGAGAACTCGATCGCGGACTCGACGTCTTCGGCGATGAGTCTCTCACCGTGATCCCGACGCCGGGCCACACGCCGGGGTCGCTCTCCTTGCTGGTGCGTCAGGACGGCATCGCGCCCCTGCTCTTCGTGGGCGATCTCACCTACGACGTCGACCTGCTGGATAGCGGGCGGGTGCCGGGCGTCGGAGACGAGGGCGGCTTGGCCGAATCGACCAGGAAGGTCGCCGAGCTCTCGGCCCAGCATCCGGGTCTCGTCGTCTTGGCCGCGCACGATCCCGCCGCCGAACGCCTCCTCGCTGCTGCCGTGTCGCCGCGATCGGTCACGGAATGAGGGTGGCGGAGCAGGTCCGCTACCTCGTGCTGGCGGCTCAGCGCGAGGGCAATCGCCGACTCGCGACAGCCCTCGGCGAGATCGGGCTGACGCCGGCGCAGTCGGAGGTGTTGCGCATCCTCGGTGACCACAGTGGCCTGACACTGCACGGGGTGGGCGCGATGCTCGTGTGCGACAGCGGTACGAACCCGTCGCGCCTCATCGAGAAGCTCGTGCGGGCGGGCCTGGTCGAACGCACCGCGGACCCGTCCGACCGACGCTCGATGCGGCTCTCCCTGACCGCCTCCGGCGCAGCGGCGGAGCGGCGGGTGCGCATGATCGAAGACGCGCTGTACGCCCAGATCGATGCCGTGCCCGACGCCGCGGCACTCGCGCGGATGCTGCAGCCGCTGGTCTCCGGGACGGTCGCAGGCGAGGCGCTCCGAAAGCGCATCGAGGGATAGCGCGCGCGCCGTCAACCGCTCGGGTATGGCGCCCCATCAAGCGGCGGAATCGTGCCGGGGTAGGGGACATCGGGCCGGAGGGCCTGCAGCGCGTGCAGTTCCTCCGGGGTGAGATCGCCCGCCTGGGCGCGGGAGGCGATCGTCATCATCCGCGCGGGCGACATGGCGGCGCCCGCCGCCGACCCGTTCACCTGATTGATCGCCCAGGCATAGAGGGCCTGCTGGGTCTTCGACATCCTCCGGTACGAGCTGATCAGGTAGATGAGGGTGCCGAGGAACGCCAGCCCGATGAAGATCATGAGGACGCCTCGCCCCGGCTCCTCCGGGCTCCACGTGAACATAAGCACTCCGAGGACCGGGAACGCGACCCCCGCGACCGCGCAGACGGCGATCTGCGTCACCCAGTAGCTGGTGCCCGAACTCTGGTCTGTCATGTGCCGCCCCCGCCGCCGCCCCCGCCATAGCGGATCAGGGGCAGATGCAGGCTACCGCTGCGCGGCCGTTCTGCCGCACGGCAGGCCGGTCAAGGGGTCGTGGCGACGAGGCGCAGCCATCCACTGTCGATGCGGTTGGCATCGGTGAAACTCACCTGCACCGGCCCTTGGTAGGTGAGACCCGAGTAGGCGATCGCCACGCCGGTGTCGCACTGCATCGTGCCCTCCATCAGTACTCGGTTGTCCTCGCCGGCCGCCGCAGTCCCCACGCGATAGTCGGCCGCCACGCCGACGCACTCACCGTCCAAGCGGATGTCCGGACCCGTCAGCTCGGAGACCAAGGTCGACGTCGAAGGAATGCCCTCGGGCCCGTCGGCCACGAACTCCGCTCGGGCGATCTCGTCCGGCGTGGTCTCGGGGATCGGCGGAAGCGTAGGTTCGGGCGTCGGAGAAGGCGGGGCGGTCGGCGACGCGGATGCTGCGGGCGTGACCGCATCCGAGTCGGCACCCGGCGGTCCTACCGCCGCGCATCCCGCCATGAGCAGGGTCAGGGCCGCGGCGAGCGGAAGAGCAGAGGAAGCGACACGTGTGCGGATTGAGATCCGGCTACGTTCAGGGGCCATCACTTCACGCTAGGCAGGGCGAGGGGGGTAGGTCAGCCCCCCGCACGTCATTCCCAGGGGAGCGTGAGGTGCACCGTCAGCCCACCTCCGGGGGTCTCGCAGGCCACGATGGTGCCGCCCATCAGCTCCACGAAGGTGCGGGAGAGGTAGAGACCGAGGCCGAGACCGGAGTGCCCGGCGGGCCCCCCTCGCCAGTACTGCCCGAAGATGTTCTCGCGGTCACCGGCGGGCACGCCCGGACCATGGTCGATGATCGACACGAGCGCCCGCCCCTGGTCTTCTCGGAATCGCAGCAGGACCGCACGATTCGCAGGCGAGTGACGGTGCGCGTTGCTGAGGATGTTGACGATCGCACGCAGGAGCAGGGCGGGATCACCGACGACGACTGCTTCGGTGTCGGGGAAGTCCAGGCGGATGCTGTCGGGTCCGAGCCGCAACTCCGCCACGCCTTCCAAGAGCAGCGCGGTCACATCCATCGGCTCGCGATGAACGCGCAGGGCGGCGTCGACGACGCGCGTCATGTCGAGCAGTTGGTCCACGAGCCTGGCGATCGTTTCGATGCCCCGGTCGGCGATGTCGACCAGTTCGGCGCGGGTGGCCGGGTCGCTTCCTCCGTCGGCGCGCGCCAGCTCCGACAGGGCGAGGCTGGCGGCGGCGATGGGCTGGCGAAGATCGTGAGCGAGGCAACGGAGCAGGTCCGTTGAGGTCAGGGGCTCGGACCGCGCGGCGGTCACGCTCTGCTGCTCCATCTCGCCCCTCCGCTCGCCCGTTCCCCGAGTAAACGCTCGCGGGCGGCCGGGGGCATCCGTCAGATGACGCAAATCCTGGACGAGTTCTTCGACACCGGCCCTACCGGCGGCGGCTGGACGCCCGGGCGAAGGGGGAAGATGAAGGCATGGCTGCCCCCCACCGCCCCGGTCTTCGGGTCACGGCCGGGCTCACCATTCCCGAGTCCGAGCTGTCGTGGCGGTTCTCGCGGTCGTCCGGGCCGGGTGGGCAAGGCGTGAACACGGCGGACTCGCGCGTGGAGCTGATGTGGGATGTTGGTACCTCGAGCGCCGTCACCCGCTTCCAGCGTGAGCGACTGCTCGAGCGGCTGAACGGGCGACTCGTCGACGGCGTGCTGACGATCGCCGCATCCGAGCACCGCGCCCAGTTGCGCAACCGCGAGGCCGCCCTCGCCCGCCTGGCCGCCCTGGTGGGTGAGGCCCTCCGACCCGCATCCCCCACACGGCGACCCACCAAGCCGAGTCGCGGCTCGAAGGAACGGCGTCTGAAAGCCAAGCAGGTGCGCACCAACGTCAAGCAGATGCGTCGCCCGCCCACCGATTGACCCCACCACACGCCTCACCGGGCGCGGGTGTGTTCGGTGGCTCCGGTCGGCCTGGGCGGAAGCGGCGGGTAGATCCGGCGTAGGACGAGTCGTTGCACGAGGGTCCAGATGACCGTGACGAGGAGGTACAGCCCGGCCGCCAGCGGTACGAACAACGCGACGGCGGCCGTCGCGAACTGCAGCGCGCCTGCAACGCGCAGCACGCCGGCGGAGCCGAAAGCCGCCGGCTCGCCCGCCACCGCCTGAGGGGCGACCTGTGGTCGGAACACGCGACGGGTGACCTCGGCCACGACGATGATCGCCGCGATCAGCACCCCGAAGACGGCGGCCGTCGTCGGGGTCACCGCGCCGGCACCGATCGCTCCGATCAGGCTGGTGCCGAGCGGGACGCCGAGCAGCTGCTCGGTGAGCAGGCCATTCGGGTGTCCGGCGATGACGGAGTGGAGGAAGAGCGCGTAGATGAGACCGACCACCGGCGCCTGGATGAGCACCGGCACGCACCCGGCGAACGGGGAGGCTTTCTCGTCGGCGTACAGCTGCATCGTCTCGCGTTGCAGACGCTCGCGGTCTTTCTTGTGCTTGCGCTGGAGGGCGATGAGTTTCGGCGCGATGCGCGCTCGGGTCTGCTCGGCCTTGGCCTGAGCGACCCCGGTCGGGATGAGCGCGGCGCGGACAGCCAGGGTGAGCACGATCACGGCCGCGGCGGCGGAGGCCGCCCCGGCGACCGGCTGCAGCGCTGCGGCGAGCGCCATGAGGATGCCGTACGCCACATTGAGGGTGGCGGAGATGAAGGGGAGGGAGAAGAGGTCCAAGGGATAAGCCCGTCGTCGAGGTCAGAGGTGGTCGCGGAGCGGCCACGTGAGGCGACGACGAACACCGACTCCGCCCGGTCGGGCGGGGGTGGTCGACGGGACTACGCGGCCGAGACCGCGCTACCCGGAGCTCGAGAACGGGGGTGGCCCGCAGCATCCGGATCACTCTGCAGGAGCGGCGCCGACACATCGATCGTTCGGCGGGGCCGTGCCAGGGACGATCGAGCGGACGGCCGGAGCGCGACCGCGTGCACGAGTGCGACCACGAGGGCGGTGGCGAGCAGTGCCGCCGCGACGACGGTCACGGTGCCGGGTTCCACCTCGGCGATCAGCCCCATCGAGGAGAACAGGATGCGCAGGAAGGAGCCGATCGCGTCGATCATCGCCCGTCCCTCCGCCTCACCGAATGCGGTCACGCTAACACGGAGCGCCGGGCGCTAGGAATCGGGGTTGCTCGCCTGGACGACGATGCGGTCGCCGGTGTGCGTGAAGCGCAGCACGGCATTGTCGCCGAAACGGTCGCGCAGCTGCTGGTAACCCGCGTCGGTCTCGCCGCTGAGCGAGAGCTGCGTGAGCGCGTCGAAGGCGGCGGTCGTGCAGCCTCCCCGGGTCTCGTCCCCGAGAGAGACGAAGACGCAATTCTGCGTCTCGGGCTGTTCGGGATCGAACGGCGATCGCGTGGTGAAGACGGTCAGGCCGAAGTAGTCCTCGAAGCGGATCAGCTCACTCACCCCGCCGCCGTCGTAGCCATATGGGGTGCCGAGTTCGGGCGCCGCCGTAAGGGTATCCACCACGGTGGGGTCGTTGTGCGTGAGCGCCCACGTCGCGGCGGCCCCGATGGCCGCCGCGAGGACGACGGATGCTGCCCACACCCCCGCCCGTCGAAGGCGCTGTCGAGGCTGCGGCTCTAACGGAATGACCGACTCGTGCCCTGGCTCAGGCTCAGGCTCGTGCTTAGGCTCGGACCGGGGTTCGGGTGAGGGCGCGGTTTCGGACGACTGCCCGCGTTGCCCCGTTCGGAGTCCCTCGAGCTCGCGCAGCCGGTCCCACGCGCGCGGATCGTCGCGGATATCGGGGTCGGGGCCGTAGGCCCGCGCTCGCAGCGCAGCGAGCTCGTCATCGGGAGTGCTGGGCACTGGGCCATCGTCTCACTCGGGGAGAGCTGCCGACGCACGAACCTTGGGGTGGAGCGCGCGCCGGTACGTGAAGACCCACCCGAGTGCCGTGCACAGCGCGAAGACAGCCGAGACGATCAACGAGAGCGGGGATCCGAACGCGATCGCCATCGGGGTTCCCCCGAACACCCAGGCGCTCGCGCCCACGGTGACCTGCCCCAGCAGGGCTCCGAGAACGGCGAAGACCGCGACGTGGACGGCGGGGCGGGCGACACGTTCCAACGCCTTTCCGATGAGCCGCGCGACGGGAGCCATCACCGTGGTGACGAGGCCCGACACGACCGCGGCGCCGCCGAAGAAGAGGAACGCCACGAGGAACTCGAGCGACCCGTACGTTCCGCTGGGCGGGTTGACGATGAGAACACCGAGCATCAGCACGGCCAGGATCGCGAGGAACACGGCCCACGCCGTCCATGCCCCACGCCACAGCTCGCGCCACGTGAAGGCCATCGGCCTTTCGGGCGTGCGAACGGACGGTGCAGTACTGCTTTCCGCACCGTCGGGCAGTGTCCGCTTCGGCTCACTCACCGGTGTCTCCTCGCTCCGGCGCGACGGTCACGCTGCCGGTCTGTGCGCGCGGAGAGCTGGGGGGAAGGGATGCTGCGCGGGAGCGGATGGTTTCGACCTCGGCGTCGAACAAGACGTCGGCACCGATGCCCGTCGCCGCCAGGTGCCCTCCGAGCTCGAGGCTGATGATCCCGTGGAGTCGGGTCCAGGTGAGGAACGCCAAGGCCAGCACGTCGACCGGCACCGAGGTGATCTCCCGCCGCTCCGCCCATTTCTCGAAGGCGTCGGCGAGCGCGGGGCGCGCGGCCGGACGTGACCCCGCCCCTTCCTCCTCACCACGCCCGGTGACGGCGAGGAGGGCGTTGATGATGACCGTCATGCTCCGTGAGGACGCCGGAATGGTGCGCTCGGGAGCGAACTCCTCGCCCGAACCGATCCGGGTCTGAAAGATGAGGCGGTACGCATTGGGTTGCTTCAAGGCCCAGGCTCGCATGCCGCGGAGGACGGCATCGAGATGACTTTCGGCTGACCCCTTGGCGTTCTCGAGATCCACCAGGGAGTCGGCGAGATCGTCGTAGGCGTCGACCACGAGGTCAGCCAGCAGAGCGTCGCGATTGGCGAAGTAGCGGTAGATGGCGGCCGGCGACATCGACATCTCCCGAACGATCCCGCTCAGGGACACAGCATCCGGACCCCCCTCGCTGATCTGGTCCATCGCGAGCTGCTTGATCTCACGCACCGTCGCGACGCGGCGCTCTTCGCGTCGCGTCGGCTTGATGGTCGAGCTCATTCCGTTTCCTTCCGTGGGTCGTGTTGACACCGTAACACCCCTTCACTAGTGTGAAGCCCACTCCCATTGCGACAGATGGTCGCAGTGACGGAAGAAGCTCATGACCTCCTCAACCGCCCCCGTTCCCGCCACCATCACGAAGGTCGTCCTCCCCGGCATCGTCGAGCCCTCCGGATTGCAGATCACCACTGCCCCTGCCCCGACGCCCGTGGGAAGCCAGCTCCTCGTGCGGGTGGAAGCGACCGGCATCGCGTTCGCCGAGCAGGCGATGCGCCGGGGCCGCTACTACGGGCAGCCGGAGTTTCCCTTCACCCCCGGGTACGATCTCGTCGGCCGCGTGCTCGCTGTCGGCCCGGACGGCGATCGGCAGATGGTCGGCCGCCGGGTCGCCACGATGACCAAGACGGGTGCATGGGCCACCCATACCGTCGTCGAGGCGCGCGACAGCGTCATCGTCCCGGAGGGCATCGCCTCCGAGGATGCTGAGACGGTGGTCGTGAACGGGGTCACCGCTTGGCAGATGCTGCACCGTGCTGCGAAAGTGCGACCCGGTCAGACCATCCTCGTGTTCGGCGCGAACGGCGGAGTCGGCGGCATCCTCATCCAGCTCGCCCGCCACCACGGCGTCACCGTCATCGGCGCCGCATCGCCGCGTCACCATGACGCCCTGCGTGCTGCGGGAGTCATCCCGGTGGACTATGCCGACCCGAATCTCGAGGCGACCGTGCGCCGGCACGCACCCGCCGGTGTCGACGCCGTCTTCGACAACATCGGAGGGGATATGGCGAAGACGTCCTTCGCGCTTCTGGCCCGCGGGGGCACCCTCGTGACGTACGCCATCGCCAAAGCGGTGAGCGGCACCGGACCCCTGATGATGCCGTTCATGAAGACCCTCGGCCAGGCCGTGCTGTGGAGTGCGCTGCCCAACGGCAAGAAGGCGACGTTCTACGACCTGTGGGCGGGACACACGCTCCGCCCGGCGCGATTCCGTCGCCGTCTCGAAGAAGACCTCGGCCACGTCTTCGAGCTGCTCCGCACGGGCACGATCACCGCCAACATCGCCGCCCGCTTCCCCCTCACCGAGGCGGTCGCCGCTCTCGAACTCGCCGAGTCCCGCACCCTCAACGGCAAAGTGATCCTGCTGCCGTGACTCCGCGTCGCGCATTGGGTGGGGTCCCCACGAGAGCTCGCACGCGGTAGAGTCGCGGCTACGACGCCCAGTCCCCGCGTCCCTGCAGTCGGCATTCGCCTGCTGTCGGCGCGCGAGCGAGGGACTGATGGTGTCCGAACAGGTGGGAAGCGGTAGCGGCGCCGCCGGCGCGCCCCCTTCGGACGCCCTGCACGCCGGGTTCTTGGAGCGTCTGCCCGTCGACGGCGCATCGGTGTCGGTCATGACGCTGGCGGGAAACCAGTCCACGGTGTCGTCCAGCGACGCCCTGGCCACCCATCTCGAACAGTTGCAGTACGACCTCGGTGAAGGCCCCCACTACCGGGCGCTGGAGACACACCGACCCGTGCTGGTGCCCGATGTCCGATCCGCCGATCACTCGCAGTGGCCGATCTTCGGAAACGCCGTCTGCGAGACCAAGGCCAGGGCGGTGTTCTCCTTCCCGCTGCGCATCGGTGCGGCCACCGTCGGAGTCGTCGACTTGTACTGCCTCGCACCGGGGCACCTTTCCGCTCTCGACGTAGCCCACGCCGCAGCGCTCGCCGGGGCGGTCGCGGGCAAGGCAGCGGCCTACGCCGCCACCGACGCGGACGGCGACGGGCGTCATGATTCGGAGCTCGTGGCGGGAACGCGCCGAGAGGTCCATCAAGCGACCGGCATGATGTCGGTCCAACTCGACACGTCCGTGACGGAGGCGTTCGCTCTCCTCCGCGGGCACGCCTATTCCGCCGGTCGGAGCGTGGACGAGGTGGCGCGTGACGTGGTGGCGCGGGTTCTCGACTTCACCCGACCCTCAGACGGGTAGCGGGAGACGCTGATGCGTACGACACTGATCGAAGGACAGGATGATGGCTGAAACAACGCGGGACGCTCGGCTCAGCGCCGCTTTCCTGAAGGTGGCTGACACCTTGGTGGACGACTACGACGTCGTCGACCTGCTCGACACCCTCGTGCAGGAGTGCACGGTCTTCGTCGGTTCCGATGCGGGGGGTCTGCTGATCGCGGATGCGGACGGGTGGCTGCAGCTGATCGCCTCCACGAACGAGGAGGCCGAGTTCGTCGAGATCATCCAGCTCAACGCGGGTGAGGGCCCGTGCGTCGACGCGTACAAGACCGGTGTGGGCGTGACCGTGCCCGACCTTTCCGAGAACAACCAGTGGCCGGCGTTCAGCGCCGAGGCGCTCAAGCAAGGCTTCCGATCGATGCACGCGTTTCCGATGCGGTTGCGGGGAGAGACGATCGGCGCGATGGGCCTCTTCAGCGTCACCACCGGCGAGCTCAGCGAAAGCGATGTGGCCGTCGCCCAGTCTCTGGCTGATGTCGCCACCATCGGCATCCTCCAGGAACGTTCCCTCCGCGACACCACCATGGTCGCCGACCAGATGCAGCGCGCCCTCGACAGTCGCGTACTCATCGAGCAGGCCAAGGGCGTCATCGCCGCGCAGACCGGCGTGAACATGCACACGGCGTTCGCGATCCTCCGCGACTACGCCCGCAACAACCAGCTCAAGCTCGGCGCGGTCGCCGAGCGTGTCGCGGAGCGCACCCTGACCCTGTCCGCCGGGGAAAGCGTCGCAGCGGAGTAGTCACGCCTCCTCCCGGGTGACGAGCGATGAAGCTGGCGGTCAGTCGTGGCCCAGGTCACTGTTCGTGAACGATCCGCACGCGGCTGACGGTGAAGCCCGCGCGCGTGAACGCTGCGCGCATCGGCGCATTCGCCCGGTCGGCGGTGCCGACGATGCGGTGCTGTCCGTTCTCGTGGTGGACGTGCACCATTTCGGCCAGCAGGTCGTGAACGTAGCCCTTGCCTCGATGCTCGGGGACGACCCCGAGGTAGCTGATGCTCGCGTCGTAGGCGGTCCTGGTCGGGATGATGAACCCCACGGTCGAGCCGTCGCGCAGCGTCGCGATCTGCCAGGCATCGCGGTCTCCGGGCAGCGAGAGGTAGAAGTGCAGGTCGTCCTCGGCCAGGGCGTCGAGACCTTCGCGGGCGACCATGTCGAGGGTGTGGGCGTCGAGACTGCCTGCGGCGACCCGTGCGAACATGCTGCGGAACACGTCGTCCGCCGCTGGTGCGAAGGAGAGCCGGAGGGAGCGGCCGGGGCGCGGGTCGGTGTCGGTCCGAGCGAAGCTCACGCGTTCGGTGGTGAGGCGGAACCCACCGGCACGCGCGGCGCGCTCCCGCCAACGAACGGCGTGGACTGCCGCAGGGTCGCTGGGCCAGTCCACGTCGACGTCGACATTGAATTCCAGCGCCGGCCCGGGGCCGAACGAGTCGAGCCCGGCTCGGACGAGAGCTGCTCCCACGTCCTCGGGATGATCCGCAGGATCTGCTACCCAGAGGCAATCGAGGGTGGCCGGCCGACCAGCATCCTCGCGTCCCCACCACAGTGCACGCCCGATCGTCCGGCCGTCCCGCTCCGCAATCCACGACCACTCGAGTCGGTAATTCCCGGTCGCCATCTCTTCGCGCAGCTGCGCCGAAGCGACCCACGCGACCGGTTCCACGCCCACCCCCTCGACGAGGAGCGCGTCGTCGCTCGGTCGGGCGGGTCTGACCGAGAAGGAGCCACGGGGTGGCAGCGGTGTGCCCGTCATGATGAACCGGTGGACGGGGTGTGATCCGGAAAGTCCGTCTCACCGAAGGGATCCATTTCGCGATTCTAGGTCTGGGCGGCGCCTGCCCCTAGGCTTCCCGGATGGCATCGGGCGTCCGGGATTCTTACGCGCAACGAGCCGCGGAGTACACCGAGCTTTTGGGCTCGATGACAGCGATGCATCCGTCGGACGTGCAGCTCGTGACGTCATGGGCCGCGTCGGTCGATGGTCCGTTACTCGACGCCGGGTGCGGTCCTGGACACTGGACCGCCCACCTCGCTGGGCAGGGAATCGATGCGCGCGGTGTGGATCAGGTGCCTGCCTTCATCGATCACGCGCGGGCCGCCTACCCCTCGGTGACCTTCACGCTCGGGAGTATGGATGCTCTGGTTGATCCGGACGAGACGTACGGGGGAGTTCTCGCTTGGTACTCCGTCATCCACCACCACCCATCGAGCATCGGACGTGCGCTCGCCGAGTTCGCTCGGGTTCTGCGCCCCGGTGGACAGCTGCTCGTCGGTTTCTTCCTCGGCACTGACGTCGAGCCGTTCGACCATGCGGTCGTCACGGCCTATCGGTGGCCGGCCGATCTCCTCGCGCACGAGCTGACGGCGGCCGGATTCGCCGTGACCGAGACGCATACGCGCACCGTGGCCTATGAAAGACCGCGACCGCACGGCGCGATCTTGGCGCACCTCCGAAGCGCGGGGTGAGGGTCGCGGGCCTTCCTGGCAGACGGCCGCCTAGTGGTGCGGCAAGCATCCTCGGTTCGTCTTCGGATCTTGCAACGGGATGCTGCGTGAAGAACGCCAGTATCCGTACGCGCTCTCGACGAGGAGTGTGACGGCCGACGCGCGCCCCGTCAACGGGAGCACGCGAGTGATCTGGCGCTCCGCGACTTTTAGCTGGTCGAGGGTCCCCGTGTCGCCCACGGTGGCGTGGGGTACACACCCATCGTGCGCACCGCCATAGGGCGGGTAGCCGGGGAAAGCGCGGTGAACGGCGCCGGTGAGCTCGACGAACGGCGCCGGATCTTCGGGGCCGAGCCAGAGGACCTGATCGCCGAACCACCCGGTGGTCGTCAACGCGAAATCGAAGGCCGGGATTCGGCCGATAGTGCGAACCACGACACTCAAGGCCGACGCATCCAGTCCAGAGGCGGGGACGAACGGAAAGAGAATCGTGACGTGCGGAGGCACTCCGGCGCGAGCATCTGCGGAGAGCCCCCGCCTGAGCGATGACAGTTGGGCGGACGGCGGGGTCTCGATGACCAGCGCTGTCCGAGACATAACTCGATAGTAAGAGCGAGACGGGGTATCGGATCGTCTACCGGCCGGCCGGGCATACAAGTGCAGGAGAGGCGGTACTGCTAACTCGGTTCGCCGCTGAAAGTCAGTCCGTCCTCCCACGTCAAATCGATGTCGTATTGACTCAGACCCGTCTTGCACACCTCGAGGTCAGCCAGCGCAGCCGGCGAAAGCTTGAAATACGCGTCAATCGCGAACCGAATCGGGAGCTCAGCCACGTCCGGGTACGCCGCCACGAGCTGCCCATCCAACGCAAACCCGACGTACGTCAGAAGCTTCGCGTTGAGCAGCTCCGGATCGGGACGATCGCGCCACGCCTCGGTCTCGACAATGTGCAGGATGCAGGTCGACCCATCCGCCGACACCCCAACCAGATCTATGACGTCGGGATTGTTGAGTCCTGGCATGCGTCGAGAATACGTCGGGCACTCTGACTCGGCCTCCTCCCGGAAACGTTTGACGGTCGCATTGTGGGTGTCCTCCGACGATCTACTTCGCTACTTCCTACGCCGCCTCGATCGCGAAGATGCAGCAGACGCCCTCGCCGACGTGATGACCACAGCCTGGGCGCGGGTGGACCGACTACCGGATGAGCCCCACGAGGCGCGCATGTGGCTGTTCGGCGTCGCTCGCAACGTGCTGCTACACGCCCACAGGGGCAACGCGCGAAGGTCTCAACTCGCTGACCGAATGCGAATCGAACTCGCATCGCGAAGCGCATCACCGGCCGACTCTGGGCTGGAAATCCGTGACGCCATCCGCAGGCTAGATAGCGACCTCGCGGAACTGATTAGCCTCATTCACTGGGACGGGTTCTCCATCGTCGACGCAGCAACGCTGCTCGGCATTCCGGCCTCAACGGCTCGCGGTCGTTACCAAAGAGCAAAGAACGCGCTACGGGAAACGCTTGCATCCAACACGAACTAGAACGCCGGATGCCGACCCGATCGGAGCCAGGGCAGATTCCCTCTCAGCCCATGCCCCGGGTGCCTCAGCGCGGCTCTCGTCGGCCTCTGGTGGCTCGGTTGCATCGAATGTGCTCTGGGCCGTTGTACTGCGTGCGGTCAGTCTCGTCATGACCGAGGTCGAAGGGCTCCCGTGCGCCTGTGTACTGAGCGCACCGCCAGCATCGCACCGTGCCAGTGGCTACCTTGGGTCCCCACTCGGCGCGGAGGCGTCTGTGGTCTGTCCCGTAGCCGCGTTCGGCTGAGTACCCGCGTCGCTTCTCGTGTGCTCGGCGGTGAGTGATGCACCGGCCTTCACCGTTCTGGATCGAGGCCGGGCTGTCGAGGCCGGGGTGCCAGGCTCGGGACATACCCTCATGCGTGGCCTCCGTACCCCAATAGGCTGTGGTGGCACATTGACGTGGGGGTATAGCTATGGGGTTCTGGTCATCACTGTTCGGCGGTAGCACGGAGGCGCCTGCGCCATTGCCCGCTCCACGGCCATCCGCTCCGGCTGCGGCCCCAGCGGTCAGGGTCCCGCCGCGTTGGGGTGAGATTGAGATCGAGGGTGAGAGCTACCGGCGCGACTCAATACGTCGTCTGTTCGAGGAGCTTGGTCTACCCGAGGGTGGCGTCGCTCAGCAGTCCGCGCGGCTTGTGCCTGAGCCGACGAATGAGTACGACCGCTTCGCCGTGAAGGTGCTGATCGGAAAGTGGCACGTCGGGTATATCCCGTCGTCGATCAGCAGTGAGGTCTCTGCCGCGCTCAATGGTCGGGTCGGCGTCGCGCCTATCCGCGTGTGGGCCGCCCCGAAGGACGGCGCATGGCGGGCGAGGGGCACGTTGTTCCCCGAGGTGGATGAGCCCGATCGGGACTTCGCGCAGGAGCAGAGGGATGCTCCGGTCATTGAGCCGACACCGGAGACGATCGCACCAGAGATGGTCGAGGTGACCGGCGCCGTGGATCTTCGGCACCTTGAGTGCATGCGCATGAGGATCAAGGGCGTTGGGAACTACGTCGGCTACAAAGAGCGGCAGGCCATGACCGGCATCGAGTGGGTTCTTGTGAGAGAGCCGGGCAACCCTCATGACTCGAGCGCCGTCATGGTCACCACCAGCGAGGGCCGGAAGGTCGGCTACGTCTCCGCGAGCCGCGCCAAGATGCTTGCTCCTCTGATGGATGCGGTCGCGGCTCGCGCGTACGTGGTGTCCGGAACTGGTGGTTCCGACGAGAGCATCCAGTTGTGGGTCGACGTTCCGAAGGCGGATGCGATCCGTGCGTTCGTGAAGTCGCTACCGACGGGGTAGCCGAGGGCCAGGCGGCCCCGCTGGACGATCCGTTAGTGGTCCGGTGCGAGAGCTGACCGCGGCAGCACGGTGCGGTCTACTCAGTGCTCTCGTGGCGGGACGACCTTGACGACGAGGAAGTTGAGCGCCGGGGTCGCCATGATCACGTGCGACGACGATATCGGCTGCCGAAGGTTCCCGCAGCGCGACCGTTCTATGAATGACCGCCCGGGTCTCAGAGGTCTAGGAACCGCAGTTCGTCAGGACTTGCGTGTGCGGGCGCCCCGTGAGGGTCGTTCGGTTCAATCCGCTCGGATGGCTGCTGGGTGTCACCGTGTCCGGTGATTTCAATTGCCACGGAGGAGTGCCGCGTGACGACCGCGCCCGCCTCCGGTCGCTGAGACGTGATGTAGAACAGGCCGGGCCAAGCGAGCGCTCCAACCGGAGGGCCGTCCGGGTCAGGATTGGCCAGCGTTACTCCGCGTTCGGCGGCGAGATCGCGTCCGACGTGGAAAGGGAGCCCGACGATATTCGGTACCGTCACAAGATTCCCGACCTGGTCCCACATGATGACGACGGTACGGGCACGTCCCACCCGACACCAGTAGCAAGCCAGGAGACGATCCACAAGCGGGCGGTCGACGGCCGCTCCTGCGCGACGCGTACTGCTCTCCACTGGTCGATGGCGGAAGGATTCATCCCCGCCGCAGCAGGAATAAGGCCTGCCTCGTACTGGCCGAAACCCCGGTTCGCATTACCCCGCCCGATAAAGATGCCCGCAGGGGCGCGTCAACCGGGGCGGGCAGAATGTTCGCTCCAGGACGTTGGACGCGGCCGCGGTGGCTGAGATTCGGAACTGAGTTGCACCCCGCAAGGATGGCGACACCAGCGATCTAGCGTCGAGAGCACAGCTACCGCCCCCGGTGGTACTCGCAGTCAAGCCGAACGGTGAACGTCTGGCGCGTGGAAGAGCCAATGTGTTCCTGACGGTTGAGTGCCAACCGGCTTGAAAAAGTGCCACCTTGCGTGAGAAGTGACAGTGGAGGGGCTGACGGGAATCGAACCCGCGCTATCTGCTTGGGAAGCAGAAGTTCTGCCATTGAACTACAGCCCCGTGCGGCCTTTCGGCGCCGAGCCAGCATAACAGGGACGATCCGCGCCGCCCGCGGCGCCAGCATCCGATCGAATCGACATCCTCGCGCCGAGACGACAGGGTGGCGGCGTCGGCGAGGTGTCGCCTCGACGGGGCGATGTCGTTTGGGCGGAGCCGCTCTAGGCTGAGCGCGTGCTGCTCTCTGATCGCGACATCTCTCGTGAACTCGCCGCTGGACGCATCGTTCTCGAACCGTCCGACGCTGCCATGGTGCAACCGTCGAGCGTCGATGTGCGTCTGGACCGGTACTTCCGGCTGTTCGACAACCACAAATATCCCTTCATCGACCCCGCGGTCGATCAGCCCGAGCTCACGCGCCTCATCGAGGTCGCCCCGGATGAGCCGTTCATCCTTCACCCGGGTGAGTTCGCGCTGGGGTCGACGTTCGAACTCGTCGGACTGCCCGACGACGTCGCCGCGCGCCTCGAGGGCAAGTCGTCGCTCGGTCGCCTGGGCCTGCTCACCCACTCCACGGCGGGCTTCATCGACCCGGGATTCTCGGGCCACGTCACCCTCGAGCTCTCGAACGTCGCGACGCTGCCCATCAAGCTCTGGCCGGGTATGAAGATCGGCCAGCTCTGCTTCTTCCAGCTGTCCTCGCCCGCCGAGAACCCCTACGGCTCGGGCCCCTACGGCAACCGCTACCAGGGCCAGCGCGGTCCGACGGCCTCGCGCTCGTTCCTCAACTTCCACCGTTCCGACGTCGGAGTCACCACGGCTGGATCTCTCGGCCAGTAGCGCTCGCCCGCACCGAAACGCGGGTGCGACGCGCGACGCCCGCACGACGGTGCGGGGGAGTCGGGCTGCACAAAACTCACCCGCACCGAATTGCGGATGCTGCCTGCGCAGCTCGCATTTCGGTGCGGGTGAGTTCAAGGGTGGGCTCGCTCAGACGGCGGGCTCGGATGCTGCGGCACGGCCGCGCTCGAACCCGGCGGTGAAACCGCGCTCGTAAGCGCGCTCGCCATGGCGGTGGCCGCGCCCGTGGCCGCGCCCGTGTTCATGCTGCTCGTGAGGGGCGCACGGACCGTCGTGCGGACCGAACCCGCCCTCGTGCCGACCGAACCCGCCGCCGAAGCCGGGGCCGAAGCCGCCGCGGAAGCCGCGGCGCTCATCGGCGCCCGGGCCGAAGCCGAAGCCGCGATGCCCGCCGAAGCCGGGGCCGAACCCGCCGCCGGAGCCGGGGCCGAAGCCGCGGTGTCGACCGAAACCACGCCCGGGGCCGCGCCCGCCGAAGCTCTCTTCGTCGTAGCCGAGGGCCTCGGCCATCTTCTGCAGCGACGCGAGGGTCGTGGCGTAGTCCTCGGGCGAGACGGCGTCACTCACGCGAGCCCGCACGCCGTCGACGATGCCGCCGAGGCGCTCCTTGGCCGCGGTCCCTTCCTCGGTGAGGGAGAAGGTGCCGTCGCTCTCGGCGATCCAGCCGCGCTCGATCAAGCGGCGCACGCGTCCGCTCTTGCGGGCGAGGCGCTCGAGCAGCCAGGGGGCGTCGACCGAGCCGTCGATGACGTTCAGCAGCATCCACTCGCGACGGTCGATGCCTTCGGCGGCGAGGGTGCGAGCGAACTCGAGGGTGATCAGGTGGTCGACCGTGCGCAGCCAGAAGCCGAGCGGTCGGTCGGAGGTGTTCTCGTTGTTCTCGGTGGTGTCGTTCATGGGATGTCCTCTCGAATCGGAGGCCGTCAGCCGCCGATGTATGTCATGTAGCAAGTACATGCACTATGACATGGGTTGCGAGAGCATGTCAAGTGGCATGTAAATTCGAGACATGACTTCCGATCCCCTCGACGAGATCGTCGCCGCCTTGGCGCGGCTGCGCGGGCCTCGGCCCCGCCCGCCGTGGGAGGGCGGGGGCCCCGGCCGCTGGGGTCGGGGCGGCCCGCGCGAACGCGATCACGAGCACGGCGAGCACCCCCGCGGCGGGATGCCCCCGTGGGCGGGCGCGCACGGACGCATGGCAGGACTCGCGAGACTCCGGATGCTGGAGGCTCTGGCCGCAGCATCCGAGCCCCTCTCCGTCAGCGAACTCGCCGTCGCGATCGGCGTCGATCAGCCGCGCGCCTCTCGGCTCGTGCAGCAGGCCGCCGACCACGGCTTCGTGCGGCGCGAGGCGGATCCGTCCGACGCGCGGCGCACGCGGATCGCGCTGACCGACGAGGGCTCGGCCATCGTGCGCAGCTTCCGCGGCGAGCGACGCGAGGCCGTACGCGAGGCGCTCGACTCCTTCTCCGATGCCGATCGCGCCGAGCTCGCCCGCCTTCTCACGAAGCTCGCGGAGGCCTGGCCCCGCTCCTGACCCGCCTGCTCCCCTGTCACATACCGCGGGTGCGACCCGCAGATTGTGACAGGGGAGCCGCTCTTGGGCGTGAACCCCGCCGCTCGCCTGTCACGAATGGTGGGTCGGACCCGCAGAACGTGACAGGGGACCAGCTGTACCCAGGGCTGGCGCGCCCGGGCTAGGCGCAGAACCCGTTCGCCTGTCATGAATGATGGGTGCGTCCCGCAGATTGTGACAGGGGAGCCGCTCTTGGGCGTGAACCCCGCCGCTCGCCTGTCACGAATGGCGGGTCGGACCCGCAGAACGTGACAGGGGAGCAGCTGCCGCCCGACCCGCCGCTCCCGCGCTACGCGCGCGGCGTGCGCACCGGCAGCAGCAGCGCGAGACCGAGGACCAGCACGATCACGATGCCCAGGATGCCGAAGGCGGTCACGCTGGTCCAGACGATCAGCAGCGACCAGAGGGCCGAGGAGATCCAGCTCGCGGCCCGGCCGGTCGTGGCGTAGAGGCCGAAGATCTCACCCTCGCGGCCGGCGGGCGTGACTCGGGCGAGGAAGCTGCGGGCGGCCGCCTGCGCCGGACCGACGAAGGCGCAGAGCAGCAGTCCGCCGACCCAGAACACGATCGGCCCACCATCGCGGAACAAGAACACCGCGAGGCCGGCGACGATCATTCCCACCAGCGCGGTCACGATGATCGCCTTGGCCCCGAACCGGTCGTCCAGGCGCCCGGCGAGCAGGGTGGACACCCCGGCGACGAGGTTGGCCGTGATGCCGAAGATCGCCAGCTGGATGAAATCGAAGCCGAAGACCCCGCCCGCGATGATCGCGCCGTACGCGAAGACGCCCGCCAAGCCGTCGCGGAAGACGGCGCTCGAGATGAGGAACCAGAACGTCGGGCGCGTCTGCTCGTTGCGGTACAACCCGACGATGTCCTTGATGAGCAGTCGATAGCTCGCGAAGAAGCTCACCTTCGCCGCCGTGCGGCCCGCACTCGGTTCGGGCACGGCGAAGAAGAGCGGCACCGAGAAGACGATCGCCCAGACGGCGCAACCGACGGCGATGAGGCGGAAGGGCAGCCCGTCTTCGGTGGGGAGGCCGAACCAGTCGGCGGCGAAGAACACGATGACCAGCGCGAGGGCGACGACCCCGCCGATGTAGCCGAAGCCCCAGCCGAGCCCCGAGATGCGCCCGATGTTCTTGCGGTTGGCGATGCCGATGAGCAGCGCGTTGTAGTTCACGCCGGCGATCTCGCTGAGCACGCTGCCGGTGGCGATCAGCGCGACGCCCCAGACGAACAGCTCGGGCTCGGGGCGGATGAAGTACAGCGCGAACATGCAGGCCACGAGCAGCCCCGTCGCCCCGGCGAGCCACCGCTTCTGGTGGCCCGAAGCATCGGCCCGCTGACCGAGCACGGGCGCGAGGGCGAGGATGAGCAGGCCCGCCGCCGTGCCGCCCCACCCGAAGCCCGCCGCGAGGTTCGCGAGGCCGGCTTCGCGCACCGCGTCGCCTTCGGGAAGCGCCGCGACATCGGCTGGGAGGAACGCCTCACCGGTGAGGTACAGCGTCGAGGCGAAGATGAAAGTCAGCAGCACCGAGTTGAACGGCTGCGTCGCCCAGTCCCAGAACGCCCACGCGAGAACCGTGCGCCCCGGGACCTTCTCGTCGGCCCGGAGGTCGAGACCCATCGCCGCAACGGCGCCGGTGTTCGCGGCGGCCGGCGGCGCGGAGGGAACGGAGCTGTCGCGATCGGGTGCGCTCATGCCGGTCACGCTAGGCCGTCGCGGTGAACAGTCGGTGGCGCCCCGCCGGTGGCGTGCGCGGAGGAGAGGCTGAGCGGGTGCGCGCCGCTAGGCTCGCGGAAACGAGAGGGGCGCCATGGCGGATGACCGGCTGACCGCGCGTGGGCACGGGCATCGGGGCGCTCGCTCCGGTCGCCCTCGCGACGACGCGTCGGGGGCGGATGCTGTCACCGTCGCTTCCGCACTGAAAGAGCGGGTGTACGCCGCCTTCACCGGCCTCGCCATCGTGCTGGTGACAGCGACGAGCGAGCACCCCGAACCGGATCACGCGTTCCTCGGCCTCGTGCTGGGCGTGCTCGGCATCTCGATCGCCGGTTTCGCGGCAGACGTGATCTCCCACCTCGCCGTGCACCGCTCCTTCCCGAACCGCACGGAGTTCGGTGTGATGATCGCGATCGCGGGCAGCGCCGTGAGCACGGTCTTCGTTCCGGGGATCATCCTCGCCCTCGCCTGGGCGGGTGTCTTCGACCTCGGCGGGGCGTTGCGCGCCACCATGACCGTGTACATCGTCACGCTCGCGGTCATCGGCTGGCTGGCCGTGCGCCGGTCGAAGTTGGCGTGGTGGGTGCAGCTTATCGCGTTGGCCATGCTGCTGGGGCTCGGGCTGCTGGTCATCCTGCTGCAGACGTTGGCGCACTCGATCTGAGCGGGCCCAACGAGCCGAACGCACCGCGAGGCTGAGGGTTGAGCCTGTTCATGGCAAGTTCGCTTGACGCGCGGGAAGCGTCTCGATAGCGTTGAGTCATCACGGCTCAACCTCGCCGATCGTGCGAGGACGAGCCCCCGAAGAACTTTGTACAACCTCGGGTCGCAGCATCCACTGGACCCGACAAGAAGGAGATGAACATGCCTCGTGCAGTTGGAATCGACCTCGGTACCACCAACTCCGTCGTTTCGGTCCTGGAGGGCGGCGAGCCCAAGGTGATCGCGAACGCCGAAGGCTTCCGCACCACCCCGTCGGTCGTCGCGTTCACGAAGGACGGCGAGGTGCTGGTCGGTGAGACCGCCAAGCGCCAGGCCGTGACCAACGTCGACCGCACCGTCTCGAGCGTGAAGCGTCACATGGGCACCACCTGGACCTTCGACGTCGACGGCAAGAAGTGGACGCCGCAGGAGATTTCGGCCCGCATCCTGCAGAAGCTGAAGCGTGACGCCGAGGAGTACCTGGGCGACACCGTCACCGACGCGGTCATCACGGTTCCCGCTTACTTCAACGACGCCGAGCGTCAGGCCACGAAGGAGGCCGGCGAGATCGCGGGCCTCAACGTCCTGCGCATCATCAACGAGCCGACCGCTGCCGCCCTCGCGTACGGCCTCGACCGGGGCAAGGAGGACGAGCTCATCCTCGTCTTCGACCTCGGTGGTGGAACCTTCGACGTCTCGCTGCTCGAGGTGGGCAAGGACGACGACTTCTCGACCATCCAGGTGCGCTCGACCGCCGGTGACAACCGCCTCGGTGGCGACGACTGGGACCAGCGTCTCGTCGACTACTTCATCAAGCAGTTCAAGGACACCACCGGTGTCGACGTCTCGGGCGACAAGATCGCACTCCAGCGCCTCAAGGAGGCTGCCGAGCAGGCGAAGAAGGAGCTGTCGAGCTCCACGTCGACCAGCGTGAACCTGCCCTACCTTTCCCTCACCGACTCCGGCCCCGTGTCGCTGTCCGAGACGATCACCCGCGCGAAGTTCGAGGACCTCACCAAGGACCTCCTCGACCGCACGAAGAAGCCCTTCGCGGATGTCATCCGCGAGGCCGGCATCAAGGTCGGCGACATCGACCACATCGTGCTCGTCGGTGGCTCGACCCGTATGCCCGCCGTTGCCGAACTCGTCAAGCGCGAGACCGGCAAGGACGCGAACAAGGGCGTCAACCCCGATGAGGTCGTCGCCGTCGGCGCCGCTCTGCAGGCCGGTGTGCTGAAGGGCGAGCGCAAGGACGTCCTGCTCATCGACGTCACCCCCCTGAGCCTCGGTATCGAGACCAAGGGCGGCATCATGACCAAGCTCATCGAGCGCAACACGGCCATCCCGACCAAGCGCAGCGAGACCTTCACGACCGCGGACGACAACCAGCCGTCCGTCGCGATCCAGGTCTTCCAGGGCGAGCGTGAGTTCACCCGCGACAACAAGCCGCTCGGCACCTTCGAGCTCACCGGCATCGCCCCGGCCCCCCGTGGCATCCCGCAGGTCGAGGTCACCTTCGACATCGACGCGAACGGCATCGTGCACGTCTCGGCGAAGGACAAGGGCACCGGCAAGGAGCAGTCGATGACGATCACCGGCGGCTCGTCGCTGCCGAAGGAAGACGTCGAGCGCATGGTGCGCGAGGCCGAGGAGCACGCGGCCGAGGACAAGAAGCGTCGCGAGTCGGCCGAGGTGCGCAACCAGGCCGAGACGCTCTCGTACTCGATCGAGAAGCTGCTCACCGACAACGCCGACAAGCTGCCCGACGACGTCAAGACCGAGGTCCAGGGCGATGTCGACGCGCTCAAGACCGCTCTCGCGGGCGAGGACGACGATGCGGTGAAGACCGCGTTCGACAAGCTGAACGCCAGCCAGGGCAAGATCGGCGAGGCCATCTACAGCGCCGGTCAGGCCGAGCAGGCTCCGGATGCCGGCACCGAGGCGCCTTCGGAGAACGCTGCACCCTCGTCTGACGAGGATGTCGTGGACGCCGAGGTCGTGGACGACGAGGACGAGAAGAAATAATCATGGCGAACAAGGACGACGAACAGCCCCAGGGTTCGGGCGCCGGTCCTGACGCGCCGACGGGGTCGGAGGAGCAGTCCTCCGGCCCCGCGCCGCAGGAGCCGGAACTCACCGTGGACGACATCCTCGGAGCGCCCCAGTCCGCCGACGCTCACGCCGGTGACGCCGCGGGTGCTGGTCAGAACGTGGACGACTCCCAGCTGCTGGGTGACCTCAAGCGACTGCAGGCCGAGTACGCCAACTACCGTCGGCGTACCGAGGAGCAGCGCGAGCGCGAGATCGAACGCGCCAAGGGCGAGGCCGTGAAGGGTCTCATCCCCGTGCTCGACGACCTCGACCGCGCCATCAAGCACGGCGATCTCGTCGCGGGCACGCCCTTCGCCGCGATCTCCGACAAGCTGCGCACCGTCGCGGAACGTCTCGGTGTGGTGTCGTACGGCACCGCGGGCGAGGCCTTCGACCCGCAGCAGCACGAGGCGATCTTCCAGGCGCCGACCCCCGGTGTCACGACGCCGACCGTGCTCGAGGTCGTCGAGGTGGGTTACCGCCTGGGTTCGGTCGAGCTGCGACCCGCGAAGGTCGTCGTCGCCGTACCGGTCGAGTAGGAGAGCCATGGCGAGTCAGGACTGGTTCGACAAAGACTTCTACAAGGTGCTCGGCGTCGATAAAGACGTCCCCGCGGCCGACCTGAAGAAGGTCTACCGCAAGCTGGCGCGCAAGTATCACCCGGATTCCAACCCGGGTGATGCGAAGGCGGAGGCCACCTTCAAGGAGATCAGCGAGGCGTATGCCGTGCTGAGCGACGCCGATCAGCGCGCGGAGTACGACCAGATCCGCGCGATGGGCTCGGGCGCCCGCTTCAGCGCCGGCGCGCCCGCCGGCGGCCAGGGCAGCGCCGGGTTCGAAGACGTGTTCAGCATGTTCGGACAGGGTCGCGGAGGCCCGCGCACACAGAGCGCGGGCAACTTCGACGACTTCTTCGCCAACTTCGAACCCTCCGGCTTCGGCTCCGGACGTTTCGGGCAGACGAGCGGGGGCTACCGCGGATTCGGCGGCCCGCAGCGCGGCTCCGACGTCACGGCGCGCACGACGATCGACTTCCTCACCGCCACGAAGGGCGAGACCATCTCGCTCGCGGGCGAGGATGGCAAGCCGTTCAAGGTGAGGATCCCCGCCGGTGTCTCCGACGGGCAGAAGATCCGGTTGCGCGGTCGAGGGAGTCCCTCTCCCGACGGCGGCGAACCCGGCGACATCGTGGTGCAGGTGGCCGTGCGGCCGCATCCGGTGTTCGTCCGCGACGGACTCAACCTTCGCGTGACGGTGCCGGTCACCTTCACCGAGGCGGCCCTCGGTGCGACCATCGAAGTGCCGACCTTGGGTGGTGACCCGGTCAAGCTGCGGGTCGCGCCCGGCACCCCCTCCGGACGCGTGCTGCGGGTCAAGGGCCGCGGCGTCGCAACCACCAAGGGCACCGGCGACCTCCTCGCGGAGGTGCAGGTGGCGGTGCCGTCGCATCTGGACGAAGCGGCGCGCGAAGCACTCGAGAAGTACCAGCAGGTCGAACCGAAGGAGAACCCCCGCGGTGACCTGATGGCGAAGGCCCGCGGCTAGCAGAGCGCACGACAACGGCAGGACTGTCGCACGAAGACGGAGGTGATCACGTGGCAGAGAAGGAACTCGACGAGGACGCACCGATCTTCGCGATCGCCATGGCCGCCGAACTGGCGAACATGCACCCCCAGACGCTGCGTCAATACGACCGGCTCGGCCTCGTCGTGCCCGCCCGCACCCAGGGCGGGTCGCGGCGATACTCCACCCGTCACGTCGAGCAGCTGCGGGAGGTGTCGCGCCTCTCGGGCGAAGGCATGAGCCTGCCCGCGATCGCGCGCCTCGTCGCGCTCGAGGAGCACGTGCACGCCCTCACCCGTCGGGTCACCGACCTGGAACGCCAGCTGACCGCCGAGCGCCAGACCCGCCCCGGCGCCCGGGTGTTCGCCGCCGGCGCGACCGGCGCTGTGATCACGCTGCGCCACGGCGCCCGCGTCCGCCGCGCGACGGACGTCGTGTTGTGGCGCGCCGAGCGCTCGCACGGCCAGGACGACGCCGAGCAGTGAGCGACGCCGACCGCGGAGACGTGGTGGTGCTCGGAAGCGCCAACATGGACCTCGTGGTGCGGCAACCACGTCGGGCTGAACCGGGCGAGACGATCTTCGGCACCGCCTTCACGACCGGCGCCGGCGGTAAAGGCCTGAACCAGGCCGTGGCCGCGGCGCGGGCAGGCGCGCGGGTCGTCTTCCTCGGAGCCGTCGGGGCGGATGCTTTCGGCGAACGCCTGCGGCAACGACTCGTCGCGGACGGGGTCGAGGTGTCGGGGTTGCGGGTCTCGACCGAGGCCACCGGCATCGCGCAGATCACGGTCACCGACGACGGCGAGAACACGATCGTGGTCGTGCCCGGCGCCAACGACGACGTGGAGTTCTCGCCCGACGATCAAGCCGCGGTGGCGGCAGCATCCCACCTCGTCGTTCAGGGGGAACGTCCGATCCCCCTGCTCGCGACCGCGATGCGCCATGCCCGCGAGGCGGGAGTGACGACGGTGCTGACCCCGGCGCCCGCGAGCCGCGACCTCGAGGCGCTGCTCGACCTCACCGACGTGCTGGTGCCCAACGAGAACGAAGCGCTCGAGCTCAGTGGCAGCCCCGACGCGGCCGAGGCGGCGGCCCGACTCAGTCGCCGTGCGGGCACCGTCATCGTGACGCGCGGTGCGCACGGCGCGCTCGTGGCGCGCGACGGCGCCGTCGTCTTCACCCTTGCCGCACCGGTGGTGACTCCGGTCGACACCACGGCCGCCGGCGACACCTTCGTCGGCGTACTCGTCGCCTGGCTCGCGGACGGCGCGTCGCTTGAGGACGCCCTCTCCGCTGCCGCCGCGGCCGCGGCGATCACCGTCACCCGAGCGGGGGCGGCGGAATCGATGCCCCACCGCGACGAGATCGATCGCGCGCTGAGCGCCCCGACCTCGCCGTCATAGAGTGCTCCCATGTCGAGCGAGCCGTCCCTGAGCGCCGCCGCATCGCGGACCGCTCGCCGAGAGCAGGGCGAGACGGCGGCCATGAAGCGGTGGGAGAAGGCCGGCTACTGGCCGCTGATCTTCGCCGCCCTGGCCTTCTTCTTCGCGATCACCTTCCAGGTGGTCGGCAATCTGACAGAGCCGTGGTCGAGTCTGACGTGGATCGTGGTCGCCGTCACCTGGCTGATCTTCCTCATCGACTACGTCGCGCGCCTGATCATGAGCCACCCGCGGGGCACGTGGTTCCGCCGCCATCTCTTCGACGCCGCCGTCGTGGTCGTCCCCACCCTGCAGGCCGTGCGCCTGCTGCGGGTCGTCACGCGGTTGGTGTCGCGGCGGGGGTCGGCGGGCGACTCGCTGCGCGCGAGCCTGCTGGTCTACGGCTTCGGCTCGGCGCTGCTGCTGATCTGGCAGGCGTCGCTCGCAGTGCTGAGTTTCGAGCGGAACGCCCCCGGGGCGAACATCACGACGTTCGAAGACACGGTGTGGTGGGCGTTCTGCACCGTCAGCACCGTCGGCTACGGCGACTTCTATCCCGTCACGACCGGCGGACGCACGGTGGCGATCTTCCTGATGATGGGAGGCGTCATCCTCGTCGGCCTCATCGTCGCGTCGTTCTCCTCGTGGGTCGCCGAGCGCGTCACGCGGGGCCACGAGGAGAAGCGCCCCGCGACCCGCGGCGACGTGATGGCGGTCATGCACGAGGTGCAGAAGAACGAGATGCCGCCGGCCCCCGCACCCGGAGGGCCCGGGACGCCCTGAGCGTCAGCCCGGTGAGATCCGCAGCACGGTCGGCGACTCCCCGAGGGGGAGATCATCGACCACGCGCAGGGTGCGGGCGATCTCGTCGACCGCCGGCAGGACGGTCGCGACGCGCGCACGGTCGCCGCACACCGCGGTGAGCGTGACCAGGTGCGAACCGGTGTCCCAGGTGTACGTCGCGAACGGGGGAGTGCGGGGATCGGGCGGCAGGTCGATCACCAGTTTCTCGCCGACACCCAGGTGGGGGTTCGAGAACGCCTCGGTGTCGTCATACTCCATCGGCATCGCGGCTCGCGCGGCGCGCAGCTGCGGGGTCGCCTCCTGCACCTGCGCCATCGCGACCAGCAGCTCTGGGTCGGATTTCCAGACCCAGACGAGCACCCGGCCCGCAGCGCGCCGCATCAGCAGCGGGGCGGCCTGGCTCGCCGCCCACGCGAGCACCCTGCTGCCCGGGCGGTCGCTCGCCCCGACAGCCCGGTTCGCCTGAGCGAGCAGCATCCGGATCGCCGCCTTGCGGTGCCGGCGACCGCGCAGCCCGAGCGACTCGGTCACGGCCACCCAGCGGGTGGGATCGGCGTCGGCCTGCAGGCGGGTCGGCATGCACCCAGCGTAGGCGTCCGCCGGCACCCTATGCCGTGTCGGAGGTTGGTGGCAGTCTGAGACGACGGCGCACGTCGCCGCGGTGTCGCCTCGATTCTCTCTTCCGGAGGCCCTCGTGTTGGGAAAGATCCTCTTCAGGTATCTGAAGACCTACCGCTGGCTGCTGGCCGGCGTGCTGGTGTTCCAGTTCATCTCCGCGATGGCTTCGCTGTTCCTCCCGCGGCTCAACGCCAACATCATCGACGAGGGCGTCGCGCAGGGCGACACCGCCTTCATCTGGTCGACCGGGACGCTCATGCTGGCCATCTCGCTCGGGCAGATCACCGCGTCGATCATCGCGACCTACTTCGCCGCCCGTGCGGCGATGGCGGCCGGGCGCGACATCCGACGCGACGTGTACGACAAGGTCAGCGCGTTCTCCGAGCGCGAGGTCTCGCAGTTCGGGCCCGGCTCGTTGATCACCCGCAACACCAACGACGTGCAGCAGGTGCAGATGCTGGCCATGATGGGCGCGACCATGCTCGTCACCGCCCCGCTCCTCGCGATCGGCGGTGTGATCATGGCCCTGCAGCAGGACGTCGGCCTGAGCTGGCTGATCGGCGTCGCGGTGCCGACGCTGCTGCTCGTGGCGGCGCTCATCATCAGCCGTATGGTGCCGCTGTTCCGCACCTTCCAGACCAAGCTCGACGCGGTCAACCGCATCATGCGCGAACAGCTGACCGGCGTCCGGGTCGTGCGCGCCTTCGTGCGCGAAGACATCGAAGAAGAGCGTTTCCGGGGCGCGAACACCGACATCATGGTGGTCGGGCGCAAGGTCGGTTCGCTGTTCGTGCTGCTGTTCCCCCTCGCGATGCTCGTGCTGAACGTCACCGTGGTCGGCGTGATCTGGTTCGGCGGCATCCAGGTCGACGCCGGCAACGTCGAGATCGGCACGCTGTTCGCCTTCATGCAGTACGTCGGTCAGATCCTGATGGGCGTGCTGATGGCCAGCTTCATGACGATCATGATTCCGCGAGCCGCCGTGTCGGCCGAGCGCATCGGGGAGGTCCTGGCCAGCCAGTCGACTCTCACCCGCGCCACGAACCCGGTGACGACGTTCCCGACCCCCGGGTCCGTCGCGTTCGAGGACGTCGCGTTCTTCTACCCGGGTGCGGAGTCGCCGGTTCTTCAGGGCATCACCTTCGCCGCCGACCGTGGCGAGACCGTCGCCGTCGTCGGCTCGACCGGTGCGGGCAAGACCACGCTCGTCTCGCTGATCCCGCGCCTGTTCGATGTCACCGCGGGCGCCGTACGGGTCGGCGGCGTCGACGTCCGCGAGGCCGATCTCGACGAGCTGTGGAAGGGCATCGGGCTCGTCCCGCAACGCCCGTTCCTGTTCACCGGCACCGTGGCGTCGAACCTGCGTTTCGGGCGAGAGGATGCGACGGACGCAGAGCTGTGGAGGGCGCTCGAGATCGCGCAGGGCCGGGACTTCGTCGAAGAGATGGAGGGCCGGTTGGAGGCACGTATCGCGCAGGGTGGCACCAACGTCTCCGGCGGACAGCGCCAGCGCCTCGCGATCGCCCGGGCCATCGTGCACCAACCCGACATCCTCATCTTCGACGACTCGTTCTCGGCCCTCGACCTGACCACCGACGCGCGGTTGCGCCAGGCGCTCTGGCGAGATCTGCCCGACGTCACCAAGATCGTGGTCGCCCAACGCGTCTCCACGATCATCGGCGCCGATCGCATCATCGTGCTCGAGGACGGCCGGATGGTCGGGCTCGGCACCCACGAGGAGCTGCTCGCCACCAGCGAGACCTATCGAGAGATCGTCGAGTCGCAGTTGGGGGTGGAGGCATGAGCGCCCCCGACGCCCTCACCGAGGACGAACGCCTCGAACTCGAGCTGGCCGAACAGGCCCGGCTGAACTCCGGCGACTGGGACAGCGTCGCCCCCGGCAAGGCGAGCAACTTCGGCAAGAGCTTCGCCCGGCTCATCGGCCTGCTGCGCCCCCACGCGGTCGCCTTCGCGATCGTCTCGGCACTGGGCGCCTTCGGTGTCGTGCTGGCCGTGATCGCGCCGCGGGTGCTCGGGGAGGCGACCAACCTCATCTTCGAGGGCGTCATTTCCCGCTCCCTGGGCGACCAGTTCCCCGTCGGCACCTCCCAGGATCAGGTCGTCGAGTCGCTGCGCAACGCCGACCAGGGTGACCTGGCCAATATCGTCTCGGCGATGCAGAACTTTCAGGTCGGCGCGGGCGTCGACTTCGAACGCCTCCGCATGGTGATCATCGCGGTGCTCGCGATCTACGTGATCTCCTCCTTCTTGAGCTGGATCCAGGGCTTCGTGATCAACGTGATCATGGTGCGCACGATGTGGCGACTGCGTGAATCGGTGGAGGCGAAGATCAACCGCCTCCCGCTGTCGTACTTCGACAAGGTGCAGCGCGGGGAGCTCATCTCCCGGGTGACGAACGACATCGACAACATCACCCAGACGATGCAGCAGTCGCTCTCGACAGTCGTCACCTCGGTGTTGACCGTCGTCGGCGTGCTCATCATGATGTTCACGATCTCGTGGCAGCTGGCGATCGTCGCCCTCATCTCGCTGCCGTTGATGGCCGTGATCTTCGGGGTCATCGGGCCGCGCTCGCAGAAGGCGTTCGGCATCCAGTGGCGCAAGGTCGGTCGCCTGAACGCCCGCGTCGAGGAGTCTTTCTCCGGCCACGCGCTGGTGAAGGTCTACGGCCGCGAGAAGGACTCGCGTGAGAAGTTCCAGGCCGAGAACGACGAGCTGTACGAGGCCAGCTTCCGCGCCCAGTTCCTCTCGGGGATGATCATGCCGGGCATGATGTTCATCGGAAACCTCACCTACGTGGGCATCGCGGTGCTCGGCGGTCTCATGGTCGCGAGCGGACAGTTGCGCCTGGGTGATGTGCAGGCGTTCATCCAGTACTCGCAGCAGTTCACCCAGCCGTTGTCGGAGCTGGGCGGAATGGCCGCGGTCGTGCAGTCCGGCACCGCCTCGGCCGAGCGGGTCTTCGAACTGCTCGACGCCGAGGAGCAGTCACCCGACGCGCCCGATGCTCCCCGCCCCGTCGACGGAGACGGTGTGATCGAGTTCGAGAACGTGCGGTTCTCGTACACCCCCGAGCGCCCGCTCATCACCGACCTGTCGTTCCGGGTGGAACCCGGGCAGACGGTCGCGATCGTCGGACCGACGGGGGCCGGCAAGACGACGCTGGTGAACCTCATCATGCGGTTCTACGAGCTCGACGGCGGGCGCATCCTGCTCGACGGCCAGAACATCGCGGAACTGACGCGGGACGACGTGCGCTCGCGCACCGGGATGGTGCTGCAAGACCCGTGGTTGTTCGCGGGAACCATCCGCGACAACATCCGGTACGGGCGCGAGAGCGCGACCGACGAAGAGATCGTGGCGGCCGCCGTGGCCACCCGTGTCGACCGGTTCGTGCACTCCCTCCCCGAGGGATATGACACGGTGCTCGACGAGGAAGCATCCAATGTCTCCGCGGGTGAGAAGCAGCTCATCACGATCGCGCGGGCCTTCGTGGCGCAACCGTCGGTGCTGATCCTCGACGAGGCCACCTCCTCGGTCGACACGCGCACCGAGCTGTTGCTGCAGCAGGCCATGGCGGTGCTGCGCGAGGGGCGCACCTCGTTCGTCATCGCCCACCGCCTGTCCACCATCCGGGACGCCGACCTCATTCTCGTGATGGAGCACGGCGACATCGTCGAGAAGGGCACCCACGAAGAGCTCATCGCCGTCGAGGGGGCCTACTGGCGGCTGTATCGGTCGCAGTTCGAACAGGCCGCACCCGACCCGGACGCCCTCGCCGACGCGCGTGACGGCGCCCCGGCGGTCGAGACGGCGGGCGAGCGCAGCGAAGCGGAGGCGACAACGGGCGACGCAGCGGCACGCTGAGCCGGCTGCCTCCGCGGTGTCCTGAGACGCCTCGGGTACAGTGGGGGCCGCATGCACCGCACCGTGCGACTCATCCCGCCGCACAGATTGGCCGCCATCCGTGACCTCCCCCGCGACGCCTGACGCTGGACCCCTCGACTCCCACCGACCCCTCACGATCGTGATCGGGAGCGACACCTTCTCCCCCGACATCAACGGGGCGGCCCGCTTCGCCGAACGCCTCGCCGCCGGTCTCGTGAAGCGCGGACACAACGTGCACGTGGTCGCCCCGAATCGCGCCTACCGCAAGGCTGCGCCGGCGATCGAAGTCATCGAGGGCGAGCCCATGACTCTGCACCGACTGCCGTCGGTGCGCTGGCCCCCGCATGACTGGCTCCGCTTCGTCTGGCCGTGGCGCACGAAGCACTACGCCCGCCAGGTGCTCGATGCGGTCCAGCCCGACGTCGTGCACATCCAGTCGCACATCGTGATCGGTCGAGGTTTCACCCGCGAGGCACGCAAGCGCGGTATCCCCGTCGTCGCGACCAACCACGTGATGGCTGAGAATCTGCTCGACTTCACGACCCTGCCGCCCGCCCTCAACCGGCTCGTCGTGAAACTCGCTTGGGCCGACGCGAAGAGCACCTTCGGGATGACGCGCGCCATCACGACTCCGACGCGCAACGCCGCCGATTTCCTCGAGTCCACGATCGACATCCACGGCGTCATCCCGATCAGCTGCGGCATCGACAAGACCAATTACACCCCTGACCTCACTCCCCGCGACGCGAACCGGGTGCTCTTCGTCGGTCGGCTCACCACCGAGAAGGCCATCGACGTCATGCTCAATGCCGTCGCCCGACTCGACCCGGCGCTCGATGTGCACGTCGACATCGTGGGCGGCGGCGACCAGCGCAAGAACCTCGAGACGCTCGCTCAGCAACTCGGCATCGCGGGCCGCGTCACGTTCCACGGACACGCCTCCGACGACGAGCTGCGCACGCTGTACTCCCGGGCGAGCGTGTTCGCCATCGCCTCGATCGCCGAGCTGCAGTCCATCGCCACGATGGAGGCCATGGCATCGGGTCTGCCGATCGTCGCCGCCAACGCCGTCGCCCTCCCGCACCTCGTGCAGGACGGCGTGAACGGCTACCTGTTCGAGCCAGGCAACATCGACGAGATGGCCGCGCGCCTCACCGACGTGCTGACCGCGGCCCCCGAGGAGCGCCTGCGCATGCAGCAGGCCTCGCTCGACGGCGTCATCGTGCACGACATCGGGCACACCCTCGACACCTTCGAGGCGCTGTACCGCGGCGAGCCCCTCCCCGATTAGGTCATCGTGCACGTCGTGATGTTCGGCGATCAGCACGTCGAATCCTCGGGCGGCGCGCAGGTGTCGATGCGCCTGCAGCGCCGCTTCCTCGAGCGCGCCGGCCACACGGTCACGATTGTCTCCCCCCGTCTTCATGCGCGTCGCGTGAGCGACCCGGCCTACGTCGACCTGCCGTCGCTGCCGATCACGATCGACCGCGAATACGGCATCCCCTGGCCCGGCGCGAGCACCGACCGGCGCCTCGATCAGGCGATGACACGGCGACCTCCCGTCGACCTCGTGCACGTGCAGGCGGACTTCTGGGGCGCCTTCCTCGGACACCGCTTCGCCCGGCGCCATCGTCTGCCGCTCGTTCACACGATGCACAACCGCGTCGATGTCGGCATCGAAGCGACCGCGCCGGCGCCCTCGCTGGTGCTGCGCGCGCTCAACACCTGGGCCCGCCGAGCGCTCCGCCGCGGTGGGCCCGCAGCCGGTGTCGACGGTTGGGCCTACCTCCGCACCCTGGCGTCGGGGGCGGATGCGGTGACCGCACCGTCGTCGCACTTCGCGCACCGGCTCGAACAGCACCGCGTCTTCCCTCACGTGGACGTCGTCTGGAACGGTATCGACGACGCGGTGCTGAACGAGATCGGGGCCGCGAGGTTCCCGCGCGCGGAGGGCCGCGTGCGGCTGGTCTGGATCGGGCGTATGAGCCCGGAGAAGCGGTTGCTGCCGTTCCTCCGGAGTCTCGCCGAAGCGGGCATCGACGCCGACGTCGCGGTGATCGGCGGCGGGGGGCAGCTGCGGGCGGCGCGCCGGCTCGTCCGCCGGCTGGCCCCGAACGCCCGGGTCACGTTCGCTGGGCGTCTGCCCTACGCCGAGACGCTACGGCGGATCGCGGCCGCCGACGCGGTGGTGCAGACCTCGATCGGTTTCGAGACGCAGGGGATGACGGTGTTCGAGGCCGCGTCACTGGGCGTGCCCTCGATCGTCAGCGATCCCGACATCGCGCGCGAGCTGGGTTCCGGCCACTGGCCGGTGCACGACGCGAGCACGAGAGCGCTCGCCGCGGCGCTGCGTTCCGCAGCATCCGACATCCTCGAGGGTCACGCTCCCGTGCCCGACCCCTCGATCCGCGAGCGGTTTCGCCAGTCGTCCCGCACCGACGCGATGATCGCCGTCTACGACCGAGCCCGGGCTTCAGAATCCGACGGCCCCCAGCACGAGCGGGTAGATGACGTACCCCGTCACGAGGTTGAACAGGGCCAAGGCCCCGGCGCCGATGCCGATGCCCGCGAGCACCCGGGGGGCGTCTCGTCGGGTGACGCCGAAGATCCCGAAGCCCAGCGCCGTGAGGGCGAGTAGGCCGGACAGCACGGCGACGACCGCGCCGGCGAATTCGTAGCTCGTATACGCGTCAGAGCGAACGATCAAGCTGCCCTGCACGACGGTCCCGATCAGGCTCACCACGAACAGCCCGGCCGCGGCGATCACGGCCACGAGCCCCGCGGGATTACGGCGACCGACAGCCGCGGGCTGCGGAGCGCCGTAGCCGGAGAACTGCGGCGGCGCGCCTGCCGGGTAGGCCGCCGGGTAGGGCGGGCGTGCGGGCTGCGGTCCAGCGGCGGGGTGCTGCGGGGGATGGGGCTGCGTCACGGTCGGCTCGATTCTCGTCGCGCCGAGTCTAGGGACGCGGGTGGTGTTCAGGGAAGGCGTCGCGGGTCGGTGGGCAGGCGGTGGTAGCCGTCGGCGTGCAGGGAGGCGACCGTGGCGGTGATCGCGGCGATGGACAAGGCGGTCAGGAAGAGGAGAATGAGCATGGCAGTAACGCTACGATTGTGTGAATACCGCCACGAGTGGCAGTATGGCCATCGTTCGAACGAATCCTGCCAACGCCGAGGAGCCCTGTGAAAACCGTCGCCGTCATCGTCCAGTCGGGTTTCTCGCCGTTCGAATTCGGGCTCGCGTGCGAAGCCTTCGGCCTGGACCGCAGCGACGACGGCATCGAGCCCTTCGACTTCCGCATCGTGACCCCGGCGCCCGGAGTGATCGACAGCAGCATGGGCTTCTCCGTCAACGTCGAGCACGATCTGACCTTCGCCGACGAGGCCGACCTGGTGATCGTCACGCCGATCCCGCGCGCCCGCTGGGCGAGCGTCGACACCCGCGTCGCCGGTGTCGTCCGGCGAGCGGCGGACCGCGGCGCCTGGCTGCTCAGCGTCTGCAGCGGCTCGTTCGTGCTCGCCGCCGCGGGCGTGCTCGATGGCCGCCGGGCGACGACGCACTGGATGTACGCCGAGATCATGGCGACGATGTACCCCTCGATCGAGGTCGACCCCGACGTGCTCTACGTGCAGGACGAACGGATCATCACGAGCGCGGGAACGGCTGCCGGTATCGACGCCTGCCTGCACCTCCTCCGTCAGGAGTTGGGGGCGGAGGCGGCCAACACCATCGCTCGGCGCATGGTCGTTCCTCCCCAGCGCGACGGCGGGCAGGCGCAGTTCATCGCGGCACCGCTGCCGGTGGAAGCATCCCTCTCCCTCGCCCCGGTGAGCGAATGGATGCTGCAGAACCTCGCATCCGATCTCTCGGTCGACCACCTCGCCGCGCGCGCTCACATGTCGCCGCGCACCTTCGCGCGCCGCTTCAAGGCGGATTTCGGTGCCACACCCGCGGCCTGGCTGGCGCGTCAGCGCATCATCCACGCGCAGCGGCTGCTCGAGCAGACGGGGTTCGGCCTCGACCGGGTCGCTGCCGAAAGCGGGTTCGGCTCGGCGGCCGTGCTGCGCCAGAACTTCGCGCGCACGCTCGGCATCACCCCGACCGCTTACCGCTCCCGCTTCGCATGCACGACCGAGGCGCGTGGCGCGGCGTCGGTCGACCCCTTCTCGGTCGATGCCTTGGAGGCTGACGTCGCGGCGGAGCTCGCCCCCGTCGCCTGAGCGACGGCGTCGCGGTTCGCCGCGACGAAGGCGGCGTGGTCGGCGCGGGTGAGGTCGGCGTAGGCGAAGGCCCACTCGACCATCGGTCCTGCCAGAGCGCGGCCGCTGCCCGCATACCCCGCGACGGCCGGGGCGTTCGGAGACTGGGCGTGGGCACGTGCCAAGGTCGCAGCGCAGGCCTGGGCGTAGCGGAGGAACGGACCGTCCTCGAGCTCGGACATCTCGATCCCCCCTTTCATGTCGTGCAACTGCCGCAGGTAGAAATCGGTGGCGCTGCGCACGTGACCGAGGAACGGATCGGACACCGCCTGCAGCACCCGCTGCAGCGAGACCACCCGCGCGCCCTGGCCGGCGGAGGCGATCAGCGACGTGAGAGCAGGCGGCTGGGGCCAGTTGCCGTATTCATCCAACACGCTGCGCACCGCCTCTTTGCCCTGCAGGATCAGCGCGTGCGCGTCGCCGTCCTGCAGCAGCACGAGGTAGCAGCGCGTGCCGACACTGCCGACACCCACGACCCGCCGGGCGACGTCGACGATCGAGTACTGCTCGAGCAGCACGGCGACATCGATGTTCACGGAGGTGCGGTAGTCGCCCTCGACCGCGAGAAGGCGCTGCGTCGTCTCCGCGTCGAGGTGCACCATCGTCGGGGGCTGCTCGGTGAAAGCGAGTCGTCCGCCGCTACCCCCGCCGACGGTGAGCCGACGCACCGCGCGACCGCCGGTACGCCGTTTCGCGTCGCGGATCGCCTCGCCCAGCACCGCGCGCGATTGCGGGTCGAAGGAGCCCATCAGCGACTCGGGGGAGAAGTGCTCGAAGTAGCGGGCGACGGGGTCACGGTCGACCAGCCGGTCCATCACCCGCGCGTAGGTGATCACGGCGGCACCGGCCGCTTCCCGCACGACCTGGTCGCTGCGCGAGGTTTCGCCGCCCGCGAGCACGATGCTCGTCACGAGACGCTTGAGATCCCACTCCCAGGGGGCCCAGGCCGCTTCGTCGAAATCGTTGAGGTCGAACACGAGCGAACGCTGGGGCGAGGCGTAGAAGCCGAAGTTGGCGACGTGCGCGTCGCCGCAGGAGGCGACGACGATGCCCGTGGTCTGATCGCGGGCGAGGTCGGCCGCCATGACGGCGGCCGCGCCACGGTAGAACGCGAAGGGACTCGCCGCCATGCGTTGAATGCGCAGCGGTACGAGCTCGGGCACGCGCGGTGCGTTCTGAGCGGTGAGGATCGAGAGCGGATCGCGGCCCGTGGTCGTCAACGTCGCCAGATCGCGGCGCGGCAGCCGCTGCCGGGTGCCGCGGCCGGTGGCGCGTCCCTCGGCCGTCGACGGCGGGGAGGCATGGGGGAGGTCGGGTGCGGGCGAGGTCACGGCCTCACCGTAGCCCCCCTCGGGAACGGTCGTGAGTACTGGTGGAACGAAGGGCGCACCTGATAAAGTTGAGGCGCAAGCACTCAAGTTTGCGAGTGCGACCACGACTTTCAGGAGACCGAATGAACGCCACCCAGCAGCCCGGGCAGGAGGAGGCCCAGAGCCCCCTCGAGCAGTTCGGGATCAATCTCACAGACCTCGCCCGTCAGGGCAAGCTCGACCCCGTGATCGGTCGCGACAGCGAGATCCGCCGGGTCAGCCAGGTGCTCACGCGCCGCACCAAGAACAACCCGGTCCTGATCGGCGAGCCCGGCGTCGGCAAGACCGCCGTCGTCGAAGGTCTCGCCCAGCGCATCGTCGCCGGCGACGTCGCCGAGAGCCTCAAGAACAAGGAACTCATCACCCTCGACATCTCCGCCCTCGTGGCGGGCGCGATGTATCGCGGGCAGTTCGAGGAGCGCCTCAAGAGCGTGCTCAAAGAGATCACCGAGTCCGACGGGCGCATCATCACGTTCATCGACGAGCTGCACGTGCTCATGGGCGCCGGTGGTGGCGAGGGTTCGGTCGCCGCCTCCAACATGCTCAAGCCGATGCTCGCGCGCGGCGAACTGCGCCTCATCGGTGCGACGACGCTCAACGAGTACCGCGAGTTCATCGAGAAGGATGCTGCGCTCGAACGCCGTTTCCAGCAGGTCTACGTCGGTGAACCGACCGTCGAAGACACCATCGCGATCCTCCGCGGCCTGAAGGAACGCTACGAAGCGCACCACAAGGTCGCGATCGCCGACGCGGCGCTCGTGGCGGCAGCATCCCTCTCCAACCGCTACATCCCGTCCCGTCAGCTTCCCGACAAGGCCATCGACCTCATCGACGAGGCCGCGTCGCGGTTGCGGATGGAGATCGACTCCGCGCCGCTGGAGATCGACGAGCTGCGTCGACTCGTCGACCGGCTGAAGCTCGAGGAGCTGGCGCTGAAGAAGGAGAAGGACGCGGCCTCGAAGGAGCGGCTGGCGACCCTGCGCGAGACTCTGGCGCTGCAGCAGGCGACCCTCAAGGACCTGCAGGCTCGGTGGGAGCTCGAGCGCGCGTCGCTGAACCGCGTCGGTGAGCTGAAGACGCGTCTGGACGCGGCCCGAGGCGAAGCCGAGCGTGCGCAGCGCGAGGGCAACCTGGAGAAGGCCTCCCGCCTGCTCTATGCCGAGATCCCGGCGCTCGAGCGCGAGCTGATCAAAGCGGAGGGCGAGGATGCTTCGGCCGACGGCGAGGGTCGGATGGTCAACGACCAGGTGACCGACGAAGACATCGCCTCGGTCATCGCGGCGTGGACGGGCATTCCGGTCGGCCGGCTGCTGCAGGGGGAGACCGAGAAGCTCCTTCACCTCGAGAAGGAGCTCGGCAAGCGCATCATCGGGCAGAAGGACGCGGTCAAGACCGTCTCCGACGCGGTGCGCCGCTCGCGGGCCGGGCTCAGCGACCCCAATCGTCCGATCGGGTCGTTCCTGTTCCTCGGCCCGACCGGTGTGGGTAAGACCGAGCTGGCCAAGGCGCTCGCGGAGTTCCTCTTCGACGACGAGCACGCGATCGTGCGCATCGACATGTCGGAGTACGGCGAGAAGCACTCGGTCTCGCGCCTCGTCGGAGCCCCTCCCGGCTACGTCGGTTACGAGCAGGGCGGTCAGCTGACCGAGGCCGTGCGCCGGCGCCCGTACAGCGTCGTGCTGCTGGATGAGATCGAGAAGGCCGACCCCGAGGTCTTCAACATCCTGCTGCAGGTGATGGACGACGGCCGGCTCACCGACGGGCAGGGCCGTACGGTCGATTTCACCAACACGATCCTGATCATGACGTCGAACCTCGGCTCGCCGATTCTGATCGACCCGACGCTGTCGGTGGATCAGAAGCGCGAGCAGGTCATGGCGCTGGTGCGCCAGGCGTTCAAGCCCGAGTTCGTGAACCGCCTCGACGACATCGTCATCTTCCAGCCGCTGAGCCAGGACGACCTCGCGCAGATCGTCGAACTCGCCGTCGACGGGCTGCAGCGGCGCTTGCGCGAACGGCGCCTCACGCTCGCCGTCACCCCCGACGCGCGCGCGTGGCTGTCCGAACGCGGCTACGACCCGGTGTTCGGCGCGCGTCCGCTGCGCCGGCTCATCCAGAGCGAGGTGCAAGACCGTCTCGCGATGGCGATCCTCGGCGGCGGCGTGCACGACGGCGACCTCGTCCGGGTCGACGTCGCGCCCGACGGCTCGGGCCTGGCGCTGCGCAGCGACGGCCCCGCGGCCGCCTAGCTCACCGGCTGCCTGGCCGCCTGGCTGCCGGGCTGTCTGCGCGAATCAACGCCCGGATGCTCGAATCCACCCTCGGGTGCAGCATCCGGGCGTTGATTCGTGCGGCGGAGCATGGATTCGCCGGCAGCGCGAGCGGAGGCTCGAGGTTCGCGGGGGAGGGTAGCGTCGAGGGATGACGACGCTGCGCGCGCTCTGGGGCTCGACGCACCCGGGACCGACCCTCGTCGTCACTGCACTCTCCCTCGCGCTGGGCATCGCGACGGGGCTGGATGCTGTGCGCCTCGCGCTGCTGGTCGGTTCGGTCTTCCTCGGCCAACTCTCGGTGGGGCTCTCCAACGACGCGATCGACGCGGGTCGCGACCAGGCCGTCGGACGCACCGACAAGCCGATCGCGGCGGGCGTCATTTCGGCGCGGCTGGCCCTCGGCACCGCCGTCTCGACCGCAGCCGGCGCTCTCGTGCTCGCCGGCGTGCTGGGTTTCGGGATGCTGGCGGCCACCGCCGTCTTCCTCGCCGGCGCCTGGGCGTACAACGCGGGGCTGAAGGGCACGGCTCTCTCGCTCGTCCCCTTCCTGATCAGCTTCGGGCTGTTCCCCTCGCTCGCCACCCTCTCGGCTCCCGCGCCCACACTCGCTCCGCTGTGGGCGGGTGTCGCCGGGGCGGCGCTCGGGGCGGCGGTGCACCTGACCAACGTGCTCCCCGACCTCGACGACGATCAGCGCACGGGCGTGCGCGGCCTGCCGCACCGACTCGGCGCCCGGGTGTCGGCGGTGCTCGCCGTGGTGGGGATCCTCGCCGGCGCGATCGCGGTGCTCTGGGGCTCCAGCGGCGGCGAGCTCGCCGCGGTGTCCCCGCTCGGGTGGATCTTCGCCGCCCTCGTCCTCGCTGCGGCGGTGGCGACCGGCATCCTGGCCCTCGTCCGTCCTCCGGGAAGGGCGGTGTTCCGCCTCGTGATGCTCGCGGCCCTGCTGCTGGCCGCCCAGCTCGTCGCGACGGGCTCCGCCCTCACCCCCTGACCCGGGCGGTCACCTCCGCCGGGCTTGTTCGCCCAGAACGCACGTATTGGGCGAGAACGCACGCTGTCGCGCTCGAGGACGTGCGGTTTCGTCGAGAACGTACGTTCTGGGGCTCGGGAGGTGCGGCGGAGGCGGGCGGGCCGGCACCCGAGGTGGCGGGACGAAGGCTCACCCCACCCCACCTCACCCCACCCTGGGTCCGGCCCCCGGGTTGGACACAACTCCTCCAATCCGGCAGCGGGCGAACCGGCCGCCCGCGCCACGGTGCCGCTGCGCCCTTCGAACCGTCGGGAAGTAGAGGAGTTGTGTCCGGTTGGTCTCACACCCGCCGCGGCTCCTACCTCGGGTCCGGCCCCGGGGTGGGACACAACTCCTCCAATCCGGCGGCGGGCGAACCGGCGGCCGGCGCCATGATGCCGCTGCGCCCTTCGAACCGTCGGGAAGTGGAGGAGGTGTGTCCGGTTGCCTACACCGGCCCCGGGTCCGACGCTTACCCGGCTCACCCCCCGGTGGTGGAGGAGGTGTGTCCGGTTGGTCTCGTACCCGCCGCGGCCCCTACCCTGGGTCCGGCCCCGGGTGGGACACAACTCCTCCAATCCGGCGGCGGGCGAATCGGCCGTCCGCGCCACGATGCCGCTGCGCTCTACGAACCGTCGGCAAATGGAGGAGTTGTGTCCGGCTGCGCCGAGACACCTGGAAAGCTCACGCGGCGCGGTCGAAACCCATCGCGTAGGCGCGCGCGAAGATACCCGAAGCGGGCGAACCGAGAGCCACCCGTAACAGCGCCCGCCGGGCGGCATCACCGGCCGGCCCGAGCGGGCGCCCGAGGGTCGTGTTCGCGGCGGCGAGGCGCGCGGCGGTCCGCGCCGAGGCGAGCCGGTCCCGCTCCCAGCGGTCGAGCTCCGCGTCGGGACGGCGGCCCGAGCGCACCCAGTCCGTCACGAGCGGCGCCAGGGTCGCAGCATCGAGCAGCCCGAGGTTCATCCCCTGCCCGCCGATCGGGCTCACCTCGTGCGCGGTGTCGCCGAGCACGACGAGGCTGCCGTGCACGAGCGCGGGCGCGACGGCACGGCGCACGCGGAAGCCGGAGGCCGAGACGAGGGATGCTGCCGCCTCGGCCTCGCCTCGCTGTTCGAGCGCCCTTCGCAGCCGCGCCGTTCGGGCTTCGGGCGCGTCGTGGCCGGGCTCGGGGTCCCAGGTCACGAACCGCCGCACCCCGTCGGGGAGGGGAAAGGACTCGAGCACCCCGTGCGCATCGAGGGTGACGACGGCGACCGGTCCGCCCTGGGCGGTCAGATCCGCCATGAGGTAGCGGTCGGGGTACTGCCGCACCCGCACGCCGTTGCCCCGGTACACCAGCCCGCGCGCGGCGACGCCGGCGGCCACGAGCACCACGCTCGCCAGCAGTTGCTCGCCGCCGCGGCCGTTCTCATCGCCCGCGAGGAACACGCGCACGCGTCCGCCTTCGGGCCGCAGCGCCGTGACCTCCACGCCGCGCCGCACGACCGGAGCGTCGACGGCGAGCACCTCCTCGGTCGCGGACTGCGGCAGCGTGGCCACGAAGGGGAACCGGGTCGACAGGCGGTCGAAGCGCACGGCGCCGAGCACTTTGCCGCCCGAGCGCGCCTCGCCCCGCGACACGCGCAGGGCGCGGTCGAGCAAGCGCTCGGTCACCCCCGAGGACTCGAGCGCGGCGAGGCTCGGAGCATGGATGCCGATCGCGCGGGAGCCGGGCGAGGCCGCGGGGCGTCGCTCGAGCACGGTCACCTCGAGGCCGTTGCGGTGAAGCAGCCCGGCGAGCAGCATCCCGACCGGACCCGCCCCGACGACGACGACGTCAGCCACGGCCCACCGCCGTCGCGAGCAGGCGGAACGGAGCCGGACGCTCGACGCGCCACGGCGCCCCGAGCTCGGCGGCGAGCTCGTCGGCGCGATAGCTGCGGCGGATCGAGCGCAGTCCGTCGGTGTGCAGGAAGGTGCCGGCCGACAGCGGCAGCACCCCGACCGCGTACAGCCCGTAGGCGAGGGGGCCGCGTTCGATGTCGGAGTGCATCACGATTCCCCGCGACAGCGCGAGCGAATCGTCGGTGACCTCGCGCAGCACGTCG
Source organism: Microbacterium hanjuni (assembly GCF_043556395.1). Classification (NCBI taxonomy): domain Bacteria; kingdom Bacillati; phylum Actinomycetota; class Actinomycetes; order Micrococcales; family Microbacteriaceae; genus Microbacterium; species Microbacterium hanjuni. The sequence goes on from NZ_JBIGIK010000002.1 coordinate 628,808, forward strand.
GGGGAGAGGTGGTGCAGCACGTGGCTCGACAGCACGGCGTCGTACGTCTCGCCGGCCGCGCGCAGGTCGGTCGAGCTCGCCGCCACGAAGGTGACCCCGGGCGCCTCGCGCAACCGCGCTGCGGCATGGGCGCGCGGGTCGGGGTCCGCGCCCGTCCAGTCGGCCACGAGTCCGTCGCGCTCGGCCAGGCGCGCGAGGCGAGCCACGACGTCGCCGCCGCCGGAGCCGAGATCGAGCACGCGGGCCGGGCGTCCGAGTTGGCGGAGGAACGGTCGGAGCGTGGTGCGGTAGACCGTGCCCCAGCTCGAGACGAGGCGATTGACGGTGTCGAAGCGGCGGTAGGTCGCCGCGAGGCGCACCGGGTCGCACCCCGGGTCGTCCATGATCTCGGTCAGGGCGACGTCGCGTTCGCGCAGATTCATGGGGCGACGGCAGAGCCCGACACGAGCTCGACGAGATCGCCCGCGCCGAGGATCGAAGCATCCACCCCGCGGACGACGAGCTGCGCGGCCTCGATCGTGAGCCCGGGCCCGAACGCGATCGCGGCCATCCGCTCGCCGTCGCGACGTTCGTCGCCCATCATCATCTGCTGCAGCACGAAGAGGATCGTGGCGCTCGACATGTTGCCGTAGCGACGCAGCACGTCGCGCGAGGCCTCGAGGGCATCGGGAGGAAGGCCCAGACCGTCTTCGACGCGATCCAGGATGCTGCGCCCACCCGGGTGCACCGCCCAGGCGTCGACGGAATCCATGCCGCCGAAGAGGCTGCGCACCGCCGCCTCGATCTCACGTCCGACGATGCGGGGAACCTGGGCGGTGAGGGTCATCTCGAACCCCTCGTCACCGATCGTCCACACCATGTCGTCTTCACCCTCGTCGGTGAGGCGGGTGCCGAAGCCGGTCAGTTCCAAGCGCCGGCCGCGCTGCAGCGCCGGGTCGGCGGAGACGACCGCGGCAGCCGCGCCGTCGGCGAAGACGGAGGCCGCGACGATCTGCTCGGGGTCGCGCGAACTGCGGATGTGCAGCGAGCAGAGCTCGGCCGCGACCACCAGCACCACGGCCTCGGGCTGGGCGGCGGTAATCCGACTCGCCAGGCGCAGTCCGGGGAGGGCGGCCGCGCAGCCGATGAAGCCGAGGTGGTAGCGCTCGGTGGCGGGGGAGAGGCCGAGGTCGCGCACGAGCAGGTAGTCGGGGCCGGGGGCGAACAGGCCCGTGCACGACACGGTCACGACGTGCGTCACCGCGTCGGCGGAGACCCCGGAACGAGCGAGGGCGTCGCGGGCGGCCTCGGCGAAGAGGGCCGGAGCCACGCGGCGGTATTCGGCGTTGCGCTCGCCGGTCGAGGGTGCGCGCAACTGGGCCGGCTCGATGAGCACGTCGAGCCTGGAGGGCGGGTTGCCGCCGAGCTCGCTGAGCACCGTGTGGCGGGTGTCGATCGCGGCGGCATCGAAGGCCGCATCGAGCAGACGCCGGGCAAGACGGTCGATTCCGGGCTGAGCGGCAAGAAGGTCGCGCACCCGATCCTGTGTCAGGCGGGTGTCGGGCACGGCGGTGCCGATCCCCAGGATGCTGGCGGTCATGCTCAACGATAGGCACCCCCTGACCCCCGTCGGCGAGGGCTGGCGCGCCACGACCGTGCCGTCTAAAGTGACGCCGCCCGGAGGGGGGATTTCACGGGGTATTCCGCTCGAGATAGTGCGGGCTCTGGATGAGTCCGAGCACGTTGCCGAACGGGTCGACGACGGATGCGGTGAAGAACTGCGCCTCGCGCTCGATCACCGGCTCCCACACCGCGGCTCCTCGAGCGAGCAGGTCGTCGGCGACCGCCTGGATGTCATCGACGTGCCACCGGGCGATCACGCCGCCGGGGGTCGTCGCGGCGTCGGCCGGGCGGAAGGCGGATGAGACGATGCCGAATTCGTCCTGGTCGTCGCCGACGCGGAACTCGACGTAGGCCGGGTTCGCAGCATCCGGTCTCTCGAAGTACGGGTCGATACCGAGAACGGCGGCGTACCAGTCGCGGGCCGCCGCGACGTCGTCGGCGAAGAGGTTGACCTGCGCGAGTCCGCGGAACGAGGAGACCATGCCTCACGGTATCCCCGTCGTCCGGGGCCTTCAATGACCCCTCGACAGCGGCGTGCGGCGAGGCCACCCTGGAGGCAGGCGGACCGGCCGCCGCAGAGGAGGAATCATGTTCAACACAGACGGGGCCTTCAGCGGGTTCGCGGTCGACGACATCGATGCGGCGCGCACGTTCTACCGCGACACCCTCGGACTCGCCGTCGAGGACGACCCGATGGGGTTCCTGCGACTCGCCCTCCCCTCGGGCGCTCGGGTGCTCGTGTACGGCAAACCCGATCACGAGCCGGCGGGGTACACGATCCTCAACTTCCCCGTGGACGACGTGGACGCCGCCGTGGACGACCTCAACGCCCGGGGCGTCACGACGAAGATCTACAGCGACGACGAACTGAAGACGGATGCCAAGGGGATCGCACGCGAAATGGGTCCGGACATCGCCTGGTTCCGCGACCCCGCGGGGAACGTCCTGTCGGTGCTCGCCGCCGACTGAAGCGGCCGGATCAGGACGCGGTCGGCGGACGCGTCGCCCAGGAGGCAGGGCCGTCGGTGCCGGCGGCGTATTCATCGAGCGGGACCTCGTCGGCGCGCCAGGCGTCGATGACGGGCTGCACGATGCGCCAGCACTGCTCGGCCGCGTCGCCGCGCACGGAGAGGGTGGCGTCGCCGTCGAGGATGCCCGACAGCACCTCGGCGTACGCCTTCAGGCTGCCTTCGCCGAGGTCGGCCTCGAGGGTGGCGCGCTTGACGGCGAACGGATCGACGCCGCCGGTCACGTTCAGATCGATCGCCATCCGGTCGGGTCCGAGCGAGAACCGCAGCACCGTCGGTTCCATGTCGCCGGTGAGGCCCGCGGGCATGTGCCGCACCGGGCGGAATCGGATCACGACCTCGCGATCGGCGTCGTCGAGCGCCTTGCCCGACCGCAGCGTGATGGGAACGCCCTGCCACCGGGAGGTGCGCACCTCGCAGGTGATCTCGGCCAGGGTCTCGGTGTGGCGGGCGGGATCGACACCGGGCTCATCGACGTACGACGGCAGGGCCCGCTCGTCGATCGTGCCGGCGGTGTAGACCGCGCGACGCGAGTACGTCGCCGGGTCGTCGTTCCAGATGTGGGTGGCGCGGAGCACGGCCGAGGTGGAGTCGCGGAAGTCGAGCTGGTCGAGCGTCGCGGGGGGTTCCATCGCCAGGATCGCCAGCACCTGCAGCAGGTGGCTCTGAATCATGTCGACGAGGGCGCCGGCCTTGTCGTAGTAGCCGGCACGACCCTCGAGCCCGAGCACCTCGTCGTAGCGGATCAACACCGACTCGATGTCTTCGGCCGACCAGATCGGTTCGAAGATGCGGTTCGCGACGCGGACGCCGATGAGGTTCAGGGTGGTCGAACGGCCCAGGAAGTGGTCGATGCGGAACACCTGCGACTCGGGCACGATGCGCTCGACGGTCTCGTTGAGCGCGTGCGCGCTGGCCTCATCGCTGCCGAACGGCTTCTCGAGCGCGAGGATGAGGTCTTTCGGCACGTCGATCTGGGTGAGCGCTTCGCACGCCGCCGCCGCGATCGCGGGCGGCACCGCGAAGTAGAGCGCCACCCGTCCTTCGTTGCCGGCCAGCAGCTTCGCGAGGTCATCGGGGTTCGTGATGTCGGCACGCGTGTAGGTCGTCGTCGCGACCGCGGCGAGAGCCGCTTGCGAATCGGTGGAGGCGAAGGAGGTGCGTACGACCTCGCGCCACTTCTCGTCGCTCCAGTCGACCATGCCGGCCCCGCGCAGCACGATCGAGCGCTCGGGTTCGCGCGTCAGCAGCTGGCCCAGTGCGGGCAGCAGCAGGCGCGCAGCGAGGTCTCCCGATCCGCCGAGGATGATCAGCGTGGTCTTTTCGGACGTCATACCGCTCACCCTAGCCACGGCGGGTGAATGCGCCGGGCGGCTTGTGCAGCTCACGCCCCTCACCCCTCCCGAGAGTCGGCGAGGGGTGAGGGGCGTGAAGCGGGGCGGATGCTGCGCTCAGCCCTTCATGGCTTCGGAGAGCTTGACGCGCGCACCCATGCGGAGGATCGCGTTCTGGTAGATCCGCGCTCCGACCCAGATCGCTCCGAGGCACGTGGCGATGAGGATCGCGAGCGAGATGATCGGCTCGAACCACTGCGCCTCACCCAGGTAGAGCCGCAGCGGCATGCCGACCGGGGCGGAGAACGGCACGTACGACATCACCGTGAGCACCACCGGGTTGTCGTTGAAGAAGATGACGAGGAAGTACGGCGCCATCACGAGCAGCATCAGGGGAGTCGTCGTCGCGCCGATGTCTTCCTGCCGCGAGACCATCGCGCCGGCCGCCGCGAACAGCGCGGCGAGCAGCACGAAGCCGAAGAAGAAGAAGACCGCGAACCAGACCAGGGGCGAGCCCAGGCCGCTCAGGAGCTCGGATTGCCCGGTGACGGCCAGTCCGATGATCGCGATCGCCACGAGGCCGACGATCTGGCCCATCGCCAGCACGGTGTTACCGACCACCTTGCCCGCCAGCAGCGCCCGCACCGGGATCGCGGAGATGAGGATCTCGACCACGCGGGTCTGCTTCTCCTCCACCACGCTCTGCGAGATGGTCGCGCCGAAGGTCGTGGCCGCCATGAAGAACACGATGCCGAAGCCGAAGGCGACGAGGTAGCGCAACGCTCCGTCGATCGCGCCGGCCGGATCGAGCAGCTCGACGTTCGGTGTCTGTTGCAGCAGTTGGAGCACGTCGGTCGGGGCGCTGTCGTCGGCCACGACCTTGTAGGAGAAGGCTCCACCGGCAGCGTCGGGAACGAGAGCCGCTTCGACGGAACCGTCTCGTACGAGGGCGGTCGCGTCGTCGGGGCTGTCGGCGACGGTCACCTCCAGTCCGGGTACGTCGCGCACGTCACTCTCCGTGCTCGAGGTGACGGCGACGGGGATGCGGTCATCGCCCGCGGAGTTGGCGGCGAACCCGCCCCAGATCACGGCGGCCAGGGCGAGCAGCAGCAGCACCGCCGAGGAGATCACGAACGACTTGCTGCGCAGCTTCGAGCCGATCTCCCGCTCGGCGACGAGCCAGACGCTCTGCAGTTCGCCCGGTGCGGGGCGTTGGGGTCCGCGCGCCGTGGCGCGGGTGGTGGCGGTGCTCACTGGATGACCTCCTTGAAGATCTGGGCGAGGGTCGGATGCTGGGGGGCGAAGCTGGCGACATCGCCGCGCTCGACGGCGGACTGCAGCACGAGCTGCGCCGTGGCGGCATCGGCGTCGAACAGCGCATAGCCGCCGTCGAAGTCGACCACCGTCACGCCGGGTTGTTCGCGGATCCAGCCGGCGTCACCGGCGGAGACGAGTTCGTACCGCTGGCCGGCGTGCTCGGCGCGGAGGGAGTCGCGGGCCCCGGCGGCGCGGATGGTGCCGCCGGCGATGATCACGAGGTCGTCGCACAGGCGCTCGACGACGTCGAGCTGGTGCGAGGAGAACAGCACCGCGGCGCCGGCGGCGGCTCGTTCCTGCAGCACTCCCGCGACCACGTCGACGGCCATCGGGTCGAGACCTGAGAACGGCTCGTCGAGGATGAGGACCTCAGGGTCGTGCACGAGGGCGGCGGCGATCTGCGCCCGCTGCTGGTTTCCCAGCGAGAGGGTCTCGACGTTGTCGCCGAGGCGCTCCGACAGCCCGAGGCGATCGAGCAGGCTCTCGGCGGCTGCCGTGGCATCGGCCTTGCCGTAGCCGTGCAGTCGCGCGAGATAGGCGATGTGCTCGCCGACCTTCATCTTCGGGTACAGGCCGCGCTCCTCGGGCATGTAGCCGAACCGGCGCCGGTCGGCCGCGGTGATGGGGGCGCCGTTCAGCTCCACCTGTCCGCTGTCCTTCGCCAGCACGCCCAGGGCGATCCGCATCGTCGTGGTCTTGCCCGCGCCGTTGCCGCCGACGAAACCCGTCAGGCGCCCCGGCGTCACCCGGAACGACACGTCGTCGAGTACGCGGCGTCCGCCGTAGCTCTTGGTGATCCCGCTCAGCTCGAGCACGTCTCCTCCTTCACCGGCGCCCGGGATGAGCACCTGCTTGAACGCTACGCAGGCGGGTCGCCGGCAGCATCCGCCCCCGGGATGGTTCTGCCCCTCCCCCTGGCGGGGGAGCCCCGCCCCACCTGCACCCCACTTCTTGCTCCCCTGTCACGAAGTGCGGGTGTGACCCACGGTTTGTGACAGGGGAGCCGCAGATACGAGGCGGGGGAGCCGGGGTCAGGCGAGGCCGTGGCGGTGCGCGAGCACGACGGCCTGCACGCGGTCGCGCGCGCCGAGCTTCTGCAGCACGTTCGAGACGTGGGTCTTCACGGTCGCCTCGCCGATGTACAGGCGCGCCGCGATCTCGGCGTTGCTGAGGGCCTCCGCCATCGACCGCAGCACCTCGCTCTCGCGTTCGGTGAGCGGCTCGGCGAGCGCGAGCGGCGCCGCCACCGCGCGAGGCCCGGCGTCGGACGACGCGAAGCGCGCGATCACGCGGCGGGTGACTTCAGGAGCGAGCAGGGCATCGCCCCCCGCCACGACCCGCACGGCCGAGACGAGCTCTTCAGGGCCGGCGTTCTTGAGGAGGAACCCGCTGGCGCCCGCCGACAGCGCGGCGAACAGATAGTCGTCGCGGTCGAAGGTCGTCACGATCAACACGGCCGCCTCGAGCGTCGGATCGGCCACGATCCGGCGCGTCGCCTCGAGGCCGTCCATGTCGGGCATCTGCACGTCCATGCAGATCACCGCGGGACGCAGAGCGGATGCTGCTGCCACAGCCTCGAGTCCCGTCGCTGCCTCACCGACCACCGTGATGTCGTCTTCCAGCGACAGGATGGTGCGAAAGCCTGCGCGCATCATGGCGTGGTCATCGACCAGCAGGACGCGGATGTCAGACATGCGCAGCCACCGCGTCCTGACGGGGCACGCGCACGCGCACCAGGTACCCGCCGCGCGCTCGTGCGCCGAGCTCGAGCGTTCCCCCCGACGCCTCGGCGCGCTCTCGCATGCCGAGTTGGCCGAGGCCGGGGGCCGCTGCGGCCATGCGGCCGGTGTTCGATACCTCCAGCTCGACGATCGTGGGGGTGTAGCGCAGTCGCACGTCGGCGGTGGCGCCCGGCCCGCCGTGCCGACGCGCGTTCGTCAGCGCCTCCTGGGCGATCCGGTAGAGGTTCACCTGGGCGACCTCCGGCACCGGTACGGGTTCGCCGATGACGGCGAACCGCGTCGGCATTCCGCCGGCGCTCGCCTCTTCGACCAGCGCCGGGATCGCCGCGAGCCCGCGCGTCGTGGGCGCCGTGTCGGTGTCGGGTTCGCCGCCCGGGGTGCGCAGCGTCGCCAGCAGTTGGCGCAGTTCGCTGAGTGCATCGCGGGCAGACGACTCGACGCTCTCGAGGATCTCCCGGGCATGAGTGGGGTCCTTCGCCATGACCGAACGCGCAGCTCCCGCTTGCACCCCCATCAGCGACACGTGGTGCGCGACCACGTCGTGCAGCTCCCGGGCGATGCGCACGCGATCGAGCGCGACGGCTTGAGCTGCGGTGACCTCGCGTTCCCTCTCGAGCTCGGCGGTGCGTTCCTCGAGGGCGCGGCGCTCGCGCATCTGCTGGTAAGCGCGCTCGCCGAAGTAATACGCGCCGCCGAAGTAGAGCACGTTGAGGAGGATCGTCAGCAGGGTGTACGCGACGTACGGCGAGAAGGCCCCGGCTCGGGAGAAGCTCTCATCGACACCATCGGGGAGATCCTGGGTCGCGTCGATGAACATCACCACGACGAGCCACAAGAACATGCCCGTGATGATGCCGATGCGCACGATCGTCGCCCGGCGCCGGTCGAGCGACCAGGCGCCGACGGTGTACAGCGCGATGAACATCGCGATGTTCCCGGCGTAGATCTCGGGGATGTGCAGGGTGACCGCCAGGAAATACGCGGCCGACACGATCACCGCGACCGTGGCGGGCCACCGGCGCCGGAGGGCCAGGGGAACCGCGAGCACGAAGGCGTAGGCGACCGTGAGCGGCATGTCCGCCTGGTCGGCGCCGTACATCCCCGCCACCGCCGAGAGGGTCGCGCTGATCAGCGCGCCGACGAAGACGACGGCGGCGAGGCCGAGATCGGCGCGGCTCTGCGCGCGAGTGGGAACCATTCCCTCACGCTACGAGACGCGGCCGTGCCGCAGCATCCGCCTCACGGGGGAGAATCTCGAAGCGGATGCCGGCGCCGAGCTCGAGGCCAACGCCCGCCGAGTCGACATCATCCCGCCGAGACGACATGCCGGCGGCGTCGCTCGCGTGTCTTCTGGGCGGTGCCATGTCGACTCGACCGATGCCGGCCGCCATGCCGGCGCTCAGCCGAAGATCATCGGCCGGTCGTCGTCTTCCTCGGGGGAGGCGAGGTCGAGGTCGACCACGACGGGGACGTGGTCGCTGGGCGCCTCGCCCTTGCGCTCGTTGCGGTGGATCGCCGCGCCCGCGACGGCGTCGGCGAAGGCATGCGAGCCGAGAACGAAGTCGATGCGCAGGCCCTCGTTGCGGGGGAAGGCCAGCTGCTTGTAGTCCCAGTAGGTGTAGCCGGTGGGGATGATCGGGCGCACGACGTCGGTGAGACCGGCCGATTCGAGGGCGGCGAAGGCGGCACGCTCGGGCGGCGACACGTGGGTGGTCTGACCCACGATGACGCCCGGGGCGCCGTTGTCGGCGTCGGTGGGGGCGATGTTGAAGTCACCGGTGAGAGCGAGGGCCAGGTCGGGCGTCTGCGCGAGGGTCGTGCTGGTGTACTCCTGCAGCGCGTTCAGCCAGTCGAGCTTGTAGAGGTAGTGGGGGTCGTCCAGGGAACGGCCGTTCGGCACGTACAGACTCCACACCCTCACCCCGCCGATCGTCGCACCGATCGCGCGCGCCTCCTGGGGAGCATCCGGCCCCTCCTGCCCCTTCGCGAACCCGGGCATCCCGGGGAATCCGATCTCGACGTCGGTGAGCGGCTCGCGGCTGGCGATCGCGACGCCGTTCCACTGATTGAGGCCGTAGGCGGCGACGTGATAGCCCGCCTCCTCGAACGCGGCGTAGGGGAATTGCTCGGTCTTGCACTTGATCTCCTGCATCGCCAGCACGTCGATGTGCTCGCGAACGGCGAACTCGACGGTGCGGGTGACGCGGGCGCGGATCGAGTTGACGTTCCAGGTGGCCAGGCGCATGGTTTCCAGCCTACGGGCGCCCGCCGACGCGGCTGAATAGACTCGGGAGCATGACCGTCGCGACCACGCCCGAGATCGAAGCCGATCGCCAGAACCTCATCGCTCTGATCACCGACGAGGCCGTGTTCCACGGCGATTTCACGCTGTCCAGCGGCAAGAAGGCGACGTACTACGTCGATATGCGCAAGCTCACGCTCGATCACCGGGCAGCCCCGGCGATCGGGCGCATCATGCTCGACCTGATCCGCGATGTCGACGGGGTCGTCGCCGTCGGCGGTCTGACGCTGGGCGCCGACCCGATCGCGAACGCGATGCTGCACGAGTCCGTCCACGCCGGAACGCCGCTCGACGCGTTCGTGGTGCGCAAGGAGCCGAAGGACCACGGACGCGGGCGGCAGATCGAGGGGGCGGATGTCGCCGGCAAACGCGTCGTCGTCGTCGAGGACACCTCGACGACCGGTCAGTCCGCGCTCAAGGCCGTCGAGGTACTCCGCCGGGAGGGCGCCGAGGTCGTCGCGGTCGCGGTGATCGTCGACCGCCGCACAGGGGCGCAGGCCGCCGTCGAAGCCGAGGGGCTTCAGTGGCTCGCGGCGATCGACCTCGACGATCTCGGGCTCGCCCCGCAGTAGCGCGTCGCCTCAGTCGAACTCGTCGCCGCCCTCGTCATCGCCGGAGCGGCGCCTGCGCACCCACTGCCAGATGAAGGCGACCAAGGTGCCCGCGATCGTGACGAACGAGACGAGCAGTATCGCGGTGCGGTCATCCATCAGGGGCGCTTTCCCTCCGCCGCGTCGGCGACGATCTTGGTGATCCGCGCGGTGCGGGTCGCGGGCCGCTTGGCCATGGCGATCTGAGTGAGTCCGAACTTCTTCGTCGACGGGGGAAACGTGTCCCAGTTGGCCCGCGCGGCCGGATTCGCATCCAAAGCGAGGGCGAACTCCTCGGGTTCGATGCCCGCCTCGGGGCCATCGAGCATCTCCCACGAGCCGTTGGCCTTGGCCACCTCGATCGCTCGCGCGCCGGCGGGCGCCATCATCCCCTCTGCTTCGATACGCAGCAGCCGCGCCTTGTTGGTGGCCGCCCACCCGCTCGCGGGGCGGCGAGGGGAGAACCACAGACCGGTGCTCTCCTCGTCGAAGACCCGCACCGGGCCGTCGATCCAGCCGAAGCAGAGGGCGTGCACGATGGCGTCCTCGTACGGGATGTGGCGGTCGGCGAATCCGGAGCGGCCACGCACGAGCCACGCCCCACGGGAGGTCTCGTGGTTCTCCTCGAGCCACGCTCGCCACGTGACCGCGTCCTTCGCGACGACCCGCTCGCCTTCGTCGAGGGCGCCCATCAGAGCCCTTCGGTGATCCCGGCCTCGGGCATCTCGGTCTCCGCGGGTTCGTCGCGGATGAGCTCGGCGACCGAGGTGAGGATCTCATCCGGGCGGAAGGGGTAGCGGTCGATCTCGGCCTGGTCGCTGATGCCGGTGAGCACGAGCACCGTGTGCAGGCCCGCCTCGATGCCGGCGACCACGTCGGTGTCCATGCGGTCACCGATCATGCCCGTGGTCTCGGAGTGGGCGCCGATGCGGTTGAGCGCCGAACGGAACATCATCGGGTTGGGCTTGCCGACGACGTACGGCTCCATGCCGGTCGCCTTGGTGATGAGAGCTGAGATCGCCCCCGTGGCGGGCAGGACACCTTCCGCCGAGGGGCCGGTCGCGTCGGGGTTCGTCGCGATGAAGCGCGCGCCGGCGCGGAGGAAGCGGATGGCCTTGGTGATCGCTTCGAAGGAGTAGTTCCGCGTCTCCCCGACGACCACGTAGTCGGGGTGGGTCTCGGTCATGATGAACCCGGCTTCGTGCAGCGCCGTGGTCAGCCCGACCTCGCCGATGACGAACGCGGTGCCGCCCGGCTTCTGCGATTTCAGGAAGTCCGCGGTCGCCAGTGCCGAGGTCCAGATGGCGGCTTCGGGCACGACGAGCCCCGACGCCCTGAGACGCGCGCTCAGGTCGCGGGGGGTGTAGATGGAGTTGTTCGTGAGCACCAGGAAGGGGGTTCCCTCGTCTCGCCACTGCGCGAGCAACTCGGACGCGCCGGGGATGGGCACGTTCTCGTGAACGAGCACGCCGTCCATGTCGGTCAGCCAGCATTCGATATCGCCGCGGGTCCGCATGCGCTCAGCCTAGACCCGCGTCCTGCCCCACGCAGAGGACCGTTTGTGCCGGTCCCATAGCCGACTTATTCCCCGAGCGACATACCCCGGATTCGCGCCGCCTCCGGGCTAATGTCGAGGTGTGACGCGACCCGAGTGGAACCCTCGTCAGCTGCCCGACCTGACAGGGCGTACCTACCTCGTCACGGGCGCCACGAAGGGGCTCGGGTTCTTCTCCTCCGAGCAGCTCGCGCGCGCCGGAGCGCACGTTCTGCTCACGGGCCGAAACCCGAATCGCATGGTCGCCGCGCGCGCCGCGCTCGTTCGCCGGGTGCCGGAAGCATCCGTCGAAACCCTGCTTCTCGACACGAGCAAGATGGGCTCGGTGCGGGCCGCGGCGGCGACCGTTCGCGCCCGCGGCGGCCTCGACGGGCTGCTGCTGAACGCGGGCATCGTGCACCCCCCGAAGAAGCGGTCGACCCAGGACGGCAACGAGCTCGTCTTCGCGACCAACGTGCTCGGCCACTACGCGCTCGCGGGCGAGCTGTTGCCCGCGCTCGCCGAAGCGCGCGGGCGCATGGTGTGGGTCGGCAGCATGTCGACCTCGCTCTGGAAGTACGACCCCGTCGATCCGCAACTGAAGCGCGGCTACTCGGGCTGGCGCGCGTATGTGCAATCCAAGGTCGCGACCACCGCGCTCGGCTTCGAGGCCGAGCGGCGCCTGCGTGCGACCGGCGTGCCCGTGCAGAGCCTGGTCGCTCACCCGGGCTACTCCGTCAGCGGTCGCACGGTCGGTGTGCGCGGCGTCAACGAGCCCACCCGGCGCGGGCGCTTCACCGCCCAGCTGCAGGCGGTGCTCACCCAGTCCAAGGAGCACGGTGCCTGGCCGTTGGTGCGGGCGTTGGTGGATGCTGACGCCTCGGGCGGGCAGTTCTGGGGTCCGCGGTTCGTGACCCAGGGCGAACCGCGCCGCGCGCGTGCCGCGCCGCTCACCCGCAGTCTCGAGGTGGGCGATCGCCTGTGGCGCACGTGCGAGGACGCGACCGGGGTGCACTGGCCCTTCGCCCAGGCCGCCCGCGCCGCCGGCTGAGCGAGCGGCTCTGTCCGCGAGTGCGCGACCTGCACGCGCTCAGGCGGTCAGCCACACCGCGTCGGAGGCGCCCGGGGGCAGCGGCAGATCGGCCTCCGCGAGACGGACGGTGCCCTCGCCTCGCACCTCGACGTCGATGCCGACCTCGATGCCCGCGTCGACCAGGGCGCGCAGCAGCTCGGGATCGCGGTCGCTCACCCGCAGCACGCGCCCCCGATGCCCGGGCGCCGCATCGGCCAGCAGCACGAACTCCTCCCGGTGCACGACCCCCGCAGCATCCGGAATCGCATCGCCGTGCGGGTCGAACCGCGGGCGTCCGAGCCGCGCGTCGATGCCGTCGAGGAGGCGGTCGCTCACGGTGTGCTCGAGCACTTCGGCTTCGTCGTGCACCTCGTGCCAGCCGTAGCCGAACTCCTCGACCAGCCACGTCTCGATGAGGCGGTGGCGGCGGATGACGGCCGCCGCACGCAGGCGTCCGGTGTCGGTGAGCGCAACCGGACCATAGGGGCGGTGGGTGACCAGGCCTTGCGCTGCGAGCTTCTTCACCATCTCGGTGACGCTCGACGGCGCGAGTCCGAGAACCGCGGCGAGCTGCGAGGGAGTGATCCGCTCGTCCTGCCACTCGGTGTGGTGGTAGATCGTCTTGAGATAGTCGTCGACGGCAGGAGAGGCCACCACACCAGGCTAGCCGCCGTGCCGCGTCAGCTGCCGGTGAGGATCAGCCAGAGCAGGATCGCGTTGAGGGCGATCAGGAAGACGGATGCTGCGACACCGGCGACCGTTGTCGCGATGCGGTTGCGGAACGGCCCGAGCACTTCGCGCTTCGCCGTCAGCGCGATCAGCGGGATGAGCGCGAAGGGGATGCCGAACGACAGCACGACCTGGCTGAGCACGAGCGCCGCGGTCGGGTCGAGCCCGGCGCCGAGGATGAGCAGCGCGGGCGCGAGGGTCACGAGCCGTCGTGCGAGCAGCGGGATCCGCACCCGCAGCAGGCCGTGCATGATCTCGGCTCCGGCGTAGGCCCCGACCGAGGTCGAGGCGAGGCCGCTGGCGAGCAGTCCCACGGCGAACAGGGTGGCCACGAGGGGGCCGAGACCCGCGGCGAGGGCGGCGTGGGCGCCCTCGAGGGTGTCGGTGCCCGCGACGCCCGACAGGTTCGCGGCGGCGAGCAGCAGGATGCAGAGGTTCACTGTGCCGGCGATCGCCATCGCGATCGTGACGTCCCACCGCGTGGCACGCAGCAGGCGCGCGGTGCCGATGCCGCGAGCCTGCTCGAGCGTTCGCTCGGGGGCGTCGGGCAGGGCGGGGGCCACGGCGAAGCGGTCGCGCGCGAGGGCGGAGTGCGCGTAGATCGCGTGCGGCATGATCGTCGCGCCGAGGATGGATGCTGCGAGCAGCACCGACGCGCTCCCCTCGAACCGCGGCACCAACCCGCCCACGATGGCGGCCGGATCGGGCGGGCCGATGAAGACGCCGAACGTGAACCCCAGGGCGATGATCGCGACCATCCCGATGACGATGAACTCGAACGGGCGCGCGCCCCGGCGCGATTGCACCACCAGCAGCACCATCGACACGGCTCCCGTGATGACGCCGCCCCACAGGAGCGGAACGTCGAACAGCAGGTTGAGCGCGACCGCCCCGCCGATCACCTCGGCGATGTCGGTCGCCATCGCGACCAGCTCGGCTTGCAGCCAATAGGCGCGTCGCCCCCACGGGCTGCGGATGCGATGACCGAGGGTCTCAGGCAGGCTCTGGCCGGTGACGATGCCGAGCTTCGCGGAGAGGTACTGGATCAGCCACGCCATGAGGTTGCCGACCACCACGACCCAGACCAGCAGGTATCCGAAGGCGGCGCCCGCAGTCATATTGCTCGCCACGTTGCCGGGGTCGAGGTAGGCGACGCCGGCGACGAGTGCCGGTCCGATGAGCCAGCGCGCGCGGGCGGCGCCGGCCGGGCGCGCCTCCCTCCCCGGTGCGGCTGTCGACAGCGACGTTTTCGGCATACCGAAACTTTAGGGCACTTTTCGGGTGACCGAAATCACCTAGCCTGAGGCGGTGAGCGACGGAACGGATACGCCCGAAGAGCCCGAGGCGACCGTCTTGCACGGCGTCGGGCCGTGGGAGGGCGACTGGCCGGAGGATGAGCGCTACGACCCCGAGCTGTTGACGGCCGGCGACCGCCGCAACGTCATCGACCGCTACCGGTACTGGCGCATGGACGCGATCGTCGCCGACCTCGATGAACGGCGCCACCCGTTCCACGTCGCGATCGAGAATTGGCAGCACGACCTGAACATCGGCTCGATCGTGCGCAGCGCGAACGCGTTCCTCGCCGCCGAGGTGCACATCATCGGCAAGCGCCGGTGGAACCGTCGTGGGGCGATGGTGACCGACCGGTATCAGCACGTGCGCCACCACGAAGACGTTGCCGCCTTCGCCGCGTGGGCGGCGTCGGAATCCTTGCCGGTCATCGCGGTCGACAACGTCGAGGGTTCCGTTCCCGTCGACCGGGCAGAACTGCCCGAGGCTTGCGTCCTGCTGTTCGGTCAAGAGGGGCCCGGACTCTCGCCGGAGGCTGTGGCGGCAGCATCCGGTGTCGTCGAGATCACCCAGTACGGCTCGACCCGCTCGCTCAACGCCTCGGCCGCAGCGGCCGTCGTGATGTACGAGTGGTGCCGGAGGTGGGCGGCTTAGCCCGGCGGGTCTCAGCCCACCGGCCCGACGTGGGAGCGCACGTCGTAGGCGACGATCGCATCCGACTCCGCCGTCAGCCGCATCGTGGCCTCGGTGCGCCCGTCGTAGAGGATGTTCGCCGTGAACGTCTGCTGCTCTCCCGGCCGTGAGCACTCGAGGACGGCAGGTTCGTCGATGACCGCCGCGGAGGACTCGAGGAAGTAGCTGACCGTGGAGCCGTCGATGCTCTGGCACGTCAGGGTGATCTCCCACCGTCCGTCCCCCTCCGTGATGCCCAGCATGCTCGGCCCGTCGGCAGTGAGGCGCTCGACACCGCGACCGGTCGCACCTTGCGACCCCTCGCGCACGCCGAGCGGAAGCACGTCGTCGAGCCACGCCCTGGCGGCGTCGCCTTCCGGAAGCGTCGAGCCGCTGGAGGTGGGGGAGGGAGTGGATTCCGCCGGTTCACTGGTGGCCTCGGGGAAGGTCGTGGCCGTGCACCCGGCCATCAGGGCGGCGGTGGGAAGGGTCATGAGAAGAGCACGCGTGAGCTTCGTCATCGTTCGACGCTAGGGAAGATGCCTGGGTGTTGCGGGTGAGGTCAGGCTCCGGCGGTGGTCCAGGCGGCTCCCCGCACGCGCCACCCGAGGGTGGCGAGACGCGCCAGCATATAGACGCCGAAGAACGCGACGGCCACCCAGGCGAGGCCCGCGGCGCCGCCCGGGGCGAGGACGGCGACGAGCACGATCGCCGGGGCGAACACGAGCAGGTTGAGCCCGCCCGCGAGAGCGAGGTAACGGCCGTCTCCCGCCCCGATGAGCACCCCGTCGAGCACGAACACGACGGCGGCGAGCGGCTGGCCCACGGCCAGCACGAGCAGCGCGGGCTGGATCAGCGCCGCGAGCGTGGGGTCTCCAGTGAACACGAGCCCGATCACGCCCGACAGGGCGGCGATCATCCCTCCCACGAGCACCCCGAACCACACGCCCCACGCGGTCGTGCGGCGGAGCACGCGCTGCACGCCCTCATCGTCGCCCGCGCCGAGTCCCTTGCCGACGAGCGCCTGCGCGGCGATCGCGAGGGCGTCGAGGGCGAAGGCGGCGGTCGAGAAGATCGTGAACACCACCTGCCAGCCGGCGAGCTCGGGCGCGCCGAGGCCGGTCGCCACGACGACGGTCACCAGCAGCGCTCCGCGCAGACTCACGGTGCGCAGCAGCATCCATCCCCCCGACAGGGCCGAGCCCTGTACGCCCTCCCGTTGCGGACGAACGGATGCTGAGTGCCGTCGCGCGAGGCGCCCCACCACCACGACGTACGCGGCGACCATGCCCCACTGGGCGACGACCGTTCCCACCGCCGAGCCGGCGATGCCCCAGCCGAAGCCGTAGATGAAGACGAAATTGAGCACGGCGTTGGTGCCGAAGCCGAGCCCGGCGACCCAGAGGGGAGTCACGGTGTCCTGCATTCCGCGCAGCAATCCGGTCGCGGCGAAGACGATGAGCATCGCGGGAAGGCCCCACACCGAGATGCCGAGGTAGATCTCGGCCTGCTCGGCGACCGCTTCGCTCGCTCCGAAGAGCGACACGAGCGTGGGGGTCGACAGCACGCCGGCGAGGGCGAGGACGCCGCCGATGCCGAGCGCGAGCCACATGCCGTCGATGCCGGCCGACACGGCGCGGGTCGGGTCACCGGCGCCGAAGCGCCGCGCGACGGCCGGGGTCGTGGAGTAGGCGAGGAAGACCATGAGCCCGACGATGGTCTGCAGGATCGCGCCGGCGATGCCGAGCCCCGCGAGCGGGTCGACGCCGAGGTGACCGATGAGGGCCGAATCGACGATGAGGAACAGCGGCTCGGCGATGAGGGCGCCCAGCGCGGGCACGGCGAGGCGCAGGATGTCGCGGTTGAGCGTCGCGCTGGTCACCTCACGAGCCTAGGACGAGGCGCTCGCCGCGTGCTGTTGGGGAATGCCTGAGTCGCGACGGCGTTGCGACGGGGGATGACTTCCCCCGCGCAGGCTCCCGATTCCGCAGCATCCGCCCCCCGTAGCGCCCTCGTCGTGGGGGCCACCGGCATCGGCGGTTCGGCGCTCGTCGACCTATTGAGCGCACAGGGGTGGCCGGTCACGGCGCTTTCGCGGCGGCCCATCGCCGAGCGACCGGGCGTGCGTCCGCTGTCGGCCGACCTGCGCTCCGCCGACGACCTGGCACGGGTGCTCGCCGACGAGAAGCCCACGCACGTCTTCTTCACCGCGTGGTCGCGGCAGGAGACGGAGGAGGAGAACATCGCCGTGAACGGCGGGATGGTGCGCGACCTGCTGGCGGCCCTCTCGCACGCGCCCCTCGAGCACGTCGCCCTCGTCACCGGTCTGAAGCACTACCTCGGCCCGTTCGAGACGTACGGGCAGGGCGCGATGCCCGACACCCCGTTCCACGAGGAGGAGGCGCGGCTGGACGCGCCGAACTTCTACTACGCGCAGGAGGACGAGCTCTTCGCCGCTGCCGAGCGCGACGGATTCACCTGGTCGGTGCACCGCTCGCACACCGTCATCGGCCACGCGGTCGGCAACGCGATGAACATGGGCCTGACCCTCGCGGTGTATGCCTCGATCTGCCGCGACCTGGGTGAGCCGTTCGTGTTCCCGGGGTCACTCACCCAGTGGGACAGCCTGACCGACATGACCGACGCCACCGTTCTCGCCGAGCAGATGCTGTGGGCGGCGACCTCCGACGCCGGGAGCAACGAGGCGTTCAACGTGGTCAACGGCGATGTCTTCCGCTGGCGCTGGATGTGGACCCGCCTGGCGGAGTACTTCGGCGTCGAGCCGGTCGGCCCGGAGGCCGAGCCGCAGCCGCTCGAGCAGCGGATGGCCGGTGCCCAGGACGTGTGGCAGCGTATCGCCGCCGAGCACGGGCTCGTCGAGCCCGATCTCAGCCGGGTCGCATCGTGGTGGCACACCGACGCCGACCTCGGCCGCCAGCTCGAGGTCGTGACCGACATCAGCAAGTCGCGGTTGGCGGGATTCTCGGTGCACCACCGCACCGTCGATTCGTTCACCGCCCTGTTCGACCGCTACCGCGCCGAGGGGCTCATCCCGCCTGCCTGACCGGCCGGCTCCCAGCCACCACGTCGCCACCGGCGCCTATCCTGGACGCATGACCGACTCCCCCCGATCCGGCCTCGCGCTCGACGACCTGAGCACCGAGATCCGCCCCCAGGACGACCTGTTCCGCTACGTGAACGGTCGCTGGCTCGAGCGCACCGACATTCCCGACGACAAGGCCCGTTGGGGTGCGTTCCACCTGCTCGCCGAGCAGGCCGAGAAGGACGTGCAGACGATCATCGTCGAGTCGCAGGATGCTGATCCCGGCACCGAGACACGCAAGATCGGCGACCTGTTCACGAGCTTCATGGACACCGAGCGCATCGCCGCGCTCGGTGCCGCCCCGCTGGCCGACCAGTTGGCGCGCGTCGACGCGGTGACCGACATCCCCTCGCTGCTGCGCACGATCGGCGAGCTCGAGCGCGAGGGCGTCAACGGCCTCATCGAGCTGTACGTCGAGCCCGACCCGGGCAACCCGCAGCGCTACGTGCCGTTCCTCATCCAGGGTGGGCTGTCGCTCCCCGACGAGAGCTACTACCGCCAGGACAACTTCGAAGAGATCCGCAGCGCCTACCGCGCGCACATCGAGCGCATCCTCGAGCTCGCGAACGTGGCGGAGCCCGCAGCATCCGCCGATCGCATCTTCGCACTCGAGTCGGAGCTGGCCTCCCACCACTGGGACAAGGTGCGCAGCCGCGACGCGGTCGCCACCTACAACCTGCGCTCGTGGGACGACACGGTGGCCCTCGCCGGTGTCGACCTCGCCCCGTGGCTCGAGAGCGTCGCGCCCGAGCATCGCGACGCCTTCAGCGAGGTCGTGCTGTACCAGCCGAGCTTCATCGAGTCGCTGTCGAGCGTGCTCACCGAGGAGCGGCTCGAGGACTGGAAGGCGTGGCTGCGCTTCAAGGTCGTGCACGCCGGCGCCGCTTTCCTGTCCGACGATTTCGTGGCCGAGAACTTCGCCTTCTACGGCACGCAGCTCACCGGTGTTCCGGTCAACCGCGAGCGCTGGAAGCGCGGCGTCGGCCTCGTCGAGGCGGCGATGGGCGAGGCCGTCGGGCGGGTCTACGTCGAACGGCACTTCCCGCCCACCGCGAAGGAAGCGATGGACGAACTCGTCGCCAACGTCGTCGAGGCATACCGGCAGTCGATCCAAGCACTCGAGTGGATGAGCCCGGCGACCCGCGAGCGGGCGCTCGCCAAGCTCGACGCCTTCACCCCGAAGATCGGCTACCCCGTGAAGTGGCGCGACTACGACCTGCTCGAGATCGATGCCACCGACCTCGTCGGCAACGTGCGCCGCGCTCACGTCGCCGAGCACGATCGCCAGCTCGCGAAGGTCGGCAAGCCGATCGACCGCGACGAGTGGCTCATGACCCCGCAGACGGTGAACGCCTACTACAACCCGCTCATGAACGAGATCGTGTTCCCGGCGGCGATCCTGCAGTACCCGTTCTTCGACGCGGATCGGGATGCTGCCGCCAACTACGGCGGTATCGGCGCGGTCATCGGTCACGAGATCGGCCACGGGTTCGACGACCAGGGCAGCCGCTTCGACGGCGACGGGTCGCTGCGCGACTGGTGGACCGACGATGACCGTGCGGCGTTCGAGCAGCGCACGCGCAGCCTGATCGAGCAGTACAACGATCTCGTGCCCGTCGGACTCGGTGACGAGCACAAGGTCAACGGCGAGCTCACGATCGGGGAGAACATCGGCGACCTGGGCGGACTCGGCATCGCCCTGAAGGCCTACCAGCTCTCGCTCGGCGACGCCGAGTCGCCGGTGGTCGACGGCTTCACCGGCACGCAGCGCCTGCTTCTCAGCTGGGCGCAGGTCTGGCAGCAGAAGGGCCGTGAGGCCGAGACGATCCGGCTGCTCACGATCGACCCCCACTCGCCGAACGAGTTCCGCTGCAACCAGATCGTGCGCAACATCGACGCGTACTACGACGCCTTCGACGTCACCGAGTCCGACGATCTCTGGCTCGATCCGGACCGTCGGGTCACCATCTGGTAACCCGCGTCTGGTGTGATTCGGATGCTGCGTCACTGACTGGGGAGGTACTTCACCGTGGGAATCACTCCACACTCCCCGCATGACTCGGCCGCCGAGGGAACCCGCGGTGCCAACCGTGGTGGAACGCGGCGCTCACCGCGCCGCACCGGATCGGCGACTCGGTCGTTCTCCTCGACCCTGCGCGCACTCGACCTCGTCGCGGGCTCCGGGGCACGCGTCTCGGTGCGCGTGGACGACCTCGATCGCGGCACGCCGGTGCTGCAGGGCGATGACAACGAGATGCTGCCCGTCGGCGGTATCGGGATGGTGCCGTTGCTCATCGAGGTGGCGGCAGCTTTCGAGGACGGACGGATCGACCCGCTCGAGATCGTCGAGCGCAGCGCCGTCGATGCGGTGGGTGTCGCGGGCATCTGGCGCCACCTGAAGGCACCGGCCCTCCCGCTCGTCGACGTCGCCGTCTTGGCCGCAGCGACGGGCGACGCGCTCGCCGCGAACGTGCTCCTGGCCCGCGTCGGCCTACCGGCGGTGCGTGCCCGCTTCGACTCCCTCGGGATGGCACGCTCGGCGCTGCTCGACCGGTTCCGCGACACCCGCGGGCTCGACGATGCGCCGCAAGTGGCACTCGCCTCGGCGCGGGAGCTGTCGAGCTTGTTCTCCGCGCTGGTGAATTCGCGCGCGGTCACGCCGGGGGTCAGCGCGCAGGTCGCGGAATGGCTGAGCCTCAACCACGACCTCAGCCTCGTCGCCTCCGCGACGGGCCTGGACCCCTTCGCGCACGAGCACGACGAGCACGACCTCCTCTTCGTCAACAAGACCGGCCGGGAGACGGGCGTTCGCGCCGAAGCGGGAGTGCTCGCAGGTCCGCGGGCGGGCGTGTCCTATGCGCTCATCGTTGCGTTCGACGATCTGTCGATCACCCACCGCCTGCGCGCGCACGAGGCGTTCCGCACCCTCGGCGTCGAGCTGATGGAGTACGTGTTCTGAGGCTCGCGGCGCCCTAGCGCACGCCCTTCATGAGGGCCAGGACGGGCTTGGTCACGGCCAGGAGCGCGATCCCGAGCACGATGGCGATCGACCCGAGGATCGCGAAGTAGGGCACCTCGTTCGTCGGGTCGTACAGGGTGGCGACTTGGCCGGCGACCGCCGTACCGAGGGCGACGGACAGGAAGAACAACGCCACCATCTGGGTGTGGAAGGCCGCCGGGGCGAGCTTCGTGGAGACGGACAGCCCGATGGGGGAGATGAACAGCTCGGCGACGGTGAACACGAAGAGGATCGCGACGATCGCCAGGAGCGGTGTCGCGTTCTGGCCGCTGTTGGCCCAGACGAGGAAGAGCAGGAAGGCCAGGCCCATCACGATCGCGCCGAAGGCGAACTTGACCGGCGTGGTGGCTTGGCGGCGCCCGAGTTTGGTCCAGACGGCCGCGAAGACGCCCGAGAGGATGATGATGAAGACCGGGTTGATCGACTGCACCCAAGCGACCGGCATCTCCCACCCGAAGAGGTCGCGGTTGAGGCGCTCGTCGGAGTAGATCGTCAACACGGTGAACTGCTGCTGGTACAGCGACCAGAATCCGACGCTCACGATGAACAGCGGAATGAAGCCGAAGACGCGTGACCGCTCCACCGGCTCCAGGCGCCGTGAGGTGAGGATGACCGCGAAGTAGGCGATCGTGGCCACGATGGTGACGAGGATGACCACGGCGGCCAGGTTGTCGGCGCGGATCACTCCCGTGAGCACGAGCACGACGATGACCACCACGGCTGCGACGGCGATACCCACCCAAAGCCCGTACTTGTTGCGGGGGAGCGGGTTCGGAACGGCTCGTGCCGCCGCGGGGAGATTCCGCCGGCCGATCGAGTACTGGATGAGGCCGAGCACCATGCCCACCGCCGCCAGGCCGAAGCCCCAGTGGAAGCCGAGCGTCGACTGCAGCAAGCCGGTGAGCAGGGGGCCGAGGAACGCCCCCAGGTTGATACCGAGGTAGAACAGCGAGAAACCGCCGTCCCGCCGCGGGTCGTCGGGCGAGTAGAGCGTGCCCACGACCGAGGTCGCGTTCGCTTTCAGTCCGCCGGAACCGAGCGCCACCAGGATCAGGCCGACGCCCACTCCGAGGACACCGGGGAGCAGCGCGAGGCTCACATGGCCCGCCACGATGACGATCGCGCTGAAGAAGAGCACCCGCTCCGAACCGAGCAGGCGATCGGCGATCCACGCACCGAGGATCGTGGACAGATAGACCGCACCGCCGTAGGCGCCGACGATGCCCGTCGCGACGGCCTGGTCGATACCGAGGCCGCCCTGCTGGGCGGAGTAGTAGAGGTAGATCAGCAGGATGCCCTGCATGCCGTAGAAGCTGAACCGCTCCCACATCTCCACTCCGAAGACGTGGGCGAGCGCTCGCGGCTGGCCGAAGAACCGCCTGTCGGTGTCGCCGCTCGCCGTGGTCACCGGGGGCTCAGGAGGCGATGTCGCGTCAGCCATGCCCTCAGGGTAGCGAGGCGCCCTCACGCGTGCGGGATCTTGTCAGGGCCCCTCGCTGTCGCTGCAACGAGACAGGGGAGCGGGACTGTTGCGAAGCGGGGTCGGTCGGTCGAGCGTGGGAGGATGGCCGGATGATGGGGACAGCCCTCGGCGGCGAGTCGATTCCCGTCCGACGTGTCTCCCCGGCCCGCCAGGTGCTCACCCTCTTCGGTGACTACTGGTGGCGTGTGCCCGAGGCGTTGCCGACCGGGTCGATCCTGGGGGCCCTCGGTGACCTGGGTGTCAAGGAAGCGGCAGCGCGGGCGGCTCTCGGGCGTCTCGTCGACGTCGACCTCCTGTCGGCGGAGCGCGACGGCCGGCGAACGGCGCACCGCCTGACCGATCGCGGCCTCGCGGTCGTCGGCGACGAAGCGCAGTGGCTCGACACGTTCGGGGTCCGCGAGCAACCCTGGGACAGCACCTGGACGGTCGTGGCCTTCTCGATCCCCGAGTCGCAGCGGGCGCTGCGGCACTCCTCGCGGTCACGACTGCGCTGGCTGGGATTCGCACCCCTCTACGACGGCGTCTGGATCTCGGCACGCGATGCTGCAGCCGACGCGCTCGGGCAGCTCTCGCAGCTGGGTGTGGCCGACGTCACGGCGATGCGCGCTCAGCTCGAGCGATCCGGAGGGGCGAGCCCGCGCTCCGCGTGGAACCTCGATGAGATCCAGCGGCAATACGCCGCGTTCGCGACGACGCTGACGGATGCTGAGACCTCGGGCGAGCCGGTGAACGCCCTGGCGCTCCGCTCCCGCCTCATGCTCGCCTGGCAGGCGTTCCGCGAGACCGATCCCGCCCTCCCCTCCGAACTTCTGCCCAGCGACTGGCCGCGGGTGCCGCTACGCCGACGGTTCGCCGAGGTGCACGCGTCGCTCGGTCCGGCCAGCGTCGAAAGGTTCACCCAGCTCGTCTCCGCCATCGAGCCCCGGTTGGCCGATCGGGTCACCCAGCGGCTGCTTGCCGCCTGACCTCACGGGTCAGCGCCTACCGCTGAGGCCACCGGATCAAGCCTGATGGGGCCGACCTCTCCCCTCCGCCCTCTCCCCGCGGCCCGATCGCACGAGCGTCGGAGATACGCACCGTTGTCGGAGGATTGCGCCGAAATCCTCCGACAACGGTGCGATTTTCCGACGCTCGTGCGATCGGGGCGGTTGCTAGGCCGTCTGTCCCGGGTGGAGGAGGACCTTCGTCCAGCCGTCTTCGCGCTTGTCGAATCGGTCGTAGGCGTCGACGGCTTCGTCGAGACCGAGTTCGTGCGAGACGATGAACGAGGGCTTGGCGCGGTCTCGGATGATCAGATCGCGCAGCTCCCGGTTGTAACGCTTCACCGGGCACTGCCCTGATCCGATGCTGATGCCCTTCTCGAATGCCAGGCCGTAGTTGAAGGCGATGCGGCCCGTCTTGGCGCCTTCTTCGGCGGCTTTCGGATCCTCCGGGACGTAAACGCCGACGACTCCGATGTGCCCGGTGGCGCGGACGACCTCCACGAGGTTGTCGAGAACCAGTTCGGGATGTTCTTGGCCGTGGGCGTCGTGCGCTTGGAAGCCCACCGCTTCCACGCCGCAGTCGACTCCGAAACCGTCGGTCGCATCGATGATGGTTTCGGTCTGATTGCCGTCGGAGATGTCGACCGGGGTGGCGCCGATGCTCGCGGCAAGGGCGAGGCGGTCGGGTTCCTTATCGACGACGAAGACCTGCGATGCCCCGCGCAGCAGCGCGCTGTAGGCCGCCATGAGCCCGACCGGTCCTGCCCCGAAGACGGCCACGGACTTGCCCGGTGCCACCATCGCCAATTCGGTGCCGTGATAGCCGGTGGGGAAGATGTCGGACAGCATCGTGAAATCGGCTTCGTTCTCGGTTCCGGCCGGCAGCTCGAGAAGATTGAAGTCCGCCCACGGCACGCGCAGGAGCTCGGCCTGCCCACCCAGGTAAGGGCCCATGCCGGGATATCCGTAACCCGCTCCGGGGTTCCCCGAAGGGTTCGCCCGGAGGCAGGCTGAGGTGAATCCGTCGTTGCAGTTGCGGCACGTGCCGCAGGCGAGGTTGAAGGGCACGGAGACGCGGTCTCCGACCTTGATGCGGTCGACTCCGGCCCCGACTTCCTCGACGATTCCCATGTTCTCGTGACCGAGCACCATGCCGGCGTCCAACGGTGCGCGACCCTCGTACGGGTGAAGATCCGACCCGCAGATGTTCGCGGTCGTAATGCGGATGATCGCGTCCAGCGGTTGCTCGATCTTGGGGTCGGGGACATCTTCTACGCTGAGCTTGAACGGGCCCTTGAAGACGACTGCTCGCATGGGGGGTTCCTTCCGAATCGGACGCCGCCCGAGATCGGATGATCATCGCGGCGTCTCGCTCACCTCAGCCGGTGGGTGCGGGCTGAGACAGGCGGTTGCGGAAGTGCTTCTTACTGTCTATGGGCGGTGGCTCCCCGTCGCCGAAGCAGAACAGGTCCGCCCGCAGGGGCAGAACAAGGTCCGGAGCTGCGGGTGGGACGGCGCCCGCGCGAGCTCACGCGCTCAGCGGGTGCCGCCGTACGCGGCCGGAACCAGATCGAGCTGAGGTTCACCGCTTCTGATGAGCTGCAGGATGGCGTCGGCGACGGTCTCCGGTGTGTCGAACTCTGCTCCGGCCGTCATCGCCTCCGCGTCAGCGCGACCTGCACGGATCGACGCGAGGAACTCGGTGTCGGTCGCGAACGGAATCACCGTCGACACGGCGATGCCGGCGGCCTCCCACTCGTTGCGGGCAATGGCGGTGAGGCGCTCGAGTGCGACCTTCGAGGCGACATAGGCACCGGTTCCGGGCACGTTTGCGAAAGTGGTGCCGGAGCTGACGTTGACGATGGCACCCGCGTGCTGGCGCCGCATCGTCGGGAGCACCGCCTGCATCATCGCGAGCGGCGCGATGAGGTTCAGCTCGAGCAGGGAGCGGAAGTCATCGAGCGCGATCTGTTCGACGGTGGCCTGCAACCCCTGACCGGCGTTGTTGACGAGCACGTCGATGCGCCCGAACTCGGCCAGCGTCGTCGAGACGAGCGCTTCGATCTGGCGCTGATCCGTGACGTCGCAGCGCACGGCGATGGCTCGATCGAGCTCGTCGGCCAGTCGGGTGATGCGGTCCGCGCGTCGGGCGGCGAGCACCACGCGCGCCCCGGCGGCGGATGCTGCACGCGCGGTCGCTGCTCCGATTCCGGACGACGCTCCGGTGATGACGATGACTGAGTCCTGGATATCCATTGCTTCTCCTCCGGCGGCACGGTCGCGCCTTCCCGACTTACGATACTCGGAGGTAGCGTAACGGGGGCTGCGTGCCGTACTCTGCGAGAGATGGATACTTCCGAGGCGGCCCCCGAACCCCGGGTCGAGTCCGCAGCCCGGCGGACGGGCCGCCCGTTCGACCGCTCCAGCGATGCCTCGATCCTGGCGAGCACGCTCGACCTCCTGGCCGAGCGCGACTACGAGCGGCTGACCGTCGACGAGGTGGCGGCCCGAACGGGCAAGGCGAAGACCACCCTCTACCGGCGGTGGGCGACGAAGGAAGACCTCGTGCTTGCGGCGATCCGTGCCGCCGGACGGCCCCCGGAGGTGGATGATCTGCCGGATCTCGGATCTCTGCGATCCGACCTGCTCGCGGTGGTCGATTCCCCGTGGCTGGGTGACCCGGAGCGGCGGATGGCGATCTTCGCGGGGCTCGCCTCGGCCACGCGGAGCTCAGAGCGAATGGCCGCCGTGATCCGGTCCGAGGTCACGGACCCGTACGTCGAGGTCTACCGGCGCCTCTTGCAGCGAGCTCTGCACCGGGGCGAGATTTCCGCCGCGGTGGCGACCAGTATCCCCGTTCTGTCCGTAGTCATCCCCGCCATGAGCACGCACCGTTTGAGTGTCGACCGCGCATCGGTCGACCGCGACTTCTTCGTCTCGGTGATCGACGACGTGCTGCTCCCCGCGTTGCGCGGGGCGGATACGTAACGGCGTCGTCCGGTTTATACAGGGTTCCGTGAATTCAGACACTCCTGTACTCTCGGCCCATGTCCATCGCGACCGCCACTGTCACGCATACCGCCGCACTCGCGCGGCTGGCGCACGCTCTCGCGGATTCGACACGCGCGGGCGTGCTCCTGGCTCTGCGCGAAGCTCCCGCGCAGCCCTCGGGTCTCGCAGAGTCTCTCGGCGTTTCGCGTCAGGTCATGTCCAACCAGCTCGCGTGCTTGCGCGGCTGCGGTCTCGTGGAAGCCGTGCCCGACGGCCGGCGCACCTGGTACCGGCTCGCCGACGAGCATCTAGCTCCCGCGCTGGACGAACTGCTGCGCGTCGTCCTTTACGTCGAACCCGACTGCTGCACCGGCGACAGCTGCACCTGCTCATGAGCGTCGCGTCGTCGACCGCCGAGAGTGAGCGGAAGCGCATCCTGCAGCGGCGGATCAAGGCGGTCGTCACTCTGACGATCGCGTACAACGTGATCGAAGCCGTCGTCGCGATCTCGGCGGGCACGGTCGCGTCGTCGGCGGCGCTCGTCGGATTCGGGCTGGACTCGACGATCGAGGTCCTCTCCGCCGCCGCGGTCGCCTGGCAGTTCACGCGCCGCGACCCGGAGCGCTGGGAGATGGGAACCCTCCGGGTCATCGCTGTCGCCTTCTTCGCGCTCGCCGCCTTCGTCAGCGTCTCCTCGCTGCTCGCTCTGCTCGGCCAGGTCACCGTGGAACACTCGCCACTGGGCATCGCGATCACTGCTCTGAGCGTGATCATCATGCCCTTCCTCTCTTTCGCGGAGCGGCGCGCGGGCCGCGAGCTCGGCTCGGCCACCGCCGTCGCCGACTCCAAGCAGACCCTCATCTGCACCTACCTCTCCGCGGCCGTGCTCATCGGGCTGGTGCTCAACAGCCTCCTCGGGTGGTGGTGGGCAGACGCGATCGCAGGGCTCGTGATCGCCGTCTTCGCCGTGCGCGAGGGGATCGAAGCGTGGCGGGGCGACGCGTGCGCGACCTCGGTCGGGATGCTTCTCGAGGGCGAGAACGATCACCACGACCACTAGCTCGCAGCGACTCGAGACGGGCGCCGGCGCCGAACACCCGCACCGAGTAGGCCGATCGTCCGAGTTCGCGAGGAGCTTCGGTCGGCGAGAGGACTCCCCGGCCTGAACCCTCCTCCGCTCGGCCGAAAGTCCTCCCGCCGCCCGAGCCCGGGCGGTGGGCGAGGCGTCCTGACAGAATGCACCCGTGTCGATTCCTCCGCGCCTCTCGGTCGTGACCGTCGGGGCGCGCGACCTGCCCGCACTTCGTCGGTTCTACGGCTCGCTCGGATGGGACGAGGTAGGCGGGAGCGATGACACCTGGGCGGCCTTCCTGCTCGGGGGAGTGCTGTTCTCGCTCTATCCCCTCTCTCCATTGTCGATCGAGGCGGCAGGAGGGGAGCTTCCCTCGGCGGGATGGTCGGGGGTCACCCTCGCGTGCAACGTCGACACCCCCGGCGAGGTCGACGTCGCGTTCGAAGCGGCGGTCTCGGCCGGAGCCACGCCGGTCGAAGCTCCCACGACGCGGGAGTGGGGCGGACGTTCGGGGTACATCGCCGACCCCGAGGGCAATCGGTGGGAGATCGCGTGGGCATCCACGGCCCGGTTCGACGCGCGTGGAGCGATCGTCGGGTTCGGTTCGTGACCCCGCCCTTCCTCTCCGTGCCACCGGGACGGCACGGAGGCTTCGTGAAAGGATGCGGGCGATGGATGCCTCGACACAGCACGAGTTGAACATGCTGCAGGCTCGCGCCTACGGCCCCGAGGCTGACATCGACCAGGATCCTCGAGCCGCTCAGCGCCTGCGCGAGCTCGAATCCACGTTCGCCGGACCGGAGCCGGCAGGCATCGCCCCGGTCGTTCCCGAGCCCGCCCCGGCCGAACCCGCCCCACCTCTCGGGGGGCACCTTGGTTCTCATCGAGAAGCGATTCGCGAGCCGGAAGATGAACGCCACGAACCTGAGCCGGATTCGGTGGAAGCGCGGACTTCCTTCATCGGGAAGATCGTTTCCCCTCGACTGCGCGTGTGGTGGGTGCTCTCGGTGATCGCATCCATCGTCGCGTCGGCTGCGATCACGCATGCGCTGACGTCGATCGCGCCGGTGTCTTCCTCGTCCGGCGCGCCGCAGATCGCGACCCTGGAGAAAACGACGGCCGTGGAGGTTCCGAGCGGGTGGTTCGGCGCGGGTCCGAGTTCTGCGGTGTTCGAATTCTTCGGCCTGACGATCTTCGAAAGCAGTGGCGGCTACGCGGTCGCGGGGCGGGAATGCATCTCCGCCGTCGCCACGGAGGACCTGCCGGAGCCGGACGCCAATCTGAACAACCAATCGATCCAGGGGAGTTACTTCGCCGGCTGCCGCGTCGGTGCGTTCCCCGCCTCGGTGGAGCTGTTCGTCGACAGCAGCGCCCCGGAGGAGATGCGGGCGCAGTTCCCCCCGGGTAGCGCCTTGCAGTTCGTCTTCGACGGCAATCGAGTCGGAGTCTTCCTCGACGAGGGCTAAGAGCAGGTCGTCCTGTGGCGATCAGTTAACCTTTGAGTTTTCATTGACGCTCGTCACGACAGCTTCTACTATCTGGCTGAGGCGGCAATGATGCCGTCCAGGACGACGTCGTCCTCATCCCCTGCTCGGAGGCATCCTCATGAGAAGACCCCGAAACCTGTTCGCCGCCGCGGGAGCTGTTGCCGCAGCATCCGTCGTCACCCTGGCGCTGCTGACTCCTCCTGCCGTCGCGGCGGACAGCGTGAGCGTCGAGATCCTGTCCAGCCGAGCCGACAGTGTCTCGGGTGGCGACGCGCTCGTCGCCGTCACCGGCGCTGCGGGTGAGGTGCGCGTGACCGCCGCCGGTGTCGACGTCTCGTCGGCGTTCGTCGCCGACGAGGGTCGCCTCATCGGTCTGGTCGAGGGGCTGCCCCTCGGATCCAGCGACATCGTCGTCGAGACGGCCGACTCCGGCTCGGCAGAGGTGGAGGTCGTGAACCACCCGCTGTCCGGTCCGGTCTTCTCGGGCCCGCAGCATCCGATGTACTGCACCGCCTCGGGAGCACCGTGGAACTTCGGCGAACTCGACGCCGACTGTCAGACCGACCAGACCTTCGTGACGTACCGCTACCGCACGACCGCCGGGGCGTTCGCCGACTTCCCGACGAACGGTACGCGGCCCACCGACCTCGCGACCGCGCAGGTCGACGGCGTGGACGTTCCCTACATCGTGCGCATCGAACGGGGCACGATCAATCGCGCTGTCTACGAGACGGCGATCCTGCACGATCCTGCCACCGCGGCGCCCTCACCGACCACGGACCTCGCCGGCTGGACCGGCAAACTCGCCTACACCTTCGGCGGCGCGTGCGGCGTCGGGTACTGGCAGGGCACGAGCACCGGCGGGGTCGAGAACGACCTGCTGCTGCGCAACGGCTACGCCGTCGCGTCGGCCACCCTCAATGTCTACGCGCAGAACTGCAACGACGTCACGAGTGCCGAGACGGCGATGATGGTCAAGGAGAAGTTCATCGAGACCCACGGTGCCGTGCGGTTCACGATGGGCTCCGGCGGGTCGGCCGGCACCATGCAGCAACTGCTGCTGGCCAACAACTACCCCGGAATCCTCGACGGCGTCCTCGGCGAGATCGGTTACCCCGATGAGCGCACCACCACCATCGGCGGTCACGACTGCCGCGGCCTGCAGAACTACTGGGGCTCGACCGCCGGTGGCGGCTGGACCGACGCGCAGAAGCTCGCGGTCAGCGGGCACGCGGTGACGGGAACCTGCTTCGGCTTCACCTTCTTCGACGGAGTCGATGACCCGAACCGCGGCTGCGCGGCAGCGGTGCCGGTCGCGGACCGGTGGTCACCGACGAACCCCGACGGCCTGCGCTGCACGATCGCCGACATGGTGAAGAACGTCTACGGCGTCGACGAGCAGGGCCGCGGTCTTCGCGTCGAACCCGACAACGTGGGCGTGCAGTACGGGCTCGACGCCGTGGAGAACGGGGAGATCTCGGTCGAGCAGTTCCTCAGCCTCAACCAGAACATCGGCGGCATGAACGTCGACGGCGTGCGCACGGCCGAACGATCCGTCGCGAGCGTCGAGGCGATCGAGCGGGCCTTCGAGACCGGTCGCGTCAACATGATGACCGGCGGACTCGAGACCATCCCGGTGCTGGAGATCCGTGGGTACAGCGACCTCCGGGGCGACTTCCACGAGCGTTACCGCTCGGCGATCATCCGCGAGCGGATGCTCGAGGCGCACGGCAACGCGGACACGCACGTGAACTGGACGAGCCCGGAGGGCGCGGTCAATACGCTCATGCGCGAGCAGGCGTTCGCCTACCTTGACGCGTGGCTCGAGGGCATCGAAGAGCTCGGCGGCCCCGCCGACCGTGCACGCACGGTGCAAGCGCGTCCGGCGGAACTGGAGGACGGATGCTTCGACGCGGGTGGCACCTTCATCGAAGAGGAGCTCGATTACTCCGACCCGACGACGGCGTGCAACACCCTCTACCCGTATCATTCCGAACCCCGGTACGAGGCGGGCGAGCCGCTGCTGCGCGACGTGCTGAAGTGCGAGGTCACCGACCCGGTTCGCGCGGACTACCCCACGATGACCGACGAGCAGTGGGCGCAGCTGAACACGGTGTTCGCCGACGGTGTCTGCGACTGGACGCAGCCCAGCCAGGGCTACGCCGAGCTCGAGGGCACGTGGCTGAACTTCGGTGAGACCGAACAGGTGGCGCTCGAGCCGCCCGTCATCACGGGTGAGCCCCGCGTCGGCTCTCCGCTGAGCGCCACGGCCGTGACCGAGCCGGCGGATGCGACGGCAACCTACGAGTGGCTGCTCGACGGCGTCGTCGTCGCCGGGGTGACCGGATCGACGTTCACGCCGCCGGTCGGGTCGGAAGGCCAGGCGGTGACCGTGCGGGTCACGGCTTCGGCGCCGGGTCTCATCGATCGATCGGCCGTTTCCGCGGCGACCGGGCCTGTCGCCGCGGCGGTGACGACCTCGCCCTCACCGTCGACCGACCCCTCGCCATCCGCCTCGCCGACGGCGGACGGTGACGATTGGGCGGTCATCCTGGGCGCGACCACGGTCGAACAGGGAGGCACGCTGCCGGTCACGGTGGTGGGCTTGGAGCCCGGGCAGACGATCGAGGCGACGCTGTTCAGTGATCCGATCGTGGTCACCGGTATCCCGGCCGCCGGGGCGGACGGGACGACCCGCTTCTCGATCGCCATCCCCGCCGACTTCGACCTGGGCGCACACACCCTCGTGGTGACCGCGGCCGGCGACGGGTCGATCCGTGTGACGGTGACGGTCGTCGCATCCGGTTCCCTCGCGTCGACCGGCTCGACCGCCCCCTGGGGCTTCGCGCTCCTGGGCGCAGGTCTTCTGACCGCCGGGGGACTGGCGTTCGCCCTGCGGCGGCGCGCGCGGACATCGGGGGGTGTGACCACGCCGTAGAGCGCAGGGGGAGGGCCGGACCGTTTCCGCGGTCCGGCCTTTCCCATGTCGGTCTGTGACACCCGGGATCGCCCACCTCCGAGGCGCGCAATACGATCTCACCATGTCGACAACCACTGCCACTCCGCCGTTCCGGGCCGATATCGTCGGCAGCTTCCTCCGGCCGGCCGCTCTCGCCGAGGCGCGCGCCCAGCACGCCGCGGGTGACCTGAGCGACGACGCCCTCCGCGCGGTGGAGGATGCTGCGGTCGAGGCCCTCGTGCAGCAGCAGGCCGAGAACGGACTCCAGGTCGCCACCGACGGGGAGTTCCGCCGTTCCTGGTGGCACTTCGACTTCTTCGGTCTGCTCGACGGGGTCGAGATCGTCGAACTCGACCACGGCATCCAGTTCCAGGGCGTGCAGACTCGTCCGCGCGGCATCGAGATCACGGGCCCCATCCGCTTCCCCGCCGACCACCCGTTCCTCGCCCATTTCCGAGCGCTCCGCGACGCGGCCGCCCGCACCGGCGCGACGCCGAAGTTCACGATCCCCGCGCCGACCGTGCTCGACTTCCGGCTCGAGCCCGACCACATCGATCCCGCGACCTACAGCGGGCGGGATGCGATCATCGACGACCTCGTGACGACCTATCGCGACGCGCTCGCCGCGTTCTACAACGCCGGTGCCCGCTACCTGCAATTCGACGACACCGCGTGGGCGTACCTCTGTTCCGACGCGGAACTGGCCAAGGCGCGTGAGCGCGGCATCGACACCGAGGGCATCGCCGAGCGCTACGCCACCTTGCTCAACCGCATCCTCGAGGGCAAGCCCGACGACCTGATCGTCACGACGCACGTCTGTCGTGGCAACTTCCGCTCCACCTGGATCTCCTCCGGCGGCTATGAGCCGATCGCCGAACAGCTCCTCGGCAACACCGCCTACGACGGCTACTTCCTCGAGTACGATTCCGAGCGCGCGGGCGGTTTCGAGCCGCTGCGCTTCCTCCCGGCCGGCGACAAGATCGTCGAACTCGGCCTCATCACGACCAAGAGCGGTGAACTCGAAGACGCCGACGACATCCGCCCGCGCATCGAGGAAGCATCCTCCTTCGCTCCGCTCGAACAGCTGGCACTCAGCCCGCAGTGCGGCTTCGCCTCGACCGAAGAGGGCAACACCCTCACCGAAGACGAGCAGTGGGCGAAGATCCGCTCGGTCGTCGACATCTCCCGCTCCGTCTGGGGCTGACCCCTCCCCGCGACCTCCTCGGCGCCCAGCCTGCTCCCCCGTCGCGCATGGCGGTCCGGGCCCCGCATCGCGTGCGACAGGGGAGCAGGAGTCTCAGGTCCCGGATGCTGCTGCCCGGGCGCGTGCGGTGCTCAGACCACGGGGGTGCCGTGGGTGTGGAAGGTCTCGATCGTCTTCATCCCCCAGGCCTGGCCCTTCTTGCGCTCCTCCTGCGTCCACTCCACGACCGGCTGGTCGGGGTCGAGCAGCAAGCGCGCGCCGGCGTTGGCGAACTCGATGCGGTTGCCGCCGGGCTCGTAGACGTAGAGGAAGAACGTCTGGTTGATCGCGTGCTTGTGGGGGCCGGACTCGATGTGGATGCCGTTCTCGAGAAAGATGTCGGCGGCCTTGAGGATGTCTTCTCGGGTGTCGGGGGCGAAGGCGATGTGGTGCAGGCGGTTGCCGTGCTTGGTCCAATCGTCGGAATAAACGATGTCGTACGACTTGAGCGAGAAGTGGAACCACCAGGCGGCGAACTTGCCGTCATCGTTGCGGATGCGCTCGCTCTCGCGCATGGCGAGGGCGCCCGCGAGGAACTCGCCGTTGGCCTCGACGTCTTTTGCGAGGTAGTTGATGTGGTCGAGACGGCGAGCGTTGACCCCGCGCCCTGGAAACGCCGAGGCCTGGTTCTTGAGCGCCGGCTTGTCGTCGGTCGCGACGTAGCGCTCGGTCTCGTAGTAGATGCCCATTGCGTGGCCGTCGGGGTCGCGGAACGCATAGATCGGGCCGGTGCCGACCTCGCCGTCGACCCACCCTTCGCCGAGGCCGGTCGCCTCGATCGCCGCGACCCGGCGCTCGAGAGCGGCCGGTGAGATCGCGCGGAAGGTCGTTCGCCCCACGCCCGCAGCATCCGATGGGGTGAGCTTGATCGTGTACAGCTCGTAGTCGTCCCAGGTGCGCAGGTAAACGGAGCCGTCGATCTCGGCGACGACACGCATCGCGAGGAGGTCGCGGAAGAACCAGAGGCTCTTGTCGAACTCGGGCGTCAGCAGCTCGACGCTGCCGATGTGGGCCACGTCGAAGGAAGTGGAGTCGGTCATGGTGCGGGTCCTCTCTGAGGGGCGTGCGGGTCAGCGACGCGGCCGGGCAAAGACCGTGCCGTCGAAGATCTTGCGGGCGGTGCGTACCGATGCCGACGTTGCGCGCCACGTGCCGTCCGCGTCCTGGGTGACGGTCACCGTGGTCGGCGAGCTGCCCGTCGGGTGCTCGATCACGGTCTCGCCGTTTCCCTCGGGGAGCTGGGCGAGGTCGGAGCCGACAGCGCCCGGGATGCGGAGGCCGGCGGCGACGGACGCAGCCATCAGCACCCCGATCGACGTATGTACCCGCGACGGAATGAAAGCCCGCGTGGAGATCGATCCGCCCTCGGTGGCTGGGGAGAGCAGGATCATCTTGGGCACGGTCTGTTGCGAAACGTCGCCCAGGCCCATGCGTGCTCCGGCAGCGACGCGTACGCGTTCGATCTCGGCGCGAAGATCGTCCCGCGCCTCGAGGTCTTCGGGCATCTCGTCGCCCCGCACTCCGAATTCGTCCGCGCGCAAGAGCACCACCGGCATGCCGTTGTCGATGAGGGTCACGCGGTGGCCGGCGACCTCGTCGACGACCTCGCCGCTGGGAAGGAGGCGCTTGTCACCGCCGGAGATCTCGAGATCGATACGCCCCGCCGTGCCGGGCACCCCGTCGATCGCCGTGTCGCCGTCGTAGTCGGGACGGCCGGCGGGGGTCGCGAACGTGGCCGCCGCGACGTCACCGGTGTTGACGAGGCGGATGCGCACGGTGGTGCGATCGGCGGATGCTGTGACGAGGCCGCGCTCGAGGGCGAACGGTCCGACGGCCGCGAGCAGGTTGCCACAGGTCTGCGCGGTGGAGACGACCGGCTCGTCGACGGCGACCTGGTAGAAGACGTAGTCGATATCGACGCCGGGCACGCTCGAGCGCGAAACGACGGCGACCTTGGAGGTCAGCGGGTGCGCGCCACCGAGCCCGTCGATCTGCGCGGGATCCGGGCTTCCCATCACCCTGAGCAGCAGGTCGGCGCGGTCCCTCTCTTCCGCGGGGAGGTCGGCCTCGACGAAGAACGCGCCCTTCGACGTGCCGCCGCGCATGAGCATGCAGCGGATGCCGTCAGCGTCGGCCACGGCGGTGCTCCTCCTGCGTGATGAAGCTGACGCCGAGCTGATCGAGCACCGGTCGCAGGTCGTTCAGGTCCATCGAGATCTTGCCCGCGCGGTAACGCTCGCGGTTGGCCGACTCCTTGGCCACCCGGGCGCGGGCAGCATCCAAGGTCTCCGCCGCACGCTCACGCGGCACGATCGTCACCCCGTCATCGTCGGCGACCACCACATCGCCGGGGCGCACCTCGACCTCGTCGAGCAGGACGGGGATGTTCACTGAGCCGGCGGTGTCTTTCACGGTGCCCTGCGCGCTGACGTGCGCCGTCCAGACCGGGAAGCCCATCTCGCGCAGCTCAGCCGTGTCGCGCACGCCGCCCGAGGTCACGTAGGCCCGCACCCCGCGGGTCTGCATCTGGGTCGCCATCAGGTCGCCGATGAAGCCGAAGGCCGAATCGGTGATGGGGACCACGACGATCACGTCGCCGTCACGGGCCTGCTCGATCGCGGCGTGCACCATGAGGTTGTCGCCCGGGGCGACGCGCACCGTGATAGCGGTTCCGGCGATCCGTGCGCCCTGCTGGATCGGCTTGATGCGCGCTCCGGCATATCCCGTTCGGCCCATCGCCTCGTGCACCGTCGCAGAACCGAACTCGGCCAATGCTGCCGTCGTGGCAGCATCCGCTCTCTCGATGTCGGTGACGATGACCCCGGTCATTCGAGCAGTCCCGTGACCTGCGGCAGGTAGCGCATGTACGCCTCGCCCCGAGTGTCGTGGGCGAGTCCGAGGTTGGGGCCCGCGTTGCGCTTGACCTGCACGCCACGGCGAACGGCGAGGTCGGTGTAGTACGACCACATGTGCTTCTGGGCGGCGAGGCATTCCATCGCCGCGCGCTTGCGGGGGAACGCCTCGGTGATGTCGAGCAGCACGTTGGGTTTGAAGTCGCTCTGCTCGGGCTGGTGCGGTTCGAAGAAGAAGACGGGGGGTGCGCCGATGATCTCGTCGGCGGTCGGGAACGAGCCGTCGGCATTCGCGACGCCGATCGCCTGCGCCAGCACGCGGGCTTCGAGGGCCATGCGCGCCGCGGCGGGGTGATCGCCGTTGTACGGGTCGGTGAGCGGGTGGGTCAGCACCACCGTGGGCTGCACCTGCCGGTAGATGTCGATGAGGGCAGCGATCGCCTCGGGGGACTCGCGCAGGGGGTAATCGCCGAGGTCGAGGAAGATGATGTCGGCGCCGAGTGCGGATGCTGCCGCCTCGGCCTCGCCGCGGCGGATGGCCTTGATCTCCTCGAGGCTCTTGCCCTCCAGCCACTGGCTGGCCGATTCGCCGCGCTCGCCATAACTGAGGCAGACGACCGTCGCGCGCTCGCCGCGCTGAGTGGCCGCGGCGATGGCCCCGCCGGCGCGCCACACGAAGTCGCCGGCATGCGCGCTGACCACAAGTAGGGACGGACTCCGGTGTGCCATGGCAGTCAGCGAATCACACCTTCGACGAAATGGTCAACATTTTGTTTACAATTCGCGCGGGGCCAACCACTATGGACGAAGGCATACTGCCGCCCTTCGATGGCGGCTGACAGACGAGGAAGTCGAGGAGAGCCATGGCGAGCAACCTGCAGGAGCTGCTGGATGAGAAGGGGAGCATCGTCGAGATGCTGCGCGACTCCCAGCTCGGCACGTACATCTACCCGGTCGTACCGGCGGAGTTCACGAACTGGCGCCGCGAGCAGAAGGCGTGGCGCGAGACGGCCGTGCTCTACGACCAGACCCACCACATGGTCAACTTTTTCGTCTCCGGTCCCGATGCGCTGAAGCTGTTGAGCGACACCGGCATCAACTCGTTCGCGAACTTCCCGGTCAACACCGCGAAGCAGTTCGTGCCGACAGCATCCAATGGCGGTGTGATCGGCGACGGCATCCTCTTCCACGAGGCGGAGGGCGAGTACGTCTACGTGGGCCGTGCCCCGGCTGCGAACTGGTTGCAGTTCCACGCCGAGACCGGTGGCTACGACGTCGAGGTGCGCTACGACGACCGCTCGCCCTCGCGCCCCTACGGCCAGGCCGTGCACCGCGAGTACTACCGCTTCCAGATCCAGGGCCCGAACGCCTGGGCGATCATCGAGAAGCTCAACGGCGGCACGCTCGAGAAGGTCAAGTTCTTCCACATGGGCGAGATGACCATCGCGGGGGAGAAGGTGCGCACCCTGCGCCACGGCATGGCCGGGGCTCCCGGGCTCGAGCTGTGGGGACCCTACGAGCAGCACGGGAAGATCCGCGAGGCCGTGCTCGAAGCCGGGCGCGAGTTCGGTATCGAGCCGTGCGGTTCGCGCGCCTACTCCTCGAACACGCTCGAGTCGGGGTGGATCCCCTCGCCCCTGCCGGCGATCTACACCGGCGAGGCCGAGCGGGCCTACCGCGAGTGGCTGCCCGCGAACAGCTACGAGGCGATCAACGCGCTCGCCGGATCGTTCGTGTCCGACAACATCGAGGACTACTACCTCACCCCGTGGGAGCTGGGCTACGGGTCGTTCGTCAAGTTCGACCACGACTTCATCGGCCGTGAGGCGCTCGAGAAGCTCGACCCGACCTCGCAGCGGAAGAAAGTGACGCTGGCGTGGAACGACGAGGATCTCGCGAAGATCCTGACCAGCGTGCTCGACCGGGAGGGTGTGGGCTACCAGTTCTTCGACCTGCCGAACGCGAACTACGGCTCATCCAACTACGACGCCGTGCTCGACGCCGACGGCAACACCGTGGGGCTCTCGCTGTTCACCGGCATTACTGCGAACGAGAAGCGTGGCCTGTCGCTCGCCACGGTCGACCAGGACGTTCCGATCGGCGCCGAGGTGCGCGTGGTCTGGGGCGAGCCCGACGGCGGCTCTGCGAAGACCACGGTCGAGCCGCACGACCAGATCTCCGTGCGCGCGATCGTCAGCCCGGTTCCCTACGCCGAAACCGCACGCCAGGAGTACCAGGGCGGCTGGCGCACCGCCGGCGCAGCGGTGTAGCTCGGGGGTCGGGCGGGCCCTTGCCCGCCCTCGCGAGAATTGGCTGGTGGGACCGCGGGCGAGCCCTGCCCGGTGGGTCCCGCCCCGCGAGAATCGGCCGGGCGGCCGAGAATCGGTGCGACGCGCTGAGTTTCGGCCGCCCGACCGATTGTGAAGGGATGCGTCGGCGTCCTTGCGCCCGCGGCGTATCGGGCCCGGGCATAGGGCGATTTGTTCCGCTCGAAATTGGTTTGTGAAAGTTTTCCCCGACCCCTCTCCGGAGGGTTCCCATGTCGGACCCCCCGCGTAGATTCGTAGGTATGGACGAACAGATCGCATCGGTGGTCGCGGCGTTGAACGCTGTGGCCGGGGTGGCGGGCGGTCGTTCTGTGGAGGCGTTGGCGCCGGGTGAGTTGATGGCCGTGAACGAGGGTTTGGGGCGGGCACGGCGGTTGCTGGATGCGACGTACACTTCGGTTGCGGCGGAGATCAACCGGCAGTCCCGGCCCGAGCTGGGGAAGGACTCCTTCGCGAAGAAGCAGGGGTACCGCACCCCGGCGACGTTGATCTCCGCGACCACCGGCACCAGTGTGGGAGAAGCGGTGCGGATCGTCGCGGTAGGGGATGCGACCGCGCCGCGAGTGTCGTTGACGGGAGAGGTGCGGCCCGCGAAACACCAGCAGGTCCGTGAGGCTCTGGTGGCGGGGCGGATCGGGATGCCGGCGGCGACGGCGATCATCACGATGCTTGACCGCGTCGCCCTTCGCGCCGACGCGGCCTCCCTGGCGAACATGGAGCGGCAGTTGGCGGAAGCAGCGCCCGGCCTGACATTGGAGCAGCTGCAGAAGCTCATCCAACGCGCGGAGGCGCACCTCGACCCTGACGGGGTGGAGCCGCGGGAGGCGGAGCTGCGCGGGGACCGGTCACTCACGATCCGGGAGGAACGCTCCGGCATGATCGTGCTCACCGGGAGGTTCGATCCCGAGACCGCGGCGCCGATCAAGACCGCGATCGAGGGGATGGTCGCGGGCATGCTGCACCGCCGCGACGCCGGCAACACGCCGGGTCTTGCCCCTGGTGACGCGGATGGCGGGCTGGACGCGGGTGGCGGGGACGGCGCCGGTGGTACTCAGGTGGTGGAAGACGTTCGGTCGGTGAAGCAGATACAGGCTGACGCGCTCTCGGCTCTGTGCCGGCACGGGGTCAGCTGTGATCAGGTGCCCACCGGCGTGACGACGACGATCGTCGTTCGGATGAGCCTGGAAGACCTGGAGAAGCGGGCGGGGTGGGCCACGATCGACGGGATCAACCAGCCCGTATCCGCCGCAACGGTGCGGCGGATGGCGTCCGACGCGCAAGTCATCCCCTGCGTCCTCGGTGGGGACAGCGAGATCCTCGATTGGGGGAGAGCGAAACGGTTGTTCACCCCGGCACAGAAACTCGCCAGCGCCGAACGCGACGGCGGATGCGGAGGGTGCGGGCTACCACCGGGAATGACGTCGGTGCATCACATCGACTGGTGGGTGCGAGACCACGGCTCCACCGACCTGTCCAACGCGATGCTGCTGTGCACCTCGTGTCACCATCGGATTCACGACGACGGGTGGGACATCCGCATCGAGGGCACCGGAGTGAACGCGAAAGTGTGGTTCATCCCACCACCCTGGCTCGACCCGGACCGCACCCCGCGCCTCGGCGGAAAAGCCCGCTTCGACCTCGCCGCCTGACCCTGTGGCCCCGGCGTCGATGCGTACCCGCCCAGACCCACCTGCCCAGACCCACCTGCCCAGACCCACCTGCCCAGACCCACCTGCCCAGACCCACCTGCCCAGACCCACCTGCCCAGACCCACCTGCCCAGACCCACCTGCCCAGACCCGCCTAGACCCGCCCAGACGCACCGCGCACCGCGCACGCGGGATCAGGGAGCGGGTGCGTCGCCGTGGATGACTTGGAATCGCCCCGACGATCCACGGATGGCCCGCGCCACCGTCTCGAAGAGCCAGTCGAGCGCGGCCGTGTGCTGGGTCGTCGAACGGCGGTAGAGGCAGACGTCGACGGTGGGCATCTCGAACGGCAGTTCGCGCACGACGAGCGGCCACGTCTTCGCCCACCCCTCGGCGATCGTGTCGGGCATGGTGGCGACGAGATCGCTGCTCGCCGCGATGAGAGGCGGCAGCGCAGCCAGGTGGTTCGAAGCGACGCGCGGCTCGATCGCGATGCCGGCACGCCGCAGCGCGAGGTCGACCGCCGGCGCCCCCGAGTCGCTCGCGACGACCACGTGGTTCGCGGCTGCGTAGGTATCGAGGTCCAACACCCCCGAGGCGAGCGGATGCTGCGACGACATCACGACGCCGTACCCCTGCGACTTGAGCACCACCTTCTCGAACGATCCCGGAACGCTCGAGGGTGTGACCGCGAGGTCGACCGTGCCGCGCGCGAGCCATTCCGGCAGGGCCCGGGCATTCATCGGCACCACCTCGATCCGCATCCCCGGCGCCTTCGACCGGACAGCGCGCACGATCGCGGGCAGCCAACCGATCTCGCCGAGCTCGGACAGTGCGATGCGGAAGGTGCGGTCGGATGCTGCCGGCTCGAAGCCGTGAACGCTGTCGAGCGTGCGATCGATCGCCGCGATCGCGTCGCGGAAGCCCGGCGTGACGCTCTCGGCCAACGGAGTGGGCACCATTGCCCGACCCACGCGGTGGAAGAGCGGGTCATCGAGCTCGCGACGGAGTCGTGCGAGCGACTGACTGACGGCGGGCTGGGTCACGTACAGACGGGCGGCGGCCGCGGTGAGGCTTCGCGTCTCGGCGATGGCGAGGAACACCCGCACCAGGTTCAGGTCCACCGCGCGTGCCTAAGGAGTCGTGCGTGGCTCATAAGCATCCATTATCCGCATCCCCGTCATTCATGCGTCGCGCTGTCTAGCATTGCTCTCGCGAGACCAGTCGAACAAGGGAGTTCACGATGACCGAATCAGCTGCCGAGGCGATCGCCCGAGCCGGTAACCCCGTGGAGTTGCTGCGCAACGCGCAGTCGCCACCGACGATCTTCCCGGTCACTCCGGAGTTCAGCAACTGGCGGTCCGAGCAGCTCGCCTGGCGAAAGAGTGTCGCGCTGCTGGATCAGTCCCACCACATGACCGACCTCTTCATCTCGGGCCCCGATGCCCTCCGGCTCTTGAGCGAGACCGGGGTCAACAGCTTCGCGAACTTCCCCGTCGACGCCGCCAAGCAGTTCGTGGCCGTCAACCACGAGGGGTATCTGATCGGGGATGCGATCCTCTTCCACCTCGCCGATGATCTGTACGACCTCGTCGGGTGGCACATGGTGCTCGACTGGGTGCAGTTCATCGGCGAGACCGGTGCCTACGACGTCTCGTTCGAGCGCGACGCGAACTCCCTCATGCGCGAGCCGGGACTCGATCCGACCTTCTACCGCTACGAGCTGCAGGGTCCGCACGCGCTGGCGCTGATGGAGAAGCTCACCGCTGCCCCGGTGCCGCCGACGAAGTTCTTCGGCATGGCGACCTTCACGATCGCCGGGACCGAGGTGCGCTCCCTGCGCCACGGCATGGCCGGGCAACCCGGGTTCGAGCTCTTCGGCCCGTGGGCCGACGGGCAGCGGGTGCGGGAGGCCATCGTCTCGGCGGGCGAGGAGTTCGATCTGGTGCTGGTGGGGTCGCGGGCCTACTCCTCGGCGAACCTCGAATCGGCGTGGGTGCCGTCACCGCTGCCGGCGGTGTTCACCGGCGAGCGGACGGCCGAATACCTCCAGTGGCTTCCGGCAGCGCGCCTCGGCTCGCTCGCGGGGAGCGTCGTGCACGACGACATCGAGCACTACTACCTCACCCCGTACGACCTGGGGTACGGGCGCAGCGTCGCCTTCGACCACGACTTCATCGGCCGAGCGGCGCTGGAGGAACACGCGGCAGCAGAGCAGCGGGTCAAGGTGACCCTGGTCTGGGATCCCGAAGACGTCGCCGCAGCACAGCGAACCCTCTACGAGGAGGGCGTACCCGCCAAGTACCTCGAGTTCCCGAAGGCGCGCTACGGCGTCTACCAGGTGGACCGCGTGAGCGTCGACGGTGTCGAGGTCGGCATCTCGCACGACTGCGGATACATCACGAACGAGCAGGCGTTCGTGTCGCTCGCGAGCGTGG
This sequence comes from Microbacterium hanjuni, assembly GCF_043556395.1. NCBI lineage: Bacteria > Bacillati > Actinomycetota > Actinomycetes > Micrococcales > Microbacteriaceae > Microbacterium > Microbacterium hanjuni. The sequence goes on from NZ_JBIGIK010000002.1 coordinate 671,628, forward strand.
CGAAGGCTTACGCCGAGCCGGGCACGCGGGTGGTCGTGACGTGGGGCGAGGAGCCGAACACGCTCAAGCCCGCGGTGGAGCCGCACCGCCAGGTCGAGATCCGAGCGACGGTCGCGCCCGCGCCGTTCTCCCGCTTCGCGCGCGAGAACTACCGCAAGAGCTGATCCGGGCCGAGGCCGTCGGCGCGGATGCGCTCGAACCACGCGAGGGTGCCGCGGGTCATGTGGGCGGGCTGCCCGCTCGATTCCAGCGCGTCGAGCACGTCGCGCACCTCGTGCTCGCGCCGCTCGGCGTGCAGGTACGTGCCCGCCACGAAGCGTTCCAGCAACGCGGGTCCCTCGGGGCCCAGCTCGGACGCCATCTGCGCGCGTACCCACTCCTCGGCCCCGGCGGCGCGCCCCGCACCGAGGGTCTCGATCGCCAGGGTCGCGAGCCCTTTCGTGAAGACGCTGCGCAGCAGTTTGAGTCGCGCTGCAGCGCCGGCCTCCCCGTCGATCACCTCGACGGGCGCGCCGAGGGGCCCGAGCGCTGCGGCGAGGCGCGCGGCTCCCGGTCCGCTCGCGAGCAACGGGGTCGCGATGCCCGCGCGCGGCACCGGGGCGAGCACCGCGACGTCGGCGACCTCGATGCCGAAGCCGGCGGCGCGCTCGGCGACACGGGCCTTCAGTTCGGGGGACGCGGTGTTGAAGTCGGCATAGAGGGCGGATGCTGCGAGGAAGGGCAGCACGTCTTCGGCCACCTGCTCGGCCGATGCGGCGCCGACGAGGCTGACGACGACCTCGGCCCCCGTGACCGCGTCCTGGGGGCTGGCGGACTCTTCTACGCCGGCCTGCGGCCGGGGGCGCAGGTCGTAACCCCGCACCTCGGCGCCGGCGTCGCGAAACCCGCGCGCGTAGATGCGCCCCGCCTCGCCCAGCCCGATCACCGCGAGGCGCGTCATCGGACGCTCCGTTCGGGTTCCGCGCCTGCGGCGGCGCGGGATCGCCGGGCGTCGAGGGTCGCGATGTACTCCCACGATCGCGCCGACACCCCGGCATCGGGCCGCGGACCGTGCACGGCCGCGTTGTCGTCGTTCTCCGAGGCGTACGCGTCGCGCAGCGATCGGCTCACCCCGGCAGCGGCGATGCGCAGCACCTCCACGATCGGCGCGGCAGAGGAATCGTCGTTCGGCACCACCGCGCCCATCGCCGCGTACACCGGGCCGTCGGGGCCCCGCACGGGCACGGCGATTCCGCGGGATTCGAGGTGGATGTGTCCCGGCGCGATCGCGAGGTCGTCGGCGCGGATGCGTCGCAGCGCCGAGCGCAGACCCGCTGCCGTCGTGATGGTTCGGGAGGTGTACGCGCGCAGGCCCTGCGCGATGGTCTCCTCCACGACACTGTCGGGGGCATGTGCCAAGAGCACCAGCCCGATCGAGGAGGCGTGCAGCGGGATGCGACCGCCGATCAGGGTCGCGTTGACCACAGCATCCTTCGTCGACATCCTCTCGAGGAACAGCACGTCGGTTCCCGACCTCACCCCCAGTTGCAGGTGTTGGCGGATGCGAGCGTGCGCGGCGCTCAACCACGGTCGGGCGACTTCGCGCAGGCCGAGCGCCCCCGGGGTGCGGGAGGCGTACTCCCACAGCCGCACCCCGAGGCGGTACGTGCGATCCGGCATGCGCTCGAGCATCCCCTCCTGCACGAGCTCGCCGACGAGGCGATGCGTCGTGGAGAGGGGGAGGCCGGCGGCCTGAGCGAGCTCGCCGAGCGTCTGGAACGGCCGGAGGGCGTCGAAGGCATCGAGCACCCGCAGGAGCCGGTGCAATGCCGATTCACCGGCAGATCTGCGCGCCATCGCGTCCTCCTCACCGCGACCTTACACAGGCGGCGGCGGCGCCGATGGGCTCAGCTGCGATAGACCGTGCGCGCCCACTCGTGGTACGGCGCGGGGGCGACGGTCGCGCGGATGCGCACCTGTCGGTGGTCCTGGTCGACCGAATCCTTGCGCGAGATCGGATCCTCGCCCCACACCACCTCGACCTCGGTGCCGTCGGCGAGGTCGACGTCGACCGTCGCGAGCGACATGTACAGCTGGTCGTAGGCGATGTAGCCCGCGTCGGTCGAGATGCCCACCAGCGCATCATCGAGTCGCACCTCGTCCATCTGGTAGAGGCCGTAGCGCGACTTCGGGAAGTCGAGGAACTTGGCGGGCGTACCGGGCTCGAGCTGCGAGCGCACGACGGATGCGACATCCTCGGCGTTCCACAGCAGGGTCACCTTGCGGCGCCGCGGCGCCTCCGCGTGGCGCTCCAGCGCCGCCCGGCCGTGGAAGTCGTGGTCGAAGCGCACCGAGCGGCCGAGGCCGAGGTCGTACGGGGTCAGGTAGAAGTCGCGGATGTCGTCGGAGTACAGCGAGCCGGCGACCGAGCCGATGCGGGCGGCCGGGAGCCAGTCGCGGTAGTCGGCGAGGTCGTCATCGAACACGGCCGGGAACGGTGTGGGTACCCAGCCCGATTCGAGCGGGGTGGCCGAGTAGGCCTTGGCGCCGACCCGGCGGATGTCGAACTCCGCGCCGGCGTCGAGGATCGCCTCCAGCACGGCCTCGTTGTCGGCCCACGGTCCGAAGAACTCGAACCCGGGCTGTCCTGCCATGCCGTGGCGGAGACCGCTCACGGTGCGCCCGGCGATCTGGAATCCGCCGATGTGGAAGAACTTCACCTCGGGCGCCGGGCCGCCGAAGAGCTTCTCCATGACCTCGTTCGCGCGCGGCCCCTGCAATTCGTACCGGTAGAACGTGGGCGGGCCCTGGCGCATGTGCGAGTTGGGCTCGAGGCGGTGGTGCACGTCCTTGCCGGCCGCTTCCGCCTTTTCGACGTTGTAGCGGATCCAGTCGATCAGGATGTGGTGGCCCACGAGCACGAGGCCCTCCGGCCCCTCCGCGTTGTAGAACAGGATGCCGTCGCCGATCAGGTACCCGGCCTCGTTGACCGCGATCAGCTGCTTCGCGACACCGGGGCGGAAGGTCGCGAAGGTGTTGGGTGACAGCGATGCGAGCACGTCGAGCAGGTCGCTCCCGTCGAGGAACAGCTGCGTCATGTGGTGGGACTGGTCCATGAGCGCCACGGTCGTGCTCCACGACCGCTGCTCATCCCGCCAGTTCGTGAACTCGGGTGCCACCGGGAAGGTGAACGCCGGCCAGTTCTGATTGCGCATCAGCTCCACGGGGGAGCCGGCACGGGTGATCGCCTCGGAGAGGGATTCGGATGTCATCGTCGACTTTCCTTTCGTCATCTCCGATCGTGCGCGCGTCGAGACGGACCGAGCCGCTGACTTCCGATGAACGGAAATCGGATGCTGTCGCCTCGCCGCTCTGCCATCGTGAACGCAGGCTCGGAGCCAGGCGCCCGCGACGTTTCCATCACATTCCCGAAGTGCGCGCCAAAATCGTTGACAATCGGTGAGCGAATCCGTACCGTCCCAGGAAGGGCGCACAACGCCCGGTCTGTCGTAGGCGAAGAAGCAACGACGCGAAAAGGTGAGCAATGGCGGCTCGACTGACTCTGCAGGATGTGAACCTGCGCTTCGGTGGCATCACCGTGCTCGACGACGTCGGGTTCACGGTCGAACCGGGCCAGATCTTCGGCCTGGTGGGCCCCAACGGCGCGGGCAAGACCTCGCTGTTTAACTGCATCAGCGGGCACTACCGCCCGAGTTCCGGCTCGATCCTCATCGACGACGACGAGATGCTCGGCTCCTCGCCCGCCCGCCTCGCGCACCGAGGACTCGCCCGCACGTTCCAGCATCCTGCCCTGCAACTGCACGCCACGGTGCTCGAGAACGTGCTGCTGGGGGCGCACACCCGGTTGCCGGGCGGACCGCTGGAGTGGTCTGCGCGCGCGCCGCGCACCGTTCGCTCCGAGCGCGAACTGCGCGCGGAATCGATGGTGCTGCTCGAACGCGTGGGGCTGGAGTGGGCGGCGGATCTGCCCGCCGACGAGCTGTCGCATGGGCTGCACAAGAGCATCGAACTCTGCCGCGCGCTGCTGTCCCGCCCTCGCCTGCTGCTTCTGGACGAACCGGCCGCGGGGCTCCCGCACTCGGAGGTCGAACAGCTCATCGCGACCGTGCGCACCGTTCGCGACGACGACATCACGGTGATCGTGGTCGAGCACCACATGGGCCTGATCGCCGCTCTCACCGACCGGGTGGTGGTGCTCGATCACGGCCGCAAACTCATGGAGGGGACGGCTGCGGAGGCGCAGAAGGATCCCCGCGTCATCGAGGCCTACATCGGTAAGGACGAGGTCGATGGCGCTGCTTGAACTCGAGAACGTCACGGCGTTCTACGGACCGGTCCAGGTGCTCGACGGCGTCTCGCTGTCGGTGCCCGAGGGGGGCGCGGTCGGAATCCTCGGCGCGAACGGCGCGGGAAAGACCACGACCCTGCGCGCGATCAGCGGAGTCGTTCGGGCCGGCGGCAGCATCCGATTCGACGGCGCCGACATCCGAGGGATGCGCACCGACCGCGTCGCGGGAATCGGTATCGCGCACGTCCCCGAGGGGCGCGGCACGCTCGGCTCACTCACGGTGCGCGAGAACCTGAAGGTCGGCGCGTACCTGCGCAAGGACCGCAAGGCCGTGCAGTCCGACATCGACTACCTCCTCGAACTCTTCCCGAACCTGAAGGAGCGTTACCGCTCCCATGGCTCGGCCCTCTCCGGCGGCGAGCAGCAGATGCTGGCCGTCGCCCGCGCGTTCATGGCGCGGCCCCGGCTGCTGCTGCTCGACGAGGCCTCGCTCGGGCTCGCGCCCAGCACCGCCAGGAACGTCTACGACGCGATCGCCCGCCTCCGCGTGGAATCCGGCATCGCGATGCTCGTCGTCGAGCAGAATGCCAACCTCGCTTTCCGTCTCGTCGACACCGCGACCGTGCTCGAGACGGGGCGCAGCGTTCTGACCGGCACCTCGGCCGAGCTCAAGGGCATGGACGAGATCCGACGCGCCTACTTGGGAGGTTGACCGATGGGAACCTTCGTCCAGCTCGTCGTCGATGGATTGTCGATCGGATCGGTGTACGCGGCGCTCGCGCTCGCGATCGTGCTCGTCAACCAGACGACGGGCCTGATCAACTTCGCCCAGGGCGGGATGGCCGTGCTCTCGGCCTACATCGCGTGGTGGTTCACCGGCTTCGGCGTACCGCTGATCTTCGCGATCCTGCTCGCCATCGCGGCGTCGTTCGTGATGGGCGCCGTGATCGAGCGGTACGTGATGCGCCGCTTCGAGCAGGGCGACCCCGACACGGCCGTGGTCGTGACCATCGGCCTGTTGACGCTCATCACCGGCATCTGCGGCTGGCTGTGGACGTACAACAACCAGCAGTTCCCCTCCCTGTTCTCACTCGACACCGTCTCGGTGCTCGGCGCCTCGGTCAGCCTGCGCTCGATCGGCACGACGGTGGTGATCCTCGCGATCATGGCGCTGCTGCAGGCGCTGTTCCTCGGCACGAAGCTCGGACTCGCCCTGCGCGCGGTGGCGGTCAACCCGCAGTCGGCCTCGTTCTCCGGCCTTCCCGTCGGACGCCTGCTGATGGTCGGGTGGGGCCTCGCGGCCGTGCTCGGCGCGGTGGCCGGCGCGCTGCTCGCCCCGCAGCTCACGTTGACCCCCGGAATGATGGACAACGCGCTCGTCTACGCGCTCGCCGCCGTCATCCTCGGCGGGCTGTCGAGCCCGATCGGCGTGGTGCTGGCCGCCTGGATCATCGGCGTGCTCGAGAACCTGGCCGCGGTGTACGTGCCGTTCATCGGCTACGACCTCAAGGTGGCGGTGCCGTTCGTGCTGATCTTCGTGGTGCTGCTCGTACGACCCCAGGGCCTGTTCGGTCGGAAATCGGTGGTGCGCGTCTGATGTCCGCTGCAGCGTCGTTCTTCTCCCGCCGGTGGGTGCGGGTGGCGGTCACCGCCGTGGTGGTGGTCGCGATCCTCCTGCTTCCCCTCGCGCTTCCCGAATTCGCCAACCAGACCGTCGCGCGGATCGGTGTCTTCGCCGTCGCGGTCCTCGGTCTCAACGTCGTGATGGGCTACACCGGCCAGGTGTCGCTCGGGCAGATCTTCTTCCTGGGCTTCGGGGCATACATCACCGCCTACGGCGTGGACAACGACTGGAACATCGTGCTCGTCTTCGCCCTCAGCATCCTTCTCCCCGGGCTCGTCGGCCTCGTGATCGCCCTCGCCGCGGCCCGCCTCGGCGGACTCGCGATCGCGATGGTGACGATCGCGCTGCCCATCGTGGGCGTGCCCCTCGCCAAGCGGCTGTCGGAGTTCACCGGGGGCTCGCAGGGCACGTCGGCGCGCTTCACCGACGCGCCCGCCTGGACGGGGCTCTACGACGACCAGTTCCAGCTGTACCTCGTGATCCTGATCGGCGGGATCGTGTTCCTGCTGACCCGCAACCTCGTGCGCGGCAAGTACGGGCGCGCGTTCGCGATCGTGAAGGAGAACGAGGCGGTGGCAGCATCCATGGGCGTCTCGCCCTATCGCTACAAGGTGCTCGCGTTCACCGTGGCCTCCCTCATCGGCGGGGCCAGCGGCTTCCTGTACATGGTGGTCGTGCAGTACACCTCGCCCGAGACCATGAGCTTCGGCCACTCCATCCAGCTGCTGGCGGCCATGGTGATCGGCGGGGCGGGGAGCATCGTGGGCTCACTGCTCGGTGGCGCGTACTACGTGCTCGCGCCCCAGCTGACGAACCTCGTCGACCCGAACCTCACGGCCGTGCTGCAGGGTGCCCTCCTGCTGCTCGTGCTCTTCGTCCTGCCGGGCGGTCTCGCCTCGCTCCCGGCCCGGCTGCGGCGCCTCCGCCGTCGCACCACGCACGCTACGTCCACGCCCGAGACCAAGAGAGAAAGAAGTTCAGCATGAACCGGAACAAGAGGAGCAGGAGCGTCCTGGGCATCGTCGCCCTCGGATCGGCGCTCGCGTTGACGCTCGCGGGCTGTGCTCGCGACGGCGGAGGCGGGGGTGGCGAGGACGGAGCCGTCACGGCCAGCCCCGGCATCACCGACACGACCATCTCGCTCGGCATCACGACCCCGCTGAGCGGCCCGACGGCCGGACCCGGCACGTGCACCGTCGCCGGCATCACCGCCTACTTCGGCGCCAAGAACGCCGACGGAGGCGTCGAGTTCGGAGACGGCAAGACGCGCACGGTCGAGATCCAAGCCCTCGACGACGCCTACGACCCGCAGAAGGCCAAGGCCAACTACGACCAGCTCAAGGACAACGTCTTCGCGATGACAGCCGGTCTCGGAACGCCGACCAACCGCGCCTACCTCGAAGCGGCCGTCGCCGACGAGGTGCCGCAGGTGCTCGTCATGACGGGTGACCCGATCTTCAGCAACACCGAGGAGAGCCCGTGGCAGCTCGGGTTCGTGCCGATCTACCAGAACGAGGGTCAGGCCTTCGGCGAGTTGCTCGCAGCATCCAGTGAAGACCACAAGGTGGCCGTGCTGTACCAGAACGACGACTACGGCGAGGGGTACCTCGAGGGGTTCAAGACCGCGGTCGAGGGCTCGGACAACATCGAGATCGTCAAGGAACTGACGTACGAAGCCACCGACACGGCCGTCGACGCGCAGTTGACCGAGCTCGCCGCGACCGACGCCGACGTCTTCGTCAACGCCATGTCGATCACGCCCCTCGTGATCTCCGCGCTGCAGAAGGCGCAGCAGCTCGACTGGAAGCCGAGCTGGTTCCTGCCGTCCAACACCTCGAGCCCGACCGCGATCCTGCAGCCGGGTGGCGCCGACGCCTTCCCCGGCATCTACTCGGTGTCGTTCGCGAAGGCCCCGCAGAGCCCCGCGTTCGCCGAGGACGAGGATGTCGTGGACTACCTCGCCGCGCTCAAGGAGTACGGCGACTACCCCGACATGCCCGCGTTCCCGCACTGCCAGTGGAGCTGGATGGTCGGCGCCACGCTGGAGCAGGCCTTCGGGGAGATGACCGAACCGACGCGTGAGAACTTCATGGAGGCGCTGCGGTCGATCACCGACTTCCAGGCTCCGCTCATGCTGGAAGGCACGGCGGTGGACACCACCGTCGACGGCCAGCCCGCCGTCTCCTCGGTCGTGGTGCAGAAGTACAACGGCACCGGCTACGCGACGGTCGAAGACTTCGGCTAGATCGGGTTCCCCGACGGCGGTCCGGCCCTCCGGGGTCGGGCCGCCGTTCCGTTGTGCGTCCCGGGTGTCGTCCTTCGCCGGTGCACAACTTCGGAGGTTTCGGCCGAATCGACCAGATTCGGGGGCCGAGGGTGCCGGCCGGGCGGCTTTCTCCGAAGTTGTGCGCGGGGAGGTGGCCGGGGGGTCGGGCCGGGGGTTCGGGCCGTGGTTCGGGCCGTGGTTCGGGCCGTGGTGGCGCGGCCTCCGCCGTGGCCTCCCCCGTCGCATCCGCTCTCCTTCCGGGCACAACTTCGGAGGTTTCGGCAGAATCGCCCGGGTTCGGGGCGCTGCGGCCGGTCTCGGGCGGTTTCCTCCGAAGTTGTGCGCGGGACACGGGGCGGCTGGGATCGCCGCACCCGCCGTCGCATCCGCTCTCCTTCCGGGCACAACTTCGGAGGTTCTCGCCGACGCGCCGTGGTTCGAGCCCCTGCGGCGCCGCGCGGGCGAATTGCTCCGAAGTTGTGCGGGCCGTGGGGCCCGGAAAACCGGGCGGGGTCAGTCGAGGGTGCGGAGCACGTCGACGATCCCGGCGAGATGCGTGCGGGTGGCGGCCTCTGCCGCATCCGGATCCCGCGCCATCACGGCATCGATGATCGCGATGTGCTCGGGCGCCGACTGGGCGGCGCGGCCGGGAGCGAAGGCCAGGCGGAACTGGTGCCGCGCGGACTGGGCGCGGAGCCGCTCGAGTAGCTGGGTGGCCGTCGCGTGCCCGCTGAGCTCCCGCAGGCGGCGGTCCATGTCCTGGTTCAGCCGGGAGTACTCCACGAGATTGCCGGATGCTACGGCCTCGGCGATCTGCGTGCGCAACTCACCGAGCCACACCATGTCGTCCTCGTCGGCGTTCTCGGCCGCCTTCCGCGCGCACAGCGACTCGAGACCCATCCGCACCTCGACGATCTCGACCGCCTCGTCCACGCTGATCGAGCGCACGCGTGCGCCGCGGTTGGGAAGCCGTTCGACGAGACCCTCGCTCGCGAGCGTCAGCAGCGCCGCGCGCACGGCCGCGCGGGTCGCGTCGAAGCGCGCGCTCAGATCCGCTTCGATGAGGCGCTGGTGGGGGGCGAACTCCCCGCCGAGGATCGCCTCGCGGATCTGCTGGTCGACGGCGGGCCGGCCGGGGGCGGCGAGGTCGGCGGCGGGCAGAAGGCTCATGTTTCCACTCTCTGAGAGGTGTCGCGGCGACCGTGTCGCGAACGCTGGCCCCATTGTCGCCGATCCGGGCACCATTTCCGACGCCATTTCAATGATTGACTGGCGAGCACCGCCTCGAAGGAGAGTCTCGTGACAGCCCTGTATCCCGTCTCCGACCTCTACGGCTTCGCCGACGTCCTCACCGAGGCCGAGACCGACAAGCTTCGACGGCTTCGCGAGGTGCTCGAGTCGCAGCTCGTGCCGATCCTTCCCGATCACTGGGAGCGCGCCGCGTCGCCCGTGCACCTGCGCGGCCCCCTGCGCGACCTGCGGTTGGTCGACGATCCCGCACTGCTCGGCCCCGACGGGCGCTGCCGGGAGCTTTACACCGGCTTCCGCAACTTCGAGTTCTCGCGTATCGACGTCAGCACCGGGATGCTCTTCCACGGCCAGACCGCCATGTTCCGCGAACTCGTGCGCCAGGGCGGGAGCGCTGAACAGGTCGCCCGGTGGGATCAGCCGATCGTGTCTTTCGAGATGACCGGATGCTTCGCGCTGACCGAACCGGACCACGGGTCGGATGTGGCCCGCGGGCTCGAGACCACGGCGCGTCGGGAGGGTGACGAGTGGATCCTCGACGGGCGCAAGCGCTGGATCGGCAACGCCGCCCACTCGGAGTTCGTCGGCGTCTTCGCCCGCGACGTCGCCGACCAGCAGGTGAAGGTGTTCCTCGCGCGCACGGATGCGCCGGGGCTCACCCTCACCACCATCGAGCGCAAGGCCGCGCTGCGACTGGTCACCAACTCCGACATCGAACTCGACGCGGTGCGTGTCCCCGAGACCCACAGGCTTCAGCGCGTCTCATCGTTCGCCGACGTCTCGGCGTTGTTCCGCACCCTGCGCCCCGACGTCGCGTGGATCGCGGCCGGCGCCCAGGCCGGGGCCTACGAGGCCGCGCTCCGGTACACGCTGAGCCGCGAGCAGTTCGGCCGGCCGATCGCGGGCTTCCAGCTGGTGCAGGACAAGTTGGTGCGGATGCTGGGGAACGTCACGGCCTCGCTCGGGATGGCCGTGCAGCTCGCCCACCGGCGGCAAGCGGGCGTCTCGACCGACGAGGACTCCGCGCTCGCCAAACTGTGGATCGCTGATCGCCTGCGCGAGACCGTCGCCTGGGCGCGCGAAGTCGTCGGGGGCAACGGCATCCTCATCGACTACGACGTCGCCCGATTCTTCACCGACGCCGAAGCGGTCTACACCTACGAGGGGACCCGCGAGATGAACACGCTCATCGTCGGACGCGCGGTCACGGGCCTGAGCGCGTTCACGCGCTGAGGGCGGATCAGGCGCCGGGGGAGGCGAAGCGCCAGGTCGCGTCGGGGATCGTCCCGACGGTGGCCACCGTCACGGCGCGAGCGGATGCTGCGCCCGGCTCGAGGTGCGAGATGCAGCCGTGCGTGGCCTCGATGCGCACCGCGACCCCGTGCGGCTGCAGCACGGTCATGAGGGCATCCGCGATCTGCTGCCCCAGACGCTCCTGCAACTGCGGGCGACGCCCGGCGAGTTCGACGAGGGTGGCGATGCGGCTGAGGCCGGCGATGTGGCGAACCGGGGCGTAGTAGACGTCGACCGTTCCCTCGAACGGCAGCAGATGGTGCTCGCACACCGAGCGGAACGGGATGGCGGTGAGTCCGACCAGCTCGCCGGGGTGCTCGTTCTCGGTCAGCGCGACCGGGGCGCCCAGGGCGGAAGCCGGGTCGACGCCGAGCCCGGAGAACAGGTCGAGGAAGAGGTCGGCCACCCGCTCGGGGGTGCGCAGGAGTCCGAGGCGGTCGGCGTCCTCGCCCACGGCGGTGAGCAGTGCGCGGACGGCGGCCACGGCGCGGACGCGATCGACCTGGGTGGGTACGGTGGTGGTCACGGGGCCTCCTCGGCGCCTTCGAGCCGCTCGATCAGCTCGAGTCCGCTCCGCGCCCACTGGATCTCGCCGAGCGCGCGCTCGACCAGTCCCTCGTAGGCGAATCTCTTGTACGCGATCGTGCGCTCGCGATCGGCCTCGGGCGTCACGGCGAGTCGGCGCACGAGCATCGGATTGTCCACGGCGTCGATCCGTCGGATCTCGCCTTCCCACTGCTCGAGCTCGCCCTGCCACTGCGCCACATGGGCGTTCAGGAACGACCGCGCCTGGGCGGGCGTGGCGGCTTCGAGGTAGGCGGCACGCAGGTGCGCGGGGTCGCGCACGCGCTGGTAGTCGGGCGGGGCGGCCATCCAGTCGAGGAAGGCCTGCTCGCCCGCGGGGGTGACGTGGTACATGCGCCGGGTGCCGCGCTCGCCCCGGGTCTGCTCCTCGCTGCGCAGCAGCCCCTCGCTCTCCATCCGCCGCAGCTCGGGGTAGATCTGCGAATCCGGCGCGTGCCACACATGGCCGACCGAGACGCCGAACTGCTTCTGCAGTTCGTAGCCCGACTGCGGCCCCACGCGCACCAGCGCGAGCAGCGCATATCGCAGACTCATCGGACTCCTCGGATTTCACAACGGGAACGTTCGCCGACGCTACCGTCGGGCGGACGGGGGATGCGCCGAGGGGCCCGGGTGTTCTCCCGGGCCCCTCGGACAGCGGGGTTCAGTCGTTGTAGCCGGTACGCCATCCGCCCTGGTAGGTCTGGCGGGCGACCGTGGAGTACGGGACGGGGCTCACGATGACGCGCACCTCGGTCTGCTCGTGCTTCTCGACCGACGCCTTCGACGTGCCGCCGTCGGGCTCGCCCCAGATGACCTTGAGCTCGGTGCCCTCGGGCACGTCGGGGTCGACCACGCCGAGCGACAGGCCGCGCCGTTCGTTGGCGCTGTAGCCGGTGAACATCGAGAAGCCCACGCTCGTGCCGTCGGCGTCCACGATCGAGTCGTAGTTCGCCGAGCCGTAGTTGGCCAGCGGCAGGTCGAAGAACTTGTAGTTCGGGCCATCGACGTTCAAGAGCGAGCCCCAGACCTTGGTCAGGTCTTCGGCGTTCCAGGCGAGCGTGACCTTCTTGCGCTGGCTGGCCGGGTCGATCTTCTCCAGGGCGTCGCGGCCGATGAAGTCGTGGTCGAACTTCACGAACGAGCCGTAGCCCAACTCCCACGGCGTGAGGTAGTAGTCCTCGATGTCGTCCGAGACGAACGAGCCGGCGAGCGTGCCGGTGGCCTCGTAGCTGTCGGTGCCGAGCCACTCGCGGTAGGCCCGTTCGGCCTCGCCGGTGTAGATCGCCGGCAGGGGGGAGGGGATCCAGCCCGACTCCAGGGTGTTCGAGGGGTAGGCGCGCGAGCCGACCGGCACGAGCCCGAACTCCGCGCCGGCTTCGACGATGGCGTCGCGGATGACGCCGTGGTCGGCGTACGGTCCCCAGATCTCGAGTCCGGGGGCTCCGGCCATGCCGTGACGCAGGGTGCGCACCTGCTTGCCGGCGATGGTCATCGTCGACATGTTGAAGAACTTGAGCATCTCCAGCGGTCCGCCGTTGAGCTTCTCGATGACGGCCCACGCGTTCGGGCCTTGGATCTGGAAGCGGTAGTACTGGCGGGTCACCGGTGCGCCGTACGGGCGCGAGGGCGAACGGCGGTCGACCGTGATGTCGAGGTTCGAATACCCGCCGGTCTCGCCGTGGAAGAGCAGCCAGTTGGATGCCGGAGCCCGCCCGACGTAGGTGTACTCGTCCTCCGCTTCGCGGAAGAGGATGCCATCGCCGATCACGTGACCCGTCGAGGTCGTCGGCACGTACTGCTTGGCCTTGTTGACCGCGAAGTTCGCGACGGAGTTGATCGCCGTGTCGCTGATGAGCTGGATGGCGTCCGAACCCTTGAGGAACACGTTGTCCATGTGGTGCGACTGGTCGTACAGGACGGCGGTGTTGCGCCAGGCCTGCTGCTCCTTGATCCAGTTCTGGAAGTCGGCGGGAACGACGGGGTAGATGTACGAACCGATCTGCGAGTTGCGCAGCATCTCGACCGGGTTTGTCTGATCGAGCAGTCCTTGCAGGTTGTCAGCCACGAAAAGTGAACCTCTCTGTTCATTCGGGAGATGCCTCGGGTGAGGCACTCGGGGTCAGGTGAAGACGATGGTCTGGTTGCCGTGCCGGATGACGCGGTCCTCGGCGTGCCACTGCACGGCCCGCGACAGCACGGCGCGTTCGACGTAGGCGCCACGCGCCTGCAGGTCGGCCGCGGTGTGCGAGTGGTCGACGCGGGCGACGTCCTGCTCGATGATCGGGCCTTCGTCGAGGTCCTTCGTCACGTAGTGCGAGGTGGCGCCGATGAGTTTGACTCCGCGTTCCTTCGCCTTCTTGTACGGACCCGCGCCGATGAAGGCGGGCAGGAACGAGTGGTGGATGTTGATGAGGGGAACCTCGACACCCGTGATGAAGTCGTCCGAGAGGATCTGCATGTAGCGCGCGAGCACGACGAAGTCGACGTTGCCGTCGAGCAGCTTCAGGATCTCGGCCTCGGCCCCGGACTTGTCCGGTCCCTGCGAGGGCACGTGGAAGAACGGGATGCCGAAGGAGCGCACGTCCTCGGCGGTGTTGGTGTGGTTGGAGATCACCATCGGGATGGTGACGGGCAGCTCGCCACGGCGGTGGCGCCACAGCAGCTCGAGCAGGCAGTGGTCGCTGGTGGATGCGAGGATCGCCATCCGCTTGGGCACCGACTGGTCGGTGAGCTTCCACGTCATCCCGTACGGGTCGAGGGTCGCGGCGAACTCCGCCTCGAGGTCGGGCAGGGCGGCCGAGAGGTCGTCGCGGTGGAACACCACCCGCTGGAAGAACGCGCCGCCCTCGGGGTCGTCCGAGTACTGGTCGAGGCTCACGATGTTCGCCTTGTTCCGGGTGATGACCGAGGTCACCGCCGCCACCAGGCCGGGCTGGTCGGGGCCGTGGACGATCAGGCACGCGTGATCGCGAAGCGCCTCTGTGTGCAGGGACATGCGGTTCTCCTCAGGCCTCGGTCGCGGCAGTCATCTCAGGCGCGGCCGGTGAGGTAGTCACGGGCCCACTCGGATGTCGCCAGCAACCCACCGAACGTGTAGAAGTGCAGTTTGACATCGCCCGAGGCGGGGTTCTCTGCGAGCGCTGCGGCGAGGTCGGTCACGAAGCGGTCGGGGCCCGCCGTTCCCATGAGGTTGGTGAGCGAGAAACCGTACTTCTTGACGATCAGCGCGTTCGCCCCGACGCCGAACCGGCGGGCGAACGAGATGAGGCGCTTGATGCCGGCGGGGCCGGGGGTGCCGATGCGGATCTCGGAGGAGATCCCCCGACGACGCACCTCGTCGACCCACGCCGTGACGGGGTCGGTGTCGAAGGCGAACTGGGTGAGGATCACAGCATCCAGACCCCGCTCCTGAAGCGCCCGGTACTTGTCCTCCAGATGACGCCAGAGCACGTCTTCGGGGATGTCGGGGTGGCCCTCGGGATAGCCGGCGATCGAGACGTCGTTGGTGCCGTACTTCTCGAAGAGGCCGCTCTGGATCAAGGAGAGTGCGTCGGGGTACGGACCCTCGGGCTCGGCAGGATCGCCGCCGACCGCGAAGACGTGCTCGCTCGCGCCGACCTGCTGCAGGCGGTCGAGGTACTCCGCGAGCTGCGCTTCGGAGGCGAGCCGGCGGGCGGAGATGTGCGGGACGGGCACGAAGCCCATGTCCTTGACCGCCTTGGCCGCGGCGACGCGCATCTCGAGATCCTCGTTGCCGAGGAAGGTGACGTTGATCTTGGTGCCGGCGGGGATGGCGCTGCGCGCCTCTTCCAAACCGGGGATGTCCTTGCCGGTCATCTCCAGCGAGAAGCCTTCGACAAGACGGGTGGATGCTGCGTCGGCAGCCGGGTGCGATGACTGTGCCACTGATCGAGGTCCTTTCCACTCTCAGGGGGAGTGCGCTTCACTGCGACTCCGATCTGCACGTTACCTACGTTGATAGGTAATGGCAAGAGGTATCCACCCTGAGGATCCCCACGAGAGGGCGAGGCAACAGAAGCACAACGCCCGTCTCGCAATCAACGTTCCGGTGACGATCGTCACGAAATGCTTGACATGGCTCCGGTGATGGCAGACGATGACGGAGTCAGCACGAAGCGGTGCCGACCTGTGCCGGACCTGTCGGATGGCGTGGGGACCCCGCTCGCGTCGGCGTCCCACTCACCCGTACTGAGAGGCCTTTCAATGAAGAAGACCCTTGCCGCGTTCGGCCTCGTCGCCGTCGCAGCCCTCGCCCTCGCCGGTTGCAGCGATTCTGCGGCCACGCCGGCATCCACCACGTCCGCGTCGTCCGACGGCGGCGCCGGCGGTGAGATGCGCGATGTGCGCGTCGCCGCCCTCCCGATCGCGGAGTCGGGTGCCCTCTGGGCCGCCATCGACGCCGGCATCTTCGAAGAGCACGGCCTCAACGTCGAGGTGGTTCCCGCTCAGGGCGGCGCCCAGGCCATCCCCGCCCTCCTCAGCGGCGACATCGACTTCGCCATCGGGCAGCCGATGGGTCCGATCCGCGCCAGCCTGCAGGACCTCGGCGTCGTGATCTTCAGCAACTACGCCTCGAGCCTGCCCGAGGGCACCGACGTCAACTCCGTCGTCGCGCTCGCCGACTCGGGCATCTCCAGCCCCGCCGACCTCGCGGGCAAGCGCGTCTCGGTCAACAGCATCGGCGCGGCGGGCGACCTCACCATCCGCAAGGCCGTCGACGACGCCGGCGGCGACTCCTCCACGATCGAGTTCATCGAGGTCGGCTTCCCCGACGTGCAGGCACAGCTCGAGGCGGGCAACATCGACGCCGGCTGGGTGCCCGACCCGTTCCGCGGCCTGATCGTCAGCGGCGGCGGCGTCGACGTCATCTCGCCCTACCAGGCGACCATCCCCGGCCTCACGGTGCTGACGAACTTCACGACCGCCGAGAAGATGGAGTCCGACCCCGACCTCGTCACCGATTACGCGGCCGCGATGGCCGAGGCGCTCGACTGGGCGACGGACAACGAGGATGCCGTGCGTGCGGCGATCGTCACGAACCTCGAGATCCCCGAGGCCGCGGCTGCCGCGATCACGCTTCCGAACTTCACGTCGGATCTGTCGGATGCGGGTATCGAAGACCTCGGCGCCCTCGCGGTGGAGTACGCCTACATCGACGCTGAGCCGGATTACAGCACCTTGATCCAGCAGCAGTGATCACACCGGGGGCGCCGACCCGTCGGCGTCCCCGGCCCTCCCCTCCCGGAAGGCGTCTCATGACCCTCGCCCCACCCGCGCCGGTGCACACCTCGACCGTCGTCGTGCCGCGCACCCGCCGACGCTCCCTGCGTTCCCTGCGCAAGGCCGCGCTCGGAACGCTCGGGATCATCGGCTTCCTGCTCGTCTGGCAGCTCGTCGCGCTGGCGGGGCTGGTCAATCCGACCCAGCTGCCCTCGGCCCTGGACACGTTCGCGCAGCTGGGGAAGATGGCCACCGACCTGGAGTTCTGGCGCAACGTCGGACGCACCATGACCGCCTGGGCGATCGGTCTCACGATCGCCGCCGTCCTGGGCATCGCCCTCGGCGCCCTCGTGGGGATGATCCCTTTCCTGCGCAAGTCCACGCACACCGTGGTCGAGTTCCTGCGCCCGATCCCGTCGGTCGCGCTCATCCCGCTCGCGATCCTGACCTACGGCATCCAGATCCAGGCCGCCCTCGTCATCATCGTGTTCGCCTGCTTCTGGCAGGTCTTCGTGCAGGTGCTCTACGGCGTGGCAGACATCGACACGGTGGCCCGTGACACGGCCCGGAGCTTCGGTCTTCCGCGTTCCGCGCAACTGCGCAGCCTCGTGCTCCCCACGGCGTTGCCCTACATCATGACGGGGTTGCGTCTCGCGGCATCCGTCGCCCTGATCCTGGCGATCACCGCGGAGATGACGATCCAGAACCCCGGTCTCGGCCGCACGATCGTGCAGGCCTACAACGTGGGCAACATCACGACCGTCTACGCGATCGTGATCGTCACGGGGGTGCTCGGCCTCATCATCAACCTCGGCTTCCGCCTCTTCGAGCGGCGAGCTCTCGCGTGGCACCAATCGGTGCGCGGGGAGGACGTGCTGTGACCCTCTACACGAGCACCGTGCGCACCGCCCCGCCCCGGCGGGCGGTCTGGCCGGGTGTCGCCCGCAGCGTCGGTTTCGCGGTCGGCCTGCCGATCCTGCTGCTGATCCTCTGGGGGATCTGGGGCACCGTCGCGCCGGCGAAGTTCTTCCCCGGTCCCCTGAAGATCCTCGACGCGTTCGGGGAGACATGGATCGGCCCGGCGTTCCTGACCGACGTCGTGCCGAGTGTGGCCCGTCTCGCCCTCGCGATCGTGCTGGCCGTCGTGCTCGGTATCGCCGCGGGAACCGTGATCGGCCTCACCCGCTGGCTGCGAGAACTGCTCGAGCCGCTGCTGGAGTTCTTCCGCGCGATCCCCCCTCCCGTGCTCATCCCGGTGTTCGTCGCCCTGCTCGGGGTGACCGACACCATGAAGATCGTGGTGATCGTCTTCGGTTCGGTGTGGCCCGTGCTGCTGAACACCGTCGAGGGCGTGCGCGGCACCGACGCGGTCATGACCGAGACGGCGCGGTCGTTCTCGCTCACCCGGTCGCAGCGCCTGTTCAGCCTGGTCCTGCCCGCGGCGAGCCCGCGCATCATGGCGGGCGTTCGTCAGACCCTCTCGGTCGCGCTCATCATGATGGTGATCTCGGAGATGTTCTACTCCTCCTCGGGCCTCGGCTATCAGATCGCGTTCTTCCAGCGGAACTACCTCATCGCCGAGATGTGGAGCGGCATCGTGCTGCTCGGCCTCATCGGTGTGCTGCTGGCTGTCGTCTTCACTCTCGTCGAGCGCCGAGTCCTGCGCTGGTACCACGGAATCAAGGAGGTGGAGCGTGCCTGACACACTCCTGCAGGTCGAGCACCTGAAGAAGGTCTACGAATCGTCCACCGGTTCGGTCGAGGCGATCGGCGACATCGACTTCTCGATGAACCGCGGCGAACTCGTCTGCATCGTCGGGCCCTCCGGATGCGGCAAGACCACGCTGCTGAAGTGCATCGCCGGCCTGTTGAGCCCGACCGAGGGCCGGGTGCTGCTCGACGGCACGAAGGTGACCGGACCGCCGCCGAACATGGCGCTCGTCTTCCAGGAGTACGGGCGCAGCCTGTTCCCCTGGCTGACCGTGCGGGGCAACGTCGAACTCCCCCTCAAGCACAAGAAGCTCAGCGCCACCGAACGCAACCGGCTCATCGACGACGCCCTCGTCGCGGTCGGACTCGACCACGCCGCCAAGAGCTACCCGTGGCAGCTGTCGGGCGGCATGCAGCAGCGGGTGGCGATCGCGCGCGCCGTGGCCTACGAGCCCGAGGTGCTGATCATGGACGAGCCGTTCGCCGCGGTCGACGCGCAGACGCGCGCCGACCTGGAAGACCTCGTGCGGCGCCTGCACCTCGATCGCGGGATGTCGATCCTGTTCGTCACGCACGACATCGACGAGTCGGTCTACCTCGGCGAACGGGTCGTCGTGCTCTCGAAGTCTCCGACGTGGGTGCAGGAGGATCTCCCGATCGATCTCGCCCCCGAGCGCGATCAGATCACGACCCGCGCGCTGCCGCGCTTCACCGAGCTGCGCACCCACGTGTACGAGCAGATCCAGCGCGCCAAGCGCGGCGAGGCCGTACGGCCGGTCTCCTGACGTGACGACGATCACGCAGACGCGTGCGCGCGACGCCGACCCGACGCCCACGCGCAACCCCCGTCAGCTCCTGCTGGCGCTCCTCGGGGAACAACTGGACTTCGGGGTGCGCGGCCCGCTCCGCGCCGGGGTGTACCTCGACGTGCTCGAGGGCGCCGGTGTCGCCGGACCCACCGCCCGGGCGACGCTGGACCGCATGGTCCTCCGGGGCTTCCTCACGCGTGCCCGGGTCGGCCGCGGTGTGGAGTACGGACTGACCGATCACGGCCGCGAGGTGCTGCGCGAAGCATCCGATCGCGTGCACTCCGAGCATCCGTTCTCGCCCCAGGGACTCGGATGGACGCTCGTCACCTTCTCGGTGCCCGAGGGGCAGCGCACCTTGCGTCACCGCCTGCGCGCCGCGCTGACGTGGGAGGGTTTCGCGCCGGTCCGCGACGGGCTGTGGGTCGCGCCCGGGGAGGTCGACCTCGCCGGTGCGCTCGAGCCGCTGCGGGACGAACTTCCCGAATCCAGCGTCGTCGCGTTCCGGGCCCGCGACCTGCCCGAGTTCCCGCTGACGGGGTCGGTGCGCAGCGCGTGGGACCTCGCCGCGCTCCGCGGCGAGCACGAGCGGTTCCTCGACGCGTGGGCCGAGCCTCCCGCGGCCTCGGGGTCGGCGATGTCGACCCTCACGCTGCTCGTGTCCGATTGGCTCGCTCTGCTGCGCGCCGACCCGCGCCTGCCCGAGCCGTTCCTCGACGAGGACTGGCCGGCGGCGCGATCGATCGCGGTGTACCGCGCACGGCGCGCGGAGTTGCTCCCGGATGCTGTGACGGCATTCGCGGACCTCGCCAGGCGCTGAGCGCCGCCTCCCTCAGCGCCGGCCGAAGCGCGCGCGCAGGTCGGGCTTGCGCACCTTTCCCGAGGCGGTGCGGGGCAGCTCTTCCACGACCACGACGTTCTTCGGCAGCTTGTAGCGGGCCAGTACTCCGTCGAGTTCGGCGCGCACCGACTCGGTCGTGACCTCGGTGCCGTCGCGCACCGTCACCACGGCCCAGGGCACCTCGCCCCACCGCTCGTCGGGGACGCCGATCACCGCGACCCCGGAGATCCCCTGGATGTCGCTGATCAGGTTCTCGACCTCGGCGGGATAGATGTTCTCCCCGCCCGAGATGATCATGTCCTTCAGGCGATCGGCGATGTAGAGGTACCCGTCGGGATCGAGGTAGCCCAGATCGCCCGAGCGGAACCACCCGTCGTCGGTGAAGGCCGCCGCGGTCGCCTCGGGCAGGCCGTGGTAGCCGAGGAACACGTTCGGACCGGAGATCTCGATCTCGCCGACCGTGCCGCGCGGCACCATCCGGCCGTTCTCGTCCGCGATGCGCACGTCGGTGAAGAAATGCGGCAGACCGACGCTGCCCTGTTTCTCGCGGGTCATCGTCGGCGGGAGCGAGGTGGCGCCCGGAGAGGTCTCGGTCATGCCGTAGCCCTGGGAGAACGAGAGTCCGCGCTGTTCGAAGGCGTTCAGGATGCGGGTGGGCACAGCTGAGCCGCCGCACGTCAGCTTGTGCAGGCTCGAAACGTCGGTGGTGGCCCAGTCGGGGTGGTCGGCCAGCAGCTGGTACGTGGTGGGCACCCCGCTCAGCATCGTGACGTGGTGGGCCTGGATGAGCGCGAGCGCACGGCCGGCGTCGAAGCCCCGCTCCAGCACGATCGTCGCGCCCTTCATGAGCACGGGGAGCGCCCCCATCCCGAGGGAGGCGACGTGGAAGAGCGGCGAGATCATCAGCGCGACATCGCTCGAGACGACGTCGTAGTCGACGATGCAGTTCATCGCGCACCACGTGAGGTTGCCGTGCGAGAGCACGGCGCCCTTCGCTCGTCCGGTGGTCCCCGAGGTGTAGATGATCGCCGCCGGATCGTCGAGGGAGACGGCCGTGTCGATGTGACCGCCCGCGGCGCCCTCCGCCAGGCGGCTGAGCCCGGGGATGCCGCTGACGCCCTCACCCGTGAGAATCACGTGAGCGATGCGCGCCGCCTCGACGCCTCCGGCTGCCCGCTCGGCGAACTCGATGTCCTGGATCAGGATGCGCGCGTTCGCGTCGGTGAGCACGTGCGCGATCTCGGGCGGCGCGAGCCGGGTGTTCACGGGCACGAAGACCGCGCCCAGCTGCGCGGTCGCGAACAGCACCTGCAGGAACTCGGGGCTGTTCTCCCCGAGGTAGGCGACGCGGTCGCCCTTCTGGATGCCGCGTGCGGCGAAGAGACCCGCGATGCGGTCGGCCGCATCGGCGAGCTGGCGGTAGGTGAGCACGCCGCCGTCGAAGATGACCGCCGGTTTGTCCGGGGTCTTGCGGCGGCGGGCGGCCATCCAGGAGCCGAGTCCGTGGTTGTGCATCGGGGCTTCCTCTTCGTCGAGGTGCTGCGGGGGGTGTTCAGGTCAGGCGTAGAAGCGGTACAGCCCGCGCGCGACCACGGCGGGCTTCGTGGCGCCGTCGATCTCGATCGTCTGGTCGACGGCGAACTGGTAGCCGCCGGCGATCTCGGTCACCTCGGCGATCACGGCGCCGCCGCGGATCTTCGCGCCCACCTTCACCGGTGAGACGAAGCGCACCTTGTCGAGGCCGTAGTTCACCCGCGTGGTGACGTCGGTCAGATCGAACAGTTCCGACCAGAACTTCACCGTGAGCGAGAGCGAGAGGAAGCCGTGCGCGACCGCTGCGCCGAAGGGGCCGTCCTTCGCCCGCTCGGGGTCGACGTGGATCCACTGGTGATCGTCGGTGGCGTCGGCGAAGAGGTCGACCCGCTCCTGGGTGACCTCGATCCAATCGGTCCAGCCCAGGTCGGTGCCGGCGAGGCCGGGGGCATCCGCGTACGCGACGGTGGTGGTCATGAGTGCTCCTTGCGGGGTGTGGCGGGAGGGGGTCAGGTCAAGCCGAGCAGGCGAGCGGCGTTACCGAGCAGGATGCCGGGCATCACAGCCGGCTTCAGATCGATCTGCTCGACGTCGCGCAGCCAGCGGTCGGGGGTGAGCAGGGGGAAGTCGGAGCCGAACAGCACGCGGGTCTTGAGGAACGAGTTCGCGGCGCGCACCAGCTGCGGGGGGAAGTACTTCGGGCTCCACCCTGAGAGGTCGATCCAGGTGTTGTGCTTGTGGGTGGCCACCGAGATCGCCTCGTCCTGCCAGGGCACCGAGGGGTGGGCCATCACGATCTGCAGATCGGGGAAGTCGGCGGCGACAGCATCCAGCAGCATCGGATTCGATAAGGCGAGGCGGAAGCCCCGACCCCCGCGCATGCCCGCGCCGATGCCGGTCTGCCCGGTATGGAACAGCGCGACGACGCCCGCGTCCTGCAGCGTCTCGTACAGCGGGTACCAGGCCTCGTCGCTCGGGTCGAAGCCCTGCACGGTGGGGTGGAACTTGAACCCGCGCACCCCGTGGTCCTCGATCAGGCGTCGGGCGCGCTGCACCGCATCCTCGCCCCGCCGCGGGTCGACCGAACCGAACGGGATGAGCACGTCGTTGTTGCGCGCGGCGCCGTCGGCGATGTCCTCGCTCGACAGGGGAGGGTGACCCAGCGCGGTCTCGGCATCGACGGTGAACACCACGGCGGCCATCTCGCGCTCGCGGTAGTACCGCGCGATGGCGTCGATGTCGGGGCGTTCGAGGTCGGCGCTGAAATACGCCGACGCCGCCTCAGCGAGGTCGGGAGGAAGAGAGGAGTGACCGTGCGCGTCGACCTCGACGTGCACGTGCATGTCGATCGCGCGGATCGCGGTGAGGTCGATCGCTGGTTCGTAGCGGGACATCGATGCTCCGTTGCACGAGGGAAGAAGGGGATGCTGCGGTCGCCGCGCGCTCGGTCGTCAGGGCCGCGGGCGCTGCAGGTCTTCGGGAAGGGCGGGGAAGCGCTCTCCCACCGACTGCTGGTGCTCGCCGATGAGCGCGGGGAACTCCGCCGTGAGGGCGTCGACACTCCACCCGCCGTCGCGGTAGGCGGTGACGACGGGTTCGGGGTGCGACCAGAGCTGCAGGCGGTCGCCGCCCACCCCGATCGCCTGACCGGTGACGCCGGCCGCGTCGTCGGAGGCGAGGTAGGCGATGAGGCCCGAGACGTCGTCCGAGGTTCCGAAGCCGAGGTCGTGGCGGTAGAACGCGGGCATCGGCTGTCCCTCGGCGTCCGCCTCGACGGCGGCCGCGAAGTACGGCACGGTCGCGGTCATGGCGGTGGCGGCGACGGGGATGACGACGTTCGCGGTGATCCCGGCCTTCTTGAGCTCGAGGGCCCAGGTGCGCACCATCCCGACGATGCCCGCTTTCGCGGCGGCGTAGTTGGTCTGGCCGAAGTTGCCCCGCTGGCCGGTCGGCGAACCGATGCAGATGATGCGGCCGGGGATCTGCTGTTCGCGCATGTAGGTCGCGGCTTCGCGCACGCAGGTGAAGGTTCCCCGCAGGTGCACCCCGATCACGGTGTCGAAATCGTCGTCGCTCATCTTCCAGAGCACGGTGTCGCGCAGGACGCCCGCGTTGGTGACGAGGATGTCGAGTCGGCCGAAGGTGTCGACCGCGGTGGCGACCAGCTGCTTCGCCGTCTCGCTCGAGCCGACCGGGGCGACGACGGCCACGGCCTTACCGCCGGCGGCTTCGATGCTGGCGACGGCCTCGGCCGCGGTGGCCGCGTCGACGTCGTTGACGACGACCGCGGCGCCCTGGCGGGCCAGTTCTTGGGCGTACGCCAGTCCCAGGCCACGGCCCGATCCGGTGACGATGGCGACTTTGCCGTCCAGGGACATGTGGAGCTCCTTCGTTGGTCCTCCTATTGAACCGCCTCTTCGTTGAAAAAGTCAATTATTGATGTGCGCACGATTTGCTACGCTTCCGACATGACTCCGGGCGACACCCCTTTCGCCGACAGGCTCGAATCGGTCTCGCTCGCCGCCGACTCGAGCTTCCTGCTCGCGCGGGCGAACGCGCTCTCCCTCGCCGTCGGCAACACCGCCCTCGCGCCCCACGGTCTCAGCGCGCGATCCTTCGCCGTGCTCGCGCTCGCCGCCGACGACCTCCGCCCGACACAGCGCGAACTGGCCGCCTTCCTGCGGCTCGATCCCAGTCAGGTCGTCGCCCTCGTCGACACCCTGCAGGGCCGTGGGCTGGTGCAGCGCCGTCCCGACCCGACCGATCGCCGCGCGAACGTCGTCGTGGCGACCGACGAGGGACGGATGCTGCACGCCACCGCGGCCGTTTCAGTGCGCACCGCCGAAGAGGAGCTGCACTCCGGTCTCGACCCGGCGGAGCGCGACCAACTGGCCACGCTGCTCCGGCGCATCGCCTTCCTCGACTGACCCGCCTCGCGCCCCGAATTCTCGAGGCGCGGGCCGGGTCAGGCCCGCGTGAGCACGAAGCGGTCTCGACCGACCGCGATCCCGACCCCGACCTGCGCGAGGGCGACGGCCAAGAGCACGAGGAGGGACAGCATCCACTGTCCGTCGAGGCCGTGGAGGGCGCCGAACGTCGGCGGTCCGAGGGCGGCGAAGAGGTAGCCGACCGACTGCGACATCCCCGACAGCGCCGAGGAGGCCGCGTGGTCGCGGGCGCGCTGCGCCATGAGGGTCAGCGACATGTTGAGGGAGGCTCCGGCGGCGAGTCCCGCGCACAGTGCCCAGCCGGTCAGCGCGTCGGGTGCGAGGAGCAGCCCCAGCACGCCGATGATTCCCGCGACGGGGAGGGCTGCGGGCACCCACCGTCGCGCCCGGCCGCGGAGGAGCAGAGGAACGACGAGCGAGCCGACGACCGTCATGATCTGGAAGAGCATCACGTCGAAGCCGGCCGCCACCGCCGAGCGTCCGTGCGACGTGGCGAACGGGGCGAGCCAGGTGACGAGCATGTAGAAGAACGCCGACTGCAACCCCATGTAGGCCGCGACCAACCAGGCCACCGGGTCGCGCCAGATCCCCGTGCCGCGCAGCCGTGTCGCGGCGCTGACCTTCGGCCGCGGCGGCGTCGGAGCCTGCCCGTGGCGTCGGCGCGCGTCGGCCATCGCCCAGCTCCACAGCGCGATCGCGATGGGCAACAGCGCGGCCGTGCTCGCCAGGGCGATGCGCCACCCGTCCGCCCCGCCGCCCGCAGCGATCGAGATCGGCACGACGACGCCGGATGCCACGGCGCCGACGCCGCCCAGGAGTGCCGTGTACACGCCCATCATCAGGGGCACCCTGCCGGGGAAGTCGCGCTTGATCACGGCGGGCATGAGTACGTTCGCGACCGCGAGGGCGGCGCCGATGAGAATCGTGCCCAGCCACAGGTTCGCGCTGACGCCCGGCCACGACCGCCACGCGGTTCCCGCGCCCAGCACGATGAGTGAGATCAGCACCACGCGCGACATGCCGAAGCGGGTCGAGAGCGCGTGGGTCGCGGGGGAGACGATGCCCCACGTGATCAGCGGCACCGAGGCGAGCGCGCCGAGCGCGGCGGTGCTGGTGCCCAGGTCGTCGGCGATCTGATCCAGCAGCGGACCGACGCCCGTGATCGTCGTGCGCATGTTCGCCGCGATCACGCAGACGGCGGCCACGAGCAGCGCCACGCCGAGGCCGCGGCGCGGGGGAGAGGCGACCGTCGTCTGCCGCCCGTCCCCCGCGCCGTCGATCATGCCGGTGTTCAGTGGGCCATGCTCGCCAGGGCCTCGGGATCGATCGTGGCGATCGAGCGCGAGTCCTGGAAGGCACGGACGCCTTCGATTCCCTGCTCGCGCCCGAAGCCCGACTGCTTCAGACCCCCGAACGGCGCGCGCAGGTCGAGGCGCGTGGCGCCGTGGTCGTTGATCCAGACGTAGCCGCACACGAGCTGACTGCCCACGCGGTGGGCAGCCTCGGGGTCGGCGGTCCATACCGAACCGCCTAGGCCCGCCCAGGTGTCGTTCGCGAGGCGCACCGCTTCGTCCTCGGTGTCGAAGGGGATCAGCGGGATGACCGGACCGAACTGCTCCTCGGTCACGACGCGCAGCCCCAGCGGGGGATCGACCACGATCGCGGGGCGCAGGAAGTTGCCGCCGGCGAGGTCGCCGCCCGGCAGCTGGCCGAACTCGCGCACGTCGGCTCCGGCCTCCTTCGCCTCGCCGATGATCTGCTCCACGAACGCCTTCTGGGCGGGCTGGTGCAGCGGGCCCATCGTGGTGCCCTCGTCGAGGCCATAACCGAGCACGACCTTCTCGAGGCGCGCCGACAGCCCAGCGATGACCTCGTCGAGCCGCGAGCGGTGCACGTAGACGCGCTTGGCGTTCATGCAGATCTGCCCGGTCGTGTCGTAGATCGCGGCGTAGAGGCGGTCGAGGTGGGTGTCGTCGATGATCGCGTCCTCGAGGAAGACCGCCGCGTCGTTGCCGCCGAGTTCGAGCGTCACCCGGGTGAGCGAGCGCGATGCCATCTCCATCATCCGCTTGCCGCCGCCCACCGAACCGGTGAAGCAGACCTTGGCCACGTCGGGGTTCTGGATGAGCCCGGTCATGTTCTCGTCGGGCCCGGTGATCACGTTCAGCACGCCGGCGGGCAGCTTCTCGGCGATGCGCTGCACCACGCGCGTCGTCGCCAGCGGCGCCGAGGGCGGCGGCTTGACGATCGCGGTGTTTCCGGCGAGCAGGGCGTGGGGCAGGGCTGCGCCCAGGATCGCGATGGGCCAGTTGAACGGCACGATGAGCGTCACGACGCCGAGCGACTGGTAGGCCACCTCGGTCGACACCGGGATCGCGCCGGGGACGACCGGAAGGGTCTTGGTGGCGTCGACCTCGTCGGCGAGCAGGAGAGCGAGGTTCCACCGCAGCTCGAACACGAGCGCATCGACCCAGGCCTCGAAACGCACCTTGCCGTTCTCCTGCGAGAGGATCGCAGCATCCTCGTCCCGCTCGTCGGCGATGCCCTGGATGGCCTCCGCCATGAGCCGCCCGCGCTCGGTGCCGCTCAGCGCCGACCACGCGGGATAGGCCGCCTTCGCTGCGGCGACCGCGTCGGCGACGTCTTCGGTCGACGCGGCCGCGGCCTCGCCGACGATCACGCCGGGTTTGGCCGGGTCGGCGATGGAGAGCGTGTTCTCGGTGAACCGCTCCTCCCCGCCGATGTATAGACCTGTCCGCGCTCCGGCGGCGGTCAGAACGTCTTCAGTCATGTGACGAACACCTCTCTGTGAGTCAGTCTTTCGGGCGCGGTGGCCCGCTTACCGTCAGGGACGGGATCGCGGGGGAGCACCGCTCGGCCGGTTCGGGAGAAGTCGGCCGTCTGTGATGAGTCTGCGTGGTGGGCGCCGCGCCCACAAGCTCTGGTGTTCGGCGGCGCGGCGTCGCAAGATGGCAGCACACTGCCCGTCGGCGCGCAGAAGCGTTCGCGGTGCTGCACCCGACCCGACGACGAAGGGAAACGACGATGTCCACCCTCACCGAAACCACGCGGCCACTCATCGATGAGGCGGCGATCGCCGGCAGGATCTATCTCGATGGCGAGTGGGTGACCGGCGGCGGCGGTGCGGTCGATTCGTTGGCTCCCGCGACGGGAGAGGTGATCGCCACCGTCGGTCTCGCGTCTCCCGTCGACGTCGCCCGAGCGGCAGCATCCGCCGCCCTCGCTCAGAAGACCTGGGCCGCGACCCCCGCCGGCGAACGCGCGGCGGTCCTGCGGCGAGCGGGGCAGCTGTGGGAGCAGCACGCGGACGAGATCGCGGGGTGGAACATCCGCGAGGTGGGGGCGATCCCCCCGTTCGCCGGCTTCGCCCTGCACGTCACCGCGGCGGAATGCTACGAGGCATCCGCCCTGCCCACGGCGCCGCAGGGCGCGGTGCTCTCCAGCTCCGAACCGCGCCTGTCGCTGGCGCAGCAGGTGCCGGTCGGAGTGGTCGGGGTGATCTCGCCCTTCAACGTGCCGCTGATCCTCGGCATCCGCGCGGTCGCACCGGCGCTCGCGCTCGGCAATGCCGTGCTGCTCAAGCCCGACCCGCGGACGGTCATGACCGGCGGCGTCGCGATGGTGCGGATCTTCAAGGAGGCGGGGCTCCCGGCCGGAGTGCTGCAGCTCGTGCCCGGCGGGGCGGAGGTGGGCGAGGCGATCGTGACCGACGAGAACGTGCGCGTCATCGCGTTCACCGGTTCCACCCGCGCGGGGCGCATCGTCGGCGAACTCGCCGGCCGCCACCTCAAGCGGGCGCACCTCGAGCTCGGCGGCAACTCGGCGTTCCTCGTCCGGGCCGACGCCGACGTCGATCAGGCGGTGAACCTCGCCACGTGGGGGTCGTTCCTGCACCAGGGGCAGATCTGCATGACGGTCGGGCGCCACATCGTGCACGAGTCGCTGTTCGACGAGTACGTCGCGAAGCTCGCGGCCAAGGCCGACGGGCTGGTCGTGGGCGACCCCGCCGCCGGCCAGGTGCACATGGGTCCGCTCATCGACGAGGTGCAGCGCGATCGCGTGCACACGCTCGTGCAGGACGCGGTCGCGCAGGGGGCGACCCTTGCGGCCGGGGGCACGTACGACGGGCTGTTCTACCGCCCGACCGTGCTGGCGAACACCCCCCGGCACGCCGCGGCCTACGACGACGAGGTGTTCGGGCCCGTCGCATCCGTCGTGTCCTACGCCACCGACGACGAGGCTGTCGAACTGGCGGCGGACACCCACTACGGCCTGTCGCTGGGAATCGTCAGCCGCGATGCGCTCGCGGCGCTCGATCTCGCCCAGCGCATCCCGACCGGGATCGTGCACATCAACGATCAGACCGTCAACGACGAGGCCACGGCTCCCTTCGGCGGCGTCGGATCGTCGGGCACCGGGTCGCGCCACGGCGGGCCGGAGGCCAACATCGCCGCCTTCACCGAGACGCGGTGGATCACCCTGCGCCGTGAGCCGGGGCACTACCCGCTCTGAGACTCCGGCGGGGCGCACCATCAGACCAGCCGACTCTCCAGCGGCCACCCCGTGTAGGCCTCGGCGAGGTAGGTGCGCCCCGCCTCCGACTCCACGACCGAGCGCAGTTCGCCGAGCTGACGCCGCCGATCGAAGTCGGCGGCATCGGGGGTGGAGTGGAGCATCGTCGTCATCCACCACGAGAAGTGCTGCGCCTTCCAGATGCGGCGCAGGGCCACCTCCCCGTAGGCGTCGATGCCGCGCTCGTCGCCCTCGAGAAGCAGGGCGGTGAGCGCGGTGTGCAGGAGCACCACGTCGGCGATGGCCAGGTTCATGCCTTTCGCCCCGGTCGGCGGCACGGTGTGGGCCGCGTCCCCCATCAGCGCGACGCGGCCGCGCCGCAGCTCGGGGGCCACGAAGCTGCGGAAGCGCAGCACGTCCCGCTGGAACACCGGGCCCTCGACGAGGCTCGTGCCCGGAACGCGCTTTCGCAGTTCGTCCCAGATCTGCGCTTCACTCAGCGCCTCGGGGTCGGTGTCGGGGTCGCACTGGAAGTACATCCGCTGCACGGTGGGGCTCCGCTGGCTGATCAGCGCGAAGCCGTCGGGGGAGTTGCTGTAGATCAGCTCCTCCGAGCTCGGCGGTGCCTCGCACAGGATGCCGAACCACGCGAACGGGTACTCGCGGAACAGGTCGCCGCGCGTTCCTTCCGTCACGGCGGTACGCACGACCGAGCGGGAACCGTCGGCGCCGACGACGAAGTCCGCCTCGATCTCGAACGGCGCCCCGTCCGCGTCGGTGCCGATCACGCGCGGGCGGGCGCTGTCGGCGCCGTCGACCCGCTCGACCGTCGCCCCGAGCCGGAGATCCTGCCCCGCGGCCAGGCGCGCGGCGACGAGATCGCGCAGCACCTCGTGCTGGGGGTAGAGCCAGACGCTGCGGCCGACGAGCGCGGGGAAGTCGATGCGGTGCCCCTCGCCGGCGAACCACAACTCGATGCCGTCGTGCCGCCGGCCGTCGGTCAGCACGCGCGTCGACGCGCCGCTGGCGACGAGCAGGTCGACCGTGCCCTGTTCGAGGATGCCGGCGCGGATCGTTCCCTCGATCTCCTCGCGGGTACGGCGGTCGACGACGATCGATTCGATCCCGGAGGCCGCGAGCAGGTGCGAGAGCAGCAGCCCGGCGGGGCCGGCTCCGACGATCGCGACCCGGGTGCGAGCGGCTTCGGTCATGGCGTCTCCTTCGACAGGTGCTGCGTGCCCACGAGGGGCGGATGCTGTCGACCACTCTGCCGGGGCGCTCGGGGGACACGAGCCCCGTTCTCACTCACTGAGAACCACGCGCTAACCTCGGCCCAGGAGGACACGATGGCCGATGGGGTGCTGCGACGGGCGATGAGCCTGCTCCGCGTGTTCACCGACGACGAGCCGCAGCTCACGGCGAGCCAGCTGTCCGAGCGGTCGGGGCTGGCACTGTCGAGCGTGCACCGGCTGATCGTGATGATGCTGGAGGAGGGGATGCTGTCGCGGGCACCCGCCCATCGCTACGCCGTGGGTGCCCGGCTGTGGGAGATCGGGGAGCTGTCGCCCCTCGCGGCGACCCTGCGCGAGACCGCCCTGCCGCACATGGTGCGGTTGTACGAGGCGACCGGAGAGAACGTGCACCTCGCGGTGCTCGATGACCCGACGCCGGCCGAGGCATCCGCCGTCTTCGTCGGTCGCATCACCGGGCGGGCGTCGGTGCCGACGATCAGCCGCAGTGGCGGGCGCCACCCGTTGCACGCGACCGGGGTGGGAAAAGCGCTGCTGGCCACCCGCGACGAGGGCTGGCTCGAGGAGTACCTGTCGGCGCCGCTGCTGCTGGAGACCCGCCTGTCGATCACCGACCCCGCGCGCCTGCGCACCGAGATCGAACGCGCGCGCACCCGGGGGTACGCCACCACCCGCGAGGAGATGACGCTCGGCAACTTCTCGGTCGCGGCCGCCCTCGGCGCACTGGTGGGCCTCCCGCCCGCGGCGATCGGCATCGTGGCGCACCTGGGCGAGGCGCTCGACGAACGCCGCCTCGCCCCGCTCGTGATGCAGGCCGCGAAGGACCTCACCCGCGCCGTTCGGCACCCGGATTCCCAGTGAGTGAGAATGCCGGTGCCCGGGCGGTACTGCCCGGTGCGACCCTGAGGGGAACCACTTCTGGAGCGTCGAAGGAGACCCCATGACCGTTGCCGACTCCGAGCGGCGAGCCGAGGAAGCCTTCGCGTCGAGCGTGGTGCTCGATCCCGCCGTGTCGCCTCCGACCGGCTCGTCCGCTCCTGCGCCTTCACAGACCGCGTCTTCACACACCGCGGCGGCGCCCGAATCGCTGCTCGCCTCGCCCGACATGCCGACGCAGCGCGAGATCAGCGCCGAGATCGCCGCCCTGCACGAAGCGGCCGCCGAAGCCGAGGCCCGCGGCGAAGCGGTACCGCGCACCCTGTACGACTTCGCCTCGTACCGCTCGAGCGTGCTGCGGCACCCGACGAAGAACCCGCGGCTGGTCGATCCCGAGACCATCGAGCTGTACTCACCCGCCTACGGTCAACGAGACGTCGCCGCGATCGAGTCGGATCTGACGCTGCAGCACACCGGCGAGCCGCAGGGCGAGCGCATCACGGTCACCGGCCGGGTGCTCGACAGCTGGGGGCGCCCGCTCGCGAACCAGCTCGTCGAGGTGTGGCAGGCCAACGCCGCCGGCCGCTACATCCACCAGCGGGACCAGCATCCGGCGCCCCTCGACCCGAACTTCACCGGCGCCGGACGAACGGTGACCAACGACGCCGGCGAGTACTTCTTCACCACGATCAAGCCCGGCCCCTACCCGTGGAAGAACCACATCAACGCGTGGCGGCCCGCCCACATCCACTTCTCGCTCTTCGGCTCGGGCTTCACCCAGCGCGTGATCACGCAGATGTACTTCCCGGGCGATCCGCTGTTCGCGCTCGATCCGATCTACAACACCATCCGAGAGCAGAGCGACCGCGACCGCTTGATCTCTACCTACGACCACGACCTGACGGTGCCGGAGTTCTCCATGGGCTATCGCTGGGACATCGTCGTCGACGGCCCGGACGCGACGTGGTTCGAGCCCGAGGAGGAACACTGATGACCGAATCGACCCAGACCCGCGCCCGCCGCGGCGCCGCGCCGCTCGCGCCCACCGCCGGGCAGACGATCGGGCCCTTCTTCGCCTTCGGATTGCAGTACCCGAAGATGCACGAGGTCGCCTTCCCCCACTCGCCTGGAGCGATCGTGGTGGGCGGCACGCTGCGCGACGGCGCCGGTGCTCCCATCCCCGACGCGTGCCTCGAGATCTGGGGCGCCGACAGCGACGGCACCGTCTCGCGCGAGCGGGGCGCGCGACGCCGCGACGACCACACCTTCACCGGGTTCGGGCGCTCCTTCACCACCGACGAGGGCCACTTCGAGTTCTGGACTCGCAACCCCGGGGCAGCGCCCGGAAAGGCGCCCTTCTTCGCCGTGGTCGTCTTCGCTCGGGGGCTGCCCGACAAGCTGCACACGCGCATCTACCTGCCCGAGGACACCGCGGCCCTCGCCGCTGACCCCCTGCTCGCCTCTCTCGAGCCCGAGGAGCGCGCTACGCTCATCGCATCTCGCACGCCCGAGGGCCACCTCTCGCACGACATCCGACTGCAGGGCGAGAAGGAGACCGTTTTCCTTGCCTTCTGACGCGCAGCCGTTCGACGTCGGCCTCCTCTCCCCGGTCAGTGCCGGGCACGATGCGGCCGTCTCCGACGCCGCGCTGCTCGACGCCCTGGTCGCGGCCGAAGTCGCGCTGGTGCGGGCGATGGCCACCGTCGGCGCCGTCGACACGGCCATCGCGGACGAGGTGTCGGTCGCGCTCGGCTGGCGCGAAGCGGGGGGCGGATGCGAGGGACACGGCCTCGATCCGGCGGCACTGGCCGCCGCGGCCGTGGCGTCGGGAAACCCCGTGGTGCCCCTCGTCGCGCTGTTGCGCGAACGGGTGCCCGAGCGGGCGCGTCCTTTCCTCCACCGGGGCGCGACGAGCCAGGACATCCTCGACAACGCCCTCCTCCTGATCGCCCGGGCTTCCTCCGCCCGGGTGCTCACCGACCTGCGCCGCGCCGACGTCGCGCTGACGCGCTTCGCCGACGAGCACCTCGACCTGACCGCAGCAGCGCGCACCCTCACCCAGCACGCCGTCCCCACCACCGTGGGGGCGCGCGCGGCGACGTGGGTGCGCGGCATCCGGCGTGCCATCGCCCGCCTCGATGCGGCGCGCGCCGAGCTGCCGGTGCAGCTCGGGGGCGCGGCCGGAACGCTCGCGTCGTTCGTGGCAGATCTCGGAGCAGACCGCGCCGCTGCGCTCCCCGCCGCGTACGCCGCCGAGCTCGACCTCCGCCCGAGCGACGCTCCGTGGCAGACGAACCGCTGGCCCATCACCGAACTGGGCGACGCGCTCGTACAGTCCGTCGATGCGCTGGGGGTGCTCGCGGCCGATGTGGCGACGCTGAGCCGCACCGAGATCGCCGAACTGTCCGAGGCCGTGGGCGGCGCATCCTCCGCGATGCCGCAGAAGGCCAACCCGGTCGCCTCGGTCCTCATCCGCTCGGCTGCGATGCGCGCGCCGCAGCTCGGCGCGACCCTGCACCTCGCAGCATCCCTCACCGTCGACGAACGCCCCGACGGCGCGTGGCATGTTGAGTGGCCCACGCTGCGGGAAGTCCTGCGCCTCGCCTCGGGCGCTGCTGCCCACGCCGCCGATCTCGCGGAAGGGCTGCGGGTGCACCCCGACGCCGTGGCGCGGAATCTTGCTCTGACCGGCGGGCTCATCGTCAGCGAGCGGCTCGCGATCGTGCTCGTTCCGCTGATCGGGCGCGAACGGTTCGCCGGCCTCATCCGGGCAGCCTCCGACGGCGGCGATCTCGCCGCGCTGGTGGCGGCGCTGCCGGAGACCGCCGGCCTCGACCTCGACGAGCTGCTCGACCCCGCCGCCTACACCGGCCTTGCCCGACAGAGCGTCGACCGCCTCGCCGATCATCCCGGAGTCTCGTCGTGAGCGTCCCCGTGCTCACCGCGACCGCGCCGGTCGGGGCGTCCGACGCGCCCCTCCTCGTGCTCGGGCCGTCGCTGGGCACCTCGACCATCCTGTGGGAGCGGGTCATCCCGGTCCTCGCCGAGGAGTACCGGGTCATCGCGTGGGACCTCCCGGGGCACGGCGACGCGCCGGCAGCGAGCGGCCCGTTCACGGTCGACGAGCTCGCCGACGCCGTCGCCGACCTCGTCCGTCCGCTCACCGGTCGCCCGATCCGCTACGCCGGGGTCTCGCTCGGGGGCGCGGTCGGGCTCACCCTCGCCCTCCGCCACCCCGACCTCGTGGCGGCGCTCGCCGTCGTCGCCTCGGGCGCCCAGCTCGGCGACCCCGCGTCGTGGCACGCGCGCGCGGCGCAGGTGCGTGCCCAATCGACGTCCGCGCTGATCTCCGCGTCGGCCGGCCGCTGGTTCGCCCCCGCATCGATCGCCCGCGAACCCGAGCTCACCGGCCGGCTGCTGCACGCCCTGCAAGACGCCGACGACGACAGCTACGCGGCCTGCTGCGAAGCGCTCGCCGCCTACGACGTGCGGGCAGATCTGGGCGCGATCACCGCGCCCGTGCTCGTGATCTGGGGCGAACACGACCAGGTGGCACCCGAGGCGAAGGCCGACGAGGTCGCCCGAGGCGTCGGCCGGGGTCGCAGCATCCGTATCGACGGTGCAGCGCACCTTCCCCCCGCCGAGCAGCCCGCCGCGGTTGCGGCCGCTCTGGGCGATTTCTTCCGCAGCATCGATGAGGAGGCGGCATGACCCCCGCGCAGCGAGACGAAGGACTGAGCGACGGCGAGCGCCACGCCTGGGGCATGCGCGTGCGCCGCGAAGTGCTCTCCGACGCCCACGTCGACGCGGCGATCACGCGCACGACGCCGCTCACGGCCGACTTCCAAGACCTGATCACCCGCTACGCGTGGGGCGACATCTGGTCGCGGCCGGGCCTGGACCGTCGGTCGCGGTCGATCGCCGTGCTCACCGCGCTCATCGCCCTCGGCCACCACGAAGAACTCGCGATGCACCTGCGCGCTGCGGTGCGCAACGGTCTCACCGTCGACGAGATCTCCGAGGTCATCCTGCAGTCCGCGATCTACTGCGGTGTGCCCGCGGCCAACACCGCCTACCGGATCGCGACCGAGGTCTTCGTCGAAGAGGCCACGGACGGCGGGAGTGCCTCGTGATCGACAAGACGGTGGCGGATGCTGCGGACGCGGTCGCCGGGATCCCCGATGGGGCGACGGTGATGATCGGCGGGTTCGGTCGCGCCGGGCAGCCGGTCGAGCTCATCGACGCGCTCATCGCCTCCGGGTCGACGTGCCTCACGATCGTCAACAACAACGCCGGCAACGGCGACACCGGGCTCGCCGCGCTGCTGGATGCCGGGCGGGTGCGCAAGATCGTGTGCTCGTTCCCCCGCCAGTCCGACTCGTGGGTGTTCGACCGGCTCTACCGAGCCGGCGAGATCGAACTCGAGCTCGTGCCGCAGGGCAACCTGGCCGAGCGCATCCGCGCGGCCGGCGCCGGCATCGGGGCGTTCTTCACGCCCACGGGGGTCGGCACCCGGTTGGCGGAGGGCAAGGAGGAGCGCGAGATCGACGGGCGCCGCTACGTGCTGGAGTACCCGATCCGCGCCGACTTCGCCCTGATCTCCGCGCTTCGTGCCGATCGCTGGGGCAATCTCGTGTTCCGCGAGACCGCCCGCAATTTCGGACCGATCATGGCGACCGCGGCCGCGACGACGATCGCGCAGGTCGACGAGATCGTGCCCCTCGGCGACCTCGACCCCGAGACCGTCGTCACCCCCGGGATCTTCGTCGACCGGGTCGTCGCGGTCGGGGAGCGAGCATGGCTCGACGCCGGCGCGTTCGTCGGCGGGGTCGACCTCGAGGGTCATCCCCTCGCCCGCGAGTCCGCCGAGGAGGCGTCATGACCACCCGGCTCACCCGCAATGAACTCGCCGCGCGCATCGCGGCCGACATCCCCGAGGGTGCCGTGGTCAACCTCGGCATCGGCGCACCCACCCTGGTGGCCAACTTCCTCCCCGAGGGCGATGAGATCCTGCTGCACACCGAGAACGGTCTGCTGGGGATGGGGCCGGCCCCCGCCCCCGACGCGGTCGATCCCGACCTCATCAACGCCGGCAAGCGGGCGGTCACCGCCCTCGCGGGGGCGGCGTACTTCCACCATGCCGACTCGTTCGCGATGATGCGCGGCGGCCACCTCGACGTCTGCGTCCTGGGGGCCTTCCAGGTCGCCGAGAACGGCGACCTGGCCAACTGGTCCACCGGCGAGGAGGGCGCGATCCCCGCCGTCGGTGGCGCCATGGACCTCGCGATCGGCGCGAAAGACGTCTACGTCATGACCGACCTGCTCACCAAGAGTGGCGAGCCCAAGCTCGTTGCGCGCTGCACGTACCCGCTCACCGGTGTCGGCTGCGTCTCCCGGGTCTACACCGACCACGCCGTGTTCGACGTGACCGCCGACGGATTCTCGGTGCGCGAGCTGTTCGGCGACAACACCGTCGACGAGCTCGCCACGATCCTGGGCCTTGACCTCACCCCCGCGAAGGACTGATTCCCATGCCCAGCACCTGGATCTACGATGCCGTCCGCACCCCCTTCGGCCGCGCCGGCGGCGCGCTCGCCGGTGTTCGCCCCGACGATCTCGCCGCGCTCGTGATGGCAGCATCCGTCTCCCGCACCGGCATCGACCCGGCGCGCATCGACGACGTCATCTTCGGCGACGCCAACCAGGCCGGCGAAGACAACCGCGACGTCGCGCGCTTCGGCGCCTTGCTCGCCGGCTTCCCCTCGAGCGTGCCCGGGGTCACGGTCAACCGGCTCTGCGGCTCGTCGCTCGAAGCCGTGATCCAGGGGTCGCGCGCGATCGAGGTGGGCGACGCCGACCTCGTGCTGACCGGTGGGGTCGAGTCGATGAGTCGCGCGCCGTTCGTGGTGGAGAAGGCGTCCAAGCCGTACCCGGCGATCGGCAACCCCACGATGTGGAACACCGCGATCGGCTGGCGGATGGTCAATCCGAAGCTGCGCAAGGACTGGACGATCTCGAACGGCGAGTCCGCCGAGAAGCTCGCCGGCCTCTACGACATCGCGCGCGAGCAGCAGGACGAGTTCGCCCTCCAGAGCCACCAACGCGCAGCCGAGGCCTGGGCCGCGGGCGTCTTCGACGAGGAGATCGTGCAGGTGCCGGGCGCCGAGCTCGCGCGCGACGAGTCGATCCGTCCCGACACCACCCTCGCCAAACTGGCCGGTCTGAAGGCGCTGTTCGCCGCAGACGGCTCGGTCACCGCGGGCAACTCCTCCCCGATCAACGACGGCGCCTCGGCGGTGCTCCTCGGGGCGGAAGGGGCGCTGGATGCTGAGCCCCTCGCCCGTATCGCCGGTCGCGGTGTGTTCGGCAACGACCCCGACGTGTTCGGCATCGCCCCCGTCGAGGCCGCGAACCGCGCGCTCGCCCGCGCCGGCCGCACCTGGGCGGACGTGGATCTCGTCGAACTCAACGAAGCGTTCGCCGCGCAATCGCTCGCGTGCGCGAAACTGTGGACGGAGCTCGACCCCGCGAAGCTCAACACCCACGGCGGTGCGCTCGCGATCGGGCACCCCCTCGGTGCCTCGGGAGGCCGCGTCGTCGGTCGCGCCGCCCACGAGCTCGCCCGCCGCGGCGGTGGAGTCGCGGTCGTCGCCATCTGCATCGGCGTCGGACAGGGGCTCGCGATCGTGCTCGAGCGCTGAGGCGCGGCTTACGCTGGAAGCATCCCCCCGATGCTTCGAAGAGACGAATCGTGACTGCTCCTGTGCTTGCCCCCGCCCCGAGTTGGCGGATGTGGTTGGTGTGGGGCGTGGGCCTCGCGGGCTACGTGCTCTCGATCACGAACCGCACCTCGCTCGGAGCCGTCGGCATCGACGCCGCGACGCGGTTCAACGCCGATGCCTCGGCGCTGTCGATGTTCGCCGTGATCCAGCTCGCGGTCTACGGCGGCATGCAGATCCCGGTCGGACTGCTGCTCGACCGCTTCGGCGCTCGGCCGGTGATGACGATCGGAATGGTGCTCATGGCGCTGGGCCAGCTCGTCCTCGCCCTCACGAGCGACATCGGAGTCGGCATCTTCGCCCGCGTGCTGCTGGGCGCCGGT
Organism: Microbacterium hanjuni; assembly: GCF_043556395.1. Taxonomy (NCBI): domain Bacteria; kingdom Bacillati; phylum Actinomycetota; class Actinomycetes; order Micrococcales; family Microbacteriaceae; genus Microbacterium; species Microbacterium hanjuni. Next base: position 709,754 of record NZ_JBIGIK010000002.1, read on the forward strand.
GACGCTGCGATCTTCCCGGGCGTCCTGCGCGTGATCGCGACCTGGTTCCCTGCCCAGCGTGCCCCCTTCCTCGTTCAGCTCACCGGTATCCTCGGTCAGCTCGGGCAGGTGGTGTCGGTCATCCCGCTCGCGGCGCTCCTGCACGCGACCTCGTGGAGCGTGGCGTTCGGCTCGCTCGCGGGACTCGGGATGCTGTTCGCCGTCCTGATCTTCGCCGTCATCCGCAATCGACCCCCTTCGCGGAGCGCCGACGTCGCGGTCAACACCGACACCGGCGCGATCACCGTCGTGCGCTCCTCGGCCGACCTGCGGCAGGGCTTCGCCGAGTCGTGGCGCCACCCCGCGACGCGCCTCGGGTTCTGGTCGCACTTCACCACCCCGCTCGCCGGCAATGCCTTCGTGCTGCTGTGGGGCTTCCCCTTCCTCACCGCGGGCGAGGGGCTCGAGCGGGGCGAAGCCTCGCTCGTGCTGACGGCGTTCGTGCTCTCCGGGATCGCCGTCGGCCCGTTCGTCGGCATGCTCTCGAGTCGCCACCCGTTCCGGCGGTCCCGGATGCTGGTGCTGCCCTCGGTGGGGCTGCAGGCCGCCGCTTGGCTCGTCGTCATCGCATGGCCGGGTCCGGCACCGCTCTGGATGCTGCTGATCCTGGCCTTCGCGATGGGCACCGGGGGACCGGCGTCGATGATCGCGTTCGACCACGCCCGCGCCTACAACCCGAGCCACCGCCTCAGCACGGCGACGGGCATCGTGAACGGCGGCGGGTTCCTCGCCGGCCTCCTGGCGATCCTCTTCATCGGCCTCGCGATGGACGCCCAGGGCGCGGGCACTCCCGAGACGTACTCCCTCGAGGCCTTCCGGCTCGCGTTCCTGACCCAGGTGCCGCTCTGGATGGTGGGGACGGCGTTCATCCTGATCGAGCGCAAACGCACCCGCCGCTACATCGGCCTCGACGCGCCGCGGCGCTGAACCGCGTCCTCAGCGCGCTGCCGCGTCCTCGAGTTCCGCCTCGATCGCATCCAGCCACGCCGACACGTTCGCTCGGGCCTCCGGGGTGTCGGGGTAGCGCGAGCGCAACTGCATCCCCGCCTCGGTGGCGATGAACCAGATCATCACGCCGTCCGTGGCGATCGCCGCCGACACGTGCTGGATCTCGAGCTCGGGCCCGATCGGCATCGCCATCCGGCGAGCGTCGAGCCACGAGATGGCGAACATGCCCGGCCGCACCGGCATGCCGCCGTAGGGCGCGAGGATCGGGGCGAGCGGATGGGAGCCGAGGGCCATCGCCTCGCGCACCGCCCGGGCGCAGGAGAGCGGATCGTCGTCGTCGCTCTCGATCACCGCGTTGGTGATGAACCATCCGACCGCGTCGTGCCATCGGTCCTCGTGGCGCGAGTGCACCGGGAAGACCGCGCGCAGGGGCGCATCGGCGAGCGTGCGGGTCACGCGGGTGAGCACGCTCATCGCGAGGGCGATCGGGCGCACGGCCGCTGCCGCCGCCGCGATGTCGAAGCGCCGCAGCTCGGCGGCGTCGAGCACGTCGCGCACCTCGACCACGGCGGGGCGGGGGTGCGAGACGTCGCCGAGAGGAAGGGGGAAGAGGGGCATGGAGCCTGCCTCGGCGGCCAGGATCTGCTCCCACCGACGGCTGACGTCGTCAGGCGCGGGAGGCATGGCCTCGAGCACCGCGCTGTGCTGGGCGAAGGAGGAGACCTCGCCGGGGAGAGGTGGGCGTCCCGCACGCACGTCGGCGATCGCGTCCAGCAGGTCGCGGATGACGACGTGCCACGACCACATGTCGACGTGCGAATGGTCGGCCCCGATCACGACCACGCCGCGGTCGGGCTCGTCGGTCGGCTCGAGCAGGCACAGCCGGTAGGAGGGGGATTCGAAGGGCGCGCACGCCTGATCGAACACGTCGCGCACGACTTCGCGCGCGGTGCGTCCGGGGGCGATCGGATGCTGCTCCCACCCGCCCGGCTCGACCGTGAGCTCGTGCAGGGTGAGCTCTTCGGCGTCGCTGCGTCCGAAGACGGTGCGGAAGGTGCCGTGCCGCGCGATCACCGCGAGCCACGCCGCGGCGAGCTCGTCGCGGGCGACACCGGCGGGCAGCCGGAACGAGACGGCCATCCAGGAGCCGGGCCGCTGCCCCTCCCCGACGTGGCGCCGTTGGTCGAACGAGACCGGCAGGCTCCGGCCGCGGTCGCCCGCGGTTCCGACGACATAGCTGTGGAGTCGCCCCGGGGGAAGGGTCATCCTCGTCACAGTGGTCAGGCGCATGGCGTCGTAGTCTAGGCGGACGATATCTCGCGCTGGTGACGCGCGGGCGGCAGGGGGAACGACGGTGGGGGTGCTCGATCTCGGCAACGCCGCGATCTCGTACGACGTCACGGGCGATTCCGGGCCGTTCGCCGTGCAGTTGCACGGGCTGACCTCCTCTCGCGCCCGCGACGCGCAGCTCGGACTCGATCTCGGTCGTGCGCTCGTCGGCCATCGGGTGCTGCGCTACGACGCGCGCGGGCACGGCCTGTCGACGGGCGATACCGACCCGGCCTCGTACGGGTGGGACCGTCTCGCCGACGATCTGCTGCACTTGCTCGATGCCGTCGCGCCGGGCCGGCGCGTGCACGGGGTCGGCCCGTCGATGGGCACCGGCACGTTGCTGCACGCTGCCGTCCGCGACCCGTCCCGCTTCCTCAGCCTGACCCTCGTCGTCCCCCCGACCACCGGGGTGACCCGTGCCGCTCAGGCCGAGACCTACCGCCGCAACGCGGCCTTCGTCGAGCGGGAGGGCGTCGATGCCCTGGTCGAGCTCGGCAGCTCCGCCCCGGTACCGCCGGCTCTCGCCGATGCGCCCGCCACCTACCCCGCGGTCCCGGCGGGCCTGCTGCCCACGGTGATGCGCGGCGCCGCCGCGACCGACCTCCCGCCGGTGGGGGCGCTGCGGCTCCTGACCCCGCCCACCCTGCTGCTGGCCTGGGCGGGAGACCCCGCCCACCCCGTCTCCACGGCCGAGAAACTGCGCGAGGTCATCCCCGGCAGCATCCTGGCCGTCGCCCGCTCGCCGCACGAGGTGCTGGGGTGGGCCGGACGTTTCGCCGAGCACGTCTCGGCCGCCGACCGTCGCGAGCTGCTGCGCACGCGCAGCCTGCCGCTGCCAGACTGACGTCATGTCCGAACCCCTCGGCATCCGGATCCTGCCGCTCACGAGCGTGGAGCAGGTGCACGCCGCGTCGAGCGTGTTCGACCGGGTCTGGCCGGGCGAGCGGTCGAGCATGCCGGCGAACATCCTGCGCGCTCTCGAGCACGCCGGCAATTACGTCGTCGGCGTCTACGAGGGGGAGCGGATGCTGGGGGCGTCTGCTGCGTTCTTCGGCTCCCCGGAGGATCGCACGCTGCACTCGCACATCACCGGGATCGTGCCCGAGGCGCAGGGGCGCGGCATCGGGCGCGCGATCAAGCAGCACCAACGGGCCTGGGCGCGCGAGCGCGGGATCGAACGCATCACCTGGACCTTCGACCCCCTGGTCTTGCGTAACGCCCACTTCAACCTGCGGGTGCTGGGAGCGGAGGTCGCGGAGTATCTGGTCGACCAATACGGCCCGATGGACGACGACATCAACCGCGGAGACGCGTCCGACCGGCTGATGGCGTCATGGCGGGTCGACGGAGCGCCAGAGCCGGGGGCTCACCTGGACGCCTCGGTCATCGTCGCGATACCGCGCGACATCGAGGCCATCCGCGCCCAGTCGCCCGCCGACGCTGCCCGGTGGCGGGTGCGCGTCCGCGAGCAGTTCCTCGCGCATCTCGAGGACGGGCTCGGCGTGGTCGGCTTCGACGAGCGCGGATACCTCTTCGGGTGAGGGTTACTCGCTCTCGGCGGCCGGGTCGCCTTGGCCCGGACCCGGGCGCACGGCCGCGTCATCGCGGATGTCGATGCGCGTGACGCCGTCGTGCTCGGTGACATCGATGCGGGGCGCGGCATCCGCCTCGGTCGCATCGGGCGCGCTGGTCAACTGGTCGTGACGCTTCTCGGCGTCGCTCATTTCCTTCATCGCTCTCCTTGGTGCGGGTCGTGCGGTTACCGGCCGGCGTCGCGCCAGGCGTCGCTGTCGAGGTCGGAGCCGGCTTGCGGACCCATCTGCAGCATCCCGCCGTCGACGACGAGGCTGGCGCCGGTGACGTACGCCGCGGCGGGAGAGGCGAGGAAGGCCACCATCGCGGCGACCTCATCGGGCGTGCCGGGGCGTCCGAGCGGGATGCCGGGGCGGTGGGTGCGCTCGGCGTCCTCGGGGTCCATGTCGTTGATCGGGGTCGCGATCTCGCCGGGGGCGACGCTGTTCGCCGTGATGCCGTAGCGGCCGAGTTCGAGCGCCATCGTCTTGATGAGTCCGCCCAGGCCGTGCTTGGCGGCGACGTACGCGGCGCTGCCGACGCGCGGCTGGTGCTCGTGCACGCTGGTGACGGCGATGAGGCGCCCGCCGTGACCCGCGGCGACCATGCGCTTCGCAGCGGCGTGCAGTCCGATGAAGGCCCCATCGAGGTTGAGCGCGATGTCTTGGCGCCACGCATCGAGGTCGAGGTCGAGGAACGGCCCGCCCGAGCCGCCGCCCGCGTTGTTCACGAACACATCCACGCCGCCCAGCTCATCCGCCAGGGCGTCGATGACCCGCCCGGCGTCGGCGAAGTCGGTCGCGTCGAAGCGGGCCACGACCGCGCGGGAGCCGCGCGCCCGCACCTGCTCGGCGGTCGCTTCGGCGCCCTCTCGGTCGGAATGCCAGGTGACGCCGACGTCGAGTCCGGCTTCGGCGAGGGCGACGGCGGTCGCCGCCCCGATACCGGAGTCCGAAGCGGTGACGATCGCATGACGGGGGAGGAAATCGACGGGAGCCATGACTCGAGGCTAGGCACGCATCGCCGAGCCCACCCCGGCCTTTACACGCCGGGGTGGGCTCGCTAGCGTGCGGATCCCGCCCCGCGGCAGGTGACGCTTCGGCAACGAAACCGGCCCCACGGCGGTCGCTCAGCCGGGCGTCGCTACCCTGGCAGCATGCCCCCCGCGCGACCTTCTGCTCCGGTGCGCTTGACCGGGTTCGACCTGCGCGTGCTGCACATGCCCCTCGTGAGTCCTTTCACGACGTCCTTCGGCACGGAGGACATGCGCGAAGTGATCATCGTGCGCGCGCGCACCGCCGATGGCGAAGGCTGGGGCGAGGTCGTCACGCAGTCCGCGCCGCTGTACTCGAGCGAGTACACCGAGGGCGCCTGGGACGTGCTGCGCCGCTGGATGATCCCCGCCCTCCTCGACGCTCCGTCGCTGGCCGCGGAAGACGTCGCCGGCGTGCTCTCTCCCTTCGTCGGGCACCGCATGGCGAAGGCGGGCCTCGAGACCGCCGTGCTCGACGCGGCGCTGCGGGTCGAGGGTCGTTCGTTCGCCCAGTACCTCGGTGCGGTGCGGGATCGGGTGCCGTCCGGAGTCTCGGTGGGCATCCAGCGTGATCCCGCCGCTCTCGTCGATGCCGTCGGCGGCTACCTCGACGAGGGGTACGCGCGCATCAAGATCAAGATCAAACCCGGGCGCGACATCGACGACACCGCCGCGGTCCGCGAAGCGTTCGAGCAGATCGCCCTGCAGGTCGATGCGAACTCGGCGTACACGCTCGCCGACGCCGAACTGCTCGCCGAGCTCGACCGGTTCCAGCTGCTTCTCATCGAGCAGCCGCTGCAGGAGGACGACCTCGTCGACCACGCCACTCTCGCAGGGCGCCTGCGCACCCCGGTCTGCCTCGACGAGTCGATCGTGTCGGCGAAGGCTGCGGCCGACGCGATCGCGTTGCGCGCAGCATCCATCATCAACATCAAGGCCGGCCGCGTCGGGGGCTACCTCGAAGCCCTCGCGATCCACGACCTCTGCCGTGCGGCCGACATCCCGGTGTGGTGCGGCGGGATGCTGGAAACGGGCATCGGGCGTGCCGCCAACGCGGCGCTCGCCGCCCTGCCGGGTTTCACCCTGCCCGGCGACATCTCCGCCTCCTCCCGCTTCTACGCGCGCGACATCGTGACCGAGCCGGCCGTCTTGGAAGACGGGCACGTGCGTGTGCCGGTGGGGGCGGGGCTGGGCGTCGAGATCGATCCCGTCGCCCTCGACGACTTCACGGTTGCGTATGAGGAGGTGCTCCGATGAGCGCTCGTTCCCCGCGCCGCGCGGCGGCGCTGTTCGCGATCGGGGCGCTCGCCGCCACCGTCCTCGCCGGCTGCGGGGTGACGCATCCCTCGCCGTCCGCCACCGCCCTGCCCTCCGGCATCACCGCCGAGCTCGTGCCGCTCACCTCCAAGATCGAGCTGCGCCAGGTGCAGGTCGAGATCCACAACACGAGCGAAGACCCCCTCGAGATCGGCCTGGTGCGCATCGAGGACCCCCGTTTCGCCGGCCGTGCCGGGAGAACGGTCATCCGGCCGAAGACCATCGCCCCCGGCGAGTCGGGGATCGTGCGCCTGCAGCTGCCGGCGATCGACTGCACGGTGCCGAACGAGGGGACCCCCACCGCGAGCGTCGGTTTCACGCTCGGCGCCTCCTCCTCCACCGCCGTCATGGCCCTGCCCGACGTGCAGGACGTGATCGCCGGGGTGTACACCGCCGAGTGCGGCACCCTCGCCGGCGGTGCGGCCAGCGCCGCTCAGTAGACTGGATGCTGCGGCCATCGCCGCCATCTCTCGCGCGTTCTGCATTCGACTTCTGGAGCCACCGTGGCCGAACAATCCCGCCTCGACAAGGTCATCGCCCTCGCCCGCCATCGCGGGTTCGTCTTCCAAGCGGGCGAGATCTACGGCGGATCCCGGTCTGCCTGGGACTACGGCCCCCTCGGTACCGAGCTCAAGGAGAACATCCGCCGCCAATGGTGGCAGACGTTCGTGCGCGGTCGCGGCGACATGGTCGGCCTCGACTCCTCGATCATCCTGCCCAAGCGCGTGTGGGAAGCATCCGGTCACGTCGCGACCTTCACCGATCCGCTGGTGGAATGCCTGCACTGCCACAAGCGCTTCCGCGCCGACACGCTGCTCGAGGACTTCGAGGCGCGCAAGGGGCGTGTGCCCGAGAACGGCCTGCTCGACGTGCCGTGCCCGAACTGCGGCACGAAGGGCCAGTACACCGAGCCCCGCTCGTTCTCGGGACTCGTGAAGACCTACCTCGGCGTCGTCGACGACGAGAGCGGGCTGTACTACCTCCGCCCCGAGACCGCGCAGGGCATCTTCGTCAACTTCACCAACGTGCTCACCGCCTCGCGCAAGAAGCCGCCGTTCGGCATCGGCCAAGTCGGCAAGGCGTTCCGCAACGAGATCACGCCCGGTAACTTCATCTTCCGCACCCGCGAGTTCGAGCAGATGGAGATCGAATACTTCACCGCTCCCGACGAGGCGCAGGAATGGTTCGATCACTGGGTCGAAGCATCCTGGAACTGGTTCGTCGATCTCGGCGTCGACCCCGCCAACATGCGCCGCTTCGACGTTCCGGAGGATGACCGCGCGCACTACTCCGACGGCACGATCGACGTGGAGTACCGCTTCGGCTTCCCCGGTAAGGAGTGGGGCGAGCTCATGGGTGTCGCCAACCGCACCGACTACGACCTCAACAGCCACTCCGAGGCCTCGGGCGCGAAGCTCAACTTCTTCGACCAGACCAGCGGCACCACCTACACCCCGTACGTCATCGAGCCGTCGTTCGGTCTCACCCGCGCGATGATGGCGTTTCTCGTCGACGCCTACCGCGAGGAAGAGGTGCCGAACGCGAAGGGCGGCACCGACACCCGCACGGTGTTGAAGCTCGACCCCCGCCTCGCGCCGGTCAAGGTCGCCGTGCTCCCGCTGTCGCGCAACGAGCGGCTGTCGCCGCTGGCGCGCGAGGTCGCGGATGATCTGCGCACCGACTGGAACGTCGATTTCGACGACGCCGGTGCCATCGGCCGTCGCTACCGTCGCCAGGACGAGATCGGCACGCCCTTCTGCGTGACGATCGACTTCGATTCGCTCGATGATCGCGCCGTCACCGTGCGCGACCGCGACACGATGACCCAGGAGCGCGTGCCGCTCGACGCGCTGCACGGCTACCTCGCCGAGCGCCTCCGCGGCGCCTGACACGCACGCCGAAGGCCCCCACGGATCACGCTCCGTGGGGGCCTTCGCCGTGACGGGGTTCAGCGCGCGCGTCGGGAGTGGAGCTTGATGAGGAGGACGGCGGAGATCACCGTGATGAGGGCGACGAACACGGGGCTCATGTCCTTCGACAGACTCTGCGCTCCGTCGTCGCGCAGCAGCCAGATCGCGAGCGGCGTCGCGTAAGCGGCCACCAGCAGGCCGGTCCACCACCGCAGCGCCCGAACGCGGCGGTCGGCGATGACGGCGATGGCGAGCACCGCCACCGGAATGATCGCGACCATCGAGAACTGGGTCAGCACCAGGATGGGCACGCTCCACGCCGCGATGCGGAAGGGCAGGGGGGTCTTCTGAGCGGTGGTCGGCGGGGTGGGGGTGAGTGTGGCGGTCATTTCGTGCTCCTTGCGTCGGGTGGTGCGGTCTGGCGGTGGATGCTGCGATCAGCGGGTGGTGCGGGCGGGGCTCCGGGTCAGCGCGGCCACTCCCGCGGCGACGAGGGCGAAGGCGGCGGCGCCGAGGAAGACCCAGGAGAACCCGGAGGTGAGGGCTTGTCCTGCCGGAGTGCCGGCCGCCTCGAGTGCGCCGGAACGGGCGGTGGCGAGGGAGGCCAGCACCGCGAGGCCGAGCGCGCCGCCGATCTGCTGGCTGGTGTTCACGAGTCCGCCCGCGAGGCCGGCCTCGCCGCCCTCGACGTCGTCCACCGACAGCTGCGTGGCGGTGACGAAGGCTCCGCCCAGTCCGATCCCGATCAGGATGCTGGGGCCGAGGATGTCGACGACGAACACCGCGTCTGCGGGGGAGGCGGCGAGCCACACCAGGCCACCCGCGAGGACGACGAGCGAGGCGATGAGGGTCTTGGTCGTACCGAGTCGGCCGACGACGCTGGGGGCGAGTCCGGCGGTGATCACGAGGGCGCCGGCCAGTGGCAGCTGCGTGAGTCCCGCGGCCAGGGCGTCGTAGTCGAGGACCGCCTGCATGTAGACGGAGAGGGCGAAGAAGAGCGCGACCATCGCGGCACCGACGAGCAGCATCACGATGTTGCCGACCGTGAGGTTGCGGTTGCGGAAGATGGCGAGCGGAACGAGCGGTTCGGCGCTCCGGCGCTCGATGACGACGAACGCGCTCCCCGAGACCACCGCGACCGCGATGAGGCCGAGGGTCAGCGGGTGCAGGAAGCCGACCTGCTCGACCGCGCTGAGGGCTCCGACCGCGGCGACGAGCGCGGCCGAAATGGTGGCAGCGCCCGGAAAGTCGAGTCGCCCGGCCGCGCCGGCCGTGTCCCGGGAGATCAGTCGGGGGATCACCGCGACGACGATCAGGCCGATCGGCACGTTGACGAAGAAGACCCCCTGCCACCCGACGGTGGCGGTGAGGACTCCACCGAGCAGAACTCCGGCGGCCGACCCGATGCCCGCGACGGCGCCCCAGATGCCGAGCGCCGTGGTGCGATCCTTCGCGAGGGGGAAGAGGTGGGTGACGAGGGCGAGTGCTGCGGGGGCGAGAAGAGCCGCTGAGGCGCCCTGCACCGCGCGAGCGCCGAGCAGCATCCCGCTGCTGACGGACAGGCCGGCGACGAGCGAGGCCGCGATGAAACCGATCGTTCCGATCAGGAAGATGCGGCGGTGCCCGTAGCGGTCGGCGAGACGCCCGCCGAGCAGCAGCAGCCCGCCGAAGGGCAGCACGTAGGCGGTGATGACCCAGGCCAGAGCGACCGTGTCCATCCCCAGCTGATCGCCGAGCACCGGTAGGGCGATGTTAACGATCGACGCGTCGAGCACCACGAGGAACTGCGCGAGGGCCAGGATGCTGAGGGCCAACCACCGGCGGGTGCTCCGCGGCGTCGGCGAACCGGTGGTGGGGGCGGACAGGGTGGAGGCGTGAGACATGAGAACTCCTTCAGCGGTGGAGCGGTAGAGAGTGAATGAACACTCACTCTTGAGGACAAACGAAAAGAGATGCAGGTGGCGGGTGTTCAGGACGGGTGCGTGATGCCGCGGGAGAGCAGAATGGCCCATGCCTCGGGGATCTCGTCGATACCGGTGGTCACGATGAGGTGGCAGAGCTGGCCGTAGGCGATGAAGCGTTGCACCGACTCGTCGTCGGCGCGCGAGCGGCTCTTGGCGAACTCCGTGACCCGGGCGAGCCCTGCGCGCAGGGCGTCGCCGATCTCGGGAACGCCGGCGACCGACTGCGCGTGTACCTGAAGCAGGAGAAGGGAGCGGTCGGCGATGAGGTGGGCATAGGCGTCACCCATCGCGTCGAGCAGCACGGCCGGGTCATGGCCGTGCGCCGCGTCGGCACCGGCCTCGAGTGCCCCGACGATGCGGGAGAAGCACGCCTCGAGGGCAGAAACGAACAGGCGCTCCTTGCTCGGGAACAGCTTGAACACGTACGCGGGTGAGATGCCCGCCGCGTGGGCGACGTCGGCGATCGTCGTGCCGTGGTAGCCCCCGCGCGCGAATTCCGCGATGGCGTGGTCGATGACGAGCGGTCGACGAACCTCGGCGGTGGAGAGGAGAGAGCTGCGGGAGGGCATGAGAGTGACTGTACACTCACTCTTTGCTCGGGCGCAAGACCGGGCCCGATACGCTGACGACATGGCCATCGATCGCCCCGCCCCGCCGCTTCCCGGTTCACCGCCGCCCGTCCCGCCTGCGACGGCGGTCGGACCGGCTGCGGCCGGAATCGCCCGGTTCGCCTGGGCGGTGTGGCCGTGGATGTCATGGCTGCTGCCGGTCTTCCTCGTGCTGCGCGGGTTCATCAGCGGCAGTGGCGGGTGGGAAGCGCTGATCCTGCTCTTCGCGTCGCCCGTGCTCGTTCCCGTTCTGGGGCTGCTCGGGATGCTGCCGTGGTTCCTGCTCCGACGGCGCGGGTGGCGCTCCACTCCGGCCCCGGTGATCTGGTTGCTCTTCCTCAACTGGTGGGGATGGTTCGGCTTCATCATCACCATCCGGGGGATCGGCGACTCCGGCGACATCCCGTCGATGTTGGTCGGGGCAGGCGAGGTCCGACTGTCTCAAGGGGCCGAGCAGGCCCTGTCGTTCGTCTGCCTCCTGCTCGCTGCTGGCGCGTGGGTCGCGATCCTGGTCATCGTGCTCGCCCACCCGCGGGTGTCCGCCGCTGCGTACGCGCGGTGGACCGTGGTCGCGTGGATCGCGGCGATCGCCGTGCCGGTGCTGCTCATCGCCGGCGTTCTCGGGGCGACGGCGGCCACCACCCAGCAGCGCGACGCGGCGGGCGACACCGTCGCCGAGGTCGAGAGCCAGCCGATCGACACCCAGCTCGAGCGGGCCGAGGCCCGCTACGACGAGCTGCAGCGCATGCTCGTGCCCCTTCGCGAGAGCTTCGGAACGAGCGGCTGGGAGGTGTACAGCAGCGGGTTCTCGGACTACGCCGGATCGTGCAGCGACGCCGAGGCGGAGTGTTACTCCGTCGAGGCCACGTTCACCCTCGATGCCGTCACCACGGGCGCATCGGCGGAGTCGTTCGCCGATCTGTTGCGCAGCGCCGGCTGGGAGACCGAGCAGGGCGGGTATGGCGCCAACGGCGAGAAGGACGGCTACGTCGTCGACGGTTCGATCGCCGAGGACGGCAGCGTCTGGCTCGAACTGAGCTCTCCGACGTGGTGGGGCGACCCCTCCGAGTTGCGGCAGGCGCTCGGCGAGATCGCACCGCGCGTAGAGGGCGAGCTCTACGCCTCCGACGAATGGCCGTCGCTGCGCTAAGACGCGGACTCCGCTTTCGCGGCCGCCTATGCTCGTCGTGTCTCGAAGGGGAAACCGATGCCCGAAGATCAGAAGCTCGCGGTGACACGACTGCGCGTGGCGAGTGTGGTGCTCTCGGTTGCCGCCCTCGCATTCTTCGCGATGGGCATGCTCCTGTCATGGTCGCGCGTGGCCCTGCTCATCGTGCCCGTGGCACTCGGTGTGGTCGCGCTCGTTCTCGCGATCAGGGCACGACGACCCGCGGCCGCCCGCCCTGGCCGCGTCGTCGCCTTTGTGATGTCCGCGCTGGCGATAATCACCCCCGTGGTCGCCGTCGTCGCGGTGCTCCTCGCGGAAGCTCTGGCCCCGTCCGCGGTCTACACGCTCAGGGTCGACTCGCCGGACGCCGTCAGTGTCATCATCAGAAACGGAGCCGATCGCACCGCCGCGGAGTGGGACTCGGGAGACACCATCACGCTCGACTCGAACCAGACGGTCATCGGGATCAATGCGAAGTCATCAACCCCCACCACGGTGATCTCGTGCGAGATCCGCCGCGACGGCAGGATTCTCGCCGCTGACGAGCGCGCCGGCTCGGTCGACTGCGGCTTCAATGAGGGCCGCGAGTAGCGACGCGGCCGGAGTCGCGCGGCGGGCGGTCGCGCGCTCGAACCAGGCGAATGCGAGGAGCGGCATCTCGCCTTCGGTGCCGTTGGTGGGCTTCAGGCTTTCGCTTCCTTGGCCGCGGCCTTCGCGGCGCGCTTCGTGTCGCGCACCCGGGCCAGCGACTCGGGGCTCGTGATGTCGGCGACCGAGCGATAGGAGCCCTCCTCGCCGTAGGGGGTGGACGCTTCGCGCCATCCGGCGCCCGTGAAGCCGCGCTGCTTGCCGAGCAGGGCCAGGAAGATCCGGGCCTTCTGCTCACCGAAGCCGGGAAGCGCCTTCAGCCGCTTCAGCACCTCGGCGCCCGTCGGCTCGCCCCGGGTCCAGATCGCTGCGGCGTCGCCGCCCCAGTCCTGTTCGATCGCCGCACTCAGTGCCTGCACGCGCGCTGCCATCGATCCGGGGTAGCGGTGCACGGCCGGTGGGGTCTTGAACGCCTCGGCGAACTTCTCCGGATCGGCATGGGCGAGCGTGGCGGCATCGATCGCGCCGACCCGTTCCTCGATCTTGAGGGGGCCGGCGAACGCGGTCTCCATCGCCACCTGCTGGTCCAGCAGCATCCCGATCAGAAGCGCCAGAGGGTTCTCGGACAGCAACGCGTCGGCGGCGGGATCGTCGGTGATGTGCAGGCTCATGCCTCCAGTGTGCCGCAGGCGCTCCCGTCACCGGATGCTCGCTGACAGCGCGGCGACAGCGCTGGAAGCACGATGACGGCAGCGTGACAGCGCGTGCGGCGCACTCTGGGGTCAGCCCACAGAAAGGCAGACATCCATGAGTTCATCCACTCGTTCGGGGCGCGTCCCCGCCGTCCGCGCCGAAGGTCTCGTGAAGACCTTCGGCAGCAATCGCGCCGTGGACGGGGTCGACCTGATCGTCGACGCCGGCACGGTCTACGGAGTGCTCGGCCCCAACGGCGCCGGCAAGACCACCACCATCAGCATGCTGGCAACGCTCCTGCGCCCCGACGCCGGGCACGCCGAGATCTTCGGTCACGACGTCGTCCGTGAAGCCCAGGTCGTCCGACAGCTGATCGGCCTCACCGGCCAGTTCGCCTCCGTCGATGAGACGCTCTCCGCCACGGAGAACCTCGTCATCTTCGGTCGCTTGCTCGGGCTCTCCCGCGCGGACTCCCGGCGTCGGGCGCAGGATCTGCTGGAGGAGTTCGGTCTGACCGAGGCCGCCCGCCGCCCGCTGTCGAAGTTCTCCGGCGGCATGCGACGCCGCCTCGACCTGGCAGCGTCCCTCATCGCCCAGCCGCCGCTGATCTTCCTCGACGAGCCCACCACGGGCCTGGACCCCCGCACCCGCGGCCAGATGTGGGACACCATTCGCCGCCTCGTCGCGACGGGCTCCACCGTCCTGCTCACCACCCAGTACCTCGACGAGGCCGATCAACTGGCCGACCGTATCGCCGTGATCGACCACGGTCGCGTCGTCGCCGAAGGAACAGCTTCCGAACTGAAAGCCTCGGTGGGGCAGGCCTCGCTGGTGCTGCGGTTGCGCGACACCGCCGAGCTGAACCTGGCGCGCGAGACCGTCGAGCGCGTGCTCGCCGTCCCGGTGATCGTCTCTCCCGAGGCCGCCCGTCTCACCGTCCCGATGAGCAACCCCGACCGGGTGACCGACCTGCTGCTGGCCTTCCGCGAGAACGGGGTGCACCTCAGCGAGTTCAGCGTGCAGCAGCCCACGCTCGACGAGGTGTTCCTCACGCTCACCGGCACCGAATCCGTGCCCGACCGCTCGGGCGACACCGACGGAGAGCTCACGACCGATCTGCAAGGAGCACCCGCATGACCGCCCTGTCCGCCCCCATCGTCCCGGTCGCCGAGCGCGACCTCCGAAACCACGCGAGCGTCGCCCAGACCGTGCAGAACACCTTCACCATGGCGTGGCGGGGGCTGTTGAAGATCCGCCGCACCCCCGAGCAGCTCATCGACGTGACGGTGCAGCCGATCCTGTTCACGCTGATGTTCACCTACATCTTCGGCGGCGCGATCGCCGGCGACGTGCAGAGCTACCTCCCGATCATCATTCCGGGCATCCTCGTGCAGACGGTCATCACGACCTCCGTGGTCACCGGCGTGCAGTTGCGCGAAGACATGGACAAGGGCGTGTTCGATCGGTTCAAGTCCCTCCCGATCGCGCGCATCGCCCCCCTGTCGGGAGCCTTGCTCGCCGACACCGTCCGCTACGCGATCGCCACCACGCTCACCTTCACGATGGGCTACATCCTCGGCTTCCGGCCGGCGGGCGGCCTCGGTTCGGTCGTCGTGGCGGGGCTCCTCGTCGTCGTGTCCGCGTGGGCGGTCAGCTGGATCTTCGCCTTCTTCGGCGTCGTCGCACGCACCGCCTCGAGCGTGCAGGGGGTGTCGCTGGTGATCCTGTTCCCGCTGACATTCCTGTCGAACGCCTTCGTTCCGGCCGACACGATGCCCGGCTGGTTGCAGTGGTTCGTCGACATCAACCCGGTCTCGCACCTGGTGACCGCCGTCCGCGAACTCGTGAACAACGGCACGGTGGGCTCCGACGTGATCGTCACGCTGCTCGGGGCGTTCGTGATCGTCGCGGTGTTCGCGCCCCTCACCGTGCGTACCTACATGCGCAAGGTCTAGCCGGCCACCACTCAGCGCAGCAGTGCGGTGAGCTCGACGAATTCGGCCGCGGCGTCCAGGATCTCCTCCTCGGGCGCCGCGGCCATTCGCGCGAGCATGCGGATCCGGAACGGGTCGGTCTCGTCGGGCCGGCCTCGCAGGCCCGACGAGACGGCGAACGCACGCCGGGCGGCAGCATCCTGTCCCGTCGCGACCAGCCATCCGGCGAGCGAGAGGGCGACGTCGGCCATGATCGGCTGATCCCCGCTGAGGATCGACGGCGGCACCGCCTCGAGCAGGGCCTCACGCGCCTCGTCCACCCGATCCAGCAGCACGAGCGCCTGAGCCAGCTTCGATCCCCGCCAGGCGGTGAGCTGCGGAGGCAGTCCCGCGCTCACCGGGTCGATACCGGTGAGGTGGCCCAGCGCCGCCTCACCGTCGCCGACGGCGATCTCGATCACCGCGTCGATCATCCGCACCTGCATCATCGCCCGCTCCGAACCGTCGCGGTCGGCGTAGTCCTCGAGTTCGAGCCTTCGCGCACGGGCCTCCTCGATTCGACCGAGGCGCAGCAGCAGCCCGACGGTCGAGGAACGCTGCTGCACGGCGTCGCTGGAAGAGGTGAGGCCCGTCAGTGCGGCCGTCGAGCGGTCGGCGGTCTCGAGCGCCTCCTCCAGCCGGCCCTCGAGCATGAGCCACTCCGATTTCAGCTGTCCGGCGAAGGCGATGCCCCACGGGTCGCCGAGCTCGCGGAACACGCGCAGTGAGCTTTCGCTCTGGGTCCCCAGCGTCTCGACGTCGCCGGCGTTCTGCGCGGCGCCGGCGCGCAGCGCGCTGAGGAAGGCGTGCGTCCACGGTGGCGCGTCGGCCGCAGGGCCCTCGGCGAAGGTGATGCCGTTCGCCCACGTGAGGTCCTGGGCGCGGTTCGCCACGGCGTCTCCGATGCTGCGCACGAGCGGGGGGAGCGCAGAGGACAGGTCGGACGGATGCTGACGCACGGCCGCGATGATCTGCTCGCCCCGCTCGGCGAACGCTCGCGCACCCTCCGCCCGCTCTTCCTGCGTGTTCGGCGGTTGCGCTCCCGCCATCACTATCGGGAAGGCGTCCGCGAGCAGCGCGAGCCCCGCCACGACGACGGCGGGTTCTGACTCGAGCGCAGTCTCGGCGTCGTCGAAAGCGATCGCGCTCGACGCGAGGTCTTCGACGCGCTCCCGGAGGACCCAGGGCCACAGGAGCGCTCGCACGAGGCGCACCCCGGTCACCCGTCGCCCGCTGTCCGCGCAGTACCGCAGGGCGCTCGCGAGGTTGTCCTCGTTGGCGTCGAACCACCCCAGACCCGCGCGCACCCCCGGGCCCCGCAGGGTCTGGTCGCGAGCGGCCGCCAGCTCGGCCATCGCCTCCGCCTGCGCTGCACGGAAGACCGCCTCGTCGCCGCCGGCTCGGAGGCGGTCGAGACCGTAGGCGCGCACGGTCTCCAGCATCCGGAACCGACCGTCGCGGCGTGTCAGCAGCGAGCGGTCGACGAGCTCATCGAACGCCGAGGGGGAGAGGTCGACGTGCCCGCCGACCACGGCGGCATCCGAGGCGGCGATGCCGTCGGGGAAGACGGCGACGGCCTGAAGCGCGGTGCGTTCGGCGGGGGAGAGCGTGTCCCAACTCCAGTCGATCAGTGCCCGCAGGGTTTGGTGGCGGGCGGGCAGGCCACGAGGACCGGCGCCCAGCAGGCCGAACCGGTCATCCAGACCGGCCGCGATCTCGGCGAGCGAGAGCGTGCGGGTCTTGGCCGCCGCCAGCTCGACCGCGAGGGGAAGGCCGTCGAGGCGCTGCACGATCCCCGCCACGGTGGCCGCGTCGCTCGCGTCGGGCGGTGCTCCGGTCGCTGCGCGCATGCGCCGCTCGAACAACTCGATGCCGTCGGAGATCGGCAGCGGTCCGAGGTCGACGAAGGCCTCCCCCGGCACGCCGAGCGGCTCGCGGCTGGTGGCCAGCACCCGGGATCCCGGCAGTGTCTGCAGCAGGTCGAGCGCGACCTCGGCGGCCTCGCGGGACACATGCTCGCAGTTGTCGAGCACGAGCAGCACCTCCCGCCCGGCGAGGGCCTGGATGACGCGGTCGCGTGCGCTGAGAGGGGTGACGGCGGAGTCGGGGAGACGCACCGTGCGCCCGACGGCACCGGCGAGGGCGCTCCACACGACGCCGGCGGCGACCGGCGCGAGTTCGACGAGGATCACTCCGGTGTGGTGACGCGCGGTCTCGAGAGCGAGCGTGGTCTTGCCCGCGCCTCCCGGGCCGACGATCGTGACGAGCCGCTCCACGGCGAGCTGCCCCTCGATCAGCGCGAGCTCGGGCTCGCGCCCGACCAAGGGGGTGAGTGCGGCAGGCACGGCGGATTCTCTGGGGGAAGGGGTGACCGCCCGCGGCCCGCCCGCGAGTCGCTCGGCGTGCGCCCGGTCTTCGAGAAGGTCGCGGACCACCCAGTCGAAGCCGTCGCCGGGGGTCCACGGGTCGCCGGCCCACACCGACAGCGCCCCCTGCGCGAGGGAGGCTGCATCCCCGGGGTCGGCGGCGCGTCGGGCCCGCGCGACGAGGTCGGCGAACCGGGTGATGTCGATGTCGTCGCGGGGGACGTTCAGGCGATAGCCGCCGGGGACGGCCTCGAGCGTGCCCGTCGGAAGGGCTTTGCGCAGCCGTGAGGCGAGGGAGTGCAGTGACGCACGGGGGTCGGCGGGAGCGTCGGTACCCCAGATGTCTTCGGCGAGCGCTCGGTAGGTCACGGTCGTCGAGGCGTCCACCGCGAGGCGGAACAGCAGGGCCTGTTGACCGCGGCCCGGGACGAGGGTCGGGGCGCCACCGTCGGTGACGCCCCCGTTGCCGTCCACGGCGATGCCCCCGAAGAACCGCAGCTTCACGTTGTCACCCTAGGCCCGCTGCCGGGCCGACGATTCGGCGCCGCTCAGGCCACGCCGGGTTCCGCGGCCGCATCGGGCGCTTCGGGCTCGGTGATCTCGAGTCCGTACAGCGTCGACAGCGCAGCGAAGTACTCGTCGGCGTGCCCCTCTTCGGCGAGCTCGTGAGCGCGCGCGGTCGGGGTGTGCAGGAGAACGCCGACCAGGTGACGCAGCGCGTGCTCCGTTCGGCCGTCCTCGTCGCCGCGCGCCTTCGCGCGGGCGATCTCGGACTCGAGCAGGCCGAAGACGTGGGTGCGCAGGGCGACGACGCCGGGGGTGACGCTCTTGCGCTCGCCGACCGTGGCGAAGCGGCGCGCGGCATCGCGCACGACTTCGCGCGCAGCATCCGTCGCCTGCAGCTCTTCGAGCGGCGCGTGCAGGCGCACCGTCTCGAGGTCGAGCAGGGTGATGCCCGGCACCGTGGCGACATCGGGATCGACGTTGCGCGGCAGGCCGAGGTCGATCACGAGACGGCGATCGGGGATCGACACGGGGCATCCGGCGGCGGCGGGAGCCGACTCGAGCGCAGTGTCGAAGGCCCCGCGCCCGGCTGCGAGCGTCGACGCGCTGAGCACGTGGTGCTCGGCCGTCGTGCAGGTGATGATGAGGTCGGCGTGCGCGGCCGCCGAAGGATAGCGCTCGGGCGCGACGGCGCGGATCCCGTGCTTCGCCGCGAAGCGGGTGGCCCGTCCGGAGGGGGAGTGCACCGAGATGTCTTCGGCGCCGTGATCGCGGAGGGCGGCGAGCGTGGCGGCGGCGTAGGAGCCGGTGCCGACCAGCAGCACCCGCAGGCGCGACCAGTCGGTGATGCGGCTGTCGGCGAGGTCCAGCGCGAGACGCACGAGCGAACGCCCGGCGCGGCCGAGGGCGGTGGCGTTCTTCACGCCGCGCTGCGCCTCGGAGGCGCGCTGGAACAGGCGCTCGAGTTCGCCGGAGGTGCTGCCGAGATGCCGCGACTCGATGAGGGCACGGCGCACCTGACCGGCGATCTCGCCCTCGCCCACGACGACGGATTCGAGACCCGACGCGACGGCGAACAGGTGCTCGGCCACCGCGTCGCCGCTGAGCACGCGATAGGAGCCGTCGAGTTCGCCGGCCGGAACGCCGGTCGCTGCCTCGATCGCGGCGAGCGTCGCTTCGAGGCCGATCGCGCTGGAAGCGGTGACCGGCTCGTCCATATCGACGTACGCCTCGAAGCGGTTGCAGGTAGCCACGACCACGGCGCCCTGCACGCACTCCGAGTGGGAGGCGATCAGCGGGGCGATCGGGGTGGCGGGTACGCTGAGGCGCTCGAGGAGTTCGAAGGGCGCGGTCTTGTGACTCGCGCTGACGCACAGCAGCACATCTTCGATCCTACTCGCCGTTCACGGACGCCTTCCGGAACGGCCGGAGATGCCTCGACGTCGAGACACTCACCCTCCCGGCCGCCCCCGCGCCAGCCCGACCAATTCTCGGCGGGTGGGGCGATGGGACAATGGTGCAATGGCCTCCCCCGACTCGCCCCTGCTGCGCGCGCTGCGCGGCGACCGCCCCGAGCGCCCGCCCGTATGGTTCATGCGCCAGGCCGGACGCTCGCTCCCGGAGTACCGGGAGCTGCGGGTGGGCACACGGATGCTGGACGCCTGCCTCACTCCGGAGCTCGCCGCCGAGATCACGCTGCAGCCGATCCGACGCCACGGGGTCGACGCGGGCATCTTCTTCAGCGACATCGTCGTACCGCTGCGCCTCGCCGGGATCGCCGTCGAGATCGAACCCGGCCGCGGGCCGGTGTTCGCCGACCCGGTGCGCACCGCCGATGACGTCGCCCGGGTGACCGCGATCGACCCCGCCGACGTGGCCGCTGCGGCCACGCCCATTCGCGAGGCCGTGGGTCTTGTCACCGCCGAGCTCGGCGACACCCCGCTCATCGGGTTCGCCGGCGCCCCCTTCACGCTCGCCGCCTACCTCGTCGAGGGCGGCCCGTCGAAGGAGCATCTGCGCGCCCGGGGCATGATGCACGCCGACCCCGAGTCGTGGCACCGCCTCGCCGGCTGGCTCGCCCTCGTCTCGCGCGCGTTCCTCGACGCGCAGATCGCCGGCGGCGCGTCGGCCGTGCAGCTGTTCGACTCCTGGGCGGGTTCGCTGTCGATCGCGGATTACCGCGCGTTCGTCGCCCCGCACTCGGCCCAGGCGCTCGGAGGCATCATCGTGCCCCGCATCCACTTCGGCGTCGGAACGGGCGCCCTGCTGCCGGACATGCGCCTCGGCGGCATCGCCGACGCCGTCGGCGTCGACTGGCGCACGCCGCTCGATGAGGCGGCGTCCGCCCTCGGACCCGACACCACCGTGCAGGGCAACATCGACCCCGCCCTCCTCGGGGCGCCCTGGCCGGTGCTGGCCGCTCACGTCGACGACGTCATCGCGCGCGGTCGCGCAGCGCGCGCGCACATCCTCAACCTGGGTCACGGGGTTCCCCCCGACACCGACCCGGCCGTCCTCACCCGCATCGTCGCCCGCGCCCACGGGGACGTGGAATGACCGAAGACCTCGGCCTGCTCGCCGCCCGCGCCCGCCAGCGCCATGTGGTCGTGGTGGGTGGGGGCGTCAGCGGCCTCGTCGCCGCCCTCGAATTCGCCAAGGTCGGGGTGCAGGTCACCGTGCTCGAAGCGTCCGACCGCCTGGGTGGGGTCATCCGCTCGGCCGAGGTCGCCGGCCTCACTCTCGACGTCGGCGCGGAGAGTTACGCCACCCGGGGGGGAACGGTACGCGCCCTCGTCGACGAACTCGGCCTCGCCGACGCGGTCACCACCCCGAATCCCGCGGGGGCGTGGGTGGCCGGCCTCCCGGGGGGCGGCGCGGCGCCGTTGCCCAGCGGCAGCATCCTCGGCATCCCCGCGAATCCCTGGGCGCCCGACGTCCGTCGCGTCATCGGCTGGAGCGGCGTCTGGCGTGCTTACGTCGACCGCCTGCGGCCCCCGCTCACGATCGGCCACCAGCACAGCCTCGGCGCGCTGGTGCGCTCGCGGATGGGGGCGAAGGTGCTCGACCGCCTCGTCGCACCGGTCACCACCGGCGTGTACTCCGCACGGCCCGACGACATCGACGTGGATCTCGCCGCTCCCGGGCTGAACGCCGCCCTCACGCGCACCGGCTCGCTCTCGGGCGCCGTCACCGACCTCCGTGGCGCCCGCACCGCCGCCCCCGGCAGCGCCGTCGAGGGCATCGCCGGCGGGATGGGCCGGCTCGTCGACGCGCTCGCCGCCCGGCTGCGCGAGCGCGGTGTCGAGGTGCGTACCGGCGCCGAGGTCACCGCACTGCTGCCGAACGCCTCACCCGACGCCCCCGCGTGGACCGTCGTCCTCCCCGACGGCGAGCAGCTGCCGGCCGACGCCGTGCTCGTCGCCCTCCCCGAGGCGCCCGCCCGCGCACTGCTCTCGCCCGTCGCCGACGGGCTGTCCCCCGATGCCGAGCCCGGCCCGGTCGTCGAGGTGATCACGCTGGTGGTCGGCGGCGCCGCCGCCCTCGACGCCCACCCCCGTGGCACCGGTGTGCTGACGGTGCCGGGGAGCGGCGCCGCGAAAGCCCTGACCCACTCCACCGCGAAGTGGCGCTGGCTCGCCGATGCCGGTGAGCCCGGGGTGCACGTCCTCCGAGTCTCCTTCGGGGCGCAGGGGGAGGAACCCGCGACGGCGGGGATGAACGACGCGGATGCTGCGCGCCTCGCCCTCTCGGAGGCATCCGCCCTGCTCGGCGTGCCCCTCGTCTCGACCCAACTGCGCGGAGCGCGGCGGGAGCGGTACGCGCAGGCGCAGCCGGGGACGGCGATCGGGCGGGCGGCGAGCACCGCCACCGCCCGGGCCGCGGTGCGTGCCGTACCCGGACTCGGCGTCAGCGGAGCGTGGGTGGCCGGCACCGGTCTCGCCCAGGTCGTGCCCGACGCTCGTGCCGAGGCCGATCGCCTGCGCAGCGCCGTGTTGTGGACCGATACCCACCCCGCGTGAGGTCGTTTCCGTGCCCTGCATTCTGCGGGATGTCAAGGGCGGATGCCCCGAGCGGAATATCTGACTAGCCTGGGACCACAGACCAGGCTCCATCGAGCGTGAGGAGGCCCGAATGAAGGGCAAAGCAGGACTTCTGATCGGGCTCGCAGCAGGCTACGTCCTCGGCACCCGTGCCGGGCGTGAGCGCTACGAGCAGATCAAGACCGAGGCCGCCAAGGTCTGGGAACTCGACCCCGTGCAGGCGCAGGTCGCCAAGGTGCAGGCTTTCGGCGCGAGCGCCGCGAAGGCCCTCCCGGGTGCGCTGTGGACCGGAGCCAAGCGTGTCACCCACGCCGCCGCCGAGACCGGTACGCCGAAGGAGCGCGCGCAGCGCGCCGGTGCCGCCGCGAAGTCGTCGGCGAAGACCGTCGCCGACGTCGTCGAGGAATCGGTCGACGACGCCAAGAAGGCGACCCCGGCAGATGTCGCCGCCTCGGACGCCAAGCCGTCGTCGAACGGCTCGGCAGCGTCCGGGAGCTGATGTGACCACCCCCCGCGGATTCCGCGATCGCGCGGACGACAGCCTGTTCACCCTGCTCGGCGACATCCCCGAGCTGGTGCGCAACCTCGTCGTCGCCGAGATCAATGCGGGCAAGGCGTGGCTCGCCAAGACCGCCAAGGACGCCGGAATCGGCGCCGGCTGGTTCGTCGGCGCCCTCTTCGTGCTGTTCTGGTCGCTGCCGGTGTTCTTCGCGTTCGTCATCGCCGGGCTCAGCTCGTGGTGGCCGGTGTGGTTGTCGGCGCTCGTCGTGTTCGGCGTGATGCTCGTCATCGTCGCGATCCTCGCGTTGCTGGGGTTGCGCCGTTTCCGCAAGCTGAGCAACCGCGAGAACCCCGGCCAGGCCGTGGCCCAGGACATCCGGATCGTCAAGGAGGCCGGCGATGACCGCTGAGCGCAACCTGCCCGTCCCGCGCACCGGGGTCGCCCTCGGTATCGCCGACCCCGTGCAGTCGGCCCGCGCCGAGCTGAAGGCCGCGCTCGCCGCGATCGAGATCAAGGCCAACTTCCCGAGGCGCATCGAGCACACCACCGACCGGGTCATCGCGCAGGCGCGCGACTTCCGGCGCCAGAACCCGGTGGGTGCGGCAGCCGCCGTTGTGGGCCTCGCCGTCACCGTCGGCGGACTGGTCTGGCTCGGCGTGCGCGCCTACGCCCGCTGACCGCACCTCGCACGTACACCCGCTGAACCCCCTCCGTACGGCGGTGTCTCGAGACTGACCGTTCCGAGGCGCCGCCGTTTGGTCGTGGTGGCCGACGGAGAGAGACTGGAACCATGTCCCCGGACCCCACAGCATCCGCGTTCGCCCTGTGGGCGGTGCTGCGCCGCGACCCCGAGAACCCGGTCGGCGAACCGGACGCCACCGAGCTCGCCGACATCGTGTCCCACATCGAGGACGGCGGCGTCACCGTGCGCGGCTTCTACGACGTCAGCGGCCTGCGCGCCGACGCCGACCTCATGATCTGGCTGCACGGACCCGACGCCCAGGCGCTGCAACGCGACCTTCGGCGCCTGCGCCGTACCGAGTTGCTGCGCCCGCTGCTGCCGACGTGGAACGCGATGGGCGTGCACCGTGACGCCGAGTTCAACCGCTCGCACGTGCCGGGATTCCTGCGCGGCGAGCGGGCTCGCGACTGGCTGTGCGTCTACCCCTTCGTGCGCAGCTACGAGTGGTACCTGCTCGCCGAGGAAGAGCGTCGCGCCATGCTCATCGACCACGGCCGCAAGGGCGCTGCGTTCACCGGGGTCATCGCGAACACCGTCGCCTCGTTCGCCCTGGGCGACTACGAGTGGCTGCTGCCGATGGAGGCCGACGAGCTGACCGACCTCGTCGACATGATGCGTGAGCTCCGCTACACCGAGGCCCGCCGACACGTGCGCGAGGAGGTGCCGTTCTTCACCGGACGCCGCATCGACGTCGCCGAGATCCCCGAGATCCTGCAATGAGCCGCACCCGATGACCGCGGCGCTCCGCCTCGGCACCCGTCGGAGCGCCTTGGCGCTGGCGCAGTCGCAGCAGGTCGCCGACGCGCTCGCCGTGGCCGCGGGGCGCGAGGTGCAGCTGGTGCCGATCGTGTCGGAGGGAGACGTCAACCGCGCTTCGCTCTCGCAGCTGGGCGGGCGCGGCGTCTTCGCGAACGGGCTGCGCGAGGCCCTGTTGGCCGGGGAGTGCGACCTGCTCGTACATTCGCTCAAAGACCTCCCCACCGCCGAGCCGGACGGACTGATCATCGCCGCCACGCCGCCGCGCGCCGATGCCCGCGACGTGGTCATCACGCGGGACGGCACGCCGCTGTCGGACCTGCCGGCCGGCGCCCTGGTCGGTACCGGCTCCCCCCGCCGCGTCGCTCAGGTGCTGCGGCGCAACAGCCGGGTCGAGATGCGCGACCTCCGCGGAAACGTGGATTCACGCCTCCGCCGCGTCCGCGAGGGCGACCTCGACGCCGTCATCCTGGCCGCCGCGGGCCTCGAACGCCTCGGCGGCGACCTCGGGGGCCTCTACGCCGAGGCGCTGGGGCTGGCCGAGTGGCCGACCGCGCCGGGTCAGGGATCCTTGGCCATCGAGACGCGGGTGGATGCAGCATCCGATCTGCTGGACGCCGTCGCCCTGCTCGACGACGAGTCGACCCGCATCGAGATCACCGCCGAGCGGTCGGTGCTTTCGACCTTGGATGCTGGCTGCCACGCCCCGGTCGGCACGCACGCCGAGCTGCTCGACGACGATCTGCGGATCACCGCGGTGGTCTACGCGCTCGACGGCAGCCGACGCATCGGAACGGACCGGACAGTTCGCGTGTCGCGGGGGTATGCTCGGAAGGCAGGCAGCGGCGATGGTGCGGGTGCTGCCGATAGCGCGGACCCGATCGCGCGAGCTGCGCGCACCGGGGAAGATGTCGCACGTCGGCTGCTCGAACGTGGGGCGGCCGATCTTGTCCCACGAGAGTCGACCCCATGAATTCCAGTCACCGGCATACGCCGACGCCCGAGCGGCCCCTCGCGGGCTGGCGGGTCCTCGTGCCGCGAGGCGGCCCGTGGGGCGACGGCGTGGCCGCGAACCTGCGCAGCCAGGGTGCCACCCCCGTGATCGCGCCCCTCATCAACTTCGCGCCGACGAACGATCAGGCCACGCTCGACGAAGCGCTCGCCGACCTCGCCGCCGGCGCCTTCGACTGGCTCACCGTCACCAGCGCGACCACGGTCGACGTGCTCTACGCGTATCGGGCCCTCATCCCGGCAGCGACCAAGGTCGCCGCCGTCGGTGAGACCACCGCGGCGGCGCTGCAGGCGGTGGGGTACCGGGTCGACCTGGTACCCGAACGCGACAACTCCGCGGCCGGCATGGCGGAGCAGATGATCGCGCTCGAACCCGAGCCGCGCCGTGTTCTGGCTCTCCGCAGCGAGATCGCCAAGCCGGTGCTGACGCGGATGCTGATCGAGGCGGGCCACCACGTGCGCAGCGTCGTGGCGTACCGAACGGTCGGTGTGCCCGTGACGGAGAAGATCGCTCTCGACGTGCAGTCCGGTCGCATCAACGCGATCCTCGTGACCAGCGGTTCCGTCGCCGAGCAGGTGCAGGCGCAGTTCCCCGTGATCCCCGAGTCCACCGTCATCGCCGCCATCGGCCCCCGCACCGCCCGCGACGCGCGCCGCGCGGGGCTGTCGGTCGACGTCATCGCCGAACAGCAGACCGTCGACGCGCTGATCGAGGCGGTCGCCCGCTTCCCGCTGCCGCACGCCGCCGACGAGTTGCAGCCGTGAGCTTCCCGCAACACCGCCCGCGCCGTCTTCGTCAGTCGCCCGCCGTACGCCGCCTCGTACGGGAGACCTTCGTGGCCCCGTCGCAGCTCGTGCTGCCGATGTTCGTGCGCGAGGGGCTCACCGAGCCCTCGCCGATCTCGTCGATGCCCGGTGTCGTGCAGCACAGCCTCGATTCGCTGCGCGAAGCGGCGGCGGAGGCTGCAGCCGCCGGCGTCGGAGGAGTGATGCTCTTCGGTGTGCCCGCGGTGCGAGACGCCCGGGGCTCCGGAGCCGATGACCCCCGAGGCATCCTGAACGTGGCCACCGAGGCGCTCGTCGCCGAGGTGGGTGACGCGCTCGTCGTGCAGACCGATCTGTGCCTCGACGAATTCACCGACCACGGCCACTGCGGCGTGCTCGACGCGCGCGGCCGTGTCGACAACGACGCGACGCTCGAGCGCTACGCCGCAATGGGTCTCGCCCAGGCGCAGGCAGGCTCGATGATGCTCGGGCTGTCGGGCATGATGGACGGCCAGACCGCGTACGTGCGCGCTGCACTCGACGCCGAGGGCTTCAGCGACACGATGCTGCTCGCGTACTCGGCGAAGTACGCCGGGGCCTTCTACGGTCCGTTCCGCGAGGCCGTGGATTCGCAGCTCGTCGGCGACCGGCGCACGTACCAACTCGATCCCGCCAACGGCCGCGAAGGCGTGCGCGAAGCGCTGCTCGACGTCGAAGAGGGCGCCGACGTCGTCATGGTCAAGCCCGCGATGCCCTACCTCGACGTGCTCGCCGAGGTGCGCGCTTCGGTCGACGTACCGGTCTGGGCGTACCAGGTCTCGGGCGAGTACGCGATGATCGAGGCCGCGGCCGCGCACGGCTGGATCGACCGCCGTCGCGCGATCGAGGAGAGCCTGGTCGGCATCCGCCGGGCCGGCGCCGACGCGATCCTCACCTACTGGGCCGTCGAGGCCGCCGGCTGGCTCCGCTGACCTGCGCTGTGCTGACCCCCGCGCTGTGCTGACCCGCCCCCGCGGGAGAACGGAAGGGCGAACCCATGACGGATCGCAACGATGAACTGTTCGAGCGGGCGCAGAGCGTCATCCCGGGCGGTGTGAATTCGCCCGTGCGCGCGTACGGGTCGGTGGGGGGAACCCCGCGGTTCCTCGCCTCGGCGCGTGGGGCGACGGTGACGGATGCTTCGGGGCAGGAGTTCGTCGACCTCGTCGCCTCGTGGGGACCGGCCCTGCTGGGCCACGCTCAGCCCGAGGTCGTCGCCGCCGTGCAGGAAGCCGCTACCCGGGGGCTGTCGTTCGGCGCCCCGACCGGGGGCGAGGTCGAACTCGCCGCGCTGATCGCGGACCGGGTGTCCTTCGCCGCCACGCGCCCGATCGAGAAGGTGCGCCTCGTTTCGACCGGCACCGAAGCCACGATGACTGCGATCCGCCTCGCCCGGGGATACACGGGCCGCGACCTGCTCATCAAGTTCGCCGGGCACTACCACGGTCACTCCGACGGCCTGCTGGCCGCGGCGGGTTCGGGCGTCGCGACGCTGGCGCTGCCCGGCTCAGCGGGGGTGCCCGCCCCGATCGCCGCGCAGACCCTCGTACTGCCCTACAACGACCTCGACGCGGTGCGCGAGGCGTTCGCCCTGCATCGCGACCGCATCGCCGCCGTCATCGTCGAAGCCGCGGCAGCGAACATGGGGGTCGTCGCGCCCCTCCCCGGCTACAACGCCGCCCTCGCCGATCTCGTGCACGACAACGGCGCGCTGCTGATCTTCGACGAGGTGCTGACCGGCTTCCGCGTGCACCCCGCGGGGTTCTGGGGGCTGCAGGCCGCCGGCGGCGAACACTACCTCCCCGACCTCTTCACCTTCGGCAAGGTCGTCGGGGGAGGGATGCCGCTCGCCGCCCTCGGTGGGCGTGCCGAGGTGATGGACTACCTCGCCCCCGTCGGGCCGGTGTACCAGGCGGGAACCCTCTCCGGGAACCCGCTGTCGGTCGCGGCCGGGATCGCCACCCTGAGCCTTGCGACGCCCGAGGTGTACGCGCGCGTCGACGCGGCAGCATCCGTCGTCGCCGACGCGCTCGATACCGCGCTCACCGAGGCCGGAGTCGTGCACGCGGTTCCCCGTGCGGGTTCGCTGTTCGGTGTCGCTTTCCTGCCCGAAGCCCCCCGCGATTACGCGACGGCGCTGACGCAGGAGGCGTGGCGCTACGCGCCGTTCTTCCACTCGATGCTCGACGCCGGCGTCTCGCTGCCGCCGAGCGTGTACGAGGCGTGGTTCCTCACCGCCGCGCACGACGAAGACGCGCTCGGGCGCATCGTCGACGCACTCCCGGCCGCT
The DNA here is from genome assembly GCF_043556395.1 of Microbacterium hanjuni. Lineage (NCBI taxonomy): Bacteria > Bacillati > Actinomycetota > Actinomycetes > Micrococcales > Microbacteriaceae > Microbacterium > Microbacterium hanjuni. Next base: position 737,914 of record NZ_JBIGIK010000002.1, read on the forward strand.
GCCCGCGCGGCAGCATCCGCCCCGATGCCCCCGCTCGGCTCGTGACCCGGGTCGTCGTGCTCGCCGGCGGCGTCGGCGGGTCGAAGTTCACGCTCGGGGTGCGCGAAGCGCTCGCCCGCCGCGGTGATCCCGAGGCCACCGTCGTCGCCAACACGGGCGATGACCTGTGGCTCTCGGGCGTGCGCCTGCAGCCCGACGTCGACTCCCTGCTCTACGCCCTCGGCGGGGTGAATGACACCGAACGCGGCTGGGGGCGGGCCGGCGACACCGAGCGCGTCAACGCAGAACTGCAGGCGTGGGGCGCCGGCTGGCCGTGGTTCACCCTCGGCGACCTCGACCTCGGCACGCATCTGGCCCGCACCGGGTGGCTCCGCGAAGGACGGACCCCGACCGAGGTGCTCGGCCGGTTGTCCGAGCGGTGGCCGCTCGGGGTACGGATGCTGCCGATGACCGACGCCGAGGTCGACACGCACGTGCTCGTCGAGGGCGGCGAGCGGCTGCACTTCCAGGAGTGGTGGACGCGGCATCGCGCCGCGCTCGTGCCGACCCGGTTCGAGAATCCCGGCATCGAGGACGCGCGCCCCGCGCCCGGCGTGGAGCAGGCGATCGCCGACGCCGATGTGGTGCTGATCGCGCCCTCCAACCCGGTGGTCTCGATCGGCCCGATCCTCGCCGTGCCGGGTGTGCGCGAAGCGCTGTCGGCGACGAGTGCGCGCGTCGTGGGCGTCTCGCCGATCATCGGCGGTCGGGTCGTCCGCGGCATGGCCGACGTCTGCCTCACCGCGATCGGGGTCGAGACCTCCGCCGCGGCCGTCGCCGCCCACTACGGAGCGCGCTCGGCCGGCGGGGTGCTGGACGCCTGGCTGGTGGCGGAAGAAGACGCGGCTGCTGCAGCATCCGTCGACCTCCTCGGCATGCGCGCGGTCGTGGCCCCCCTGTGGATGCGCGACACCGCGGCGTCCGCCGCGATCGTCGAGGCCGCGCTCAGCGCCTGACCCCTCTCGCGCCGCCCGGTTTCGCCGAATACGCACGTTCTCGTCGAGCCCGCACGTTACCGTTGCGCGGCAACGCCCGGTTTCGCCGAGTACGTACGTTCTGGGCGACTGCCGCGGGGGCATGCGGGGTGCGGGGGTGGCGCTGCGCGCGGGTGCGGGGTGCGGGCGCGCGGGTGGCGCGGGGCGGTGGCTCGGGGCGCGCGGGTCGCGCGGGGCGGTGGCGCGGGTGGGTGGGCGGCGCGTTGCGGCGGACACAACTCCTCCACTGGGCGGGGCGGTGGCCCCGTCGTCGGCGGAACGACGGCTGCTACCCCGGGTCGCGCGCGGAAATGGAGGAGCTGTGTCCGCCCGGCGGGGGTAACGGGCGGCCCGTCAGCCCGGGGTGATCCCGTCGCCAAGCCGTGCGGTGGCGGGCACCCCGTGCACTCAGCGCGGGGTGGTTCCGCAACGGCGCGACAGCCGGGTTCGCCGAATACGTGCGTTCTCGTCGAACCCGCCCGCCATCGCGCACAACAACGCCCGGGTTCGCCGAGTACGTACGTTCTGGGCGACGGTGGCAGCGCGGCCGGGGGTCAGGCGGCCGCGGAGGCGAGGACGGCGGCGGTGCGCTCGCCGAGTCCGAGAGCGGATGCTTCGTTCAGCTGCTCGCTCGTGTCGACATCGCGGCGAAGGGTCGAATCGACCGGCACGTCGAGCACCGTGCAGCCGAGCAGCTGGTGTCGCGAGAACGAATCGTCGCCGAACGCCGAGATCCAGGTCGCTCCGGCGCGGGCGGTCACGAGGGTCGAGCCGACGCCCTCGGTGTCGGCGACGACACCGCGTTCGACGGTCGAGGCCGCCTCGAGGGCCGCGTCGAGGTCGGCGGGGCGTAGCGACGGCAGGTCGCCGAGCAGGGCCGCGCGCGGTGCATCGGGGCCGGCGACGGCGGCGCCGGTCGCGATCGCGGCGTCCAGACCGCGCGCGTCTCCTTCGCGCACCGCTTCGACGCCGGGCATCCGCTTGATCGCCGAGGCGAGGTCGCTGTCGTCCGTCACCACGATCACGCGTTCGACCTCGAGCGCGGCCGAGGCTGCGGCGATCGTGTCGAGAGCGATCGCGCGGGCAAGCACCGTGCGGTCGGCGACAGCATCCGTCAGCCGTGACTTGCCGAGGCTCGCGGGTTTGACGGGCACGATGACCACCCACCCGCGCGCAGCGGGAGTATCCGAGGGGGAGACCCGAGGGTCGGAGCGCATCACAACAACAATTCTCCTCGAACCGGCGACATCGTCCGACCGGAAACGCCCGATCCCGTTATTCGGCGAAGCGGGCGCGCAGCCGCGGCAGGATCTCCGCCCCGTACATGCGGAGGAACTCCTCCTGGTCATGTCCGGGGTCGTGGAACACGAGGTGGCGGAACCCGAGTTCGATGTACTGCGCGATGCGCTCGACGTGCTCGTCGGGGTCGGTCGACACGATGAACCGCGACGCGACCCGCTCGATGGGCAGCTCCGCGGCACGACGCTGCATCTCGAGCGGATCGTGCAGGTCGCGCTTCTCCTCGGGAGACAGCGCGAGCGGGGCCCAGAAGCGCGTCTTCTCGAGCGCGACATCGCGGTCGGGGTGATAGGAGACCTTGACCTCCATCAGCGTGTCGATCGAGTCCTCCGTGCGTCCGGCCTTCTCCAGGCCTTCCCGTAGAGCCGGCAACAGGGTGTCGGTGTACAGCGCCGGATCCTTGCCGCTCGTCGTGATGTAGCCGTCGGCGATGCGCCCGGCCAGGCGCGTGGCAGCCGGACCCGAGGCGCCGATGTAGATCGGCACCTTCTGATCGACCGGCGGCCGGTCGTAGATCGTCGCGTCCTTCACCGAGTAGTAGGTGCCGTCGTAGGTGACGCGCTCGTCGTCCCACAGCTTCTCGATGAGCGTGATCGCCTCTTTCATCCGCTGGAAGCGCTCGGGCGGTTCGGGCCATTCGAGACCGAGGGTGACCTCGTTCAGCGCCTCGCCGGTGCCGACCCCGAGGATGATCCGCCCGGGGAACATCACGCCCAGCGTCGCGAACGCCTGCGCGACGACACCCGGGTGGTAGCGGAACGTCGGGGTCAGCACCGAGGTTCCCATCACGATCCTCGACGTGCGCGCACCGAGCGCGCCGAGCCACGGCAGCGCGGCGGGAGCATGCCCGCCGTCGTGCATCCACGGCTGCAGGTGGTCGGAGATGAAAACGGAGTCGAAGCCCATCTCCTCGGCGAGCACGGCGAAGTCCAGCAGCTGGGTGGGCCCGAACTGCTCGCTCGACGCCTTGTAACCGAAACGCAGGGGTGGGACAGTCATTTCTCTCCTCTCGAGGGCTCGCGCCGCTCGGGCGCGGGCACGGGTTCGAACTCGGATCCGTCGGCCGCGGCCAGCCGGTCGCGGAAGGCCTGTGCGGTGCCGGGCCACAACAGCGTCAACCGGCCCGAGCGCTCGTCGACGTACCAGTTGCGGCAGCCGCCGGTGAGCCAGGGGCTGGATGCTGCGGCCGCCGCGATCTCGTCGGTGTACGCGCGCTCGGCGGCCGCACGCAGGCGCAGCACGCCGTCGGCTCGACGGCGCTGCTCGGCGAGGGCGCGCACGACATAGGCGGCCTGCTCCTCGGCCATGAGGACGGCGGAGTTGTGACCGAGGCTCGCGTTCGGCCCGTTCAGCACGAAGAAGTTGGGGAATCCGGTGACCACGGTCGAGGCGAACGAGGTCATCCCCTCCGACCAGTGCTCGGCGAGGGTGATGCCGTCCTCGCCTCGGACGAGGTCGGCGTAGGGCTGTTCGGAGGCGGCGAAACCGGTGGCCAGCACCAGCACGTCGGCGTCGTAGGTGCGACCGCTCGCGGCGACGAGCGTCGAGCCGTCGACGGCCGCGAGAGCGGATGCTTCGAGGGTGACGCCTTCGGAGGAGACCGCTGGATAGAAGGTGTCCGAGAGCAGCACGCGTTTGCAGCCGAAGTCGTAGTCGGGGGTGAGGGCTTCTCGCAGAGCGGGATCCGGCACCTGGGCGGCCAGGTGATCGAGGGCCGACTGCCGAGCGGTCGCCGAGGCGGCAGCATCCCCGGATCTCGAGGCGAAACGCGCCTCGCCCTCGGCGTACAGTTCGGCCCGGAGGCGCGCGAGCTCGCCGGGGTGCTCGCTGAAACGGTGTTGCTCGGCGTCGGTGAAGGCGCGTCCGCCCCGCGGCACGATCCACGCCGGCGTTCGCTGGAACAGCGTGACCGTGGCTCCCCGCTGGGCGAGCTCGGGCACGAGCTGCACGGCGCTGGCCCCCGTTCCGACGACCGCGATGCGGGCGCCCGCGAGGTCGACGTCGTGGTCCCACCGAGCGGAGTGGAAGAGCGGACCGGGGAAGGTCTCGAGTCCGTCGATGGCGGGCACGTGGGGTTCGCTCAGGCGACCGCAGGCCAGCACGAGGTCGGCGGCTTCGAACTGCTCGCGGCCGGTGTCGATGCGCCAGAGTTCGGCGTCGGCGTCCCACCGGGCGCCCAGCAGCGGAGTGCGCAGGCGCAGGCGGTCGCCGAGGTTCTCGCGGCTCGCGACGTCTTCGAGGTAGGAGTGGATCTCGCCGCCGGTGGCGAAGGTCTGCGACCACGTCGGGTTCGGCCGCGCCGCGAAACCGTAGAGATGCGAGGGCACGTCGCACGCGACCCCGGGGTAGGTGTTGTCGCGCCAGGTGCCGCCGACGGATGCTGCCCGCTCGAGCACGACGAAGTCGTCGCGTCCCGCGCGGCGCAGCGCCATCGCCATGCCGAGCCCGGCGAAGCCGGCGCCGACGATGACGACCCCGGTGCGTGTCATGCGGTGATTCCCGGTGCCTGCGTGAGGGTGCGGTAGTCGGTGGAGCGCTGCCGGAACGGCCGGAACAACCGGGCGCTCAGCCGCGCCGCCTGCTCGAGCGGCAGTTCCCTACCCTGCTCGACGCCGGCGTCCGGGAGGACGCGGCCGTCCAGCAGCGCGCCGCCGAGGTCGTCGCCGCCCGAGCGCAGCAGCTCCGCGGCGCTGTCGAGACCGACGCGCGTCCACGGGATCTGGATGTGCGGGATGCTGCCGGACAGCAGCAACCGTGACACGGCCACCATGGCGCGGTCCTCGTCGAGCGGGCTTCGGCCGGGCACGAGGGCAGCACGGTGGCCGGGAAGCGGGATGGGCACGAACTCCGTGAAACCCGCGCCGGTCGATGCCGACTGCAGCTGCCGCAGCATCCGCAGGTGTTCGATGCGTTCGACCGCGGTCTCGACGTGCCCGTAGAACAGCACCGAGGTCGAGGAGAGCCCGGCGCGGTGCGCGGCCGTGATGCCCTCGATCCAGCGGTCGATCTCGACGTCGCCGGGCGCGACGAGCGCGCGCACCCGTTCGCTCAGCACCTTCACGCCGGTGCCGGGAACCGTGTCGACGCCCGCGTCGCGGAGGGCCTCGAGCGCGCCCGGGAGTCCGAGCCCGCCGCGGTCGGCCAGGTCCCAGACGTCCTGCGGACGGTAGGCGTGCAGGTGGATGTCGGGCGCCCCGGCCTTCACCGCGCGGGCGATCGCGAGGAAGGCGGCCGGGTCTTCGTCGGCGGGCAGAAGGCCCTGCACGCACAGTTCGGTCGCCCCGAGCGCGGCCGCGTCGGCGGCGATGGCCGAGACGTCGTCGAGTGCGAACGTGCCGGGCTCGCCACGCCCCGCGGCGCGGAAGCCGCTCGAGGTGAGGTTGCGGTTGACGACCAGGCTCACGGTTTCGCCCACGGTGTAGCGGCGGACGGCGTCGGCCGCCGCGGCGAGGGCGTCGAGGTCGGGGCCTGCGGCCTCCAGCAGCCGCACCCACTCGGCGTCGTCCAGTGCGGCGGGGTCGGACGCCGCCCGCTCCGCGAGCCGCCCCACCCCCGCGCGGCCGGTTGCGCCACCCGTCTGTACCGAACGCAGGACCGACGACGCGGGGTCGGTCTCCGTGCCCGGGGAAGACGGGGCGGATGCTGCGCCCCCCGCCGGTTCTCCTGAGTTCGGTACGGCGGGCGACGGCGAGGAGGGCGGGGCGGGGGAGGCGAGCACGGCGGCGGCAAGACCCGTAGCCGGGTCGGCGAGGGCGGCGACCGGGGCGTGCAGGGCGGGGTCGATCCACCGCTCGGCGTCGAGCACGAACTCCGGCTGGGCGGTGAGGCGCTCGCGCAGCTCGAAACCGAGGTCGGCGGTGGCGCGCGCGAGGTCGTCGAGGTGCGGCCACGGGCGCTCGGGGTTCACGTGATCGGCCGTCAGGGGCGAGACGCCGCCCCAGTCATCGGCGCCCGCCTTCACCAGGAGGGCGAACTCGCCGGGGTCCGAGAGGTTCGGCGGTACCTGGATGCGCATCCGCGGCCCGAACACCAGTCGCGCGACGGCGACCGCCGCCACGTACTCGACCAGGTCGGCGTCGGGCGCGTCCTGCATCGCGGTCTTCGGCTTCGCCCGGAAGTTCTGCACGATGATCTCCTGCACATGCCCGTACTGCTCGTGCAGCCCGCGCAGCGCGACGAGCGACTCGGCGCGGTCGCGCAGCGTCTCGCCGATGCCGACCAGGATGCCCGTCGTGAACGGGATGCCGACGCGGCCGGCGTCTTCGATCACCTGCAGCCGAACGGCCGGGTCCTTGTCGGGGGAGCCGTAATGCACCTGACCGGGCTGCTCGAAGAGCGGGCGCGACGTGGTCTCCAGCATCATGCCCATCGACGGTGCGGTGGGGCGCATCATCCGAAGTTCGTCCTCGGTCATCACCCCGGGGTTCGCGTGCGCGAGCAGTCCCGTCTCCGCGGTCACGATGCGCGCGATCTCGGCGACGTACTCGAGCGTGGAGCCGTAGCCGTGCCCGTCGAGCCACGCACGCGCTTCGGGCCAGCGATCCTCCGGCCGGTCGCCGAGGGTGAGGAGCACTTCTTTGCACCCCAGGGCCTGACCCTGGCGGACGACCGAGAGAACCTGCTCCGGCGACATGTACGCCGGCATCCGCTTCTTCAGCAGCTGGCCCGGGGTGTCCACGAACACGCAGTAGTGGCAGCGGTCGCGGCACAGGGTGGTCAGCGGTACGAACACCTTGCGCGAATAGGTGAGGATGCCCGCGCGTCCGGCATGGCGCAGGCCGTCGTCGCGCCACTCGGCGGCGAGGTGCAGCACCGCGTCGAGATCGTCACCGGTGGCCGCGAGCAGGGTTTCGGCGTCGAGAGCCTCCAGCCGTTCTCCGGCCGCGAGAGCGGCGAGGATGTCGGCGACAGGGTGCGCTCCGACCGGGTGTGCGGCCCGGTCGAAAGAGGCGTCGACCTGCGGCGCGGCGCTGCCGAGACTCATGCGTTCAGGCTATCCCGCCTCCCGCTGAGGCGGGCCGGGCAGCCCGCGCGGATTGTTGCCGAGCTGTGAACATCTCGGCCCTCGAGCGCCCCGGGGGCGCTGGCAGACTAGAGACATGGTGACCTTGCTGCTCGACTCCACGCAGCTCGAGGTCGTGCTCTCGGGGGTGGAGCGGAAGCTTTCATTCCGCCGACGGAATGTGCGGGTACCGCGGGAGACGATCGTGCGGGCGCAGCTGACGGACGACGCCTGGACGTGGCTGCGAGGCGTACCGAACCCCGGGATCAACCTCCCGGTCGCCGTCGCGATGGGCACCTGGAAGTCCGCGGGTGGCAACGACTTCGTGCTGATCCGGCGACGTCACCCGAGTGTGGTGATCGACCTCGACGGGCACGACGAATTCGAGCGGCTCATCCTCACCACCCGTCACGGCATCGAACTCGTGCAGGCCCTGCGCCTCGACGTCGACGACGAGCCCGAAGACGTCGCGGTGCTGGCCCAGAAGGCCCCGCGGGCGAGGCGCCCGATCAGTTGACGTCGCGGCGCCAGCTCGTCAGCATCCCCAGCACCAGGAAGACCAGCGCGTAAGCGGCCAGCACGAGGCCTCCCGCCCACCAGGTGAGGGGATCGGCCGCGGCAGGTGTACCGATCGACAACGCGCTCGCGCCGACGAGGGCGTCACCGGCGGAGCCGGGAAGCACGCGCACGATCGGCTCGAGGCCGTCGACGAACGCACCGGCGATCCGGGCGATCGGTTCGACGAACTGCGTGAACGCCAGCACGAGCACCAGGGCGACGACCTGGTTGCGCACCACGGTTCCGACGCCGAGGCCCAGCAGGGTCCACAGCACGAAGGCCAGCAGCATCCGCCCGAGCAGTGCCCAGGTGTCGCTGTCACCGAGGGTGGTGTCGAGACCGGATGCTGCGAGCACGATCGCCGCGGGAACCACCGACGCGATGATCCCGACCACGCCGAAGATCACGCCCATCACGATGCTGGCGGTGACCTTCGCCCCGAGCACCACGCCGCGGCGCGGGGTGGCGAGGAACGTCGGGGTGAGGGTCTGGTGGCGGAACTCGCTCGTCACCATCAGGGTGCCCACCAGCAGCGGAAACACGTAGCCGAACGAGGTCGCCACGCTGTAGAGCACCGGGGCGAGGGTCGCGTCGGGAAGCGGCAGACCGCCGCCGTCGGAGATGGCGCCGGTCGCGAGTGCGGCCAGGACGAGCCCGAGGCCCGCCGAGACGATCGCGATGTAGACGAGCAGCACGAGGGCGAGGATCCACCAGGCGGCGGTGGTGAACTGCTTGGTCAGTTCGGAGCGGGTGGCGGCGGTGAGGCTCATCGGTGCTCACCTTCTTCGATGGCGTCCTCATCGACCTCGGCGGGGGTCACCGTCACGATGTCGATGATCCCGGTGCCGGCCACGGCGAACGACGCGGTCGACGTGGGTGGTTCGTGGGGCGGCTCGGGCTCGGGCTCCGGATCGCGAGCCGGTTGCAGCGCGGGCTCCGGCTCGCGGGCCGGTTCCGGCTCGGGCTCGGGTGCTGATTCCGACGCGTGCTCGGCTTCTGGCGCCGCGTCCGGCTCCGGCGTCTCCGCGGCGGTCGCGGCGGCCGGCGCAGCCGGCGAAGCGCCCGGGTCGGCGCTCGGGTGCACGAGCGAGCCGTCGACGAGGCCGAGGAAGATCTCCTCCAGGCCCGCCCCGCGGCGCGCGAGGGTCGAGAGGGCGATGTCCGCCCCGGCGGCGATGGCACCGACCTCCACCGGCTCGACGCTGCGCACCGTCAGTCCGTTGCGCAACACCGTGAAGTCGAGCCCCGCGGCCTCGAGGGCAGCGCTCAAGCCGGCACGATCGGGCGCGTCCACGACCGTGGCGAAATCGCCGAACTCCGCGAGGTCTTCGACACCGCCCTGGAAGACGAGCCGGCCGTGGGCGATGACGAGGAGGGCGTCGACGGTCTGCTGCACCTCGGCCAGGAGGTGGGAGGAGATGAGCACGGTGCGCCCCTCGTCGGCGAGGGTACGCAGCATCCCCCGCATCCATTTGATGCCCTCGGGATCGAGGCCGTTGGCGGGCTCGTCGAGCACGAGAACGCCCGGGTCGCCGAGCAGGGCGGTCGCCAATCCCAGGCGCTGGCGCATCCCGAGGGAGAAGCCGCCGACCTTGCGGCCGGCGACATCGGCGAGGCCGACCAGACCGAGCACCTCGTCGACGCGAGCAGATCCGATGCCAGCGGCGCGGGCGTAGACGCGCAGGTGGTTGGCCGCGGTGCGACCGGGGTGGAAGCTGGCGGCCTCGAGCGCGGCGCCCACGGTCTGCAGGGGGTGGCGCAACTTCGCGTAGGCGACTCCGCCGATCGTCGCGGTGCCACCGCTCGCGCGGATCAGACCGAGCAGAATGCGCAGCGACGTGGTCTTACCGGCACCGTTGGGGCCGAGGAAACCGGTGACCACGCCGGGTTCGATGCGAGCGCTCAGACCGTTCACCGCGGCCACGGCGCCGAAGTGCTTGGTGACTCCGGAGAACTCCAGCAGCTGTCCGTCGGGCATGCCGCAACCTCTCGTTCATCGATCCGTTGCCCCCATCTTCGCGGAAACCCGCCCCGATCCCGGCATTTCCGCCTCGAGCACGAGTCTGCGGTGGGGCGGTAGCGTGACGAGAGTGGACACGGATGCTGCAGAACCCCGCGTGCTCGCACGCTCCGAGCATCGGCTCGGACACCTCACCCTGAACCGACCGCGAGCGATCAACGCGCTGGATCTCGGCATGGTGCACGACCTCGACGCGGCGTTGGTCGCGTGGGCCGACGCCCCCGACATCGACCTCGTGCTGCTGGACGGTGCGGGCGAACGCGGTTTCTGCGCCGGCGGCGATGTGAGGGGGCTGGCGGAGCAGATCCGCGCGGGTCAGGCGGAGGCGGCGTCCATCTTCTTCCGCGCGGAGTACGCGCTCAACGCGCGCATCGCCGAATACCCCCTTCCCCTCGTCGCCATCGCCGACGGCGTCACGATGGGCGGAGGGATCGGTCTGGCCGGTCACGCCGCGATCCGCGTCGTCACGGAGCGCTCTCGACTCGCCATGCCCGAGACCCGCATCGGGTTCACCCCCGACGTGGGCGGCACCTGGTTGCTCGCTCGAGCGCCGGGGCGCGTGGGCGAGTACCTCGCACTCACCGGTGCCTCGATGACGGCGGCGGACGCGATCTACGCGGGCTTCGCCGACCACCTCGTGCCGAGCGAACGGATCCCGGCGCTCCGCGACGCCCTCGAGACCCGGGCCGATCCCTCCAGCCCGACCGACCTCGTGCTGTTGTTCGACGAGACGGCCGACGCCTCCGCGCTGGAGGCTGCCCGCCCCTGGATCGACGAGGCCTTCTCGGCCGACACGGTGGGGGAGATCATCGCGCGCCTGCGCGAGCGGGCCGAGCCCGCAGCATCCCTCGCCGCCGACACGCTGACCGAAGTGTCGCCGACGGCGCTCGCCGTGACCCTCGAGGCCGTCCGGCGCGCCCGGTCCCTACCGAACCTCCGCGCCGCACTCGCGCAGGAGTACGGACTCGTGCTGTGGTTCGCAGCCACCCAGCCCGACCTGCTCGAAGGCATCCGCGCGCAGCTCGTCGACAAGGATCACTCGCCGACGTGGAACCCCGCGACCCTCGACGCCCTCGGCGCCGACACGGTCGCCCAGGCCTTCGCCTTCGCTCCCGCGACCCCCCTCTGGGACGAGCCGTGACCGCCGCCCGGCGCACGCGGCGGTACTCGCTCGGCGCTTTCGCCGACTGGTTCTTCTTCGTCTTCGCCGGGCTCGCCGCGATCTGGCTCGCCTACCTGAGCTTCACCGAGACCTTCACGATGGGGTGGTGGGGCATCCTCGGGGCGATCGTCTTCTGGGTGCTGCTGGCCTACCTGGTGCTGCCGAGACTGCACCGCATCCTCACCACCATCTACGTGCCCGATTACTTCATCGGGCGCGCCCGCACGAGCGACGGCCTGCTCGGCGACCCGGTGAATCTCGCCTTCAACGGCAGTCGCGAACAGATCGAGGCCGCGCTCGTCGCCGCCGATTGGCAGCCGGCCGACCCCGTCACCCTCCGCTCGTCCTGGCGCATCATCACCTCGACGATCGCTCGGCGAAGCTACGACGAAGCGCCGGTCAGCCCCCTTTTCCTGTTCGGCCGACAACAGGATTTCGCCTACCAGCAGCAGTACGCGGGCAACCCCTCGCAGCGGCATCACGTGCGGTTCTGGCGGTGCCCCGACGGGTGGTTGCTGCCGGGCGGGTACCGCGTCGACTGGGTGGCCGCAGGAACCTTCGACACGTCCGTGGGGCTGTCGCTGTTCACGCTCCAGGTCACGCACCGCATCGACGCCGACACCGACGTGGAACGCGACCACATCGTCGGGTCCCTGACCGCGGCGGAGCCCGCCGTGCGGGTGGACGTGATCCGCGACTTCTCCACCGGCTATCACTCCCGCAATGGCGGGGGCGACAGCATCCGCACCGACGGTGACCTGCCCATCGTCGACGTGAGCAGCGTCGCAACGGGGGTCGCGGCATGACCGCCCCCGAGAAGCGCCCGGCGTTCGAACCGCCCGGCGAGCTGGTCGCCCCGCTCGCCGGCGATGCGTCGATGCAGCGCCCGATCTCGACCGTGGCGGGCGCGGCGCTCGTGCTGCTGCGTGTGGCCGCCGGCGTCGTCTGGATGCTCAGCGTCGCCTTCGGCTGGGGCGATGAGGTCAGCCGATGGGCGGCCCAGATGGCGAACGCCTCGGACGACCCGACCACCGCCGACGCCTCTTTCACCGGAGTCGCGCTGATCGTCTTCCTCACCGTCATGTCGTTCGTCCTGCTGGTGGAGGCTGTCTTCGGCGTGCTGATCCTGCGCGGGCGCAACTTCCCCCGCACCGTCGTCATGGTCTTCTCGGTGCTGTCGATCTCGACGGCGTTCGTGGGGTGGTGGGTGCAGGGGCAGGACATCCGCATCTCGACGACCCTGGTGACCCTGGCGCTCGACATCCTCGTGCTCCTGGCGCTGTCGAGCCGCAGCGCCTCGGCGTACGCACGGCGGCGCCAGCGGCGCTGACAGCGCCCGCACATGCCGGAGGAGTTAGCCTGTCGGATGCTGCCGGAACGCGCGTTTCCGTGCGGCGACCCGGGGAGGGTGCGGTGTTCGACAGTCCGGTGTCCGCGTCGGCGTACGAGGTGCTCGGGGTGAGCGTCGACGTCGATGACGAGTCGCTGCGCCGCGCCTATCGACTGCGGCTGCGCGAGTCGCACCCCGACACCGGCGGCGACGCCGCGCTGTTCGTGCGGGTGCAGCGCGCGTGGGAGCTCATCGGCACCCCCGAAGCGCGGGCCGCGTACGACCGCGGCCGCGGTGTCGAGGCGCCCGAGTGGGCGGGCCCGCCCGCGCACAGCGCCCCCCGCTCCGACACGCGCCCCCGCGCGCGCACCTACGGTCAGCCGGGCGGATGGCGCCGCGAACGCTACCTGACCCTCATCCGCGAGTGGGCGGGTCGCGGCGTGCCGCTCGACGACCCCTACGACGCGGCCCTGGTGCGCTCCGCCCCGCACGAGCTGCGCCGCATGCTCGCCGACGCGCTCGCCGAGGAGGCGAGCGCGCGGATCGTCGCCGAACTCGGCATGGGGTACACGGTGTGGCACGACGTCGACGCTTCGCGCGACGGCGACCCGGAAGACAAGATCGACCACGTCGTGCTCGGCCCCAGCGGGCTGTACGCCGTGCTCTCGGAGGACTTCGGCGGCCCGGTGGGGTTCCGCCGCGGCGAGATCGTCGGCGCCAACGTGGCCGGGGCTCCGGTCACCGAGCTCGTCTCGCGGGCGCGGGTGCTCGCCAAGGCCGCGGGGGTGCGCTTCAGCGGTGCGATCGTCGTGCTCCCCGACGGCGACATGCTCGACGCGATCACCGAGCTCGGCAAAGTGCGCGGCACCGCGGTCGCGGTGGTGTCCCGCTCGGCCCTGTCGACGGTCCTCCGCCAGGGCCTGAGTGGCGCCCGCGACATCGGTGGAACCGAGCTGTTCGACATCCGCACCCGGTTGCAGCAGCGCGTCCGGCACGTCTAAGCGGTCGGTGCGCTCAGCTCGCGAGCCCGAACAGCTCCAGGGGATGCGTGAGCCGCCACCAGGCGTCGGGTGGCTCGATGTCGCCGGTGAGCTGAGCGTCGATCGTCACAGCATCCACCGGGCCGGTGACGGTGAGGCTGCCGACGGTGGAGCCGGCGAGTTCCGCGTCGCCGAGGGAGAAGTCGGTGGATGCTTCCGCCACCCCGTTGTTCCAGAGCACCACGTCGGCGTCGGCGGTCGTGGTGATGTCGATCGGCTCGGCCCAGAGGGTGATGACCTGGCCGACGAGGGTGCCGGCGGCCACGGACGGATGCGGTTGCAGCTCCTGCTCGGCCTCCGCGAAGAGCGCGCGCATCGCGGCGGCCCGGGTATCGCGGTCGGGTTGACCGAGCACAGAACCGAAGAGGCGCACCGTCGTGCCGTCGACGGTGACGTCTTTCGCCGCGAGCAGGTTGTACGAATCCAGCGTTCCCGTCTTGAGCCCGACCACACCGGGCTCCCCGAGCAGCGGGTTGGTGTTCTCCACGCGGCCGGCGCCCGGCAGGTCGACCGTGGGCTTCGCGACGATCTCGGCGATCACGGGGTTCGCGAGCGCCTTCTCGGCGAGGGGGATGAGCGCCTCGGCCGTCGCGGCGTTGCCGGGGAGGATGCCCGAAGGATCAGCGATCGTGATGCCCTCCAGGCCGTGCATCTGCAACCACGAACGGGCGGCGTCGGCGAACACGGCGTCGGAGGGGTAGAACTGCCCCGCCAAGCGGTCGGCGTAGTTGTTGGCCGAGCCGATCAACAGGCCCTCGAGCATCTGGTACTGCGACAGTGAACCGCCGACCGGCACGTCCAGCGCCGACTCGCCCGCCGCCAGATCCTGGCGATAGCGCGCGCGATCGGCCGCGGTGAACGCGAAATCCGGGCCCGCTTCGCCGACGGCGAGCGGCATCCGATCGAGCACCATCAGGGCGGTGACGAGCTTCGTGATGCTCGCGATGGGGATGCTCTCCTCCGACGACGTGACCACCCCGCCGACCCCCGAAACCGACAGGGCGGCGCTCCCCTCAGCGGGCCACGCGGGCGCGGCGGCCGGCGCTGCGACGGGCTGCACCGCGACCGCTTCGACCTGGGGGGCCACGGCGTACAGCGGCCAGAGCAGGGTGGTGGCGACGTAGACGGCGACCACGAAGAAGATCATCAGGACCGGCAGCACGACCCCCGGCCGCAGGATCCGGCGTCGGGGGGCGGTGGCCAGCAGGTCGGCGCCCGCGTCGGGGCGCTCGCCCGCGACCGTGAGGGCGGCGGGTGCGTCGGGGGAGGTCAGCGTGGCGCCGTCGATCCAGACGAGGGCGACGGGGGCGGAGCGCGCCGGGGCTTGCGTCGCTACGGCGGCAGTGGTCGTGGGCTGCGGCGTGCTGGCGGGCTGCGCGCCGGTCGCTGTTTCTTCCGCGCTGGTCGCTGTTTCTTCCGCGTTCGGCGGGACTTCTTCCGCGTTCGGCGGGACGATGATCGGCTGGGAGGCGGTGGCGCGTTCACGCAGCTCGCGCCGTGACGGCGGAGCGGTCGCCTCTGATCCCATCCGCCTAAAGTAGCGCGTCGGTGAGGCTATACTCGCTTCGAAACCACGGGAGTCCGGTGAGCCGGGCTGAGAGGAAGCGAACCACGCTTCGACCGTCGAACCTGATCTGGGTAATGCCAGCGCAGGGAGGAGCATCCATGAATCTTTCTGTTTCCGACCGCGGATCCGTCACGACCGCGTCGCCGCGCAGCACCCGCTGGCGGATCGTCGACATCGTGGTCGCCAGCGTGCTGGGCGTCGCCGCGGGGTTGATCTTCCTGCTCTGGAACCTCGGATCGATCGCGCCGTCCGAGTTCCTGCAGCCGTTGCTCCCGGGCCTCCAGGGTCTGTTGGACGGCCCGTGGCTCTTCGCCGGGGTGCTGGGCGGCCTCATCATCCGCAAGCCCGGCGCGGCGCTCTACACCGAGACACTCGCCGCCGTCGTCTCGGCGCTGGTGGGAAACCAGTGGGGCGGGTTCCTCACGATCGAGGCCGGTCTCGTGCAGGGCCTCGGGGCCGAGCTGATCTTCCTGCTCTTCTTCTACCGCCGCTGGAATCTCGGCGTCGCGATCCTCGCGGGCATCGGCGCGGCGCTCGCAGGCGGCATCAACAACCTCGTGCTCTGGTACGCGGGCTCCGACGCGGCCTTCACGATCATCTACCTCATCAGCACGTCGCTGTCGGGCGCGCTGATCGCCGGAGCCCTGTCGTGGGTGCTGGCGCGCGGTATCGCTGCCACCGGGGCGCTCGACCGGTTCGCCTCCGGCCGCTCGGCCCGCACCCGGGTGTGAACCCGCCCGACGTCCGCCCCGCCGCCGTCGACGCGCGCGGGTGGGGCTGGCGGCACGGCGGACGCCGGGCATGGGCGTTGCGCGACCTCACGCTGCGCATCGAACCGGGCGAGCGGGTGTTGCTGCTCGGTGCGTCCGGTTCGGGAAAATCGACGCTGCTGGCAGCGCTCGCCGGCGTGCTCGGCGGTGACGAGGAGGGCGAATCGGTGGGCGAGTTGCTCATCGACGGCGTCCCCGCCGCGCAGGCGCGCGGTCGGGCGGGTCTCGTGCTGCAGGATCCCGACGCGCAGGTGATCCTGGCGCGCGTCGGCGACGACGTCGCGTTCGGGTGCGAGAACCTCGGCGTGCCCCGCGACCAGATCTGGCCGCGCGTCGGCGCTGCGCTCGAAGACGTCGGACTCGCCCTCCCGCTCGATCACTCCACCAAGGCGCTGTCCGGGGGCCAGAAGCAGCGCCTCGCGCTCGCCGGTGCGATCGCGATGCGTCCGGGCCTGCTGCTCCTCGACGAACCGACGGCGAACCTCGATCCTGCCGGGGTCGCCGAGGTGCGCGAGAGCGTGGCGCGCACGGTGGCGGCCCACGGCTCCACCCTCGTGGTCGTCGAGCACCGCGTTGAGGTGTGGCTTCCCGTGGTGACCCGTGTCATCGTGCTCGGTGACGAGGGGGTGATCGCCGACGGCCCTCCGGCGCTCGTGCTGGAGCGGGAGGGGGAGCGCCTCGCCCGTGGCGGCGTGTGGGTGCCCGGCATCCCGCCGGCCCTGCCCCCGCCACCGCGGAACTCCCCGGGGGAGGTGCTGCTGTCCGCGCGCGATCTGGCCGTGCAGCGGGTGCGCGGCACGACCGTCGCCGCAGGCATCGATCTCGGGGTGCACGCAGCATCCGCTCTCGCCATCACCGGACCCAACGGCGCCGGCAAGTCCACTCTCGGGCTGACCCTCGCGGGATTGCTGCCCCCCGCCGCCGGTCGGGTGATCGCGACCGCGCCCCTCGAGCGCGGCGCCGGCCCCTCGCCGATCCGGTGGCGCGCGCGGGAGCTGCTCACGCGCATCGGCACGGTGTTCCAGGAGCCCGAGCATCAGCTGCTCGCGCGCACCGTGCGCGCCGAGCTCGAAGTCGGACCCCGGGCGCTGGGGATCGACGAGCCGGCGCGCATCGACGAACTGCTCGAGCGACTGCGGCTGTCGCGTCTGGCCGAAGCCAACCCCTTCACGCTCTCCGGTGGCGAGAAGCGGCGGCTCACGGTGGCCGCGGCCCTCGCAACCCGCCCCGACGTGCTGGTGCTCGATGAACCCACGTTCGGGCAGGACGCCCGCACGTGGGCCGAGCTCGTGGGTCTGCTCGCCGAGATCCGCGACGACGGCGTCGCCCTCGTCACGATCACTCACGATGCCGACGTCGTGTCGGCGCTGCACGCCCGCCGTCACGCGCTCGAGGCGACCCCATGACCCTGGTCGAAGCGGTCGCCACCACCGGGCGCGCCGCGCGCATCAACCCGGTGGCCAAACTCGCCGCCAGCGCTGTGCTCGCCATCGCGCTCGTGCTCACCCTCGACCCGGTGTCGGGCGGCGTCGCGCTGCTGCTCGAACTGCTGCTCCTCCCCTTCGCAGGGCTGAGCTGGCGGCAATTCTGGACGCGCACCTGGCCGGTGTGGATCGCGGCCCCGCTGACCGGGCTCACCATCGCCCTCTACGGCGAGACCTCGGGGCGGGTCTACGTCGACTGGCTGCTGGTGCGGGTGAGTGACGGCTCGCTCGACCTCGCCCTCGCGACCGCCCTGCGGGTGCTCGCGATCGCGCTGCCCTCGGTGGTGCTGTTCGCCACGGTCGATCCGACGGATCTGGCCGACGGACTGGGACAGATCGTGCGCCTCCCCGCCCGCTTCGTGCTCGGGGCGCTCGCGGGCGTGCGGATGGTCGGGCTGTTCCTCGACGATTGGCGTGCGCTGGAACTCGCGCGTCGCGCCCGGGGCGTCGCCGATCGCGGACGCGTCCGCCGGTTCCTCGGGATGGCGTTCGCGCTGCTCGTGCTCTCCATCCGCCGGGGTGCGAAGCTCGCGACCGCGATGGAGGCGCGCGGTTTCGGTGCGCCCGGTCCCCGTACCTGGGCGCGGCCGTCGCGCTTCGGTCGGGATGATTGGATGCTGATCGCCCTCGCCGCCGTCATCGCCGCGGCAGCGCTCACCGCGGCGGTTCTCGCGGGAACGTGGAACTTCGTGCTCGGCCCGAGCTGAGCGGCCGTCAGAGCGTGAGTTCGAAGCAGCGCGAGTGCGGCATGGTCGCGACGTAGGGCTCGTACACCGGGATCGGGGTGAACCCCATGGCCCGGTACAGCGCGAGCGACTCGTGCTGCGGATCGCCGGTCTGCAGGATCACCCGGTGCGCCCCGCCGGTACGCGCACGATCGATCACGGCTGCGACGAGGGCCCGGCCGATGCCCCGCCCGCGCGCCTCGGCGCGAACGATGAGCCGCTTGAGCTCCCACTCCTCGCCGAGGCGGCGCAGCATGACCTGCCCGAGCGGGGCGCCGTCGTCGGCGACCGCGACGAGGGTCGCGACGATGTCGGCGGGGTGCACCCGCAGGGCCTCTTCGCGCGCGGCTGTCACCTCGGGCGACTCCGCGCTGCGGCGGACGCCGTACCGTTCGGCGAGCTCGGCGTCGAGCGCATCGCGCAGGGACTGGGCCCGGGAATCGTCGACCTCGACACCGATCAATTCCATCCCTCGAGCCTAAGCGCGGCGGGTGGACAGGTCAGCCGTGGGGTCCAGCATCCGTTCTCCCGGCCCGCGGGTTTTCGAGGGGATGAGGCGGATCGAGGATGCTTTCGCCGGATCTCGTCCTCGATCCGGGCCATCCCCTCGATCCGCAACGCCCGCCCGGGCTTCAGTATCCGTTCTCCCGGCCGAGCCGCCGGAATTCGAGGAGATACCGAGAAATGAGGATGCTTTCGCCGCTTTTCGTCCTCAAACTTCGGTATCTCCTCGAAAATCGGCGGTCGGCCCCGTTCCAGCATCCGTTCTCCCAGCCTCGCCCGTGAGTTTCCGAGGATTTGAGGCGGATCGAGGATGGTTCAGCCGGATCGGGGCCTCGATCCGAGGCATCCCCTCGATCCATTACGCGCGCCCGGGCTCCGGCGTTCTTCTCCAGCAATCTTTTTCCCCGGCCGGGGCTGTGGGTTTTCGAGGAGATGGGGTAGATCGAGGATGTTTTCGTCGGATCTGGTCCTCGATCCGGGCCATCTCCTCGATCCGCACCGCACCGCACCGCCCCGCACCACCCCGGCGGCACCCGGCAACGCCCCGCGACACCCCCGCTTCACCCCCGCGGCCATGCGGGCGCGGGCGCTCCGACGGCGTCCGCAGCGACGGCTAGGGTGGGACGCGGTTCCGATCGACGAAGCGGAGAAACCATGGACATCGCGGGAGCGGGCGCCCTCATCACCGGCGGCGCCAGCGGGCTGGGGCTCGCGACGGCGCGGCGGCTCGCCGCATCCGGGGCCCTCGTCACGATCGTGGATCTGCCCGGCTCCGCCGGGCCGGCAACCGCGGCCGAACTGGGCGGCCGATTCGCCCCCGCCGACGTCACCGATCCCGACCAGGTCGCCGCGGCCGTCGCCATCGCAGCCGAGGCGGCGCCGTTGCGCGTCGTCGTCAACTGCGCCGGCATCGCCCCGCCCGCGAAGGTGCTCGACCGCGACGGTCGGCCGAGTCCGCTCGCCGACTTCGAGCGCGTCGTGCGCATCAACCTGATCGGCACCTACAACGTCGCCGCGCAGGCCGCCGCGGTCATGAGCCGCACCGACCCCTCCTCCGACGGCGACCGCGGCGTGATCGTCAACACCGCGAGCGTGGCCGCCTTCGACGGCCAGATCGGCCAGCCCGCGTATGCGGCGAGCAAGGGCGGCGTGGCGGCGATGACGCTCCCGCTCGCTCGGGAGCTCGCTCGCTACGGCGTCCGCGTGGTCACGATCGCGCCCGGCATCATGGAGACGCCCATGCTGAAGGGCCTGCCGCAGCCGGCGCAGGATTCCCTCGGGCAGCAGGTGCCGTACCCGCAGCGGCTCGGTGCGCCCGACGAGTACGCGCGTCTCGTGCTGTCCATCATCGACAACGGCTACCTCAACGGCGAGACCATCCGACTCGACGGCGCGATCAGGATGGCGCCGAAGTGACCACGACGAATCCGGAGCGACCGTGACCGACAGCATTCTCTTCTCCGTCGACGACGGGCTCGCCCGCGTCACCTTCAACCGCCCCGCCTCGCTCAACGCGATGGACTTCGAGATGGGCGGACGGTGGCGCGACATCGCCCGGGCGATCGCGATGGCTCCTTCGGTCGGAGCGGTGATCCTGGATGCTGCGGGCCCGGCCTTCTGCGCCGGGGGAGACGTCGTCGCCATGGCCACCTCGGGGGCCGACGGTTCGGCTGTGACGGAGGCTGCGCACGTGATCCACGAGGGCATCCGCACGTTCGTGGAGATGCCGGTGCCGATCGTGGCCGCCGTGCAGGGAGCTGTCGCGGGCGGCGGCCTCGGGCTCCTGCTCACGGCCGATTACATCGTCGCGAGCGACACCGCGAAGTTCGTCAGCCGGTACGCCAACATCGGTCTCACCCCCGACCTGGGGGTCTCGACGTTGCTGCCCGCCGCCGTCGGCCAACGCCGGGCGCTGCAGCTGCTGCTGCAGGATCGCACCCTCGACGCGGCCGAGGCCCTGCAGTGGGGCCTCGTCGCCGAGGTCGTCCCCCCGGCCGAACTGGCCGGCCGGGCGGAGCAGGTGGCCCGATTCTGGCTCGACGGCGCAACCGGCGCGTTCGGGCAGGCGAAGCGACTGGTGCGGTCGGGGGCGGGGCGATCGTTCGCCGACAACCTCGACGACGAAGCATCCACCATCGGAGCAGCGTTCGACACGCCTCCGTCCCGCGCGCGGGTCGCGGCGTTCGCCGCCGCTTCGCGCAAGAGCACGAAGGGAAACGCATGAGCGATTCGAACGGAACCCGGCCCTCCCTCGCGGGCAAGACCATCCTGATGTCGGGCGGAAGCCGCGGCATCGGACTCGCGATCGCCCTGCGCGCCGCCCGGGACGGCGCGAACATCGCGTTGCTCGCGAAGACCGACTCCCCGCATCCGAAGCTCGAGGGCACCGTGCACACCGCCGCCGCGGCGATCCGCGAGGCCGGAGGACAGGCGCTGCCGATCGTCGGCGATGTGCGCAACGACGACGACATCACCGAGGCCGTCCTCATGGCACAGGGCGAGTTCGGTGGCATCGACATCGTGCTGAACAACGCCAGCGTGATCGATCTGTCGGGCTCGCTCGATCTCGCGGCGAAGAAGTACGACCTCATGCAGGACGTCAACGTGCGCGGCACGTTCCTGCTCTCGCGGGCGGCGATCCCGGTGCTGAAGGATGCGGAGAACCCCCACATCCTGTCGCTGTCTCCCCCGCTCAACATCAGCGCGAAATGGCTCGGCGCGCACACCGGGTACACGCTGGCGAAGTTCGGCATGACGATGGTGACCCTGGGGGTGGCGGCGGAGTTCGAGGCCGACGGCATCGCTGCCAACACCCTGTGGCCCCGGACGACGATCGCGACGGCCGCCGTGCAGAACGTGCTCGGGGGTGAGCGCATCATGGCCGCCAGCCGCACGCCCGAGATCTACGCCGATGCGGCGTACGAGGTGCTGATCACGCCGGCGAGCGAGCGCACCGGCCAGACGCTCATCGTCGAGGACGTGCTCGAGGCTGCCGGCGTGAGCGACTTCTCGCGCTACGCGGCCGTGCCCGGCACGCCCGACACGGCGCTGTTCCCCGACATCTTCCTCGACTGAGCCCGATGCACAGCCCGCTCATCGGGCGTCCATCAGTCGTCCAGGGTCGCGCTCTTACTCTGTACGGATGTCTTTCTCTGCCCATCGCGACGGCCGCTACGGTTCCGACGGCCGTATCGAGTTCACCGCGAGCGACGACAGCGAGCCGCAGTACGTCGATGAGGTGCGCGAGACCCCCGGACGTTTCGACGATCAGACCGAGCCCGTCGCGACGGTGGCTCCGAGCGCCGAACCCGTGTCGGCGAGCCCGGAACCGGCCGAGCCGGTAGCCGCGAGCGCCGAGCCCGAGCCCGCCGCTCGACGCCGCCCGAAGGCTCGTCGTCGACGCATGTCGTGGGGGCGTCGTCTGGCCGTGCTCGGCGGCGCCGACAGCGCGGTGCTCGACGACGTGCCCGAGGAGACGCCGCGCTTCGTGCAGATGTTCCTCGTGCTCGCCGGCACGGCGCTCGTGTCGGCTCTGTCGATGCTGTTCGCCCTCATGACCGGGGTGCGCATCGCGGTATGGCTGGCCGTGCCGCTCGCGATCGTCTGGGCGCTGATCATCTTCAACCTCGACCGGTTCCTCACCTCCAGCATGCGCTCGACCCGCAATCCCTGGCGGCTGCTCGGTCTCGCCTTCCCCCGCGTCGTGATGGCCGCTCTCATCGGGATCGTGGTCGCCGAGCCGCTCGTGCTGCAGGTCTTCCAGAACGACATCGCGCGCGAGGTCACCTCGACGAACATCTCGCAGGCCCTGTCCGACCAGGATGCGGTGACCTCCGGCCCCGAGAAGCAGGCGCTCGATGCCGCCACCGCGCGGATGACCGCCCTGGAGGATCAGGCGGCGACGGGCATCGTGGCGGGAACGTCGTCGACCTCGGCGGAAGCCGCTGCCGCCCAGGCGAGCGTCGACCAGCTGACCGCACAGCTCGCCGCGCAGCAGGCGGTCATCGATCAGGCGCGAGCTCTGTACCAGTGCGAGTTGACGGGTGCGGGAGCCGGAACCGTGCCCGGGTGCACCGGGGTCACCGGTGACGGTGCCAGCTCGGAGGCCGCCGAGGCCCAGCTCGCCGGGGCGCAGGCGTCGTACGACGGGATCGCCGCGCAGCTGCAGCAGGCCACCGCCACGCTGAGCTCGGCGAACGCCGCCGGTACGGACGCTGCGGCGGCATCGGCCGAGACCAACAAGCAGCAGGCCGAGGGGGAGCTGCCCGCCGCCCGCACGCAGTACGAGGGAGCTTTGGCCGCCTACAACGAGCGCGCGGCCGCGGTGGCCGGAGGCAACGCCGAAGCGCAAGGCATCCTCAGTCAGATCGGTGCGCTCGACCGGCTCTCCCAGCGCGAGCCGGTGCTCGCCTGGGCGCACTGGCTGATCGCCGCGCTGTTCTTCATGATCGAGCTGCTGCCGGTGCTGGTGAAGGTGCTCACCAGCTTCGGCGATCCGTCGGTGTACGAGAAGGCCGAGGCGCTGCGGCGCCAGGTCGCGCTCGACCGCGTGACCGCTCGCACCTGGCGGGCGCGCGCGGCGATCGCGACGGAGCGCGACCTGGCTTAGCGACGGGTCTGAGGAGCAGCGGTCAGATCAGGCCGTGCCGGACGAACGCGGTGAAGACCCCGTCGTCGTCGACGCCCGTCGTGACCTCGTCGGCGTGGGCCTTCACGCTCTCGACGGCGTTGCCCATCGCGATCCCGACGCCGCACACCTGCAGCATCTCGACGTCGTTGTGGCTGTCGCCGATACCGATCGCCTGCTCCGCCGTCATGCCGAGCAGGGCGAGGAGTTCGAGGATCGCGGCCCCCTTGTTGACGCCACGCAAGCTCACCTCGCCGCCCGACCCGCCCAGATAGGGGATCGTGCCGGTGATCACGTGGAAGCGCTCGCCGAGACCGTCACGCACGTTCTCGAACGTCAGCGGGTCGGCGCCGTAGAAGGTGGCCTTGGCGATCGCGTCATCGGGCGCCGGGCCCCGGTAGGCCATGACCCGTTCGAGGCGCTCCAGATCGGCGGATGCTTCGCCCGCGGGCGCGGTGCTGATGAGCTGCTCGATCGAGGGGCGGATGCTGTCGAACATCCCCCGGCTCGGGTAGATCTCGTCGTCCGCCTGCACAATGTAGTCGACGTCGTGCGCCTCGAAGAACGCGACGAGCTCGCTCAGCGACGGCGCGGGCATGGTGTGGCGGATGACCTCCTCGTCGCCGCGGTCGACGAAGCCGCCACCCGCTGAGACGGCGCCGTCGAAGCCGATGTCCAGGACCGGCGTGGGGATCTCCGTGCGCGACCGCCCCGTGCACAAGTAGACGAGATGGCCGTTGGCGCGCGCTCCGCGCACGGCCTCGATCGCCGACGGGGCGAGGCGCTGCCGGTGGTCGATGAGGGTCCCGTCCACGTCGAGGAAGGCGATGCGGCGTGAAGTCATGGGCCAATCCTCGCGGAGGAACCGGACGACCCGGTGCGGCCAGCCTCCCCGCAGGCGCGTCCCGTACCCTGGAAGCATGACCACCCCACCGCCCGTGCGCACCACGAAACCCCGTCAGGTGCGTCCGGCGACGGAGGGCTGGGCGCAAGCGAAAGACGAGACCGGCCGTCCGCTGTTGCAGTTCGCGAGCCCCAAACGGGGTAAGCCCCCCGTGCACCTCGCCGACATGACCCCCGAGCAGCGCGTCGAGAAGGTCGCCGAGCTCGGCCTTCCGGCCTTCCGGGCGAAGCAGCTCGAGAAGCACTACTTCACGCACTACACGAGCGACGCGGCCGAGATGACCGACCTGCCGTCGACCGGACGCGAAGAACTGGTGGCCGGGATGCTGCCGCCTCTGCTCACGGAGGTGCGACGCCTCGAGACCGACCGCGGCGACACGATCAAGTTCCTCTGGAAGCTGCACGACGGCGCGCTGGTCGAGTCCGTGCTCATGCGCTACCCCGGACGCATCACCCTCTGCGTCTCGTCGCAGGCCGGCTGCGGCATGAACTGTCCCTTCTGCGCCACCGGCCAAGCGGGCCTCACCCGCAACATGTCGGCGGCCGAGATCATCGAGCAGATCGTGCGCGCGAATCGTCTCATCGCCGAGGGCGGCCTCGGCGGCAAGAAGAAGGACGACCACTCCGCGGAGCGCGTGTCGAACATCGTCTTCATGGGCATGGGCGAGCCGCTCGCCAACTACGCCCGCGTGATGCAGGCCGTGCGGGTCATGGTCGACAAGGACCACGGCCTCGGCATGAGCGCGCGCGGCATCACGGTGTCCACTGTCGGCCTCGTGCCCGCGATCATCAAGCTCGCGAACGAAGACATCCCCGTGACCTTCGCGCTGTCGCTGCACGCGCCCGACGATCACCTCCGCGACGAGCTCATCCCGGTGAACTCCCGCTGGAAGGTCGATGAGGCCCTCGACGCCGCCCGCAACTACTTCGACAAGACCGGTCGCCGCGTCTCGATCGAGTACGCCCTCATCAAGGACATGAACGACCACGCCTGGCGCGCCGACCTCCTCGCCGAGAAGCTCAATGCCCGCGGTCGCGGCTGGGTGCACGTCAACCCGATTCCGCTGAACCCGACGCCCGGTTCGATCTGGACCGCGTCCGAGGTGCCGGTGCAGAACGAATTCGTCCGCCGTCTGAATGACGCCGGCATCCCCACGACGCTGCGCGACACCCGCGGCAAAGAGATCGACGGCGCGTGCGGGCAGTTGGTCGCGACCGAAGACGACCAGGTCGCCGCCGACGCGACGCCCGTCCTCTGAACGAGGCCCGAGCGGCAGCATCCGCCCTCACAGCGCGATGAGGCAGGCGCCGAGCGCCAGCAGAGCGATGCCCTGGAGGAACGCGCGGAGCACGATGACCCGATCCCACCCGGCCTGGAGGGCGTGGGCGTTCGCCAGCGTCTCGTCAGCGGCGGCCGCGACCGTGAACGTGCGGTTGATCGGTGCGCTGATCCGCACATAGACCACCATCCAGGCCACAAGGAGCACGAACGCGAGACCGGCCAGCGCTGCCGCAGCGGTGTGCCCGGAGAGCGCTGCGACCACGGCAGCGAGAGCTGAGAACAACAGTCCGATGACACCGGGCACGCGCATCCGCGCGTCGGCGTACCGGTGCACGTTGCCCATCACAGAAGTCAGTGCTGCGTCGTTCACGCGCCGAAGTGCCGGGCGTAGCGCGATAGCGCAGAACACGTCGGTGCCGTAGACGACTCCGGTGCCGAGGAGGGCAAGCACGGCGGCCACGTACGCGAAGGTCGTCATGCCGTCACACCGGCGAGCAGGGGAATGACGTGGTGGAGAGAGGGCGAAGCCGGCCGGCGCTGCGCTCGCAGAAATCGGTTCATTGTGACTGCTCCTTTACCTAGCGTTGCTAACACGATCTACGGTAGGTGCCTTGTCCGCCGCCGTCAATAGCAACGCTAGAAGACGTATCGGTGCTAACTTCTATCCATGGCCATCGCCGATCGACGACAGCGGGAACGCACGGCTCAACGCGACCTGATCACGCGGTCGGCCAGGGCGATCGCCGAGAGCGAGGGGTGGGATGCGGTGACGACTCGTCGCCTCTCTGCCGAGATCGAATACAGCCAGCCGGTGATCTACCGGCATTTCGCTTCGATCGATCATCTGGTCGAGGCGGTGGCTCTCGAGGGTTTCGAGGAGCTCGCGGCTGCGCTCGGCCGAGCAAGAGCCGCGGCCACGCCCGATGATGCGGTGCGCTCCATCGCCGACGCTTACGTGCAATGGGCAGCCGTCAATCCCTCCCTGTACGACGCGATGTTCACGCGCGCCACGCGGGTGTCGTTCGGCGCAGAGGACACCCCGGCCCCACTGGCGGAGGGCTACGCCGAACTGCGCTCGGCCGTCGCGGTCCAGGCGGGCAGAGGTGACGTTGACACGCTCACCGAGGTGCTCTGGGCGGGCCTCCACGGTCTGGTCACCCTCCAGCGGGGGCAGCGGTTGCGCCCCGACCACCAGCCCGACCGCGTCGCTGCCCTGGTGGGGGCCATCACCGACGCGACGCCCGTCCTCTGAACGAGGCCCGAGCGGCAGCATCCGCTCCTCACCGGTGTGCGCCTCAGCTGGCGCCGAGCATCTCCGTGATCCGCGTGTAGAACGGCGCGGGGTCGCCGGCGAGGGAGGCCTTGACCATCGCCGTCCAGTCGTCGACGATCACTTCGATCGCCCCGGCTTCCAGGCCGTCGAAAGAGAGGCGCGGCACGTCGCGCGGGTCGATCTTCGGCCCGTCGTAGCCCCCGGTGAGGTCGGTGTCGGCGGCGCCGAGCAGCACACCCTGCACGAACGTCCCCTGGGCTGCCAGTTCGAGACGCACGCCGTTCGTCATGTTCCACTCGGCCGCCTTCGCCACGGCGTACGACGCGCCCGCGGGAGCTGCGAACCACGACAGGGCCGACAGCACGTTGACGATGGCGCCGCCGCCGTTCGCGGCGAGCACGGGCGCGAAGGCGCGGATCACGTCCAGCGTCCCCCAGAAGTGGGTGTCCATCTCGCGGTGGATCTCGGCGAGGTCCCCCGTCACGAGAGAGGCGCCGGTGGAGATGCCGGCGTTGTTGATCAGCAGCGTGACGTCGTGCGCGGTCTCCGCCGCAGCCGCGATGGACTGCTGATCGAGGAGATCGAGGCGCACCGGCACCACGCGTGGGTCGTCGAAGGTCACGGTCTCTGGCCGTCGCGCCGTCGCGTACACCGTGCGGGCGCCGCGGTCGAGCAGTTCGAGCACGAACTGGCGGCCGATGCCGCGGTTGGCTCCGGTGACGAGGGCGATCTGGTCGGTGATTTCCATGGGTGCTGCGCTTCCTGCTGTAGTGACGGCGGGCCGGATTCGGACCACCGTCGGCTACGCTAAACCTTGACATTGACGTCAAGGGCAAGTCGAGGAGGGTCCTCGCTCCCGGAAGGTGGTCGCACATGCGGATCGGTGATGTCGCGCATCGGGCGGGAGTCAGCACTCGGGCCCTGCGCTATTACGAGGAGCAGGGCCTCCTCGATTCGGAGCGCACAGCCACGGGCCAGCGCACCTATGCCGAATCGGCTGTCGAGCGGGTGCGGCTGATCCAGCAGTTCTTCACGGCGGGCGTGCCGAGCCGCACCATTCTGCAATTGCTGCCCTGCGTCGACACCGGGCAGGCGTCCCCCGAGGTGTTCGCGGTGCTCGAGGCCGAACGCCGCCGCATCACCGACGCCATGACCGACCTCGCCGCCGCTCGCGACGCGCTCGACCGCATGATCGACATCGCGCACCACCCCACGCCCGAGCATTGCCCCGCTCTGCGCGAACCCGCCTGGTCGGCTCACGTCGCCTGATCCGGGGTCAACCGGTCGGTGGATGCTGAGCCCACCGCACGACGGGTGGTGCCCGGCATCCTTCCGGGGCATCGTTGAGCTATGACAGACGCCGTCGTGGAGGTGCGGGACCTCACCAAGACCTACCGCGGTGGATTCGAAGCTCTCAAGGGCGTCAGTTTCGAGATCGCGCGAGGAGAGACGTTCGCCCTGCTCGGCCCCAACGGTGCGGGCAAGAGCACGACGATCGAGATCCTCGAGGGCTACCGCACACGGACGGGTGGTGAGGTGTCGGTTTTGGGGACCGACCCTCATCACGCCACCCTCGAATGGAAGGCGCGGCTGGGCATCGTGCTGCAGAACACCGGAGAGGCGCCGGTGGCGAGCGTGCGCGAGCTGCTCGGACATTTCGCCGGCTTCTACCCCTATCCGCGGGACGTCGAAGAAGTCATCGCCGCGGTCGGCCTCTCCGAGAAGGCCGCCACCCCCGTGCGCAAGCTGTCGGGCGGGCAGCGCCGCCGTGTCGACGTCGCGCTGGGCATCATCGGGCGTCCCGAGCTGCTGTTCCTCGACGAGCCGACCACGGGCTTCGACCCGGAGGCCCGCCGACAGTTCTGGGAACTCATCCGCGGGATGCAGCACGAGGGTACGACGATCCTGCTCACCACGCACTATCTCGACGAGGCGGCCGAACTGTCGCAGCGCGCGGCGATCGTGGTCGACGGAGAAATCGCCTCGCTCGGTCCGATCGATCAGCTCGGCGGACCCGAGTCGCGCGTCCCGATCGTGCGTTGGCGCGACGGCGACACCGTGCACGAGGAGCGCACCGACGCTCCCGGCGAGTTCATCGCCCGGCTCGTCGATGCCGGCGAGGGCGAGCCCCAGCACCTCGAGGTCGTGCGCCCCAGCCTCGAAGACGTCTACCTCTCGTTCGTCGAGCACCCCGCCCCCGAGCAGGTTTCGGCATGACCGCTCCGCTCACCGCGCGCTCGGCCGTCGGGGCACCCCCGGCCGCCTCCTTCGGACTGTCCCGCACCGTCCGCCTCGGGATCTCCCGCATCGGGTTCGAGGTGCGTTCGTACTTCCGCCAAGGCGATTCGGTCTTCTTCACCTTCCTCTTCCCGGTGCTGTTCCTGCTGATCTTCGCGGTCGCCTTCAGCTCGGCCTCCTTCGGTCCGCCGGGCGCTGAGATCTCGGCGGCGAACTACTACCTGCCGGGGATGCTGGCAGCCGGCCTCCTGTTGTCGGGAACCCAGAACCTTGCGATCGACATCGCCATGGAGCGCAGCGACGGCTCGCTGAAGCGCCTCGGGGGAACCCCGCTGTCGCCCGCGTCGTACTTCATCGGCAAGCTCGGCTCGGTGCTGGTCACCGGATTCCTGCAGGCCGTGCTGCTGATCGCCGTCGCCGCGATCTTCTTCCGCGTCGCTTTGCCCACCGAACCGGAACGGTGGTTCACCTTCGCGTGGGTGTTCGTGCTCGGGGTGACCACGAGCGCGATCCTCGGCATCGGCCTCAGTGGACTTCCGCGCAGCGGCCGCAGCGCCTCGGCCGTGATCATCCCCATCCTGCTCGTGCTGCAGTTCATCTCCGGCGTCTACATCCAGTTCTCCGCCCTGCCGTCGTGGCTGCAGAACGTCGCGAGCGTCTTCCCGCTCAAGTGGCTGGCGCAGGGGATGCGTTCGGTGTTCCTGCCCGACAGCTTCGCCGTCGCCGAGCCCGGCGGAACCTGGCAGCACGGGCTCACCCTGCTGGTGACACTGATCTGGCTCGTGGTCGGCCTCATCCTCGTTCGGGTCACCTTCCGGTGGATCCGCAAGGATGGCTGAGTGACCGAACCGATGACCGACGGGGCGGCGAGCGGGAGGGGATGGGGGGTCTCGCTCGCCGCCACCGTCTTGGCGTGCCTCGTGGCCGCAGCATCCGCGATCCCCACCGACGGCGAGACGTGGGTTCCCGTCGGCATGACCGTCGTGATCGGCGCGGTCTACGGCGTGCTGTTCGTCACCATCATCCGGAAGGCTCCGAGGGAGTCGGCGGCCGCATGGGGCGCGGTGGTGACCACCATCGTGGTGTCGGGGATCCTGACGGTGGTCTCCCCGAGCAATGCCATCCTGCAGTTCTGGGCATACCCGCTCGTCTGGACCCTCATCCCCCGGGCCAAGCCCGCGCTCGCGGCGACTTTCGCCCTCGCCCTCTCGGTCTTCCTCGGGTTCTGGGCGAGCACGGGGGATGAGGCGGACTGGCTCGTCAATGCGCTCCTGACACAGGGCATCTCGTACGCGTTCAACGTGGTCATGGGGCTATGGATCACCAGCGTGTGGCGCTACGCGCAGACGCGCGAGCGCCTGCTCGACGAACTCACCGCCGCTCAGGACGAACTGGCGTCGCTGCACCGCGACGCCGGCACGACCGCTGAGCGCAGCCGCCTCTCCCGCGAACTGCACGACACGCTCGCGCAGTCGCTCGCCGGCGTCGTCCTGCTCGTGCAACGCTCGCGGCGCGAGCTGGCGGCCGGCACCCTCACCGACGATGCGCTCGAGGTGGTCGAGGATTCCGCCCGCACGGCGCTCGCCGAGACGCGCACCCTGGTGGCGGGAAGCGCGCCCGTCGAACTGCAGGACGGCGGTATCGGCACCGCCCTCGAGACCCTGGCCGAGCGATTCCGTCGCGAGACCGGGCTGGTCATCGACGTCGACGTCGCCGCCCTCGCTCCGCTCGACCGCGAGATCGACGTCGCCCTGCTGCGGTGCGCGCAGGAGGGTCTCGGCAACGTGCGCAAACACTCCGATGCGCGGCGGGTCACGCTCTCGCTCTACGACGACGCGGATGCCGCGGTGTTGCGCATCGGCAACGACGGCCGCGGCTTCGACCCGGGCGGCCGGGCGAGCGGGTTCGGACTCAGCGGGCTGCGCACCCGGCTCGAGCTCATCGGCGGATCCCTCGCCATCGACGGCACGGACGGCGCCGTCACCCTCGTCGCGCGCGTGCCGCGCGGGGGGCGATCGTGATCCGCGTGCTCGTGGTCGATGACCACCCGATCGTGCGCGCCGGGGTCGTCGCCCTCGTCGAGGCCGCCCCCGACCTGGAGGTCGCCGGCACCGCGGCGTCGGGAGAGGAAGCGCTCGAGCGGGCTCTGGCGATCGTTCCCGACCTCGTGCTGATGGACCTGCGCCTGCCGGGTATCGACGGCGACGAGGCGACGGCCCGCATCCTCGCCGTGCTGCCCGCGGTGCGCGTCGTCGTGCTCACTACGTACGAGAACGACGACGCCATCCTGCGCGCGATCGGTGCCGGGGCGAGCGGCTACCTGCTCAAGGCCGCCCCCGAAGACGAACTGCTCGCGGGCATCCGCGCGGTCGCCGCCGGCGAGGTCGCCCTCGCCCCGAGCGTCGCCCGGGTGCTCGTGCAGCAGGCTGCGCGCCCGGCAGCCCCAGCATCCGCTCCCCTCCTGTCCAAACGCGAGATCGACGTACTCAAGCTCGTGGCGGAGGGGCTCAGCAACCGGGCGATCGGGGAGCGGCTGTTCCTGGGTGAGGCGACGGTCAAGACCCATCTGCTGCACGCGTTCACCAAGCTCGACGTGCGCGATCGCACCCGCGCGGTGATGCGCGCGATGGAGCTGGGGCTGTTCTCCCCGCAACCCCCGCCTCCCGTTCACGGAGCCCCGCTAGCGTGAAGACATGGTCAACTATCGCTATCTCGGAAACAGTGGTCTCAAGGTCTCGGAGATCACCTACGGAAACTGGGTCACGCACGCCTCGCAGGTCGAGGACGACGCCGCCGTCAAGACGGTGCACGCGGCCCTCGACGCCGGGATCACCACGTTCGACACCGCCGACGCGTACGCCAACACCGCTGCCGAGGTCATCCTCGGCAAGGCGCTGGAGGGTCAGCGTCGCGAGTCGCTCGAGATCTTCACGAAGGTCTACTTCCCCACCGGCCCCGGCGGCCCCAACGACACCGGCCTGAGCCGCAAGCACATCACCGAGTCGATCCACGGTTCGCTCAAGCGCCTCGGCACCGACTACGTCGACCTGTACCAGGCGCACCGCTTCGACTACGAGACCCCCCTGGAAGAGACCTTCGGCACTTTCGCCGACCTCGTCCACCAGGGCAAGGTGCTCTACATCGGCGTCTCGGAGTGGACCGCGGAGCAGCTGCGCGAAGGTCACTCCCTCGCGAAGGACCTCGGCATCCAGCTCATCTCGAACCAGCCGCAGTACTCGATGCTGTGGCGCGTCATCGAGGAGAAGGTCGTCCCCACCAGCGAAGAGCTCGGGATCTCCCAGATCGTCTGGTCGCCGATGGCGCAGGGCGTGCTGAGCGGCAAGTACCTCCCCGGTCAGCCGGTGCCCGACGGCTCGCGCGCGACCGACGAGAAGAGCGGCGCGAACTTCATCAAGCGCTTCCTCGCGGAAGACACCCTGACGGCCGTCCAGCGACTCAAGCCCATCGCCGAGCAGGCGGGGCTCTCGATGCCGCAGATGGCGATCGCGTGGGTGCTGCAGAACCCGAACGTCGCGGCTGCCCTGGTCGGAGCCTCGCGCCCCGAGCAGCTGGCCGACACGGTCAAGGCGTCAGGCATCACTCTCGATGCCGACACCCTCGCCGCGATCGACACCGCGCTGGGTGACACGGTGGAGAGCGACGGGCAGAAGACGTACGAGACCTCCCCGAAGTCCCGCTTGAGCTGAGCCAGGTCCGACCATGGTGGCGATGAGCGCCGGCATCCTGCTGTACCGGCTGATGGACGGCGGGGTGCAGGTGCTCATCGCCCACATGGGGGGTCCGTACTGGGCGGCGAAGGACACTGCCGCCTGGTCGCTCCCCAAGGGCGAGTTCGATCCCGACGAGGAATCGGCGATGGATGCTGCGCGCCGGGAGTTCCAGGAAGAACTCGGGGTCGCGGCGCCCGACGTCGCCTATGCGGAACTCGGAACCTTCGCGTACTCCTCGGGCAAGCGCATCGTCGTCTTCGTGGCGGACGGGGCCGGGTTCACAGCATCCGACTTCACCTTCGGCGAGTTCGAGCTCGAATGGCCGCCGCGTTCGGGCAAGAAGGCGTCGTTTCCGGAGGTCGACCGCGTCGAATGGTCGACACCCGCCGAGGCGCGCGAGCGGCTCGTGAAGGGCCAGCGCCCCGTGCTCGACGCGCTCGAGAAGCACCTCGCCGAAGCCGGCGCCTAGTTTTTCTCGCCGCCGTCCGTACCCTACGCAGGAGAAAACGCGTCGACGGGTCCCGATTGTGCCGTTGCGACGCGTTCCGGCCCGGTTTTCCTGAGTTCGGTACGCAGGCCGGCGCAGACGGCAGGTCGGCCCCGGGCGTCAGCGGCCGTTCTTCGGCCGCGTGGTCACGTCGATGCGCTCGTGGGTGCCGAGCGATGACCAGGCGCTCGCGATGCCTTTCGCCGCGTGCTCGGAGGCCCGTACCGCGCGTTCGTCGGCCCAGGCGTTGAGCACGTGCCCCGAATGCCCGCGCACGTGCTCGAGCACCACGTCGGGCTGGCCCGCCTCGCGCCGGGCATCGCGCGCGGCGATCAGCTGCTCGAGCAGCTCGATGTTCTTCGCGGGCGCACCGGTGGAGGTCTTCCATCCGCGGCGACGGTGACCGTCCATCCACTTCTCGTAGGTGTCGATCGCGTACTTCGAGTCGGCCTGTACGACGAGGTTCGCAACGTCGCGGTGATCCTCGATCGCTTTGAGCAGCCCCATCAGTTCGCCGATGTTGTTCGTGCCCAGCACGATCGACCCGGCTGCCCAGTGGCCGTCCTCGCCGACCCAGGCCCATCCGGTCGGGCCGGGGTTTCCCTTGCAGGCGCCGTCGGTGGCCACGATGTACGGGGGAGCGTCGGTCACTCGGGCAAGGCTACCGGCGACGGCGAGCGGATGCTGCGGGGTCAGGCCAGCTTGACGGCCGTGCCGTAGGCGACGACCTCCTGATAGTTCTGGCCCACCTCCGAGGCATCGAAGCGCATCGCGAGCACCGCGTCGGCGCCGAGCTCGGTCGCGGCGTCGATGAGGCGCTGCTTCGCCTCATCGCGGCTCTGCATGAGCTGCTTGGTGAGGCCCGAGAGTTCACCGCCCATGAGGGCTTTGAAGTTGGCGCCCAACTGCACGCCGGCGTTGCGCGCGCGAACGGTCAGACCGGTCACCTCGCCCAACACCTCGGTGACCTGGCGGCCGGGGACATCGTTCATCGTCGAGATCAGCATGACGGCAGTCTCCCGCTTCGGCGCGTGGGCGGGGCGCACGACACGACACGGGGGCACCGCGCGTTCGGTCGGTCTGGCCGGGCCCCGCCCTTCCGAGTGCGCAACCGGCTCGACGCGCCGCGGCGGACGCCCTAGCGTTCTTGACACCGCGACGATGAGCGTCGCGTCAGGTTAGGAGCATCCGATGATCGATTCCTCCCGAGGTTTCACCCTCGAGCGTCTGCTCGACGCCACCCCTGAGCAGGTCTGGGCCGCGTGGACCGATGCCGACGAGGTCGCTGAGTGGTGGCACCCGGCCGACGCGACGACCCCGCGCGAATCCGTGAGCGTCGACGCGCGGGTGGACGGGCGTTACGCCTACACGATGGTGAACCAGGCCACCGGGGAGGAGTACCCCACCGGTGGGCAGTATCTCGAGGTCGTGCCGCACGACCGGCTCGTCTTCACGTGGGGCAACCCCGGCGCAGACCCCGAGGACACACCCGTCGCAACGGTCACCATCGCGTCAGCGGGTGACCTGACCCGCCTCACCTTCGACCTCCGCGGGGTCGACGGAATGGCCGGCGACGAGAGCTTCTACGACGGCTGGGCCAGCGCACTCGACAGCCTGGTGGCGCACCTCGGCCAGACCGCCGTGCACGGCTAGTCGCCGGTGGGCGGGGGCCCGGGCAGGCAAGATGTATAGAGAGTGCACCGGAAAGGCCCCCTCATGACGATCTCCCACCACCTTCGCGTCCATCGCAGCGACGAAGATCTCCCGCGCGAAGGCGAGCTGGCGTGGCACCTCGCCGAGGTCGCCGCCGACGAGGTGGCCGTCGACGACGACGTCACCGACATGATCATCAATCGCGTCATCGACAACGCCGCCGTTGCCGCCGCCTCCCTCACGCGCCGACCCGTCAGCGCCGCGCGCCAGCAGGCGCTCGATCACCCCGTGTCGATCAGCGGCGTCGGTTCGACCGTGTTCGGCTGCGCGATCGAGCGCCGGACGAGCCCCGAGTGGGCGGCCTGGGCGAACGGCGTCGCGGTGCGCGAGCTCGATTACCACGACACGTTCCTCGCGGCCGACTACTCGCATCCGGGCGACAACATCCCGCCGATCCTCGCGGTCGCCCAGCACACCGGCCGCGATGGCGCGGCCCTGGTGCGGGGTTTGGCGACCGGGTACGAGATCCAGATCGACCTCGTGCGCGCCATCTCGCTGCACAAGCACAAGATCGACCATGTCGCCCACCTCGGCCCCTCGGCCGCGGCGGGCATCGGCACGCTGCTCGGTCTCGACGTCGAGACCATCCATCAGGCCATCGGCCAGGCGCTTCACACCACCACCGCGACGCGGCAGTCGCGGAAGGGCCAGATCTCCACCTGGAAGGCCTTCGCCCCCGCGTTCGCGGGCAAGCTGGCCGTCGAGGCGGTCGACCGGGCGATGCGCGGCGAGACCTCACCCGCTCCGATCTACGAGGGCGAAGACGGCGTCGTCGCGTGGATGCTGGACGGCGCCGACGCGTCCTACGACGTCCCGCTGCCGGCCGCTGGCGAGTCCAAGCGCAGCATCCTGGACTCGTACACGAAGGAGCACTCGGCCGAATACCAAGCCCAGGCGTGGATCGATCTCGCCCGGCGCCTGGGTGCAGAACGGCCTGAGCTCCGCGACCCCGCCAACATCCAGTCGATCGTGCTGCGCACCAGCCACCACACCCACTACGTCATCGGGTCGGGCGCGAACGATCCGCAGAAGTACGACCCCACGGCCTCCCGCGAGACGCTCGACCACTCCATCCCGTACATCTTCGCCGTCGCCCTGCAGGACGGCGCGTGGCACCACGTCGACTCCTACGCGCCCGAACGCGCCGGCCGGCCCGACACCGTGGAGCTGTGGCACAAGGTCACGACGGCCGAGGACGCGGAATGGACGCGCCGCTACCACTCCGAGGACCCGAACGAGAAGGCCTTCGGCGGGCGCGTCGTCATCACCCTGACGGACGGCTCGACGATCGAGGACGAGATCGCGGTCGCCGATGCGCACCCGCTCGGTGCGCGACCCTTCGCGCGCGAGGACTACATCCGCAAGTTCCGCACGCTCGCCGAGCCGGTGCTGCTGCCCGAGGAGATCGAGCGGTTCCTCGGGCTCGCAGAGCGCCTGCCCGAGCTCACGCCCGCCGAGGTGCTCGCGCTGACCATCGTGGCCAAACACGGGGTGCTCGCCCTCGCGCCCGCGCCGAAGGGCTTGTTCTGATGCTGCGTTTCGTGTCCTCGCTCAACGACCGGGAGGAGCTTCGCCCGTGCTCTCTTCGATGACACCGGCACACGAGAAGAGGCGGATGCTGCGGGAGCGGCTCGCCTCCGGGGAGCTGTTGCGCTTCCCGGGCGCGATGAACCCGCTGTCCGCCCGGTTGATCGAGCGGAAGGGGTTCGAGGGCGTCTACATCTCGGGCGCCGTGCTCGCCGCCGACCTGGGGCTTCCCGACATCGGGCTCACCACGCTCACCGAGGTCGCCGGCCGCGGCCAGCAGATCGCGCGGATGACCGAGCTACCGGCGATCATCGATGCCGACACCGGTTTCGGCGAGCCGATGAACGTCGCGCGCACGATCCAGACGCTCGAGGACGCCGGCCTCGCGGGCGCCCACATCGAAGACCAGGTGAACCCCAAGCGGTGCGGGCACCTCGACGGCAAGAGCGTGGTCGACGGCGACACCGCGGTCAAGCGCATCCGGGCCGCCGTCGATGCCCGCCGTGACCCCAACTTCCTCGTCATGGCGCGCACCGACATCCGGGCGGTCGAGGGCCTTGCCGCGGCGATCGATCGGGCGAAAGCGCTCGTCGACGCGGGCGCCGACGCGATCTTCCCCGAGGCGATGCGCGACCTCGGCGAGTTCGAGGCCATGCGCGCCGCGCTCGACGTGCCGATCCTGGCGAACATGACCGAGTTCGGTAAGAGCGAGCTGTTCTCCGCCGCGCAGCTGCGCGACGTGGGGGTCAACATCGTGATCTGGCCGGTCTCGCTGCTGCGCCTGGCGATGGGCGCCGCTGAGCGCGGGCTCGACGAGCTGCTCGAGCAGGGTCACCTGACGGGGAAGCTCGACGAGATGCAGCACCGCGCCGACCTGTACGACCTCATCGACTACGAGGGGTACACCCGCTTCGACACGAACGTGTTCGACTTCCGAGTCGAGCGCCCGTGATCCTGCCCCGCACCACCCTGCTCCCCGGTCACGAACTGCGGGTCGGACCCGCGATTCGTGACAGGGGAGCAGCCCCGACTGCTCGAAACGCGCGAAGGAGCACGAGATGACCGAGATCAAGAAGGGCCTCGCCGGAGTCGTGGTGGATTACACCGCGATCAGCAAGGTCAATCCCGAGACGAACAGCCTGCTGTACCGGGGGTATCCCGTGCAGGAGCTCGCCGCCACGCAGTCGTTCGAGTCCGTGGCGTACCTCCTGTGGAACGGCGAATTGCCGACGCCCGAGCAGCTCGCCGCGCTCCGCGCCCGCGAGCGGCAGTGCCGGGCGCTGCTGCCGAATGTGCGGGTCGCGATCGACCTCCTGCCGCTGACGGCGCATCCGATGGACGTCGTGCGCACCGCCGTGAGCGTGATCGGCGCGTCGGACCCGAAGGTCGCCGAGGACAGCCCCGAGGCGGATCTGGATCGCAGCATCCGACTCTTCGCCGCCCTTCCGGCCGTGGTCGCCTACGACCAGCGGCGTCGACGCGGCCATGACCTCGTCGAACCGCGCGACGACCTGGATTACGCCGCCAACTTCCTCTGGATGACGTTAGGCGAGGAGGCCGCTCCTCTTGTGGTCGACGCCTTCACCGTGTCGTTGATCCTGTACGCCGAGCACTCCTTCAACGCCTCCACCTTCACCGCGCGCGTGATCACTTCGACCCTCAGCGATCTGTACTCCGCCGTCGTCGGCGCGATCGGTGCGCTCAAGGGCGCCCTGCACGGCGGTGCGAACGAGGCCGTCATGCACATCCTGGACGAGATCGGCAGCGCGGAGAACGTGGTGCCCTGGCTCGATCGGGCGCTCGCCGAGAAGCAGAAGGTGATGGGCTTTGGGCACCGGGTCTACAAGCACGGTGACTCGCGCGTGCCGACGATGCGTGCCGCTCTCGTCGAGCTGGTCGAGCACTACGACCGCCCCGATCTGCTCGCCCTCTATGACGCCCTCGAGACGGAGTTCGTCGCGCGCAAGGGCATCTACCCGAACCTCGATTACCCCTCGGGGCCGGCCTATCACCTGATGGGTTTCGACACCGAGACCTTCACTCCGCTGTTCGTCGCTGCACGGATCGTGGGGTGGACCGCCCACATCAGGGAACAGCGCGCGTCCAACGCCCTCATCCGGCCGCTGTCGGAGTACAACGGCCCGGCCGAGCGTCATGTCGCCGGCTACGAGGCCGACGACGCGAGTGCGACGGCCGAGCGTCCGGAGGAGGCCGGCGACTGATGTCCGCCCGGGAGAAGGTCGTGCTCGTCGCCGGTGCGCGCACCCCGATCGGCAGCTTCGGCGGCTCCCTCTCGAGCGTGCCCGCCCACGAACTCGGTGCTCGGGCGGTGATCGGGGCCCTGGAGCGGGCCGGGATCGGCGGCGGCGACGTCGGCGAGGTGATCATGGGCTGCATCGCGCAGAACGGTCCGGATGCCTACAACGCCCGCCGGGTCGCGCTCGCCGCGGGCCTTCCCGCCCGCGTGCCCGCCTTCACGGTCAACCGCCTCTGCGGCTCGGGTCTGCAGGCGATCTGGTCGGGTGCCCAGGAGCTCTTGTGGGGCGGCGTCGACGTGGTCGTCGCCGGTGGTGACGAGAGCATGTCGCGAACACCGTTCCTCGACTTCGGCGCCCGCAGCGGCGGCTCCCGCCTCGGCGACCGCGCGTTGCTCGACGGCACGCTCGCGATCCTGACCGACCCCTTCAGCGGCCGGCACATGGGAACCACGGCCGAGACGGTCGCCAGCCGCTACGGCGTCTCCCGACGCGAGCAGGACGAGTTCGCCGTCGAGAGCCAGCGAAGGGCGGCGACGGATGCTGCCCGCGCGGCCTTCGCTGGGGAGATCGTGCCCGTGACGACCCCGGGCCGCTCGTCGGTGGAGGTCTCGACCGACGAGCACCCCCGCCCCGGCACGACCGTCGAGGTGCTCGCGGGTCTTCGGGCGGCGTTCGCCGAAGGGGGCACGGTCACGGCCGGCAACTCTTCGGGGATCAACGACGGCGCGGCCGCGACGGTGCTGCTCCGGGAGTCGGATGCCCGGGAGCGCGGCCTCGCAGGCCTCGCGACGCTCGAGGCCGTGACGACCGCGGGCGTCGACCCCGAGATCATGGGGTACGCACCGGTGCTGGCGCTCGAGCGGCTGTGGGCTCAGACGGGATTGAGCCCGGCCGATGTCGACGTGTTCGAGCTCAACGAGGCTTTCGCCGCGCAGGCCGTGGCGGTGATCCGGGACGCCGGGCTCGACCCGGCGAAGACCAATCCCTACGGCGGAGCGATCGCGCTCGGCCACCCAGTCGGTGCGACCGGCGCGATCCTCGCCGTCCGGGCTGCGCTCGACCTGCACCGCCGCGATCTCGAATACGCCGTCGTGACGATGTGCATCGGCGGCGGGCAGGCGCTCGCCGCTCTGCTCCGCCGCTGGGACGGGTAGGGCTGCGCGAGCGGCTCCGCGCCGTGAAACGGTGAGCAATTCGCGCCCGAGCCGGGCTTCGCCCGCACCGTGATGGGGGTGTGGGGCGCAGCATTCGCTCTTCGGTGCGGGGGAGTCGTCGGCGGCCCGCTTCGCCCGCACCGTAGTGCGGGTGGGGGTGCCGGACGCCGCAGTTTGGTGCGGGCGAGTGTGAGTGAAGGGATGCTTCCGCCGGGGCGCCGGGGCGCCGGGGCGCCGGGGCGCCGGCGCCGTAGGCTGCGCTTCGCCCGCACCATGATGCGGGTTGTGGCCCCAGCATCCGCAATTCGGTACGGGGGAGTTCTTGGCAGCCCGCTTCACCCGCACCGTCATGGGGGTGGGAGTGCCAAGCATCGCATTTCGGTGCGGGAGAGCGCGAGTGAGGGGGGTGTGCTTCCGCCCGGGCACTGGGGCTGGGCTTCGCCCGCACCGTGATGCGGGTTGTGGCCGCAGCACGCGCACTTCGGTGCGGGGGAGTCGCCGGCAGGCCGCTTCAGCCGCACCATGATGCGGGTGCGGGGTGAAGCATCCGCACTTCGGTGCGGGGGATGCTGCCGCCGAACCGTGATCAGTCGAGCGCGGCGATGCCCGTCAGCAGGAAGTCAGCGGCGCGGGAGAAGGTCCCGGCCTGCCAGGACACGACCACGAGGGCGATGAGAGCAAATCGGGTGAGCGTGCTCCGCGGGCTGCGCCGAGCGATGCGGTGAGCGAGCAGGCCCGCACCGTGACGATGGCGATCGTGGCCCCGGCGACCTGTGCGAAGGCCATCCGAACGTAGGCGGCGGCGTCCGGGGTCGCGGAGCTGTCGAAGATCACGCTGAGGGCGAGAGGGATCAGCA
The DNA here is from genome assembly GCF_043556395.1 of Microbacterium hanjuni. Taxonomy (NCBI): domain Bacteria; kingdom Bacillati; phylum Actinomycetota; class Actinomycetes; order Micrococcales; family Microbacteriaceae; genus Microbacterium; species Microbacterium hanjuni. Next base: position 778,438 of record NZ_JBIGIK010000002.1, read on the forward strand.
GCACACCCACCAGCAGGATGACGCCGCCGGAGAATCCGCGAAGACGCGTGCCGGGCTGAGGGCGTACGACGGTGTCGCTCATGCGCCGAAGCCTAAGGGGCCTCTTCGGCCCCGGCAACCGCGGCCGAACCTAGGCTGGCGGTATGCCCGCCGACCCGCGCCTGTGCCCGACCTGTGGCGACGCGCTCACGTTCGAGATCCTCGACGATGAGCGGTTCCTCGTCGCCTGGTCCTGCGTGATGTGCGGCCTGATCCGCACGACCGAGCCGGTGTAGCCGCACAGAGGCCCCCACCCCGAAGGGTGAGGGCCTCTGTCATGCGGGTGTCAGCTGACCAGCTTGCGACGCGACCGGAGCGCGAACGCGAGCCCACCGGTGAGCAGCAGGGCCGCTCCGCCGAGGGCGATGCCCCAGGGCAGCTCCGCGCCGGTCGCGGCGAGGGCGCCGCGGCTGACCACGGTGACTCCTACCGAGATCGGATCCTCACCCGCGGCCGTGATGACGAGCCGGTGCGCGCCCAGGTCGAAGTCGGCCGGGATCGCGATGGCGAACGTCGTCGTGCCCGAGGCGTTCGCCGCCGGGATGGCGCCGACGACGATCGGGTCACTGAACAGCGTCGCGCTGATCTGCTGGCCCGGGTCGAGGTCGGACACCGTCACGCTGAGCGTGCCGCCCTGCTCGATGCGTCCGCCGTTGCTGAGCGCCACGTCGGCCCAGGTTCCGCCCGTCTGCACTCCCGCTGCCGGCGGGGTGCCACCGGGGTTCACGGGCGTCGGGGGAGTGCCCGGACCGGTGTTCGGCAGCGTGGGCTGCGGGCTCGGGGTGCTTGTGCTCACGATCGCGCGGCCCACCGGAGCGGGGTCGACGGTCTCCATTGCCTCGAAGTAGTCGAGGGTCGCCTCGAGGTCGACCTGACCGGTGTCGGTGCGGTCGGTGCCCTCGCTAAAGGTGGTGAAACCGTCGCCCCCGTTCGCGAGGAACGAGTTTGTCACGACCGTGAAGGTGTCGGTCGGCGCGATCGGCTCACCCAGGTACGACATCGACACGATCCGACCGCTGCGCGGGGTGTCCTGCACGTACTCGTACGTGAAGCCCTCCGAAACGCCCAGGTGGAGCTTGGGGCGATCGCCCGTCGCCTGCCACTGCTGCTGGAGGATCTCCTGGATCTGTGCACCCGCCAGGGTGACAGTCACGAGCGTGTTGGCGAACGGCTGGACCACGGCCGCCTCCTTGTAGGTGACGATGCCGTCCTCACCCTTGAGCAGGTCGGCACGGAGGCCACCCGGGTTCATGAGCGCGATCTGCGCCGGCGTACCCGTGTAGGCCTCATTCGACGTGGCCCAGAGGTAGACATCGGCGACCCAGTTGCCCATCGACGATTCCACGCCTCGGTCGGCACCCGGAGGAGTACCGCCGCGGAGGATGTCGCCGCTGATCTGTCCGACGGGCTCTGCTCCGATGACATCCGAATCCGCGACGTAGTCCGCGACCTGCGCGGCGATCTCCTCGTCGATGGGGTAAGCGCCCTTGAGCGGGAAGGTGCTGCCTTCGATCGACAGGAGCTCCTTCGACGCCGAGTCGACCTTCAACTCGAGCTGACCCATTGCCTTGCCATACTCGGAAGCCTGGATCACCGGGCGTGTCTGACCATCCGTGCCGTCGATCGCAACCTCGCACGCGTACGTCTGGTGCGTGTGAGCCGAGACGATCGCGTCGATCTCCTCGGACACGCCGGTCGCCAGCGCGCCGAAGCCCGCCTGATCGGCCGCGAGAGCGGCACAGTCATCGGAAGTCGCGGCTCCGGAGTGCGTGAGCAGGATGATGACGTCGGCCAGTCCGCCCTCGGTCAGCTCTCCCGCGACGCGATCGGCCGCTTCTGCCTGATCGCCGAACTCGATGCCGGCGATTCCGGCCGGGTCGACCATCTTCGCCGTGTCCGCGGTCACGGTGCCGATGAACGCCACGCGCACGCCATCGACGGTCTTGATCGCGTACTCCGGGAGAACCGGTTCACCGGTCTCGGCGTCGTAGACGTTGGCGCCCAGGCCATAGGCCTCGCCCAGTTCGCGCTGCGCTGCGGTGACGTTCTCCGGGTCGGTGTTGCCACCGAAGCGGGGGATCACGCGGTTCAGCAGATCGTCGAATCCACGGTCGAACTCGTGGTTACCGACGGCGCTGACGTCGAGACCCGCGTCGACGAGCGTGTCGATCGTGGGGTTGTCCTGCTGGATGAACGACGTGAACGTCGAGGCGCCGATGTTGTCTCCGGCGGACACGAACAGGGTGTTCGGGTTTTCTGCCTCGATCGCGTTGACGGCGCCGGCGACGCCCGCGGCACCTGCCTCCGTGGCGGTTCCGGTGCCTGCTTCCAGACGACCGTGGAAGTCGTTGATGGTGAGCACGTTGATCTCGGTGATGCCGTCATCGATGGCGAACAACGTCGTCGTGCCCGACACCTCGTTGGCCACCGCCAGCATCGGCTCTCCGGTCGACGAGTCTTCCGCCGAGATGAACTCGAGACCCTCGGCACCGAGGTCACCGGCGTTCGGGAGGTCTTCGTCACCGCTGAATGCGAAGTCGCGGTTGTTCGCGTAGGTCACGTACTCGGCGTTCTCGGGGTCCGTGATGTCGTAGACCATCACGCCACCGACCCGCTCGAGTCCGATGAAGGCGTAGGTGCGGTCGCCGACCTGGCCGATAGCGAGGTTCTCGGGCTCCGGGCCCTTGTCGTCGCTGCGGTTGTCGAAGTTCGACTCGGCGTGGGTCGAGTTGAAGTTGTCGGGAAGAACGTCGGCCGTGATCTGCTCGAAGTCGTCGCCCGAGTTGAAAACGAGCTCGCCATCGGTCGACCAGATGGCGAAGCCGCGCCCGCCGAAGGCGTACAGCTCGTCATAGCACTGCGCGGTCGCGTCGAAGCCCAGGTCAGTGATGACGTTCAGACGTCCGAGGTCGACGTCATCCGTCTGAGCGCTGAGCGGGCTGTCTGCGCAGATCGGACCCTGGCCGTCGTCCGCGAGGTCGGCGACGCGTGCCTCATCGCTGAAGTCGCCGAAGTCTGCGCGGGCGTCACCCTCGTTCGCGGTGACGAGGAAGGTCTCGCCCGCGGTCTGGTACGCGTTGAGGCCGTCAGGCATGTAGACGCCGAAGAGGTCCTCGTAGGTCGCGATGTTGATCGCGTCATCGTCGTTGCTCGCGTCGAGACCGTTGCCCTCGACGCCGCGGTCGATGTAGCCGAGCGGCATGATGTCCGTCACGGTCGCGGTGGTGAGGTCGACGACGGCGACCGAGTTCGCCTCTTGGAGGGCTGCATACGCCGTGGAGCCGTCGATGGCGATGAACTCCGGCTCGAGGTTGCGGCTGACCCGGTTGCTCGAGAGTGGCGCCGCACCCTGGTCGGGGGCGGCGACGTCGGGTCCGAACACGCGCACGCCGTCGGGGAGAGCGTCGCCTTCGAACGCCTCGAAACCGGCGATCTTGACGGCGGCCTGGGCGGGAGAGGTCTTCGTTGTCGGCAGGGTGACGACGCCGATCGAACCCTCGGGGTCGGTCGAGAAGGTGTCAGCGGGCTCGCCTTCGTTGGCGACAACCGCGTACGTTCCGTCTGCCGAGATCGAAACCATGTCGGGCAGAGCGCCGACGACGACGCTGCCCAGGATCGTGGGCGCCGCGGCGTCCGCGTCGAAGAACACGAGGCGTCCGGGCGCCGTCTTGTCTTCGGCCTGGAATGCGATGACACCGAGTCCGTCGGAGCGGACGGCGAGCGAGTTCGCGACACCTTCGGCGGTGATCGCGTAGAGCTCGGTCGGCACGGCGGGGTCGGAGATGTCGAGCACGGTGACGGAGCCTGCCCGTGCGTTCACGACGAACAGGCGGTCCCCGTAAGCGTGAACGATTTCGGCGGCGGACTCGTCGAAGGTGCCCGTCTCGTGAGTGCCGACCGGGGTCAGGGTGAACGGGGCGTCTGCGACCGCGTCGGAAATGGGCGTGGGGACGATCGCGGCGGAAGCCGCGCTGGCGCTCGACAGGGCGAGTGCGCAGACCGCTACTGTCGTCGCGGTGAACGCGACGGCGCGGCGGAAGGGGTGGATAGGCATGCGTGTCCTCGGTTAGGGATGAGCGGGGGTACGCGCCGGGAGCTGAAATCCGGTCTCTGCCAGACTCGCCGCCCGCGGTGTACGGCGGATGAACGGAGAGACACCGTTCGGCAACGCTCGACGGCGCGCGTGGGGGCGGGCAGGATCGAGGGTGACCCCGCAGCATCCGTTCGATGGAGGACGCCATGACCGACGAGACCATCCTCACCGAGACGCGCGGGCGGGTCGGCTGGATCACCCTGAACCGTCCCGAGGCCCTCAACGCCTTGAACTCGACGCTGATGCGGGAGGTGGTGGCCGCGGCCGAGGCGTTCGACGCCGATCCGGGGATCGGCGCGATCGTCGTGACCGGTTCGGCCAAGGCTTTCGCGGCCGGCGCCGACATCAAAGAGATGGCGGACAAGACGGCGGTCGAGATGGCCCTCGACGACCGCTTCGGCGCGTGGGGTCGCTTCGCCGACGTCCGCACCCCGACGATCGCAGCGGTCGCCGGCTATGCCCTCGGCGGCGGGTGCGAGCTGGCGCTCATGTGCGACCTCATCATCGCGGCCGATTCCGCCCGTTTCGGCCAGCCCGAGATCACCCTCGGAGTCATCCCCGGCATGGGTGGATCGCAGCGCCTCGTCCGCGCGATCGGTTCGTACAAGGCGGCCGACCTGATCCTGACGGGACGGATGATGGATGCTGCCGAGGCCGAGCGCAGCGGAATGGTTTCGCGCGTCGTGGCCGCCGACCAGCTGCTCACCGAGGCCGCCGCGGTCGCGGAGACCATCGCCGAACGCTCGCTCCCCGCGCTCTACGCTGCGACGGCGGTGATCGATGCCGCCCTCGAAACCAGCCTCGCCGAGGGGCTGCGGTTCGAGAAGCAGGCCTTCGCCGCCCTCTTCGCGACCGAGGACCAGAAGGAGGGCATGGCCGCCTTCCGTGAGAAGCGCGCTCCGCGCTTCGAGCACCGCTGAGCTCGCACGGGCCCCGGGCTTCCTAGAATCAGAACGTGGTGACGGCAGGAGATGCGGGCCCGCGCGGCCGCGCGCCGGAGCCGAAGCGGTACGGGCGCTTCACCCGTGCGCAGTGGATCTCCGCAGCGCTTCTCGGCGCCGGAGCGCTGGTGGTCGCGGCTGCCGTGGTCGTGCTCATCGCGCGTTCCGTGATCGGGCTCGAGCCGGTGCGCGACTTCGTCGCGACCTACCCCGGGGAGTACGCGCTTCCCGCCGCTGCCCCGATCGGCATCCCGGCGTGGTTGGGCTGGCAGCACTTCTTCAACACCTTCCTGCTCGTGCTGATCCTGCGCTCGGGCTGGACGGCCCGCTACGGGAAGCGGCCCCCCGTGCTGTGGTCCTCGCGCCGCGTCAAACGTCGCAAGATGAGCCTCACTGTGTGGTTCCACCTCGCTCTCGACGCACTGTGGATCGTGAACGGCGTTGTCTACGTGGTGCTGCTCTTCGCCACCGGCCAGTGGGTCAAGATCGTGCCCACGTCGTGGGAGGTCGTGCCGAACGCCGTGTCCGCCGGCCTGCAGTACCTCTCGCTCGACTGGCCCACGGGCAACGGCTGGGTGAACTACAACGCCCTGCAACAGTTGTCGTACTTCGCCATCGTCTTCCTGGCCGCTCCGCTGGCGATCGTCACGGGCGCGCGCATCAGCGTCTACTGGCCGCGCAAGGCCGAGCGGCTGAACCGTCTGCTGCCGTTCGACGCGAGCAAGCGGGTGCACGTCGCGGTGATGGTCTTCTTCGTCGCGTTCATCGTCGTGCACGTGGGCCTGGTGCTCGCCACAGGGGCGCTTCGCAACCTGAATCACATGTACGCCGCGCAAGACACGGTGAGCTGGACCGGCTTCTGGATCTTCGCGGCGTCACTCCTCGTGATCGCCGCGGCGTGGGTAGCCGCTCGACCGGCCCGCCTGATCCCGCTCGCCCGTGTGTTCGGCGACGTCGTTCAGCGCTGAGGACGGATCACTCGGATGCTGCGCCCGCGGCGTATCCGGCGGCATAGGCCTCGTCGGCGCCCAGGCGGAACATGTCGCGCTCGGCCGGGCGCACGATCGACCGCGCCCCGGGCAGCTCCAGCGAGCCCACGAGGTCGGCGCGCCCTCGGACGACGGCGACGGGGAGGCGGGACGCCTTGCCCTTCACCAGGTCGGCGGCGGCCGCGATCTCGTCGGCCACGCACGGCATCGTGACCACCAGCGGGCGGCCCTCAGCATCCGATGCCCCGCGGAGATCCTCGAACACTGCGACCCCGCCGGCGCCGATCGCACTGTCGGTCTGACCCTCCCGCCACGCGCGGCCCAGGGTGTCGGAGATGAGCACACCGACGAGCGCTCCGGTGCGGGCACGCAGCCCCTCGGCGAGCAGGCGGGCGGAGGAGTCGGGGTCTTCGGGCAGCAGCAGCACCGTGCCTTCGGGGGTGTTGCTGGCGTCGACGCCGGCGGCGGCCGAGACGATGCCGAGGCGGTTCTCCACGATGCGGGTCGCATGCCCGGTGGGGGAGGTGCGCGTGGCGACGAGGCGCACGGTCTCGGCGGTGATCGCGTCTTCGCGGTCGCTCGCCTCGATGATGCGGCCCTCGGCTTTCGAGACGATCTTGCTCGTGACCACGAGGATGTCGCCGCTCTGCAGTTGACCGCGTGCCGCATCCTCGATCACGGCGACGAGGTCGGTGCCGGGCGTGATCTCGGCGATGCCCTCGAGGGCCCAGATCTGCAGCACGTCAGCGGACGAAACGCACCTCGGTGAGGGTCTCACCGAGGAAGGGCTCCTCCTGCGAGGCGCCGTCGAGCACGAAACCGTTGCGCGCGTAGAAGCGGTGCGCCCGCGGGTTGTCCTCGGCGACCCAGAGGTACACCGGCTCATCCGCTCCCACGGCGGAGTCGAACAGCTGCTGGCCGATTCCGGTGCCGTGCCACGCGTCGAGCAGGTAGATGAAGTACAGCTCGCGGACGCTCGGAGCGTCGGCGTCGCGGGCGGGTCCTGAACCGACGAAGCCGACGATGTCGCCGTCGACGAGGGCGGCGCGCATGCGGTAGTCCTCGCCCTGCGAGGCCCAGTGCGTCCACAACTCCGCCATGCGGCGGGCCGACACGCGCTCGAGCGCGGCCTTGCTGATGAGGTGGTCGTAGGTCTCGTGCCAGCACGTGGCGTGCACGCGGCCGAGGGCTTCGGCGTCCACGTCGCGAACCGGTCGGACGACGATGTCGGTCGGGATCTCGATCGGAGTCTCGGGGCTCATGGGCAGACTCTACGCGCGCCTCGGGGGGCCCGGGAAATCCGCGGACGGACGGATGCTGAGGCGGTGTGCGGCCGGTCGAGGGTTGTGCGAATTCCACAACGGAATCCGGCTCTGCGCTGTCATCTGACTACGATCGCGGATCGTGAACGTGATCTGGCGCACCCTCCTCGTCATCCTCCGCGCGCGGCTGCACCGCCGTCGCCACCCGCTCGCTCCCACTGCGGTCAGCCGTATCCGGGTGACGACGCTGCCGACCGACATCGATCTGCTGCGCCACATGAACAACGGGCGCTACCTCTCCCTCTTCGACCTCGGTCGGTGGGACCTGCTCATCCGCACGGGGCTCGCCGACGCGACCCGTCGACAGGGGTGGTATGCCGTGGTCTCGAACGAGACGATCACGTTCCGCAAGTCCCTCAACCTCTGGCAGAGCTTCGTCATCGAAACGCGCTTCCTGGGCCACGACGACCGCGCGTTCTTCCTCGAGCACCGGGCCGTCGTCGACGGCGAGATCTATGCCAGGGCGATCATCAGGGCGCGGATGCTGCGCCGCGCGGGCGGCACGGTTCCGCACGACGAACTGTTCGCCGCGATCGGGCGCCCGGAGGGCCTGCCCGAGGTCGAGCCGTGGCTGCACGAGTGGGCCGCAGCATCCACTCTTCCCTCCACCCGTCGGCCCGCGCCGAGTATCTGGCACTGAAGCGGGGTGCCGCGGCAGTGCGCGCGCGGCCCCGATCTAGGGTGTGATCATGTTGCTCCCGGTTCCCTCCGCCGATCTCGCCGAGCGTGCTGTCGACCTTGCCGGGCGCTGGGTCTCGGCGGCCGCCTCCGAGCCGACCGACGCCTCGGCCGAACGCCTCGCCGGCGTGCTGCGCGACCCGCAGGGCCTGCCGTTCACGGTGGGGTTCATCGACGGGGTCATGCGCCCCGAGAGCCTCGCGGCCGCAGCGACCCGCCTCAACCGGATCGCCCCGCTGGTGCCCGATTTCCTGCCCTGGTACCTGCGCGGCGCCGTCTACGCGGGCGGTGCGGTCGCCCCCGTGCTGCCGATGCCGGTCGTTCCGATCGCGCGCCGGGCCCTGCGGGAGATGGTGGGCCACCTCGTCGTCGACGCGCGCCCCGAGAAGCTCGGCCCAGCCCTCGCGGCCTTGCGCGAAGGCGGCGCCCGCCTCAACGTCAACCTCCTCGGCGAAGCGGTGCTGGGCGAGAAAGAAGCCCAGCGGCGTCTCGAGGGCATCCACGACCTCATCCGCCGGCCCGACGTCGACTACGCCTCGGTCAAGGTGTCGGCGATCATGTCTCACATCTCGATGTGGGCGTTCGACGACCTCGTCGAGCAGGTCGTCGAGCGGCTGCTGCCGCTGTATCTGACCGCGGCGACCTCGACGCTGCCGACCTTCATCAACCTCGACATGGAGGAGTACCGCGACCTCGATCTCACGATCGCGGTCTTCACCCGGTTGCTCGAAGATCCACGGCTCGCGCAACTTGAAGCCGGGATCGTGCTGCAGGCCTACCTGCCCGACTCGCTCCCCGCGCTCCGCGAACTGACCGCCTGGGCGCGTCAGCGGGTGGCCGGCGGGGGAGCGCGGATCAAGGTGCGCCTGGTGAAGGGCGCGAACCTCGCGATGGAGCGGGTCGACGCGACCGTGCACGACTGGCCGCTCGCGACCTACGGCAGCAAACTCGACACCGACGCCAACTACCTCCGCTGCCTGCAGGAACTGCTCGAGCCACGCTCGATGACCGCGGTGCGCGTCGGCATCGCCGGCCACAACCTCTTCGACATCGCCTACGCGTGGGAACTCGCGGGCGAGCGCGGGGTGCGCGACGCCGATCCCGCCGAGGGTGAAGACGAAGTCGCCGGGCGCAGCCCGAACCTCGAGATCGAGATGCTGCTGGGCATGGCTCAGGGGCAGGTCGCCGCGGTCGCCGCCGACGTCGGACACGTGCTGCTGTACGTGCCGGTCGTGCGCCCCGACGAGTTCGACGTGGCCATCAGCTACCTCGTGCGCCGCCTGGAGGAGAACGCTTCGGGGGAGAACTTCCTCTCCCGCGCCTTCGATCTCGCGAGTTCGCCCGAAGCGTTCGCCGAGGAGCGCGACCGCTTCCTCGCATCGCTCGAACGCGCGGCCGATCCCACGCTGCCCACCGGACCGAATCGGCATCAGGATCGTGGACGCGTCGCCGACGCCGCGCCGCCGGCCATCCTCCGCGACCCCGCGGCGGCCGCCCCCGACGCGGCCGAGGCCGGGCTCACTCAGGCCGTGCTCGGTATCGCGCGCGACTCCGCAGCATCCGACCCCTCCCCTGTCGAACAGATCGTCTTCGGGGGGCAGGCCTTCGTGGAGACGGCCGTCTTCGCCCCTCGCGAGTCGGGCGTCGCCGAGGGTGCTCCGGGCTTCCGCAACGTCGCGGACTCCGACCCCTCGTTGCCGGCGAACCGGGTGTGGGCGCGAGAGGTTCTGGCGCGGATCGAGACCTCCGACCTGGGTGTCAGCACGATCGCTGCCGCCCGACTGAACGGCGTCGACGCCCTCGACGCGGCCATGGCACGCGTGAGTGACGCCGCCTCGCGGTGGGGAGCGCTGCCCGCCGCCGAGCGATCGGCCGTGCTGCAGAGTGCCGCCCGGGCGCTGCAGGACCGCCGCGGGGCGCTCATCGAGGTCGCCGCCTCCGAGACCGGCAAGGTTTTCGCGGAGGCCGACGTCGAGGTGAGCGAAGCGGTCGACTTCGCGAACTACTACGCCGCCACCGCGCGCGAGTTGGACACCGTGGGCGGGGCGGTCTTCGTTCCCGCGCGGGTGACCGTCGTCGCACCGCCGTGGAACTTCCCGATCGCGATCCCCGCCGGGGGAGTGCTCGCCGCGCTCGCCGCCGGCTCCGGCGTGGTCTTCAAGCCCGCACCCCAAGCGCGGCGTACCGCCGCGGTGGTGGCCGAAGCGCTCTGGGCGGCGGGTGTTCCGCGTGACGTGCTCGCCCTGGTCGACCTCGATGAGGACGAGCTCGGGCGAGCCTTGATCGAGCACCCCGCGGTCGACCGCGTGCTGCTCACCGGCTCGTGGGAGACGGCGCAGCTGTTCCGCTCGTGGCGACCCGACCTGCCGATCCTGGCCGAGACGAGCGGCAAGAACGCGGTCATCGTCACCGGCTCCGCCGATCTCGATCAGGCTGCGGCCGATATCGTGCGCAGCGCGTTCGGGCACGGTGGCCAGAAGTGCTCCGCGGCGTCACTTGCGATCCTCGTGGGTCCGATCGGGCGCTCGAAGCGGTTCGCCCAGCAGCTCGTCGATGCCGCCACGACGCTGCGCATCGGGTCGCCGGCTGATCCCCAGTCCGAGGTCGGGCCGCTCATCGAAGAGCCCCGCGGCAAGCTGCGGTGGGCGTTGACCACCCTCGGTGACGGCGAGCGATGGCTCGTCGAACCGCGCGAACTCGACCTCGAAGCCGACACCGATGGCCGCTACTGGACCCCGGGCATCCGCACCGGTGTGCAGCCGGGATCGCGGTTCCATCGCGAGGAGTTCTTCGGCCCCGTCCTGGGCATCATGCACGCCTCGTCGCTCTCCCAGGCGATCGAGTGGCAGAACGCCGTCGCCTACGGACTCACCGCCGGGCTGCAGACGCAGGATCCCGATGAGCTCGAACTCTGGCTCGAGCGGGTCCAGGCCGGCAACCTCTACGTGAACCGGGGGACCACCGGCGCGATCGTGCAGCGCCAGCCCTTCGGGGGATGGAAGCGATCGTCGGTCGGCCCCGGCGCGAAGGCCGGCGGACCGAATCACCTGGTCACCCTGGGGTCGTGGAAGGCCACCTCCGGCGGCGCCGTGTCGTCGACTCTGCACCTGCGTGGTCTCGACTCGCGGCTGACCTCGCTCATCGAGGCTGCCCAGCCCACGCTGTCATACGAAGCGTTCGAATGGCTGCGCCGAGGGGCGTTGTCGGATGCGATCGCCTGGGACCGCGAGTTCGGCCGAGTGAAGGACGTCTCGCAACTGGGCGTGGAGCGCAACCTGTTCCGCTACCGGCCGGCGCCGGTCGCCGTGCGGGCGACGGGCGACGCACCCTGGCAGGCCGTCCTGCGCGTCATGCTGGCGGGCCTGCGCTCGGGATCGGATTTCTCGCTGAGCTCACCCGTCGGGCTGCCCGGTGACGTGCGCCACGTGCTGGGAGACCTCGGCGTCGCGGTATGGGTGGAGACCGACGCCGAGTGGCTGGAGCGCATGACGGGCGCCGGCGACGCGAGCGCTGCGGAGGAGCCGGTCGGCCCCCGTCCCGGCCGCACCCGCTTGATCGGCGGCGTCGAGGCGGTCGGGATGCTGCGCGCCGCCCTCGCGGAGGCGAGCGCGGGCGACCCTGACCTCGCCGTCTACGCCGACGAGGTCACCACGGCCGGGCGCCTCGAACTGCTGCCGTTCCTTCGCGAGCAGGCCATCTCGATCACGGCCCACCGCTACGGCAACCCGGATTCTTGGAGCGATGGTGTCATCTGAAGCAGGGTCATCTGCGGCCGGATCGATGGACCTCGTCTCGTGGCGCGCCGAGCTGGGCGCGGGCCGCCTGCACCCCGACGCCGCCCGCGCGGTCGGGGTGCTGCTGGGTGGATCCGCGTTCGACACCAGCGTCTTCGCTCTGCCGGGGGTGCAGCGCCGCCGGCTGGTCGCCGAGGCCTCGAACCCGGAGGCGGCCGACGCGCTCGAGCAGCGGCTGTTCATCGACCCCTACGTCGCCGAGGTCGAAGCATCCGTTCCCGGCGGCGATGACGTCCGCGAGCTGCGCGCAGATCGATTGCTCCTGCGCGAAGTGAGCCTGGCCCGCCAACGGTTCCAAGAAGACGCCCAGAGCCTCGCGCACGGGGCGCTCGACACCGAAGCGGTGCTGCTGGGCACCGAGGGCGCGGTGCAGGTCGCGGAGGGCACCTTCCCCGCGTACGCCCCGAGCGGGTTCGACCTGGGGACGATCTGGGGAAGCCTGCTGGTCGCCGTCGCGCAGGCGATGGTCGAGGGGCGTGCCGAGGATGCCGAACAGGTGCTGCTCCTGCCGATCGAGCTCATCGACTGGTTCGAGGCGGAGTACACGCGTCGGTGGCCCGAGCGGGTCGACACGCGGGTCTACGGCGACGACATCCTCTCGATCACCCTCCGTCGCATCCGGTCGGACGCGGCCATCTACGCCGCCCTCGAGGCCGTCCGCCGCATCGTCGGGTCGGGCCCCGAGCTCGCGGCGCTGCCCGCGATCGACCGCACCGCCCTGGTGCGACGTGTGCTCGACGCTGCCCGCACGCTCGGCGTCGCGCGCCTCATCGACCCCGACCCCGCGCGCCTGACGAAGCTGCTCCGCGAGCCCCTGCTCTCCTGACGCCCCGCGCCCCCACCCCGCGCCCCCTTTCTCCCCGCCTCGCGCCCGGCCCCAACCCCTTTTGCCCTGCCCCGCATCTCGTCGCCCGCCCCCATTCGCCCAGAACGTGCGTTCTCGTCGAACGAACACGTTGTCGAGCGCGACGAGGTGCGGTCTCGCCGAGTACGTGCGGTCTCGACGAGGAGGCGAGGACGCGAGGAGAGGAGTAGGGACGAGGAGGGGGGAGAAGCAGGGGAGAGGATGCTGTGTGCGCTCGCCGCCTGGGCGGGTGCGGGTGCACAATGGAGACGGCGTGCCCGGGTCTGTCTCGCTGGTCCACCCTCGGGAGAGGGCGGACGTAGCGCGCCGCCGGGCCAGTGGACAGCGTCCGCCGCCCCTTCGCTGAGGAGCACCATGTCCACCCAGGAATCCGCCGCACCGGTCACCGAGTCCGCGCGCATCGCGCAGCACCGCCACTACCTGATGTGCCGCCCCGAGCACTTCACCGTGAGCTACAGCATCAACCCCTGGATGCAGCCGAGCCTGCCCACCGACACCGGCTTCGCCGTGCGCCAGTGGCAGACCCTGTACGACACCTACCTCGCCCTCGGCCACGAGGTCGAGCTCATCGACCCGATCGACGGTCTGCCCGACATGGTCTACACCGCCAACGGCGGCTTCGTCATCGACAACGTCGCGTACGGCGCGAAGTTCCGTTTCGCCGAGCGCGCCGCCGAGGGTCCCGCGTTCATGGACTGGTTCCGCGACCACGGCTACACCGTCGCCGACCCGGTGGAGGTCAACGAGGGCGAAGGCGACTTCCTGCTCGTCGGCAACACGATCCTCGCCGGCACCGGCTTCCGCTCGACCGGCGACAGCCACCGCGAGGTCGGCGAGGTCTTCGGCCGCGAGGTCGTGTCGCTGACGCTGACCGATCCCCGCTTCTACCACCTCGACACCGCCATCTCGGTGCTCGACCCGGTGGAAGGACCCGGCGGCGTGGAGCGCGCCAACATCGCGTACCTCCCGGGCGCTTTCGACGAACGCAGCCGCGGCATCCTCGCCGAGCGCTACCCCGACGCGATCCTCGTCGACGACGCGGACGGCGCGGTGTTCGGGCTCAACTCCGCCAGCGACGGCCTGAACGTGCTCATCTCCCCGCGGGCGAAGGGCTTCGAAGCCCAGCTGCGCGAGCGCGGCTACAACCCGGTGCTCGTCGACTTGTCCGAGCTGCTGCTCGGCGGCGGCGGCATCAAGTGCTGCACCCTGGAGCTGCGCGGAGGCACCCGGTGAGCTTCTCCGTCGATGCCGCCACCGAGCGGATCATCGCCGAGGAGGACGCCCACCTCGCGCACAACTACCACCCGCTGCCCGTCGTCATCTCCCGCGGTGAGGGAGCCTGGGTCACCGACGTCGAGGGCAAGCGCTACCTGGACCTGCTGTCGGCCTATTCGGCGCTCAACTTCGGTCACTCGCACCCGGCGATCGTCGTCGCCGCCCGTGAGCAGCTCGATCGTCTGACCCTGACCAGCCGCGCCTACCACAACGACCAGCTCGGGGCCTTCGCCACCGCGCTCGCCGAGCTGAGCGGCAAAGACCTCGTGCTGCCGATGAACACCGGCGCCGAGGCCGTCGAGACCGGCATCAAGGTCGCCCGCGCCTGGGGCTACCGGGTGAAGGGCATCGCGCCCGACGCTGCGACCATCGTCGTGGCGAACGGCAACTTCCACGGCCGCACCACGACGATCGTCGGCTTCAGCGACGACCCCTCGGCGCGCGATGGTTTCGGCCCCTACGCGCCCGGATTCGTGCACGTGCCGTACGGCGACGCCGCCGCGATCGCCGCCGCGATCGATGAGAACACCGCAGCCGTTCTGCTCGAGCCGATCCAGGGCGAAGCGGGTGTCGTGATCCCTCCCGAGGGATACCTCCGCGCGGTGCGTGAGATCTGCACCGAGAACAACGTGCTCTTCATCGCCGATGAGATCCAGTCGGGTCTCGGGCGCGTCGGCACGACCTTCGCGTGCGACCGCGAGGGCGTCGTCCCCGACCTCTACCTCCTCGGCAAGGCGCTCGGCGGGGGCATCCTCCCCCTGTCGGCCGTCGTCGCCGACCGCGATGTGCTCGGAGTGATCCAGCCGGGCGAGCACGGCTCCACCTTCGGCGGAAACCCCCTGGCCGCGGCCGTCGGGGTGCGCGTCGTCGAGATGCTCGCCTCGGGCGAGTTCCAGAAGCGGGCCACGGCGCTGGGCGAGCACCTCGCTGTCAAGCTCGACGAGCTGGTCGGTCATGGCGTCACCGGCGTGCGCGTCGCGGGCCTGTGGGCAGGCGTCGACATCGACCCGGCGCGCGGGACGGGTCGAGAGATCGCCGAACGGATGCTGGCGCGCGGGGTGCTGGTGAAAGACACCCACGGTCAGACCATCCGCATCGCACCGCCGCTGGTGATCCGGGCGACCGAGTTGGATTGGGCGGTCGAACAGCTCAAGCACGTGCTCGGCGCCTGAGCGGCAGCATCCGCTCGAAGCGTTCTGCCCCGTCGGCGCAGAAACCGCCTGCGAGGCGGCAAACTGCCTGTTCTCTTCCTGGTCTGCCGCCTCGGCCGCTGCTTCGCTGAGTATGCGAACACCGGCACGCGATGGGCGGGCTGGAAGCAGAATGCGAGGTGTACCCGTGGACTCGCCTCTTGGTGATTTCCTCCGGGCCCGACGGGCGGAGATCCGGCCCGAAGAAGTGGGTATCCGAACTCTGTCGGTACGACGTGTGCAGGGACTGCGCCGGGACGAGGTCGCCCAGCTCGCCGGCATCAGCACCGAGTACTACCTCCGCCTCGAACGAGGGCGGGGACACCATCCCTCCGACCAGGTGCTGCGGGCCCTCGCGCGCGCTCTGCGTCTCGACGCCGGCGGTCTCGAGTACATGACCCGACTCGTGCGCATCCAGTCCGGATCCCTGCGGCCCACCGAGCCGCCCGAGCTGCGCGATGCGATCGAGTCGAACCTGGCGAGCCTCATGGGGCAGTGGACCTCCACCCCGGCGTACTTCACCGACCGCAACATGCGCGTGGTGTTCCGCAACGACCTCGCCGAGGCGATCCTGCCCGGCTCGGTCTCCGCGGGCTCGAACCTGGTGCTCAAAGTCTTCAGCCGCGACTGGCGCTCCTCCGACCTCGATTGGGAGAAGTCGGCGCGACGCTTCGTCTCCGCGCTGCGCTTCTACGGCGACCCGCACGACCCGATGCTGCAAGACATCGTGGGCCTCCTCTCGATGCGGGTTCCCGAGTTCCGCCGCCTCTGGGCCGCCCACGAGGCCGCCCCGCTCAGCGCCGGCACCCTGCGGCTCGATGTGGCGGGCTTCGGGCACGTCGAGTTCACACAGCAGTGCCTTTCACTCACGGGAGACGAGAACCATGTCCTCACCGTTCTGCACGCCGAGCCCGGGTCGACGGCCGCGGATGCGGTCAGGATGCTGAGGGCGGCACAGCCCGCGTCGGGTTCACACTCCCTCGCAGACCTCCAGCGGACCGCGTGATCGCCGCGGGCTGGGGCGAACCGTCGTGAGCGACGCAGACCGTTCGGACCCGCTGCGGTCCGCCCTCCTGAGGGTGCTCGATTCGTTGCCCGAGGTGGCCATCGTCGCGCATGACCGCTACTTGACGATCATCGGCTCGACCGCACGTGCGCGGCTGCTGCACCCGTACTTCCGCCCGGGTGTCAACATCAGCCGGTTCGTCTTCCTCGACGACCCGCCCGACACCGGGGTCGAGCGCGCGCCCTGGTACGAGGCGACGGCGTCGGCCCTGCGGTCATCGATCGCCCGCCACTCCGAGGACTCGCACTTTCTCGACCTGCTGGGAGAGCTCGCGGCGGGCAGTGATGCGTTCACCGAGACGTGGGCTCAAGAATCCCGCGACACTCCTGCCTCGGTGGTCTCGTTCGACCATCCCTCCCTCGGCGCCGTCCGGCTGCTGCAGACCGCCCTCCCCCTCGGAGGGTCGTCGTCGGACACTCTGATCATCTGGACGGGGGCTGACGATTGAGCAGCCCCTCCACTTCAGCCGCGATCATCTCGGCGTGAGGGTTGCCCGGGTACTTTCCGGTGATGGCCCGAACGGCGGCCACCTCGATCTCTGCGGCATCGCGGTCGCCCTGCGCCATTCGGAGGGCGGCGCGCAGCGAACGCGCGCGGGCGATGGGGAGGTCCATGCGGTGCGACTCGCCGATGCGGAAGAGGGCGTCGAGTGATGGCTCTGCCCGGTCGAGCCGGCCGAGGGCGATGTTCGCCCGGGCGTTCTCCTCGAGGGCCAACGCCCGGGTCACGTTGATCTCCCACTCGTCGTCCCCGGAGGGCGTGTAAGTGGTGACCTCGAGGATCTCAGAGGACGCCTGGGCTGAGGATTCGAAGTCGCCCAGCGCGCGTCTCAAGGACGCCTCGAGAGCGCGCGCTTGGAGCAGCGCTCCGTAGTGCTCGGGGCCGGAAAGCCCGGCGAAGGCCGCCTCGACGTGCTCCAGCCCCGCTTGCACCTGCCCCGTCGCGAGGCAGATCCATGCGGTGGCGACCCTGGCGGTCGAGATGAGCGCTTCGTCACCGACCGACTCGGCGAGGCGGAGGGACTCCTCAGCCGCTGCAAACCCCGCGACGGGGTCTCCGCGCTCCAGCATCCAGGTCCAACTGAGGAACGCCGAATGACGCGCGATGATCCGCGGATCGCCGAGCGCGCGGGCCGAGCGCAGCCCCAGTTCGTTCAGATCATGCCAGCCGTCCCATTCCGCGGTGGCTTGGGATACCGGCTGGAGACCGCCCACCACGAGGTCGACGGATTCGTGATCGCCGCTGTCAGCGACACGCCGCAGAGCCGGACGCCAGTTCGCCGCCTCGACGATCACCCAGTTGCGCGAGAACTCCTGGCCAGGAGTGAGAACCGTGATCGAAGCCCCAGGGACCTTCCAGTGCTCGGGGATCGGGGTGCGACCCGTGGGGGACATCCAGGCGTTGGCAACCTCCAAGGCGCAGGCGAGTAGCCAGTAGGTCAGCCGCTCGCGTGCCCCCTCGACGACGGCGGGGTCGTCGAGCTGCAAGCGCGAAGCGGCGATGAGGCGCACGAGGTCATGCAAGCGATAACGGCTGCCACTTCGGGATTCCACGAGGCTGAGATCGACGAGGGTCTCCAGCCCGTCCTCCGCCTCGCTCACCGATATCCCGGCGGCGACGGCGGCGGTCGTGGCGTCGAAGGCGGTCGAATCGATGAGGGCGAGCGAACGGAAGAGGGCGGCCTGCGAGGCTCCGAGATCGGCGTACGACGGGGCGAAGGCGGCCTCGACGGAGAGGTCACCGGCGACGAGGAGGGCGAGGCGCCGCTCTTCCGACTGCATTCTCGCGACGTAATCGCCCGCCGTCGTGGCCGGACGGCTCGCGATCCGATTCGCCGCGATCCGCAGCGCGAGGGGTACGCCGTTGCAGATCGCCGCGAGCTCGGAGATCTGCTCCCGCGTGCGCTGTGCAGCCGGGATGACGCGCTCGAGGAATTCGACGCTGCTGCGGTGCTGCAACGAATCGAGGCTGAGGCGCGTGGTCGCCTCGAGCCCTGCGATCGTGCGCCGCGAGGTCACCAGGATCGCGCCGCGCTCCGCTGCGGTGAGCACCGGTCGCACCTGGTCCTCGGTGGCGACGTTGTCCAGGATCACCACCGGACGTTTCGCCGCCGCGATAAGAGACCACCGCGCGATCGCCGCGGCGAGATGCTGCTGCGGCTCCACGATGTCGTCATCGATCTGCATCAGTATGCTGCGGATCACCTCCAGGGGCGTGAGGGGATCGCGACCCGCTTTGGAGGCCTCGACGAAGGCGGTATCGGAGTCGGGCGATAGGCGGGCCGCCGTTTCGATCGCCAGGGACGTCTTGCCGAAACCCGCCGGCCCCGTGATCACCGCGACAGCGCCGGGTCGTGCGAGTGCTGCTTCGAGCTGTGCGACCTCCTCGTCGCGACCGACGAAATCGGCGAGGCGAGGCGGCCGGATGCCCTCGAGCAGGTCCGCGGGGGGTTGCAGGGCGGAGGAGGAGCTGTGCACGAGGTTCGCCGTCGCCGCCTCGTCGAGCCCGAGGCCGCCCGCCAGCGCGCGCAGCGTGGCTGCTCGCGGGGCGACAGTCACGCCGCGCTCGATATCGCTGATGCCGCGCACGCTCACGCCGGCCGCCTCCGCCAGCTGCTCCAGCGTCATGCCGGCGTCCGCGCGCAGTCGCCGGATCAGGTCGGCTGCACGCTCATTGTCGGCCACTCGTTCTCCCCAGCACGTTGACCGCCACCTCGAAGGATCGCCGAAGGCGTCGTATCGCGATGGTCGGGTCGGTCGGGCACATTCTCGGCCTCTTCCGCGTGCGGTGCAACTCGAAAGCGACGCGAGTTCTTCCCGCCGGCGCGCAACGAGGCGGCATGCTGGCCCCGCCCCGCAGGAGGAGTTTCGGTCGGGAGGAGGACTCTCCGGTCGGAAAACTCCTCTCCTCGGCCGATACTCCTCCGCGGAATCGGAGAATCGGCCCTACTCGGTGGCATCCGTCCCCGATTCGCACCGAGTTCGCCCGATTGTCCGAGTTGGATGCTGGCGCCGCCCCGCCGGAGGAGTTCCTAGTTGGATGCTGGCCTCGCCCCGCCGGAGGACTTCCGGCCGGGAGGAGGACTCTCCGCCCGGGGAAATTCCTCTTACCGGCCGAAACTCCTCGCGGGGGACCGTGGGCGGGCTCAGCACGTCGTCGCTGGTCGCGTGGCTGCCGGATCAGCGGACGGTGACCTCGACGGCGTCCCACCCGGTGGCGCCGTCGGGGATGACGTTCGCAACGGCCGACGTCTGGGTTTCGCCGTCGGCGTTGGTCGCGCGGCAGCGGATCGTATGGGAGCCGGACGTCGCGCTCCAGGGGAGACTCCACTGCACCCAGGTGTCGTCGCTGATCGCCGAGGCGAGCGTGGCCGCCTCCCAGTCGCCGTCGTCGACCTGCACCTCCACGCCCGAGACGCCGACGTGCTGCTGCCAGGCGACACCGGCGATGACCGAGTCTCCGACTGACACCGAGGTGCCGGGGCGGGGCACGTCGATGCGGGATTCGAGCTTGATGGGTCCTCGCTCCGACCATCCGCGGTCGGTCCAGTACGACGTCGCCTGGTCGAAGCGGGTGACTTCGAGTTCGGTCACCCATTTCGTCGCGGAGACGTATCCGTAGAGCCCGGGAACCACCATCCGCACCGGGAATCCGTGTTCGGTCGGCAGCGGTTCGCCGTTCATCCCCACGGCGAGGATCGCGTTGCGATCGTCGGTGAGCACCTCGAGGGGGGTGGAGGCGGTGAACCCGTCGGTGGAGCGGGAGAGCACCATGTCGGCGTCGGCGGTCGGACCGGCCTGGGCGAGCAGCTCGCGGATCGGGAAGCCCAGCCAGACCGCATTGCCGATGAGGTTCCCGCCGACCTCGTTCGACACGCACGTCAGGGTCGTCGTGCTCTCATCCAGAGGCAGGGCGAGCAGTTCGTCCCAGGTGAGGGTGACTTCCTGATCGACCATGCCGTGGATGCGCAGCGACCACGTGGACGGGTCGATCTGCGGAACGATCAGGGCGGTATCGATGCGGTAGAAATCCGCGTTCGGGGTGACGACGGGGGCGAGCCCGTCGATACCGAGCTCGGCTCCGGCCGGCACCGGGGGCGCCGTCGTGGCGGGGGAGGGCAGGCGCAGCGAGTCGCGCGCGGCCGTGACCACCTGCGAGCCCGCGCGCACGGCGTTGCCGGCGACGGTGAGCAGCACGCCCGCGGCAGCGGTGGCTCCCGCCCACACGAAGAAACGGCGCCGGTCCGGATCGCTCGGTGCGTCGTCGCGGGGCTGGGTCGGCAGCCTCCGGATCAGCATCCGCAGCGCGATCGCCGCGACGACGCCCGCCGCGAGAGACGGAGCCCAGGAGAGCAGCGACGCATCGGCTCGCGTGGCCGCGGCCACCGCACCCACCGCGCCGAACGCGACAGCCAGCACGCGGCCCCACGGCGGACGTCGGGCTTCGAGCACACCTCCGACCGCGGCCAGAACGATCGCGACCAGACCGATCAGCACGATCAACGCGGTCTTGTCGTCCGTGCCGAACAGGGCGATCGCGGTCTCTTTCGCGAACGGCGGAGCGAGGTCGATGAGCGCGCTTCCGACCGCCGCGAAGGGGCTCGATGCCGGGGCGAACAGACCCGCCAGCAACTCGCCGACGCCGACGCCGACCACGACCGCGGCGACACCGGCGAGCGCGGGTGTCACCAAGCGGGAGAAGGACGTGCGCGCCATGCGCTCAGCGTACGCGCGCTAGGAGGGGCGGCGGCCGTGACCGAGTCGACATCGGGCCGCCGAGGCGACACTCCGCCGACGTTGAACCGGTGTCGTCTCGGCGGTGGGGTGTCGACTCGACGGATGCGAGCCCCCACGCGGCGGAAACATCGCGGCAACATGGCGCGCATTAGGCTCGACGCATGGGCGACCTGTTCGACGGCTACGGCTCCACGCTGGCGCCGCGCAAGACCGCGTCGGGCGTCCCCGCGTTCGACGAGATGTTCGCTCACCCCTCTCACCCGGGTGAACCCGCCCAGTCGCGCGACGCGTATCGCGAGCTCTATCAGGCCCTGGCGCAGATGACCCAGGAAGAGCTGCGCGGTCGCACGGATTCGCTCGCGAGCTCCTACCTCGCCCAGGGCGTCACGTTCGATTTCGCCGGCGAAGAGCGTCCGTTCCCCCTCGACGCGGTGCCCCGCGTCATCACCTTCGACGAGTGGTCGCGGGTCGAGGCGGGGGTCAAGCAGCGTGTCCGCGCGCTCGAGGCATTCCTCGACGACGCCTACGGCAATCAGCACGCGGTGCGCGACGGAGTGATCCCGGCGCGATTGATCTCGTCGTCGCAGTACTTCTACCGTCAGGCGGCGGGTATCCGCAGCGCCAACGGCGTGCGCATCCAGGTGTCAGGCATCGATCTCATCCGCGACGAGAACGGCGAGATGCGGGTGCTCGAGGACAACGTGCGGGTGCCGTCCGGGGTCAGCTACGTCATCTCCAACCGACGCGTGATGGCTCAGACGCTGCCTGAACTGTTCGTCTCGATGCAGGTGCGCCCTGTCGGGGATTACCCCAACAAGCTGCTCGCCGCCCTCCGCGCCTCCGCCCCGCCCGGGATCGAGGACCCGAACGTCGTGGTGCTCACGCCCGGCGTCTACAACTCGGCCTATTTCGAGCACACCCTGCTCGCACGTCTCATGGGCGTCGAGCTGGTCGAGGGCCGCGACCTGCTCTCGGTCGGCGGCAAGGTCTTCATGCGCACCACGCGTGGACCGCAGCGCGTGGATGTCATCTACCGCCGTGTCGACGACGAGTTCCTCGATCCGCTGCAGTTCCGCGCCGACTCGATGCTCGGAGCCCCGGGGCTCATGCTCGCCGCGCGCCTGGGCAACGTCACCATCGCCAACGCCGTCGGCAACGGTGTCGCCGACGACAAGCTCGTCTACACCTACGTGCCCGACCTCATCCGCTACTACCTCGCCGAAGAGCCGATCCTCAAGAACGTCGACACCTGGCGGCTCGAAGATCCCGGCGCCCTCGAGGAGGTGCTCGACCGCCTCGACGAGCTCGTCGTGAAGCCGGTCGACGGATCGGGGGGCAAGGGGTTGGTCGTTGGACCGGATGCTTCGCCCGCCGAACTGAACAAGCTGCGCCAGCGCTTGCGCGCCGACCCTCGGGGCTGGATCGCACAGCCCGTGGTCATGCTCTCCACCATCCCGACGCTCGTCGAAGACGGGATGCGCCCCCGCCACGCCGACCTCCGCCCGTTCGCGGTGAACGACGGGGAAGACGTGTGGGTGCTCCCCGGGGGGCTCACCCGGGTCGCGCTTCCCGAGGGGCAGCTGGTCGTCAATTCCAGCCAGGGCGGTGGATCCAAGGACACCTGGATCGTGGGCGGCTCCGCCCCGTCGCACGTGGAGTACGGCCAGGGGCATGGACTCGCCGGGCTCGTGGCCGATCAGGCCTCGACCGTGACAGCATCCATCCCCATCATCTACGACGGTCAGCCGACGCCCGTGGTCTCGCCGCACGACCGGCCCCGCAGCCGCAGCGAACAGCAGGAGCAGCAGCAGCAGGCCGACCCCGAACACGGGCCGCAGGCCGAGCAGCAGCAACAGCAGGCCGAGGTCGCCGCGCCGAGGCGCGCTTCGTCTCGCTCCGCTCGCTCAGCGTCCGGGTCGGCTTCGCCGTCCGGGGTGGCTCCGTCGTCCGGGGTGGCCCCGCCCGCTGAGCGAGGAGCGCAGCGACGAGACGAAGCGCCAGGAGGTATCGGATGCTGAGCCGCATCGCGGAGAGCCTCTTCTGGATCGGCCGCTACATCGAGCGCTCCGACGGAACCGCCCGCATCCTCGACGTGCACCTGCAGCTGCTGCTCGAGGATCCGTGGATCGACGAGAACACCGCCTGCCGCTCGCTCCTCAGCGTGATGGGCTCGACCAACCCCGAGGGTCCTGAGGCGGTGCGCCGCGAAGACGTGCTGCAGCGCCTCGCCGTGGATCGCATGAACCCGGCGAGCATCGCGTACTCCCTCACCGCCGCGCGCGAGAACGCCCGGCGCGCTCGCGAGATCGTCTCGACCGAGCTGTGGGAGGCCCTCAACACGACGAGTTCTCGGATGCCTCGACGGCTGCAGACCGAGAAGGTGCACGAATTCTTCGGCTGGGTGCGTGAGCGCTCCGCGCTCGCCGTGGGCATCGTCGACTCCTCGACGAGCCGCGACGAGGCGTGGCAGTTCTTCACACTCGGTCGCAGCATCGAGCGGGCGGACATGACCGCGCGACTCCTGGCGACGCGGTCGTTGACGCAGGCATCTGGGCCTTCCTGGACCACCATCCTGCGATCCTGCGGCGCCTACGAGGCGTACCTGCGCACCTACCGCGGCATGCCCAGTGCGCACAACGCGGCGGAGTTCCTGCTGCTCGACCGGCTGTTCCCCCGCTCGGTCATCTACTCGATCCAGCGGGCTGAGGAGTGCATGAGCGCGATCGACCCGCGGGCCGATCGGGTCGGCCATTCCAACACCGTGCTGCGCGCGCTCGGTCAGATCCGCAACGACCTGGAGTACAGCCCCATCAGCGACGTGCTCACCGAGCTACCCCGCCACATGAAGCGCGTGCAGAAGGTGACCCGGGAAGCCTCCGAGGCCATCCGGCACCGCTTCTTCCCCGCGCAGGCCGAGCCCAGCTGGATCGGGGAGATCTCGTGACCCTTCGTCTCGTCGCTACGCTCCTCGCTCAGGGACCGGGGCGGCGTCACCCCCGCCTCGCTCAGGGGCCGGGGCGGCGTCACCCCCGCCTCGCTCAGGGACCGGTGCGGCGTCACCACTGCGGGCGGAGGCGATCATGAAGAGACTGCGCATCGAGCACTCGACCGGGTTCGCCTATCAGGGCGACGTTTCGGCGTCGTACAACGAGGCACGGATGCTGCCGGTCTCGACCGATAGTCAGTTCGTGCTCAGTTCATCCCTCGACATCGAGCCGTCGACCTCCGTGAACCAGTACGTGGACTATTTCGGCACCCGGGTGAGCGCCTTCGATGTGCTCTCCCCGCACGGCGAACTCCAGATCACCGCGCGCTCGCTCGTCGAGGTGCGTCCGCGTCCGATCACGCACGCCGACCTGAGCTGGGACGACCTCGCCGCCGCGGCCGAGCAGTCGATCGAGACCGTCGAGCAGATGACGCAGACCGTCCGTACCCGACCGCACGCCGAGGTGGCCGAGCTCGCCCGTTCGATCGCCGCCGACCACGACCACCCCGGTCGGGCGGCGCACGCGATCGCGGAGGCCATCGGCAACGCCGTCGAGTACATGACCGGCGTCACGAGCGTGCAGTCCACGGCCGCCGACGCTTGGGTGGCGCGCAAGGGTGTCTGCCAGGACATGGCCCACATAACGCTGGGCGCACTGCGCGAAGTCGGCATCCCGGCTCGCTACGTCTCGGGGTACCTGCACCCGCGCCCCAACGCCGAGGTAGGCGTTGCGGTGACGGGGGAGTCCCACGCCTGGGTGGAATGGTTCGCGGGCGACTGGCAGGGCTTCGACCCCACCAACAACATCGAGATCGGCGACCGCCACGTGCTGGTCGGCCGCGGCCGTGATTACAACGACGTGCCGCCGCTACGCGGCGTTTACGCCGGTCCGTCGAAGTCCGCCCTCAACGTCACGGTCACCATCACCCGCGAGATGTGACCCCTGGGGCGGCGAGGGCGCCGAGCCAGGCCAGCGACGGCTTCGGTGATCTCTCGAAGGTCCGACGATCGACCGCGACGAGGCCGAAGGTCGGTTCCCAGTGGCCCCACTCCCAGTTGTCGAGCAGGCTCCAATGGAAATAGCCGCGGACGTCCGCCCCGTCGTCGATGGCGCCCACCATCGATGTGAGTGCTTCCGCGGTGTACTCGATGCGAGCGGCGTCGTCGGACACCGCGACGCCGTTCTCGGTGACGATGATGGGTACGTCGGGAACGACTCGTGAGACGCGGCGGATCGCGCCGCCGAGCGAGTCCGGGAGAAACTCCCACCCGTTGAGTGTGCGGCGGGCGGCGGGGTCGATGATGGGCTTGCCATCGATTCCGACGATTCCGCCGGTGTACGTCTGAACCCCGACGAAGTCGTCTCCGGTGCTCGCCCTCAAAAAGACCTGATCGCGAGGCTCGGCGTACCGATCCGCCTGTTCCTCCGCACCCGGAGCTGCTCGATAGTCCTGGGTCGAAACCCCCCAGCCGACGGAGAGACCGGGGTGATTCGCGCGAAGCCGCGCCACCGCCGCGCGGTGCACGTGGATCAGGGCCGCGGTCATGCGCGGATCGGGCTCGGGGAGGCCGCCGGCGAGACCACCGGGGGCATCGTTCAACCGATCGAGCACCGCGTAGACATTCGGCTCGTTGATTGTCATCACGGACGATGCGCCGGCCGCGATGATCGGAGCCACGGCGTCGATGTACCGGAGGAAGCGTTCCTCGGCGCCCTCACTCAACCACCCGCCTTGGGCAGCGAACCAGAGCGGGAGTGTGAAGTGGTTGAGGGTGAGCATCGGCCGGAGTCCGAGACTGGTCGCGGTCCGGACGATTCCGACGTAGTGATCGACCTCCGCAAGCGAAATGAAGCCGTCCGCGGGTTCGATCCGCGACCATTCGATGCCGAACCGGTAGTCGGTGAACCCAGCTGAACGAGTGAGTGCGAGGTCTTCGTCGTAGCGGTGGTAACTGTCTACGGCGTCCCCGCATCGCTCGGCGATACCGGAGTTCTTCTGGTTCTCCCGGTACCACCAGTCGCTTGCGAGGTTGCCTCCTTCTGTCTGGTGGGCGCCCACCGACACTCCCCAGAGGAATCCCGGCCGCAGCCGGTCCAGGCCGATCTCGGTACGGCCCGGCGCGGAGGTTGCCCGTTCACTCATCTCCGCCCTCACTTCCGGTCAGCGAGGCGATGCGCGCGAGGATCTCTGCGGAAACGAGATCGAAGGGGTCGATGCGTTGTTCGGCCCGGCTCATCACCACCGCCCCCTCCGCGGCGGCGATGAGCATCGCCGCGGTGCCGGGCCCCTGAGCTTCGGAGAGGCCGCCTTCCACCAGGAGGGACGACAGCTCCTCCCTCCACGTACGGAAGACGTCGGCGGTGTCTTTCAGCACATCGGTGGACTCCGTCGCCGTGGTCACGGCGACGACCGCGCAACCCGCGCTGAAGTTCGTGCTCGTCAATAGGAGTCTCCAGGCGGCGAAGAACCGCTGCGCGATGACCTCGGCCCGTTCCCCCTGCCACGCTCGGATCATGGCGATGGAACGAGCCCCCGACGCGGCGACCGCCTCGGAAACCAGCTGATCCTTCCCCTCCGGGAAGTGGTGGTAGATCGACCCTCTGGGCGCGCCGGTGTGTTCGAGGACGGTCGCGAACGAGGTCTGCTGCAAACCGCCTCGAGCGAGGAGATGCACCGTGCCGTCGATCATCTGCTGACGCGTGTCTTTCGCCACCAGGCCGCCTCCACCGTCGTCTTCGCCGGCTCATCCACCGGATATGGAAGTCATCATAATTCATCTTGACTATGACGAGCTGCATAGTTCAAGCTGGGGCTCGAGAGAAGGAGAACCCCATGCCGATGATCGACATCTACGCAACCGCCGGAACGTTCGCCGACAAGCACCAGCTCGCGATCGATCTCGCCACCGCCGTCAAGGCGATCGAAGAGGTCCCCGATATCCCGATGTTCCACAAGAACACCGCGGCGTTCGTGCATGACCTCCCCGAGGGTGACCTCGCCAACGTCGACGGCGACACCAACTACGTGCGGGTGCAGGTGCTGACGAATGCGGGCGCGCTGGACCGCGACAAGCAGATCGCGGTGGTCTCGCAGCTCACAGCCATCGTCGCGACGGCCGCCGGGGATCCCGGCCTGTCGGAGCGCACGTGGGTTCTGCTCACCGAAGCGGTCCCTGGCGGATGGGGTCTGTGGGGACACGCTCAGACCAATGATCAGATCGTCGGCGCAGCGCGTGCCGAGATCGGTCGACTCTCGGCCGGAAACTGATCGTCCCGCCTCCGTCATCCACGCCCGTCAGAAGGAGCGCGCTGTGTCCTCGCCGCACACGATCGGCTTCCTGATCTTCGAGGGTGCCAAAATGCTCGACATCGCGGGGCCGTCGGAGGTGTTCGCCGAAGCGAATCTCTCGGGCGGCGACTACCGCATCTCGATGCTGACCGTCGATGGGGCAGGGGTTCGCACTTCCATCGGAGTGCAGGTGTCGGCCGACGGATCAGCGTTCGATGATGCACGGTGGGACACGGTGCTGATTGCGGGAGGCGAGCCCTTCCCGCACACCCCGGTTCCGGCCGAGCTCGCCGCCGCCACCCGGTACCTGGCCGCTCGAGCCGGTCGGGTGGCATCGATCTGCACGGGAGCCTTCGTTCTCGGGGCGGCCGGCCTGCTCGACGGGAGGCGGTCGACGACGCACTGGAAGCACGCGGGAGAGTTGGCACGCCGCTTTCCCGAGTCGGCCGTCGAGCCCGATCTCATCTTCGTCAAAGACCACGACATCTACTCATCGGCCGGCGTCACGGCGGGCATCGATCTCGCGCTGTCGCTGCTCGAAGAGGATCACGGCTCCGAGCTCGCTCGCACGGTAGCCCGTTCGCTCGTCGTCTACATGCAGCGGGCAGGTGGCCAATCACAGGTCTCCAGGGCCCTGGAGAGCCCCGTTCCGACGACTCCGGCTCTTCGAGCCGTGACCGACCGGGTGAAGGCCGACCCGACGGCGGCGTATTCGCTCGCCTCCCTCGCGCGTATCGCCCGGGTGAGCCCCCGGCATCTGACACGACTGTTTCATGAGGAGCTCGAGACCACACCGGGCCGATATGTGGAGCTCATTCGCTTCGAGCTCGCGAAAGCCCACCTCGATGCGGGTCAGTCCGTCACCATGGCCGCCGAACTCGCGGGCTTCGGCTCCCCCGAATCGCTGCGGCGGGTGTTCGTCAACAGACTCCGGATGTCCCCACAGCGATATCAACGCCGTTTCTTGCAGAACGGGCCACGACGGCTCGCGAGCTAGTCCGGATCTGTGGCATTCCCGTCCGCAGCAGCGGTTCGGTCGCGGGGAGTGGAGGAGCAATCTTTACACCGTCGAAGACATCGTCGACGCAACGAAGATCCCACGAAAGAGACGCTCATGACCACACCCCACGGACTCGTGGAAACCCCGCTCGCGTACCTCGAAGCAGCGAACGGCGTGACCTACGCCTACCGCCGCTTCGGCACGGGCACCGGCATCCCGGTGGTGTTCCTCCAGCACTTCCGCGGCAATATCGACAACTGGGACCCCCGGCTCGTCGACCAGATCGCCGCCGAACGCGACGTGATCCTCTTCGACAACACCGGCATCGGCTCGACCAGCGGAACGGCCCCGAGCACGGTGGAAGAGATGGCCGATGACGCCATCGCCTTCATCCTCGCTCTCGGTCTGACCAGGGTCGATCTTTTCGGCTTCTCGCTGGGCGGCTTCGTCGCCCAGGACATCGCACTCTCGGAGCCTGACATGGTGCGCCGTCTCATCCTCGCCGGCACCGGTCCGAAGGGTGCGCCGGGGATGGAGCGCTGGAGCAAAGACGTCGAGGATGCCGTGGTGGCCGACGAGACCGGCCCGGCCGGTGTGCTCTATGTCTTCTATGCCCACACCGACACCAGCCAAGCGACGGGACAGGAGTCGCTCGGCCGCATCTACGGCTGGGCGGACGGGCGGGACGAGCAGCCGTCGTTGGAGGCGAAGAACGCCCAATACGAGGCCGTGCTGAAGTGGGGCGTCCGAGACTGGGGCGCGGTCGCTCGGCTCGCCGAACTGCGCCAGCCCACGCTCATCCTGCAGGGCGACAACGACATCATGATCCCCACGAGAGCCAGCTACACACTCGCCGGGCTGCTGCCGAACGCCACCATCCACATCTACCCGGACGCCTCGCACGGCTCGATCTTCCAGCACGCCGACGAAGCGGCTCGCCAGACACTCGCCTTCCTCGGCGAGTAACGCCCGACACCCCCGCACACCAACCCACCGGAAACGAGAGAACAATGCCTTACATCACCACCTCGGACGGCGTCGAGATCTACTACATCGAACAGGGGGAGGGGCAGCCCATCATTCTGAGCCACGGCTGGCCACTCAACTCCGATGCCTGGGCGCTCGAGCTCAAGCTCTTCGCCGACGCGGGCTACCGGGCCATAGCCCACGACCGGCGCGGTCACGGGCGTTCCAGCAAGACGTACGCCGGCAACGACATGGATCACTACGCGGCCGACCTCAACGACCTCGTCGAGGCCCTCGACCTCCATGACCTGATCCTCATCGGCCACTCCACCGGCGGCGGTGAGGTTGTGCGGTACGCCGCCAGGTACGGCAAGGATCGCGTCGCAAAAGTCATCACGGCCGGCGCCGTCCCGCCGTTGATGCTGAACACCCCGGACAACCCGGAAGGTGCACCGATCGCGGTGTTCGACGCGATCCGCGACGGAGTCATCTCCGACCGCTCGCAGTACTACAAAGACCTCGCCATTCCGTTCTTCGGAGGCAACCGTGCGGGGGTGGTGGTGTCGCAAGGTCAGATCGACGACTTCTGGCGCCAGGGCATGGAAGTGAGCGTCGCTGCCGCCTACGACTGCATCGCCGCGTTCTCCGAGACGGATTTCACCGAGGATCTCAAAGCGATCGACGCACCGTTCTTCATCGCCCATGGGGATGATGACCAGATCGTTCCGATCGCCGCCGCAGCGGAGAAGGCCATCGCCCTGGTGAAGAACGGCACGCTCAAGGTCTACAAGGGGCGCCCCCACGGAATCTACGGCGACTACCAGAAGGAGCTCGATCAGGACATCCTCGACTTCATCAGGGCCTGACCCGACCGAATCGGCCGGCGAACCCGCACGGGAGAAGCAGATGAAGCCTCAGAAGGTGTGGGTTCGCCGGGTCTGGTTCGCGATGACCGCGCTGCTCGCCGGGTTGGCGACAGCGTTCGGCACGTACGGGCTATCCGTGCAGCCAGGGGCGGCGATCGTGAAGGCCGTTTTCGAAGCTAAGCCCGAGGTGACCGGCCCGGCCGGGTTCGACGCGCTGAGCGAGTCCGTCTCGACCAGCGAACAGATCACGATCCCGACACCGTCGGCCCCACCAGCGGGCCTGACCATTTCGCGGCCCGCAGCGGGAGGTGCCGTACCGCTGCCCGTGGTTCTCTGGATCCACGGCGGAGGATTCATCTCCAGCTCGGCCGACACGGTGGCCGATTACGTCACGATCCTCGCAAG
The DNA here is from genome assembly GCF_043556395.1 of Microbacterium hanjuni. Taxonomy (NCBI): domain Bacteria; kingdom Bacillati; phylum Actinomycetota; class Actinomycetes; order Micrococcales; family Microbacteriaceae; genus Microbacterium; species Microbacterium hanjuni. Next base: position 808,939 of record NZ_JBIGIK010000002.1, read on the forward strand.
CCATGGCTACGTGGTAGCGAACCTCGACTACTCGCTCGCGCCCGGGTCTCAGCATCCGGTGCCCGTCCTTCAGGCCGAGGCGGCGCTGGGGTACCTCGTCCAGCACGCGGCCGACTACGGCGGAGACCCGGGCAACATCGTTCTCGGGGGAGACTCGGCGGGCGCACAGATCGCGAGCGAGGTTGCCGCCCTCGAGACGAACCCGCAGCTGGCGGCGTCGTTGCGCACGACCCCGGCGCTCGAGCCGGCTCAGCTTCGCGGGGTCATCCTGTTCTGCGGCCTGTACGACATGCAGACCGTCGGCAGCACGGGATTTCCGGCGTTGCGCACTTATCTGTGGGCCTACACCGGCTACCGCGACTGGACGAGGTACCCCGCCATCGACGACCTGTCGACCACGAACACCGCAACATCGGCGTTCCCGCCCACTTTCCTCAGCGTGGGCGACGCCGACCCGTTCCGCACTCAGGCCATCGAGCTCGCGTCTGCGCTGGATCAGCGCGCCGTCGCGGTGACGACGCTGTTCTGGGACGGTACGGGAGACGGCCTGGGGCACGAGTATCAGTTCGACTTCTCGCAGCCCCAGGCGCAGACCGCGCTCGACGCGACCCTCGGTTTTCTCGTCCGAGTCACCACCGAGGGTCCTGTTAAGGAGGAACCCTGATGACGATCCCCGATCACTCGGCCCCACACCGCCGCATCCGCCGCGGAGTGATCGTGGCGGTGTGGCTTCTCATCGCCGCCCTCACGACCACCGTCACTTACGCCCTGCTCGTGTTCGAGGGTCGCTGAAATGGCGATCCCCCGCGGCGCCGACTACGTGGCGATGGGCAGCTCCTTCGCTGCAGGCCCCGGCTTGAAACCCCGGGCCGCTGGCGCGCCCCGCGCATCGGGTCGCTCCGCCGGCAATTACGCACACCTCGTCGCCGCCCGGCTCGGCCTGTCACTGCGCGACGTCACCTTCTCAGGCGCAACCACCGAAGACATCCTCCGTGGCACGCGTCATCGCACGGCCCAGATCGACGCGGTGACGGCTGACACCCGGCTCGTCACGATCACCGCCGGCGGCAACGACATCGGTTACCTGCCGGCCCTCACGTTCGCGAGCCTCCCCTGGCCGCTGCGGGCGCTCCCGGTCTTCCGCCGTCGGGTGGCTCAGTTCACCGACCCGACGGCGACGGACCGGCGATTCCAAGCCCTGTCCACAAGCCTGGCCAGCATCGTGCGTGAATTGCATGCGCGGGCCCCCGAGGCGGAGATCGTGCTCGTCGACTACCTCACGATCCTCCCCGCGCAGTCCAACGACGATCGCCGGCTCGAGGTGCTCCGCTCATCGCCGCGGGGCGACCTGACCCGGTGGGGAAGAGAGGTGGCTTCCCGGTTGACCCGGACCTTCGCCTCTGTCGCCGCCGCAGAGGGGTGCGTCTTCCTCGACGTCGGCGAGCTCTCGCGCGAACATCACGCCTGGTCGTCGGCCGCCTGGACGCGGCGGTTCCACCTGTCGCTCCGCGGCGGGGCGCCGTACCATCCGGATGCCGCCGGGATGGCGGCGGTAGCCGAAATGCTCATCCGTCGGCTGGAGTGACCCTCGACACTTTACGGACGACGCCCGATGCAACCACGTGACTCCTGTCAGGCTGGGGCGTCGTTCGGGTTCAGCGCGCGGAGCATGTCCTCTTCGACCTCGTTGTCCGCCTCCAGCCCGGCCTCCGTGGCGTCGCTGCCGCCCAGGGGGGCATCGTCTTCAGCGGGAGTCTGACCGTTCTCGGGTGTGTTGCTCATGCCTCGACGTTACGACCGATGTCGCGGCCCGGCACACCCCTTGCGGAGGCGAGCGGCGGCGTAGCGCCGACGTCGCCGCTGTTCCCCTGTCGCGAATGGTGGGTCACACCCGCACGACGTGCCAGGGGAGCAACAAGAGCGCCGCTCCCCTGTCGCAAATGGGGGGTGCAACCCGCAGAACGTGACAGGGGAGCAGCCGCGGGCCAAGGAAGGGCGCCGAGCGGTGAGCGGCCGAGGGCCACCCGCCCGCGCGGCCCCGTACGATAGCCCAGCGCGGTCGGTTCCGCGCATCTCGACGGGGAGGCCGCCGCATGACCGAACACGCCAGCAACTGGGCGGGAACCTACCGCTATCGGGCGCCGGAACGCGCTGCACCCCGTGACCTCGACGAGCTCGTGAGCCTGGTGCGCGGCAGTGGCCGACGCCTGCACGCGCTCGGCTCGCGACACTCCTTCACCGACCTCCCCGACACGGCCGGCACCCTCATCGACATGACCCAGCTCGCGGGCGAGGTGGAGATCGACGCCGCGCAGCGGGTCGCGCGGGTGCCCGGCGGCCGGTCCTACGGTCTCGTGGCCCAGGCCCTCGAAGCGGAGGGGTGGGCGCTGCACAACATGGGGTCGCTGCCGCACATCTCCGTCGCCGGTGCCACCGCTACCGGCACCCATGGCTCGGGTGTCGGCAACGGCGTGCTGACGACCGCGGTGCGTAAGCTGGAATACGTCGACGCCGCGGGTGAGGTGCGGGTGGTCGAACCCGGCGACGCGGACTTCCCGGTGTTGGCGGTCGGACTCGGTGCTTTCGGACTCGTGACCGAGGTGACCCTCGCAATCGAGCCCACCTACCGCGTGCGGCAGGACATCTACTCCGGCGTGACGTGGGCGGCGCTCCTCGCCGACCTCGACGCCGTGACGTCGGCCGGCTACAGCGTTTCGGTGTTCACCCACTGGGAAAGCGACGAGGTCGGTTACGTGTGGGTCAAGACGCGCCTCGGATCCGATGACCTCGAGGTGGCGACGACCCTCCTCGACGGCGCCCTCGACGCCCACGATTCCCCGCTCGGGAGCGACGACAACGTGACGCAGCTCGGGGGCGTCCCAGGACCATGGATGCTGCGGCTGCCCCACTTCCGATTGGATCGCGAGCCCTCCTTCGGAGCCGAGATCCAGTCGGAGTACTTCGTCGATCGCGCCGACGCGCCGGCCGCTCTTCGCGCCGTGCGCAAGCTCGCCCCCCTCATCCGTCCGCACCTCGTGGTGAGCGAGCTGCGCACCGCGGCCCGCGACGAGCTGTGGCTGAGTCCCGCGTATCAGCGCGACTTCCTCGCCATCCACTTCACCTGGCATGACCGGGCCGAGGAGGTCGCCCAGGTGCTCCCGCACATCGAGGCGGCGCTCGCCCCGTTCGCGGCGCGCCCGCACTGGGGAAAGGTGCACGGGTTCGACGCCGAACGCATCGCGGCCGTGCATCCGCGCATCGCCGACGCGCGCGCGGTGTTCGAGCGCCTCGACCCCGAGGGCCGTTTCGTCAACGGGCACCTGGAACGCGTCGGGGCCCGCCTCCCGCGCTGAGTCGGCGGCATCCGCCGCCGAGTCGGCGGCGGGGCGACCTAGCGGGGGAGGCGCACCGGCGTCGTGGCGGCGACCTCGTCGCTGAACTCCTCGGGCACCGCGTCCTCGATGACCGTCAGCGGTCGGGTCTCGTCGAGGGTGAGGCGGAAGCGCCGCTCGGCGTCGCGGTGCAGGCGGCCGGACACCAGCATCCACGTCGTCCCGATCCCGCAGGCGATGAAGGCGGCGAGGGCTGCGACCAGGATGGCCGAACGGGTGCCCCACTCCGTCGCTATCCACCCGACGATCGGCGCTCCGACGGGCGTGCCGCCGAGCAGGATCGCGACGTACAGCGCGAGCACGCGGCCCCGCAGCGCCGGGTCGGTCGTGGTCTGCACGTAACCGTTCGCGGTCGTCAGCATCGTCACCGCGGCGAACCCGACGAGCACGAGCGACAGCGCGTAGAAGAGGTACGTCGGCGCCAGGGCGGATGCGAGCATCGCGAGGCCGAAGCCGCCCGCCGCGAGCACGACGAGACGCAGCCGCGCGCGATCGCGGCGCGCCGCCAGCAGCGCACCGGTCAGCGAACCGATCGCCAAGATCGAGCTCAGCAGGCCGAACCCGTCGGCCCCCTGGCCGAATTCGAGCGCCATCGTGGAGGCGAAGATCGGGAAGTTCATGCCGAAAGCGCCGAGCAGGAAGACCATCACGAAGATCACGAGCAGGTCGGGGCGACCGCGCACGTAGCGGAACCCGTCCGCGAGGCGCGAGCGACCCAGCGTTTTGGGGCGGGGGATGAACTCGTGCGGGCGCAGCACCGCCAGGGCCCCGAGCATGGCCAGGAACGTCGTCGCGTTGACGAGGAACACCCAGCCGCTCCCGACCACCACGATGAGCACCCCGGCGACGGCCGGGCCGATGAGGCGGGCGGTATTGAAGGACGCCGAGTTGAGCGCGACGGCGTTGGAGGCGTGCTCGCGTTTCACGAGGTCCGACACGAAGGCCTGACGCACCGGGTTGTCGAAGGCGGTGACGACGCCCAGGGCGAGGGCGAACCCGTACATCAGGGGGAGGGTCATCACTCCGGTCAGCACCAGGATGCCGAGTGCCACGGCGAGCATCATCATGACCGACTGGGTGAGCATCAAGAGCTTGCGTCGGTCGAACCGGTCGGCGACCCAACCGGTCACGCTCACCAGCAGCAGCGGGGGAGCGAACTGCAGCGCCATCGTCAGACCCATCGCGCCGGCGTCGCCGTCGGTCAGCTGCGTGAGGACCACCCAGCTCTGAGCGGTCGATTGCATCCACGCGCCGATGTTGGACACCACGGCGCCGATGAACCACACGCGGTAGTTGAAGACGGAGAACGAACGGAACATGCTGCTCATCGGTCGGCCATCCTTCGCATGATCTCGGCGGCGCGGGCGAGGGTCTCGCGCTCGGGCTCGGACACCTCGCCGAGGGCGGACTCCAACCACGCATCGCGGCGCCGCGCGGTCTCTTCCACGACGGCCCGGCCCTCGTCGGTGAGGGCGACCACGATCTTGCGGCGGTCGTCGTCCGACGGGGTGCGCGAAAGCAGTTGCGCCTCCTCGAGGCTGTTCACGGTGCGATTCATCGAGGGGGCCGTGACCCGCTCGCGGGCGGCCAGTTCGCTGAGGGTGTGCGGCCCGTGCATCTTGAGGGCCGCGAGCACGGCGAACTGGCCGTCGCTCATCGAGTCGACGGCGCGCTGAGCACGCAGTCGCCGAGCCAGGCGGAACGTCGCCATCCGCAGATCGGAGGCGGCCGAGCCGAGATCGGGCGTGGAGTCGGGGGGAGTCGTCGACGCAGTCATTCGAATACTTAGCATAGCTCATTAGCATTGCTAATGGGCCGGGATCACAGCATCCGTCTGCGTAAACTCAGGCCATGCCCGAGTTCGACGACGCGCACGGCGTTGCGATCGTTTACGACGTCCACCCCGCCGATCGTCCACGGGCGGTCGTGCAGCTCCTGCACGGGGTCGGCGAGCACGCGGGTCGGTACCGCCCGCTGATCGACGCCCTCGTCGCCGAGGGGTACAGCGTCTACGCCGACGACCACCGCGGTCATGGGCGCACCGGTCTGCGACAGCACGGCGACCCCGCGCGACTCGGCCGGTTGGGACGCGGCGGCCATCGCGCCGCGGTCGAGGCGGTGCGGATGCTGTCGCAGCGCATCCGGGAGGAGAACCCCGGGCTGCCGCTCGTGCTCGTGGGGCATTCGTGGGGCTCGTTCCTCGCGCAGATCCTCGTCAACGACGACCCGCACCTCTACGACGCGGTGGTGCTGTCGGGCTCCGCGCTGCGGTGGCCGGGCGCCCTGAACGCCGGGGACCTGAATGCGGCGTGGAAGGCGAAGGACGCCACGGGCGCGGAGTGGCTGTCGTCCGACCCCGAGGTGGGCCGGGCCTTCCTGGCGGATCCGCTCACGACCTCGGTCCCGCTGCTCAAGCTGTTCGGCCCGCTCGATGCCGCCCGGCTCTACGGGCGGCCGCGACGCGGACTGCCCGACATTCCCGCTCTCCTGATGGTCGGGCGCGACGACTCCGTCGGGGGGCCGCGCAGCGTGCACCGCCTGGCCGACGCGTACCGCACGCGGTCGGGGTTCACCGATGTGACGACCCTGGTGTATCCGGAGGGTCGGCACGAGATCTTCAACGAGGTCAACCAGGCCGAGGTGCGCGCCGACCTCCTCGCGTGGCTCGCTCCGCGCTTCCCCGTCCGCGCCTGAATCAGGCCTGCACCGGCATTCCCCCGCACCGGACTGCGGGCCGGCGCGGGGGAAACCGCGAGAAGGTGCGGGGGAACCGGGCTACTTCGTGCTGAACGCGGCGTCGAAGGCGGCGTCGGAGGGCTTGTAGGTGGAGAGTCGCCGCACGAACGCGAGTGCTTCGGGGGCGCCGACGAGGCGGTCCATACCGGCGTCCTCCCACTCGACCGAGAGCGGCCCCTGGTAGCCGATCGCATTCAGCATCCGGAATGCGTCCTCCCAGGGCACGTCACCGTGACCCGTGGAGATGAAATCCCACCCGCGGCGCGGATCCGCCCACGGCAGGTGCGAGGACAGGCGACCGTTGCGACCGTTCGTCAGGCGCTTCTTCGTGTCCTTGCAGTGCACGTGGTAGATGCGGTCCTGGAAGTCCCACAGGAACGCCACGGGGTCGATGTCCTGCCAGACCATGTGCGAGGGGTCCCAGTTCAGACCGAACGATTCGCGGTGACCGATCGCCTCGAGCGCGGCCTTGGTCGTCCAGTAGTCGTAGGCGATCTCGGACGGGTGCACTTCGTGGGCGAAGCGCACGCCGACCTCCTCGAACACGTCGAGGATCGGGTTCCACCGGTCGGCGAAGTCCTGGTACCCGGCGTCGATCATCTCGGCGGTGGCCGGCGGGAACATCGCGACGTACTTCCAGATCGACGATCCGGTGAACCCGGTGACGGTCTTCACGCCCAGTTTCGCGGCGAGACGCGCGGTGTTCTTCATCTCCTCCGCGGCGCGCTGGCGCACCCCTTCGGGGTCGCCGTCGCCCCAGACGCGGTCCGACACGATGTCGCGGTGGCGCTGATCGATCGGGTCGTCGCACACGACCTGACCCTTCAGGTGGTTCGAGATCGTCCACACCTTGAGGCCGTTGCGCTCGAGGACATCGAGCTTGCCCTGCACGTACTCCGCGTCATCCCATCGCCAGGGATCGAGGTGATCGCCCCAACACGCGATCTCGAGGCCGTCGTAGCCCCACTCGCCCGCGAGGCGGGCGACTTCTTCGAAAGGGAGATCGGCCCATTGGCCGGTGAACAGGGTGATCGGTCGCGTCATTGCGGGGTCCTCTCGGTCGGGATCTACGATGCCGCGCGGTCGCGGCGTAAGGAAGGGGTCAGCTGACGCTGATCCACGCGCTGCCGCCGGCCGAGCTGCGCTCGACGGCGTCCAAGACGCGCTGCACGTGCAGGCCGTCGGCGAACGACGGACTCGGCGCGGTGCCCTCGGCGACGGCCTCGACGAAGTCCTTGGCCTGGTGCGAGAAGCCGTGCTCGTACCCGAGCATGTGGCCCGCGGGCCACCAGGCGCCGGCGTAGGGATGCCCGGGTTCGGTGACGAGGATGCGGCGGAAGCCCTGCTCCTCGGCGGGAGCGGTCGCGTCGTAGAACTCGAGCTCGTTGAGCCGCTCGAGGTCGAACGAGATGGCGCCGGTGGACCCCGAGATCTCGATGCGCAGGGCGTTCTTGCGGCCCAGGCGGAAACGGGTGGCCTCGAACGACGCCAAGGCGCCCGAGGTGAGACGGCCGGTGAAGAGGGCGAGGTCGTCGACCGTGACGGCGCCGCGTTCGGCGCTCGCGGATCCGGAGAGGCCGGATGCTTCGCCCAGCAGGGGGCGTTCGCTCACGATCGTCTCGAGGATGCCCGAGACGCGCTCGACGCGCTGGCCGGTGATGTACTCGGTCATGTCGACGGCGTGCGCCCCGATGTCGCCGAGGGCGCCGGATCCGGCGCGGTCCTTCTGCAGCCGCCACGTGAGCGGAGCGTCCGCATCGCTCAGCCAGTCCTGCAGGTACTCGGCGCGCACCTGACGCACCTCGCCGATACGCCCGGCCGCGACGAGGTCGCGGGCGAACGTGGCTGCGGGCACGCGACGGTAGGTGAAGCCCACCATCGAGCGCACCCCGCGTGCGGCGGCACGGTCTGCAGCATCCGTCATCGCCTCGGCCTCGGCGACCGTGTTGGCGAGAGGCTTCTCGCAGAGCACGTGCTTGCCGGCCTCGAGCGCGGCGATGGCGATCTCGGCGTGCGAATCGCCCGGGGTCACCACATCGACGACGTCGATGTCGCTGCGCGAGATCACTTCGCGCCAGTCGGTCGAGGTCTCGCCCCACCCCCAGCGGTCGGCCGCCTCGTTCGTGCGGTCGAGGTCACGGCCCACGAGCACGGCCATCTCGGGCTGCAGCGGGAGGTCGAAGAAGCGGGGGGCGACGCGCCACCCTTGGGAGTGCGCGGCACCCATGAAGCCGGCGCCGATCATCGCGACGCGGAGGGGCTGGGTCAATGCACTGTCTTTCTGTCGAAGGGTAAAGAAAAGGGGGCCGCCCGGAGTAGACCGGGCGACCCCCTCTCGATCAGGACTCGAAAGCGAGATCGATGAAGTCGGCGACGTTGTCCTTCGTCACGACCGGCGCATCGAGGACGATACGGTTCGGCACGCTCGGGGTGATCAAGTCGCCGGCGGTCTTACCCTGGGCGATGAGGCGCGCGAGCGCGATTCCGTCGGCCGCCTGCGTCGACGGGTAGATGACCGTCGCCTTCAGGACGGTGTCGTCGGCCTGGATGGCCTCCATCGCGTTCTTGCTGCCGGCGCCGCCGACCATGATGAACTCGTCGCGACCCGCGGCACTGATCGCCGCGAGGACGCCGATGCCCTGGTCGTCGTCGTGGTTCCACAGAGCGTCGATCTGCGGGTTCGCCGACAGCAGCTGCGAGGTTGCCGCCTCGCCGCCCTGCACGGTGAAGTCCGCAGCGACGCGCGGGCCGACCTCGAGGCCGCAGTCCGAGAGCGCGTCGGCGAAGCCCGCCGAGCGATCCTGGGTCAGCGGCAGCGAGTCGATACCGGCGATCTCGCCGACGATCGCGTCGGGGTTGTCGCCGACCTGCTCGCAGATGTACGTACCGGCGCTGACGCCCATGCCGTAGTTGTCGCCGAGCACCGTGGAGCGCGCAGCGAAGGGGCTGGAGAACTCACGGTCGACGTTGATGACCGGGATGCCGGCCTCCATCGCCTGGATGGCGACCTCGGTCAGAGCAGCGCCGTCGCTGGGGAGCAGGACGATGGCATCGACGCCATCGTTGATGAAGGTCTCGACGGCCGCGATCTGGGCCGTGACATCGTTCGTGCCCTCGGCGACCTTGAGCTCGACGTCGGGGAAGCTGTCGGCGGCGGCGAGAGCGCCGGAGTTGATGGCACCGAGCCAGCCGTGGTCGGCCGCGGGGCCCGAGAATCCGATCGTGACGGTCTCGCCCGACTCGGCGTTCTCTTCGGTGGTCGTGCCCTGGTCGACGACGCTTTCGCCTTCGTCGGTCGAGCCCGAACAGCCGGCGAGAAGTCCGATCGTTGCGAAGAATGCCGCGCCGGTGAGCACCAGGCGGGTCCGTGATTTCACGTGTGAGCGCATTTCTTTCCTCCTTGAATGTGATGCAGCTTGGCCAGCGGCCCCCGGGTCATCCACGAAAAGGAGAGGTCCACTCTGACGAGCCTCACCGTAGCAGAAGTGACGACGAGGTAGTCAACTTTTGTTATCCGACGGTTATAAGTAGGGGAGGGGGGTCTTAGGGGTATCTCCCCTTGTGTTTTCGGCATTCCCCTATCCGGGATCGTTCCGCTACCTGCCCGAACAGGAGGGGTCGCGCGCCGGGTGGTGGCCGTGTTATGTTCGCCCGGTGATCAAAGTTGACCATCAGTCGTCATTACTCACGGTGCGAGACGTGACGAAGTCTTTCGCCGGTGTCCGAGCCCTGCGCGGCGTCGACCTGGACATCGCCGCGGGCGAGGTGCACTGCGTCCTCGGCCAGAACGGTGCGGGCAAGTCCACGCTCATCAAGACCTTGGCCGGTGTGCACCGCCCGGACGAAGGCGAGATCCGCTGGCAGGGGGAACTGGTGGAGATCGCCACGCCCGAGGCCGCCATCGAGCTCGGCATCGCCACGATGTACCAGGAGCTGGACGTCGTGGACGGCCTCACGATCGCCGAGAACATCTTCCTCGGCCACGAACTGGCGCGCGGCGGCTTCACGAAGCGCTCGGAGGCCGCCAAGCAGACCACCGCGCTGCTGAAGCGCCTCGGCCACTCCAACCTGTCGCCGCACACCGAGGTGGGCTCCCTCAGCGCTGCCAACAAACAGATCGTCAGCATGGCGCGTGCGCTGTCGCACGACATCAAGCTCATCATCATGGACGAGCCGTCCGCCGTGCTCGACACCGAAGAGGTCAAGAACCTCTTCGGTGTGGTGCACGAGCTGACGGCGCAGGGGATCGCGGTGGTGTACATCACCCACCGTCTCGAGGAGATCCGACAGATCGGCGATCGGATCACGGTGCTCAAGGACGGCCGGACGACTGCGGTCGGCCTCTCCGCTTCCGAGACGCCGACACGTGAACTCATCCGCCTCATGACCGGCCGCGAGGTCGCGAACGTCTTCCCCACCCGCGAACCGGTGGCCGCAGACGCCCCCACGGTGCTCGAAGTGACCGACCTCGCACTCGACGGTGTCTTCCGGGACGTGTCGTTCACGGTGCGCGCCGGTGAGGTCGTCGGACTCGCCGGTCTCGTCGGCTCGGGCCGTTCTGAGATCCTCGAAACGGTCTACGGTGCCCGCACCGCTTCGAACGGCTCCGTGCGGGTGCGTGACAAGGTGCTGCGGCGCGGTTCGGTGGTCGCCGCCGTCAACGCCGGCATCGGACTTTCGCCCGAGGAGCGCAAGAGCCAGGGTCTCGTGCTCGACGAGCCCATCTTCGTCAACATCACGCTCGCGTCGATGCGCCGCTTCGCGCGCGGCGGTTTCCTCGACGACCGTTCCGCCCGGCGGGTGGCGCTCGAGCAGATCGAGGCGTTCGAACTGCGTCCCGCCGACCCCGACCGTCCTGCCCGCACGCTCTCGGGCGGAAACCAGCAGAAGATCCTGCTCGCCCGCTGGTTGGTGCACGGCACCCGCGTGCTGTTGCTCGACGAGCCGACCCGCGGTGTGGACGTCGGCGCTCGCGCTGAGATCTACAGCCTCATCCGAGACCTCGCGGCCGCGGGCAACGCCGTCGTCGTGGTCTCGAGCGAGATCGAGGAGGTCCTCGGCCTCGCCGACGTCGTCCTGGTCATCGCCGACGGCCGCGTGCTGCGCACCCTTCCCTCCACCCAGATCGACGAGCACGGAGTGCTCGACCTCGTCATGAAAGGATCCGCCGCGTGAGCGAGCCGACCACCCCCACCGGCGTCCGAACCGCCCCGCCCGTCACCGCCGCAACACCGACCGAGCCTCAGCGCCCGCTGTGGCGGCGGGTGCTCTCCGGGTCGGTGGGCCGAAACCTCGGCCTCGTCGTCGCCCTGCTGCTGATCTTCATCGTCGGCGCTGTCGCCGGCGGCGGAGACTTCACCAAAGTCGACAACCTCCTTGTCATCCTCCGGCAGGCCTCCATCATCGGCGTGATCAGCGTCGGGATGACCCTCGTGATCATCGCGGGCGGCATCGACCTCTCCGTCGGATCGGTCATGGGTCTCGCCTCGGTCGTCGCGACGCTTGCGGTGGTGCAGGACCTCGCCGACCAGATGCACTGGATCGTGATGGTCGTCGTCGCCCTGCTGGTCGGCGTCGGCGCTGGACTGATCAACGGCATCGTAATCGCCTACGGCAACGTCGTCGCGTTCATGGCGACGCTCGCCATGCTGGTCGCCGCCCGCGGTCTCGCCGAGATCCTCGCCGATCGCCGCACCCTGGTGGTCGAGGATCGCGGCTTCGTCACCTTCATGAACGACGACTTCCTCGGCGTGGACGTGCTGATCTGGATCTTCGCCATCGTCGCCGCTCTCGCCTGGGTGCTGCTCAATCGCACGACCTTCGGTCGCCGCACGGTCGCGATCGGCGGCAACCGGGAGGCGGCGCGCCTCGCCGGTATCAATGTGAGACGCCACACCATGTGGCTGTACGCGCTCGCCGGTCTCGGGGCGGGGATCGCCGCCGTCATGATCCTCGGGCGCACCACCGCCGGAAGCTCGACCAACGGCCTCCTCTACGAATTGGATGCGATCGCCGCGGTCGTGGTGGGAGGCACCCTCCTCATCGGCGGACGCGGAACGATCACGGGCACCGTGCTCGGCGTCTTGATCTTCGCCACGTTGACGAACGTCTTCGTGCAACTCAACCTCTCCTCGTCGGTGCAGCAGGTGGCCAAGGGCGTCATCATCGTCGTCGCGGTGCTGCTGCAGCAGCGCTTCTCCGGTCCGTCCGGGCGGAAGAGCTAGAGCGATGGATAAGACGACGGCGGCCGCGCTTGTGCACGGCCGCCGTCGTCTTGTGGGCGGCGGATGTTCAACTAATGGTGTACTGAGGGTGTGGCAAGAATGACGACGGACTCCGCGCAGACGGTGACAGGTGTGAGCCAGCTCTTCCAGCTGCTTCGAGACGGCGTGCCGAGAACCCGGGCCGAGCTCGCGAAGTCGACCGGCCTCGCCCGCTCGACCGTCGCGGTGCGCGTCGACGAGCTCATGCGCATGGGCCTCATCACCCCGGTCGCCGACGGCGTCTCCACCGGTGGCCGCCCGCCGTCGCAGTTCGCCATCAACCCTGCCGCGAAGGTCGTCATCGCCGGCGACATCGGCGCCTCCCACGCCGTCGTCGCCATCACCGATCTCACCGGCCAGGTGCTCGCCGAGTTCTCCGAGGAGCTCGATGTGGCGCTCGGCCCCGAGCCCGTCCTCAGCTGGCTCATGGAGCGCGCCCACACCCTGCTCGCCGAGACCGGGCGCACCGGCACCGATGTGGCCGCGATCGGCATCGGCGTCCCGGGGCCGGTCGAGCACTCCACGGGTCAGCCCGTCAATCCGCCGATCATGCCCGGGTGGGACCGCTTCGACATCCCCGGCTGGATCCACCAGCACTTGCCGGTACCCGCACTGGTAGACAACGACGTCAACATCATGGCCCTCGGCGAACGGGCCGTCGCCTGGCCAGGCGTGGACCACCTCATGTTCGTCAAGGTGTCGACCGGTATCGGTACCGGCATCATCTCGGGCGGTGCGCTCCAGCGCGGAGCGCAGGGCATCGCCGGCGACATCGGTCACGTCCAGGTGGCCCGCGGGGCGAACGTGCCCTGCCAGTGCGGTAACCGCGGATGCCTGGAGGCTCTGGCCTCCGGCCCGGCCATCGCGCGAGCACTCCGTGAGCAGGGCGTCGAAGCCCATACCGGATCCGACGTCGTCGACCTCGTCAAGCGCGGCAACATCGACGCGATCCAGGCCGTTCGCCAGGCCGGACGCGACATCGGCGAGGTGCTGACGACGTGCGTGAGCCTGATGAACCCCTCGATCATCGCGATCGGCGGGTCGATGGCCCGCGTCGGCGAGCACCTGATCGCCGGTGTCCGCGAGGTCGTCTACACCCGCTCGACGCCGCTCGCGACGGAGTACCTCTCCATCGTGCAGTCGCTCGCCGCCGACAAGGCGGCCATCCTCGGGGCGAGCATGCTCGCCGTCGAGCACGCCCTTTCGCCCGAGGCCTTGAGCAACGGCTTCATCACCTCCTGACCGCGCATCATCTCCCGTGCCTCCCCGGTGCGGATGGCGGAGATGACGTCGATCGAGGACCGATCGAGGCGGAATCGTCCTTGATCCGCGTCATCTCCTCGATCTGATGCGGGCCTGCTGGGGGAGAACGGCTCGGGATGCTGCTGGCCCGACGTGGTACGCCTGCGGCGCGGAGTGTCCCTCTCCGCGCCGCAGGCGAGTGCGGGGTCGCCCGGTCAGGGCGTCGGCGAGGCGCCGGCCGTGACGGGGGCGGGCGCGGTGGCCGCAGCATCCGTCGCCGACTCGCCGCCGGCACGTTCGGCCTTCGCCGCGGCCACGGCGGCCTCGATCTCGCGGCGATGAGCCGCTTTCGCGCGCTTTCGCGCGAGGATCCGCCACACGATGAGACCCGCCGCGACGAGGAGCAGGGCGAGCGCCGTCCACGGCACCGCCGCCGTCGATGCCGAGCCGGTCTCGGCCACGACGGGATCGGAGGCCTCGGCCGCACCGATTCCGGGCGAAACGATCTCGCCGCTGGAGGTGACGTCGACGGTGAGCAGGCCGAGCGGGGGAACCGAGCCGACCTCGACCGTCCGCTGGATCGAGCTGCCGGGGAGCAGCTCGGGCGCGTCGTCGCCGGCGCCGACCGGCGCCCAACCGAACGGGCCCGAGAGCGAGACGTTCGCGGTGGGGTCGAGCCGGGTGTTGCCGGTATTGACCAGCGTGTACGTCACGGTCGCAGCGCCCCCCTCGATCGGATTCGCGGTGCCGTGGTAGTCGACGGCGACGTCGGAGATCGCAAGCGCGGGGGCGAGGTCGCCCAGCACGCGGAGGTGGATGCGGGAGCCCAGGCGGCGCTCGGTGACCGTGCCCGTGTCGGCTCGGACGAGCATCGAGGCGACGACCCCGGCGGCGTAATCCCCCGGGGGAGTGGCGGCGGGGACGGCGATGGTGAAGGGCACCTCGGCGCTCTCGCCGCTGTCCAAAGTCAGCTGGGGCACGTCGAAGTCGATCCAGCTGCCGAGTTCGGTCGAGACCTCACCGCCGGCGAGGATGTCGAGTGCTCCGTCCGCCGTGAGGAATCCGTCTGCCGCGTAGACGTCGAGCGCGATGGGTTCGGCGCTGCGATTCGTCACGGTCAGGGCGTCGCTGAGGGTCGCGCCGGGGGTCAACTCGTAGGCGAAGTTGGGCCGGTCGCGCCCTTGGGCGGTATCGGCGGGGCGCACGCTCCACGACACTGTGGTGTCGGCGCCCGGTTCGGGGGTGGTTTCGGCCAGCGCTGCGCCGACGGGCATCGTGAGCGCCAGAACGACGCCCAGCAAGACGGCAAGAGGGGTACGACGGCGGGGAGAGGGGGACAGGATCGCCTGGGACATGGCGGGTACTCGCTTTCAGAAGTGGGTCCGTCCGGGCCGCGACGAGGTCGCGGCCCGGACGGGGGTGATCAGCTGAGGGCGGTCAGCGTGATCGTTGCGGTGTAGGTGCCGCGGGGGGTGTCGAGCGGAAGCTTGAGCTCGAGATCAGCGCCGACCAGCGAGGAGCCACGTTCGTGGCCCTCGTCCGCCTGCGCCAGGGTGCGGGCGACGGACAGGCCGTCGCCGCGGTCGAAGCCGGAGGGCACCGGCGCGCCGGCGACTGCTCCACCCTCGGATTCGAGCACCTCGGGGGTCCAGCCGAGGTACTTGCTCGAGACGGCTTCGCCACCGGCGGTGAAGTCCGACACCTGAGCGGTCAGCGACCACTCCGGGTTTCCGGGACGCGTGTCCTGGATACGGATCGGAACGATCTCGCCGTCGGCGTAGTAGTGATCGAGCATCTCCTCGGCGACACCGAGGTCGACGAGCGCCGAGCTTCCCTCGAGCGACCACGTCAGCTCGCCCGCGCCCTGGTCGGGCACCGTGACGGCGATCGACTGGTCGCCCGCGGCGGGCTGTGCGGGAGCGTCACCCGAGTGATCTCCGGTCACGGATCCGGCGAAGACGCCGGTGCCGAGTGCCGCAGCGGGGGTGTTGCCGTCGAGCGTCAGCGCACCGTAGACCGTCGTCGCAGCGACCCGGAGGTTTGCCGTGTTGCCGGTCAGGGAGAGGCCGCCGCCGATCGAGTTGGCGAACGCGTCGGCCGCGCCGTCGGCGTCAGCGCCGATCAGCACGTCGCGCGAGCTGCCGCTCACGGTGACCCCGCCCTTCACGATCGCGCCACCGACCGAGACACCGTAATCCGAGCCGTCGATCGAGACGTCGCCGTCGACCGAGGTGCGGAGCAGGTCGACATAGGTGGCGGCCTGGGTGGTGAGCGAACCGTGGATGTTGCTGTCGGTCACCTCGACGTCGATGCCGCCCGCGGCGACGGACCCGCCGACCTCGAGGTCGGTGACGTAGAGGAAGCCGGAGCGCGTCCCTTCGGAGTAGGCGCTGATGTCTCCCGCGACGCTGGTGCCGTCGAGCGAGACGCCGTAGGCGTCGGTGGCGATGACATCGCCCGTGACGGTCACGGAGGTGGCATCGAGCCAGCCTCCGGGCTCCACGATGATGTCGCCCTCGACGGTGGCTCCGCCGAGGACGCAGTCGACACCGTCGGTGACGGTGAGGGTGCCCGAGATGGTCTGGCTTCCCAGATCACCCGTGCACGACAGGTCGGCCGCGTACGCGGGGACAGCGACGACGCTGCCCCCCACGACAAGCAGCGCGACGGTGGCTGATTTGATCACATTCTTCATGAGGTGTCCTTGTTCTTTCAGCCGCGCAGCGCCGCGATGGCGTCGTAGCTACGGTCGGCGTTCGCCAGCGAGTTGCCGGGGTTGATCGGGACGGTGGATGCGTTGTCCTGTTCGTAGATGCCGAAGCGCTGACCGCGGTCGCGCAACTCGGACAGGAACGCGGTGTAGTTGATGTCCCCGGCGCCGAACTCGATGATGTCGTAGCCGTTGGCGCTGTTCGGGTTGAGCTTGCCGTCCTTGAGGTGCACGAGCGGGAAGCGTCGCGGGTCGCGCTTGATGTAGTCGATCGGCTCGAATCCGGGGTACAGGTGCTTTCCGACGTGGGCCCAGTAGATGTCCATCTGGAAGAAGACCGACTCCCGGTCGAAGCCGTCCCACAGCAGGTCGTACACGCGTTCGTTCGTGTCGGTCGTGAAGTTCCACTCCTGCGCATGGTTGTGGGCGTAGAGCTTGATGCCCTCTGCTTTCGCCTTCGCGCCCATCTCGTTCCAGGTCGCGATGGCCGTCGTCCACTGCTCCTTCGGCAGGGGACCGCCGTAGCCGCCGGCGATCGGTCCGCCTTGGCCGAGGTGCGGAAGGCCGAGGATCTGCGCTGTCTCGAGCTGCTGGTCGATGTTGCCCGGATTGAGCGTGACGTGCGCTCCGACGCCCCGCAGGCCGTTGTCGTCGAGGAGCTGCCTGATCTCCGTCGGGGTGATGGCCCCGACCTGACCCTGGGTGTACCCGGCGAACTCCACCTCGGAGTAGCCGATGTTGGCCAGTTCTTCGAAGACGGCGCGGAAGCCCAGGGAGCTGACCTTGTCGCGCACCGTGTACAGCTGGATGCCAATGCGGTTGATGGGGACGAGGCGCTTTCCGCCGCTGACGGTCGGCAGTGCTGCTTTGGCGCCGAACGCGGATGTCGCCGAAGCCGCGGGTGCGGCGGCGGCGCCCAGGCCGACGGCGACGGACGAGGCCGCCAGTGCCTTCAGCATGGTCCGGCGGCTCATCGGCTGAGCCGATACCGTCGGGTGCGCGTGATCGTGGTGGTGACTCATGACTCTCCTTCGAGGTGGGTCCGCCCTGGGGGGCCCGGGGGCGGCCGGGATGGCGGGGGCAGCACCGTGGTGCTGCCCCCGCCGAGGGTTACTTCTTGACCGTCAGGCTGGCCGAAGCCGTGCTCTTGGCGACGCCGGCCGAGCCGTCGTACGCCGCCTGCACCTGATAGGCACCGACCATGCTGAGCTTGGGCAGCGTCACGACGACGTTGCCTTCCGCATCGAGCGTGCCGGTGAGCGTCGCGACGACCGCGTTGTTGCGGCGCACCGTGACCGCGGCGTTGCCGGACGGTGCGATGCCCGTCGACGACTCCACGTGGATGGTGGCCGTGGCCGCCACCGCCGGCTTGACCGGGTTCGGCGAGACGACGACCTCGGTCGTCGAGCGCGCCTGCGACACGGTCAGTCGAGCTGTTCCCGCCGAGGTCTTGAAGACCTCATCGGCCCCGTAGGTCGCACGCAGCGTGTGCGTTCCGACCGGGAGGTCTGCGGGGAGGGTGATGCTCGCCTTGCCGGACGCATCCAGCGTTCCGCGACCGACCTCGGTGGTGCCGACGGACAGCACGACCTCCCCGGTCGGAACGCCGCCCTCACCGGTGACCGCGACGACCACGTCGCCGGGGTCGCCGTAGGTGGCCCGGGGCGAACCGAGGGTCACCAGGGTGCGCGAATCGACGGTCGGCTCGTTCGGAGCGTCGAGGTCGATCGTGAACGACACCGAGCCCAGTTCGGACACGTTGCCGCCGGCGTCGGTGGCCCGGTAACGCAGGTCGTACACGCCGTCCTGCGAGAAGGTCACGCCGTACTGCTGGTTGGCCGCGAGGTTGGTCCAGGTCGCACCGTTGTCGCGCGAGTACTGCACGCTCGAGAGTGCGCCGTTGTCGCTCGCCTGCACCGCGAAGCGGACCGGCTCGTTGTAGACGCCGCCCACTCCCGTGGGTGCAGCCGGTGCCAGCGTGTGCGCCACGGTCGGAGCGGTGACGTCACCGATTCCCGCACCCACCATGGTGATCGCGTCGACGGCCAGTTCATCGGCCGAGGTCACGAACAACGCTCCCGAACCCTCCGGTGCGTCGAACGTGATCGAGACGTCCTGCCAGCCGGAGCCGTCGGGAATCGTCGCGGTCGCGAACGGCGCCGCGTCGGCGGCACCCCAGCGCAGCTGGATGGCTCCGCCGCCATTGGCTCGGACGACCGCTCCGTCGATGCCCGCGAAGCTCACGGGATCGTACTTGAGGAAGTCGCCGGCGCCGAGGCCACGAACGGCGTTGCCGCCGGACGCACCCGTGTCGGCGTAGTTGACGACGCCCTGACGCTGGATGGCGTGCTCAGCCTGCTGCAGCTTCGGGTTGAGACGAACCGTCGCCTCGCCCGTCGCTGCCGGCAGACCGTTGGCGCCCGCGTCGGCGTACGTCACCACGACGGCGCCGTACAGCAGCGCGCCGGGCCCGTGCTCGGGCGAGTTCGGGTCGGTGCGGAACGAGCCGGTGCAGCCGGTTCCCGAGACCTCGGGGTGAGCGTGCTCGTCGTGGCCGAGACCGTAGGTCCACGACACGCGCGAGCAATCCGTGGCGGTGCCGTCTTCAGCATCCGTCGTCGTCACCTTGAACGGAACGGCCTGACCCCAGTCGAAGAAGCCACCGTTCTCAGGGAACGTGACCGTGACCTCCGGCGCCTGGTTGCCCACCGAGATGGTGCGCGAGGTGAGGCTGAACTTGCCCTCCGGGTCGGAGACGCGTAGTCGTGCCGTGTAGTTGGCGATCGTCGTGTACGTGTACGACGCCGTCACACCGGTGGCATCGAACGTGCCGTCGCCGTCGAAGTCCCACTCGTAGGTGAGTGCTCCGCCTTCGGGGTCGGTCGATCCCGCGCCATCGAACTGCACCGTGAGGGGAGCGGACGACGAGGACGTCGGGGTGGCCGTGAAGCGCGCCTGCGGCGACTTGTTCCCCGCGACGTAGTCGATGCGGTACAAGCCCGCATCGGGGTTCGCCCGGAAGAAGCCGTCGCCATAGTCGAGCACGTACATCGAGCCGTCGGGCCCGATCTCCATGTCCATGGGGTTGTCGTGGCCCGGCTGGCCGTTCGCGGTCAGAGACGCGTTCGGGAGGAAGTCCTCGATCGCGGTGACGTCGTAGTTCTCCCAATCGACGGTGAAGGCCGCGATGTAGTCCTGCGAGAACTCGCCCATGAACGCCTTGCCGTCCCAGTGCTGGGGGAGCTTGGTCGTGGACGGGTTGGTCTCGTCGTAGTGATAGACCGGCCCACCCATGGGGCCCTGGCCGCTGCCGGCACCGAAGTTCACCAGCTCGTCCCACGGCTGATCACCGGGGTTGTCGCCGTAATAGAGGGTCGCGGCGCGTGCCGGCGGCAGCTGCGTGAGCCCCGTGTTCCAGCGCGAGTCGTTCACCAGGTTGGCGGGATCGAAGAACGCTCCCGGCGTGGCGGTGGCGAAGTCCCAATCGTTGTAGGCGAAGTTGTCGGCCGTGACGTACGGCCACCCGCCGTTGTGGGGGTCGTCGAGACCGACGACATTCCACTCCACGAGACCCATGGGTCCGCGGCCCGCGGTGTCCGCGACCGCCTTGGTGGCGTCGGGGCCGTAATCGGCCCACGAGAGCGAGTTCGTCTCGGGGTCGACCTCCAACCGGAACGGGTTGCGCACGCCCATGATGAAGATCTCGGGCCGTGTCAACTCGGTGCCCGGGGCGAAGAGATTGCCCTCGGGGATCGTGTAGGTGCCGTCCGCTTCGACATGGAAGCGCAGGATCTTGCCGCGCAGGTCGTTGGTGTTACCGGCGCCACGACGCGAGTCGAAGCCGGGGTTGAGTCCGGGTGCGTCGTTGTTCGGGGCGAACCCATTGGCGCCCGGCGTGCTCGCGGGGGTGTTGTCACCCGTGCTGAGGTACAGGTTGCCGTCGCCGTCGAAGTCGATGTCGGCGCCGACGTGGCAGCACTGTCCGCGCTGCACCTCGACGTCGAGGATCTTCTGCTCGCTGGCGAGGTCGAGGCCGGTGCCGTTCCACGTGAACCGCGAAAGCCGGTTCACGCCCACCCACTGGTCCCAGTAGGACTCGTCCGCCCCGGCGGGGAGGGTGTTGGGGGCGTTGCCCACCGGCGTGTCCACGGCGCCGTCGCCGTCGGCGTCGATCGGGGAGTACACGATGTACACCCAGTTGTTCTCCTCGAACGCGGGGTCCAGGGCGATGGTCTGGAGACCGTCCTCCGAGTTCGCGTAGACCGGGATCGTGGTGACGACCTTCGTGACGCCCGTGCTGGGGTCCGTCAGGCGGATGTCACCGTTTCGCGCGGTGTGGAGGACCTTCGAGTCGGGCATCACTGCCAGGTCGATCGGTTCGCCGACGTTCTTCGTCAGCAGAACCTTCTCGTAATTGGTCCAATCGAGGGCGGCGGCCGCATCCTCTTCATGGTCGTGGCCGGGGTGCGCCGCAGCGGGCAGCGCACTGGCGCCTACCGCGGTCAAACCCAGGGCCACCGCGGCGACAGCAGCGGCTACCCGCGAGGGGAAAGCCGGGTGTCGGGAGGTAGAATTCATCGTGAAACAGCTCCTGTATCTGCGAGATCGAGTTGTTTTCACCGGGTCGCCACCAGCCGGTCTGAACGGCTGATCGTGGCGACCCGGGCCCATGCCCGCGCGGAGCTTTCCCCGCGCGCTTTTTCCTCCACTCCTCATCGAGTTCGGGCAGGCGCAACGCGTCCCTTCACGAGGAGGGTGAACACGTTCGGCCTGCGGGGGGTTGAGCGGCCCGCGTCCGGCATTCCGGTCGGTCGCTCTGCGGTCATCTTGACCGATGTTCGGCCAGCGGTCAATCAAAAGATGCTGATCAGGTGTCAGGAAAGACTTGTTTGACGGGAGGCTTGTATTTGCCCATCGACCCGAATAGCATCGCCCTCGTTCGGTGCCACCGCGACCCCCCACGGTGTTCCCATCGGCGCGAAATCCGGGCGAGGACGCCCGGATCTGCCCAAAGGAGGGCTCATGTTCCACGGATTGACCGGATGGCACCTGCTCATCGTTCTCGCAGTGATCCTGCTCCTTTTCGGCGCGGCGAAGCTGCCGGCCTTGGCGAAGAGCATGGGCCAATCCGCCCGCGTCTTCAAAGGCGAGATGAAGGCGATGAAGGCCGAGGACGAGCCCGAAGTCGTGCCGTCCGCGATGCCGGCAACGCCTGCCGCGACGACTCTGACACCCCCCACCCCGCTGAACGCCGCCGACCTCGGCAGCGCCTCGTCCCCCCGCTGAGCGGCGATGTCCGCGCTCGTCGGGGCCACCACCCGCACGAAGGCGCAACGGCGAGAGCGGCAGATGTCGTTGGGCGGCCACCTGGTCGAACTGCGCAAACGGCTGATGATCGCCGCTCTCGCCGTCGTGCTCGGCATGGTCGGGGCCTTCATCTTCACGGATGCTGTCATCCACGTCATCACGCAGCCGATCCGCACCGTGGCGGCCATCCGCGGCGATGACTTCGCCGTCTTGAACTTCGAGACGGTCACGAGCGGCTTCGATCTGCGGATGCGCATCGCGTTCGCGATCGGCATCCTCGCCTCCGCACCCGTCTGGTTGTGGCAGATCTGGGCGTTCATCATGCCCGGTCTCACCCGTCGTGAGGTCCGTTACACCATCGGGTTCCTCGCGGCGGCGATCCCGCTCTTCTTCGCCGGGTGCGCCTCGGGGCTGCTGATCGTGCCGCACATCGTCGAACTCATGGCGCAGTTCGTGCCCGAGCAGGGCGCGCAGTTCTACACGGCGTCGTTCTACTACGACTTCGTGTTCAAGCTGCTCATCGTGGTCGGTGTCGCGTACGTGCTGCCCGTCTTCCTCGTCGCCCTTAATCTCGCGGGCGTCGTGAGCGGTCGCGGCATCCTCCGCGGCTGGCGGATCGCCATCCTGGTGGCGACCCTCTTCTCGGCGCTGGCCACCCCCGCGGCCGACGTCGTCTCGATGCTGCTGCTGGCCGGGGTGCTCAGCACCCTCTTCTTCGCCGCGGCGGGGGTGTCGCTTCTCCTCGACCGACGTCGAGCCAAGGCGCTTCCCGTGTTGCCGACGCACGCGGAGGTCGACGCATGACGTTCGGGCTGACGTTCGAGAAGCTCATCCTGATCGGCTTCATCGCGGCCATGCTCATCGGACCGGAGCGCCTGCCGGTCTACGCAGCAGGTCTCCGCCGCTTCATCGACCGGGCGAAGGGCCTCGCCCGCACGGCCGAGGGGCGGGTGCGCGAGGAGCTCGGTCCGGAGTTCACCGACACCGACTGGAGTCAGCTCGACCCCCGGCGCTACGACCCCCGCCGCATCATGCGTGAAGCACTCCTCGATACCCCCGAGGTGGCCCGCCCGGTCGCCGCGCCCGAGGGTCTCTCGGAGAAGCCCGCGGTCCTCTCTCCGGCGGAGAAGACCGAGAGGCGGGATGCTGCGGCCTGACGCGATCAGCGGGTGAGGATCACGGCGTCTCCCTGACCGCCGCCACCGCAGAGCGCGACCGCGGCGGTACCCGAACCGCGGCGCACCAGCTCGTGCACCGCGTGCACGACGAGACGGTTGCCGGAGGCGCCGATCGGATGACCGATCGCGATTCCTCCGCCGTGGATGTTCACGACCTCGTCGCTCACGCCGAGCTCGGACTGCGAGCGCGCCACGACCGCGCCGAACGCCTCATTGATCTCGATCACGTCGAGCGCGGCCGGGGAGATGCCCTGCTTGGCGCAGGCCGCGATGATCGCGCGCGCGGGCTGCTCGTGCAGTGAGTTGTCGGGTCCTGCCACCTGGCCCGAGGCGTTCACGACGGCGAGCACGGGCCAGCCGTTCGCCGCGGCGTGCGTCCGCGTGGTGAGCACCACCGCCGACGCGCCGTCGGAGATCTGCGAGGCGTTGCCGGCGGTGATGCTGCCGCCCGCGGCGAAGGCGGGGCGGAGGGCGGCGAGCGACTCGACGGTGGTGTCGGGCCGGACGCCCTCGTCGCGCGTGATGACGAGAGGCTCCGCCTTCCGCTGCGGCACCGTCACGGGAGCGATCTCGGCGTCGAAGACTCCCGCGTCGTACGCTGCCGCCGCGCGTTGGTGGGAGCGTGCGGCGACAGCATCCTGAGCCTCCCGGCTCACCTCGAACCGGGCATTCGCCCGCTCGGTGGCGGCTCCCATGCTGTCGTGCTCGCTCGCGTCGGTGAGGCCGTCGAAGGCGAGGTGGTCGAGCACCTCGACCGATCCGTACGCCCACCCGTCCCGGGAACCCATGAGCAGGTGCGGCGCGCGCGTCATGGATTCCATTCCCGCAGCCACGACCACGGTCGCATCCCCCACGTCGATCATGCGTCGAGCGTCGATGACGGCGGTGAGACCCGACAGGCACACCTTGTTGATGGTCGCGGCGTGGGCGCGGGCGGGGATCCCGGCGTTCAGAGCGGCCTGACGCGCCGGATTCTGCCCGGCACCGGCCTGCAGCACCTGGCCGGCGAGCACCGCGTCGACCTGCTCGGGGGCGACGCCGCCACGTTCGAGAGCCGCGCGGATCGCGATCGCTCCGAGTTCGACCGCACTCAGTGACGCCAGCTGACCCTTGAGGCGGCCCTGCGGGGTGCGAGCGGCGGAAACGATGACGACGTCGTCGGGAATCATGCGTTCACCCTAAGCGCCGCCGGGATGGCCAACGGTGGTTCGGTCGCCGCGACGACCTCGTCGACCGAGACGCCCGGAGCCGTTTCGATCAGGACGAGTCCGTCGGGCGTCACGTCGATGACCGCCAGGTCGGTGATGATCCGGTCGACCACGCCGCGTCCGGTCAGCGGCAGGGAACACTCGCGGACGATCTTCGCGCTGCCGTCCTTGGCCACGTGCTCCATGAGCACGATCACGCGTGCGGCACCGTGAACGAGGTCCATCGCCCCTCCCGGTCCCTTGACCATCTTTCCGGGGATCATCCAGTTCGCGAGGTCGCCGCCGCCCGACACCTGCATCGCCCCGAGGATGGCCGCATCGATCTTGCCGGCGCGGATCATCCCGAAGCTCGTGGCCGAATCGAAGAACGACGCCCCCGGCAGGGTCGTCACGGTCTCCTTGCCCGCGTTGATGAGGTCGGGGTCCACCGCGTCCTCCCGTGGATAGGGGCCGACGCCGAGGATGCCGTTCTCGGACTGCAGCACCACCGTGACGCCCGCGGGGACGAAGTTCGGCACGAGGGTCGGCAGACCGATCCCCAGGTTGACGTACGCGCCGTCCGCGAGTTCGAGCGCGGCGCGGGCCGCCATCTGGTTCCTGCTCAGCGCCATGTCAGTTGTCTCCGGTCGTCGTGGTGCGTTTCTCGATCCGCTTCGGGGTGGCCCCGCCCACTTCGATCACGCGGTGCACGAAGATTCCGGGCAGATGGATGCTGTCGGGGTCGAGCTCACCCGGCTCGACGAGGTCTTCCACCTGGGCGATGCACACCCGACCCGCCATCGCGGCGAGGGGGCTGAAGTTGCGGGCGGCCTTGTTGAAGACGAGGTTGCCGTGGCGGTCGCCGCGCAGGGCGTGCACGAGCGCGTAGTCGGTGACGATCGCCTCCTCGAGCACGTAGTCGTGCGCGGCGCCGCCGACGGTGAACGTCTGCACGGCCTTCGCGGGGGAGGCGACAGCCACGCCCCCGGCGCCGTCGTACCGGCGGGGGAGGCCGCCGTCGGCGACCTGGGTGCCCACACCGGTCTGGGTGAAGAACGCCCCGATTCCGCTTCCCCCGGCTCGGAGTTTCTCGGCCAGGGTGCCTTGGGGGGTGAGCTCCAGCTCGAGCTCACCCGAGAGGAACTGCCGCTCGAACTCCTTGTTCTCGCCCACGTACGACGACGTCATCTTGCGGATCCGGTGAGCGCGGAGCAGGATGCCGAGCCCCCAATCATCGACCCCGCAGTTGTTCGAGACCACCGACAGGTCGGTGGTGCCCTGCGCGAGGAGCGCCTCGATGAGCGCGATCGGGTTGCCCGAGAGGCCGAACCCGCCGACCGCGATGGACGCCCCGTCGGGGATGTCCGCCACCGCTTCGGCGGCGGTGGGAACTGTCTTGTCGATCACGGGCGACTCCTTCGTTGCCGGGGTGGTGTGTTCATCCTTCGCTCGAGCAGGTTCCGGCGCCCCCTCGGAGTTTGCGATGTGGATCAGAGCGGCCGTAGTGTCCACATTGTGGAAGCAGACGACGGCTCGACGCGCGTAGCCGGCGCGCAGACGGTGGCGCGCGCGGCTTCGCTGCTGCGGATCGTGACGTCGTCGGGAGCCGACGGCGCCTCGATCGCCGACATCGTCGAGCGATCAGCCCTGACGAGGCCCACGGTGCACCGCCTGCTGACGGCGCTACGGCTGGAGGGGCTCGTCGACCGGGACGAGACCCGGGGGCGATGGATGCCCGGGCCCGAGCTCTACCTGATGGGAACCGTCGCTGCGGCGCGGTTCGACGTCACCGCCGCGGCGCGCGACATCGTGCGGTCGCTCGCGGTGCGCACCGAGGAGAGCGCCTTCCTCTCGGTGCGGCGCGGCGACGAGACGGTATGCCTCGTTCGGGAGGAGGGGAGCTTCCCCATCCGCTCGTTCGTGCTGTCGGAGGGGGTGCGTTTCCCGCTCGGCGTGGCTTCGGCGGGCTTGGCGATCCTGGCGTTCCTGCCGGCCCACGATGTGGACGCCTACCTGGGCCGCCATCCGGAACTGGTGAGCCGGTGGGGGAGCGCCCACGGTGAGAAACGGCTGCGCCAGCGGCTCGGCGAGACGAAGGAGCGCGGCTTCGCCGTCAACCCCGGCCTCATCGTGGCGGGCAGCTGGGGCCTGGGGGCCGCCGTGTTCACCCGGGAAGGTGACCCGCAATGGGCGCTCAGCCTCACGGGCGTCGAGTTCCGCTTCGGCGCCGAACGGCAGGCCGAGCTCGGGCGCACCCTGCTCGCGCACGCCCACCAACTCACGACCCGCCTCGCCGCGCGCTGAGCGCCGCGCCCGCCGGGGAGCCGCAGCCGTAGGCTTCTGATCATGCACGGCGAATACAAGGTGCCCGGCGGCAAGCTCGTGGTGGTCGACCTCGAAGAATCCGAGGGGCGGATCTCGGGCTTCCACCTCGCGGGCGATTTCTTCCTGGAGCCCGACTCCGCGCTCGACGACATCGATGCGGCGGTCAACGGGCTGCCCGTCGAAGCCGACGTGCCCACGATCGCGGCCGCGGTGCGGTCGGCTCTGCCCGAGGGTGCCCAGCTGCTGGGCTTCACCCCGGAGTCGGTGGCCACCGCCGTGCGTCGTGCCCTCGTGACCGCGCCCGGATGGGGCGAGTTCGAGTGGGAGGTGCTGCACGAGCCGCCCGTCTCGCCGCGGATGAACCTCGCCCTCGACGAAGTGTTGACTTCCCGGGTCGGCGACGGCCGACGCAAGCCCAGCCTGCGGCTGTGGGAATGGGACGAGAACGCCGTGGTCATCGGCTCGTTCCAGTCGTACCGCAACGAGGTCGACCCCGAGGGTGCGGCCCGGCACGGGTTCGACGTCGTCCGGCGCATCTCGGGCGGTGGCGCGATGATGATGGGCGCGAACTCGATCGTCACCTACTCCCTCTACGTACCCGCCTCCCTCGTGGCCGGGCTCACGTTCGCCGACTCCTACGCATTCCTCGACGACTGGGTGCTGCAGGCCTTGCGCTCGATGGGCATCGACGCCTCCTACCAGCCGCTCAACGACATCACCGGCCCGCACGGCAAGATCGGCGGCGCCGCACAGAAGCGCCTCGCGAACGGGGGGGTGCTGCACCACGCGACGCTCAGCTACGACATGGACGGTCGGATGCTGACGGAGGTGCTGCGCATCGGACGCGAGAAGCTCAGCGACAAGGGCACCGTATCGGCGGCCAAGCGGGTGGATCCCCTGCGCAGTCAGACCGGACTGTCGCGCGAGGCCATCATCGAGCGGTTCATCTCCACCTTCTCCACCCGTTACGGGGCGGTTCCCGGGCACATCACCGAGGACGAATACGCCGAAGCCGAAGAGCTCGTGCGCACCAAGTTCGCGAGCGACGCGTGGTTGCACCGGGTGCCGTGACCCGAGGCTCGGTACAGATCCTCGAGGGCGACAACCTCGCCGCCGCCGCAACCCTCCCCGACGGCGCCTTCACCCTCATCTATCTCGACCCGCCGTTCAACACCGGGCGCACCCGCGAGCGCGCCGTCGAGACCGCCCGGTCGTACCGAACGCAGGAAGAACGCGCGGCCCAGGACGGGGACAGCCCGGAATCGTCGGAGAGCGCGCTGCCGGGCGCAGCATCCGTCCTGCATTCGGTACCCGAGGAGGCTGAAGCGGGCGGGGAGACCAGCCTTTGGCGAGGTTTCCACGGCCGCCAGTACGAGCGGCTGCGCGGAGATCTGCGCACGTACGACGACCGCTTCGACGACTATTGGGGCTACCTGGAGCCGCGGTTGGCCGAAGCCTGGCGGCTGCTCGCCGACGACGGCACGCTGTATCTGCACCTCGATTACCGCGAGGCGCACTACGCGAAGGTGCTGATGGACGCGCTCTTCGGGCGTGAGCGGTTCCTCAACGAGTTGATCTGGGCATACGACTACGGCGCGAAGTCGCGGCGCCGGTGGCCGACGAAGCACGACACGATCCTCGTGTACGTCAAGGATCCGCAGCGGTACTTCTTCGACTCCGCCGAGGTCGACCGTGAGCCGTACATGGCGCCCGGACTCGTCACGCCCGAGAAGGTCGCCCGCGGCAAGCTCCCCACCGACGTGTGGTGGCACACGATCGTGCCCACCACCGGGCGAGAGAAGACCGGCTACCCGACGCAGAAGCCCGAGGGGGTGCTGCGCCGGATCGTCCAGGCTTCGAGCCGCCCCGGCGACCGCGTGCTCGACCTCTTCGCGGGCAGCGGCACGACCGGCGCGGTCGCCGCCGCGCTCGGCCGCGACGCGGTGCTCGTCGACGACAACCCCGCCGCCGTCGCCGTCATGCGCGAGCGCATGCCGTTCGCCACCCTCGTGCCGCGCCCCTGACCCGAGCCTGCGACCTGCGGCCCCGGCCCGGGTCCCTGACCTGAGGTCAGGCCTCGTCGCGCCAGGAGTGCTGCGGGTCGAAGCCGAGCAGTCGGCGGGCCTTGTCGATCGAGAGCAGGGTGTCGTTCGTGCCGAGGTCGCCGTGCAGGTCGACGCCGGGGAAGACCTCGGCGACCAGCTCGGCGTTCGGGCGGGACATCACGGTGTCGGCCGCCGCGATGATGAAGCGGTCGAAGCCGGGCGGCGCCACCTCGAGCGCGCGTTCGATCGCCTGTGCACCGTCGCGGGCGTCGATGTATCCCCAGAGGTTGAACTTGCGCGAAGCCGCGTCGGCGTCGAACGAGGGGAACTCGGCGTAGTCCTCGGGAACCATCACGTTCGAGAACCGCAACGCCGTGATCGACAGCTCGGGGTGCCAGCGCACGAGCTCGATCGCCATCGTCTCCTCGAGGTGCTTGACCAGCGAGTACACCGACTCGGGGCGGGCGGCGTAGTCCTCGTCGACGGGGATGTAGGGCGGCGGGACGTCGAACGGAAGCCCCTGCACGGTCTCGCTCGAGGCGTAGACGATGCGGTCGATGCCGAGGCGAATGGCCGCCTGGAACACGTTGAAGGTGGCGACGATGTTGTTGTGGAAGATCGCGACGTCGGGGCGGAGCCCCGGTGCGGGAACGGCCCCGAGGTGCACGATCGCGTCGATGCCCTGGTGCTGGTCGTCGACGCCGGCGAAGGCATCGATGACTTGGCCGTAGTCGGTGAGGTCGACCTGGACGAAGCCTTTCGCGCGGGTGCCGACCACGTCGAGGCCGATCACCTCGTGCCCGTGGTTGCGAAGTTCGCGGGCGACGACGGTGCCCAGCTTTCCCGATGATCCTGTCAGTGCAATGCGCATGTCGTCAGCGTGTCACGGCACGACGACACCACTGAGCGCCGTGACCTCGCGGTAGCCGTCGTCTAGAATGGGCGGTTCGGATGCTGCGGCCCCCAGCAGGCGCGTGCGTCCGGGATGGGTGCTCCATGCCGGCCAGCCGGGGTCGCCGACGGTCGCGATCCGCACCACCGCGGCGTGCATCTCGCGGGCGAGGGATGCGGGTGGCGCCTGACCTGCGATCGCGCTCACCCCCTCGGCGTCGAGGTGGTCGAACCAGAACGGCACGTCCAGGCAGTGGCACGCCCACCCGATCACCGGGGAGCGCCACGCGAACCGGTACACCCAGGTGGGCGCGTCGCCCCGGGCGGCGGCCACGCGCGGAATTCCGGCCCGGAAGACGCGGTCGCTCGCGTAGCGGCCGAGCACCGCCGCCGTGCCGAGACGATGCTGCGCAACGTTGTCGGCCAGGTACGCGCGGCGCCGTGCGGCATCGAGGCCGAGGCGCCCGAGGGCGAAGGAGGCGGGGACGAACCGCAGGATGCCCCGTGCTTTGTCGGTCGTCATCGTGAATTCGTCGTCGGCCGTTCCGAGGACGAGAGGGATGCTGCGGCCCACGCCGTCGGCGATGCTCTCCAGCGTGGGGGCTGCGATGAGCTCCCCGTCGATCAGCGGTGCCCACGGCAGTCCATCGTCGAGGACGGCGGTGAGCGCGGCGAGCGGCCCACCGCGGACCGGTCGGCTCGCAGCATCCTGCAACGCCGTCAGTCGCTCCTCGGGAACCGACGCGAATCCGGCGCGCGTGGGCGCGACCCCGGCGAGCTCGGCGAGGCGGCGGGAGAAACCCTCCGCCCGCGCTCGCGGAACGTCGACGAGGGCGGGCGAGATCGCGAGCGCTGCCGCGAAGAGGCCCTGCGCTGCCGGCATGCCGAGCAGGGTCAGCACGGCGCCGCCCCCGGCCGACTGCCCGACCAGTGTCACGCGGGCGGGGTCGCCTCCGAAGCCGGAGACCTCCTCGCGCACCCACTCGAGCGCCGCGAGCCAGTCGAGCACTGCCCGGTTGTCCGGGGCGCCCTCGATCACGCCGAAGCCGTCGAAGCCGAGCCGGTAGGAGATCACGACGGTGACCACGCCGTCGCGGGCGAAGGCGTCGCCGTCGTACCAGCTGCTGGCCGGTGAGCCCGAGATGTAGCCGCCACCGTGGATGTAGACGATCACGGGCAAGGCCCTGCCCTCGCGGGTGCGCGGGGTGAAGACGTTGACGTTCAGCGTCGCGTCGCCGGGCACGCTCGGCTCGGGGATGAGGGTCACGCCGGTGTCACCGCGCTGCGCCGTCGCGCCGTATCGCGTGGCGTCGCGCGCGCCCTCCCACGGCGGCATCGGCTCGGGGGCCGCGAAGCGCAACGCGCCCACGGGTGGCTGGGCGAACGGGATGCCGAAGAAGACCGCGGTATCGCCGCGGTGGAAACCGCGCACCGCCCCTCGCTGCGTCTGCACGACGGGAGGGGCGGTGCGATCGGTCACCTCGGCATTCTGGCAGGCGTCACGCCGCGGACCATCCGCCGTCGCTCGCCAGGGTGACGCCGTTGACGTTCACGCCGTCGTCGCTCAGCAGGAACGTGATGCTCGCCGCGAGCGCGTCGGCTTCGACCGGCGTCGGCAGCACGGCCATGGCTGTGCGCACACGCTCGGCGCCGAGCGGCGAGGCGAACGTCGCCTGGATGTTCGTGATCGTCGCCCCCGGGGCGACCGCGTTGACGCGGAGGCCCGACGGCCCGTACATGAACGCCGTGCTCTTGGTGAGGCCGACCACGGCGTGCTTCGACGCGGTGTAAGCGGCGCCGGCGGCCGAGCCGCGCAGGGCTGCCTCCGACGCGGTGTTCACGATCGACCCCCCGCCCTGGGCCAGCATCGTGGGGATGACCGCGCGCATGAGCTTCATGGTGCCGTCGACGTTCACGCGGAAGACCCGCTCCCAGACGGCGTCGCCCATGTCGCCGACCGGGGTCATGTCGTCCATGATCCCGGCGATATTCGCCAGTCCGTCGATGACGTCACCGGCCGCCTCGAGGATGCCCGCGATGGCTTCGTCGTCGGTGATGTCGGCCACGAGGGCCGTGATCTGCGCGTCGGGGAGCGCGGCGATCAGGTCGTCGAGACGCTCCTGCGAGACGTCGACCGCGATCACGCGACCGCCCTCCCGTGCGATGCGCGAGGCCGTCGCCCGGCCGATTCCCGACCCTGCGCCGGTGACGATGACGGTCTTGCCGTCGAACCGGCCGGCATTGATGCGCTCGGTCCAGGTGCGCAGGGCCACGGGCGGGTCGATCGCTTCGGTCGCCCCGTCGGTATCTGGTGCTTCGCCGGAGCCGGCGTGGGCGACGAGGTCGTCGAGCATGTCCTGGGTGAAGGCGCCCCGGCTCATCGCCACGAGATTGTCGATCGGCAGCCCCTGGATCGGCGCGAGCGCATCGGCGCTCTGTCCGCCCTGCGCGAGCAGCTCACGAAGGATCGGGCCGCCGTTCGGGTCGCCGAGCCACGTTGCGATCGTCGTCGAGCCGCTGAGCCGTGTGGTGGTTGCCATGACTTCTCCTCCTACATAACCGGACAATGCTGTCCGGTTATAGGCTACCCGGATGTCGCCATTGCCGGAAGAGCTCCCCCGCACCAACCGCGGGCCTGCCGCCGGGCCCGGAAACCGGCGGGCGCTCATCGACGCCGCACGGCGGATCTTCGAGGAGCAGGGGCTCAACGCGCCGCTCAGTGCGGTGGCCCGGCGGGCGGGAGTCGGCCAGGGGAGCCTTTACCGGCACTTCCCCGATCGCGTCGCCCTGGCCACGGCGGCATTCGAGGAGAACGTGGCCGAACTGGAACGGCTGGTGCAGCCTTCGTCCGCGACGCTGGAGGATCTCTTCGATCACGTCGTGGAGCAGGCTCTCCCCTCGACGGCGTTCATCGAGCTGATCGGCGCGAACCGCCACGACCCCGACGTCCTGAGGTTGGGCGAACGTTTCCGCGCGCTGGTCGTGAGCCTGCTGCAGCGCGAGCGCACAGCGGGGCGCGTCGGCGCGCACGTGGAGGTCGAAGACGTCCTGCTCTCGACGGGGATGCTGGCGACCGAGCTCGCCCGCGCCGAACCCGAGGATCGCGAACGGGTGGCCGAGCGTATCCGCGCTCTGCTCCGCCGCGCGCTCGCGCCCTAGCATCCGTTCGCCCGCACCGACGTGCGGCGCTTGCGCCCCGGACACGCGATGTGGTGCGGGGGAGCGGGGTGGGTTCGTGTTCGCCCGCGCCGGAGTGTGGATGCTGTGACCAGCACCCCGCGAAAGGGTGCGGACGAGGTGCTGGGTCAGGCGTCGCGGCGGGCGCCCTCCGAGGGCGTCACGGTGAACGTGTGGGGCGCCGTGTACCCGGCGGCAGCGAAGGCGTCCGCGACGGCGGCCGCAGCATCCTCGATCCGATCAGCGGGGAGGAGCGCGATGGCCGCGCCGCCGAAGCCCCCGCCGGTCATGCGGGAGCCGATCGCTCCGGCGGCGAGCGCCGTCTCGACGGCGAGGTCGAGCTCGGCGACCGAGATCTCGAAGTCGTCGCGCATCGAGACGTGCGAGGCGGTGAGGAGTTCCCCGATCGCGCGGGGCCCGTCGGTGCGGAGCGCTTCGACCGTGTCGAGCACGCGCTGGTTCTCGGTGACGATGTGGCGCACGCGGCGGAAGGTCTCGTCGTCGAGCAGGTCGCGGGCGCGATCGAGGTCGGCCACGGCGACGTCGCGCAGCCAGGGCACCCCGAGTGCCGCGGCGCCCGCTTCGCACGACGCGCGGCGCTCGCGGTATCCGCCCGAGGAGTGCGCGTGTTTGACCAGGGTGTCGATGACGAGGATCTCGAGCCCCGCCGCGCCGAAGCCGAGGTCGACCGAGGCGGTCTCGAGCGAGCGGCAGTCGAGGAAGGTGGCGGCATCGGCGCGCCCGAGCATCGAGGCCATCTGGTCCATGATCCCGGTCGGCGCGCCCACGGCGTCGTTCTCCGCGATGCGGCCGATGCGGGCGAGGGCGACGCGGTCCAGGCCCGCCCCCCACACGTCGTTGAGCGCCGAGGCGACCGAGCTCTCGATCGCCGCCGACGACGACAGGCCCGCGCCCACCGGTACGTCGGATGCGATCGCGATGTCGACACCGCGCGCTGTCCCGTCGCCGGCCGCGGCGCGGAGCGCCCACGCGACTCCGAGCGGATACGCGGCCCAATCCAGCCCGCCCTGCTCGATCGCGTCGTCGAGGTCGGCGAGGGAGACGTCGACGGGCTCGTCGGCGAAATCGCTCACCACCCGCACCAGATCGTCGTCGCGCAGCGCGACCGCCGCGGCGGTGCGGTGCCCGATCGCAAAGGGCAGCACGAAACCCTCGTTGTAGTCGGTGTGTTCGCCGATGAGGTTCACCCGGCCGGGAGCCGACCACACGCCCTCGGGCGTTCGGTCGGTGAGCGTGGCCAGCAGCGCGGCGGCCGCGGGGATCGGGTCGCTCATGCGCTGACCTCCGCGACGGACGCGACGGCAGCGCGAAGGCGCTGCGCCTGGGATTCGGGGGTGACGTCGGCGATCCAGGCGCCCATGGCCGACTCGGATCCGGCGAGGAACTTCAGCTTGTCCGCCGCGCGACGCGGCGAGGTGAGCTGAAGGTGCAGGCGCACCGCGTCACGGCCCACGGTGACCGGTGCCTGATGCCACGCCGCGATGTACGGCGTCGGGGTGTCGTAGAGCGCGTCGACCCCGCGCAGCAGCTGCAGGTACAGCGGCGCGAGCTCGGCGCGTTCGGCGTCGTTCGTGGCGGCGAGGTCGGGGATGTGGCGGTGGGGGAACAGGTGCACCTCGATGGGCCAGCGCGCCGCGAACGGAACGAACGCGGTCCAATGCTCGCCGCGCAGCACGACCCGCTCGGATGCCTGCTCATCCGCGAGGATGCGGCCGAACAGATCGGGGCCGAGCTGCTCGGCCGCATCGAGCTGTCGACGGGTGCGCGGGGTGACGTAGGGGTAGGAGTAGATCTGCCCGTGCGGGTGCGCGAGTGTGACGCCGATCTGCTCACCGCGGTTCTCGAAGGGGAAGACCTGCTCGATGCCGGGGAGGGCGGAGAGGGCGGCGGTGCGATCCGCCCACGCCTCGATGACGGTGCGGGCGCGGGTGACGCTGAGTGAGCCGAAGGATCCCTCGTGCTCGGGGCTGAAGCACACGACCTCGCAGCGTCCGATCGAGGTGCGCGAGCGCCCGAGGCCGAGCTGGGCGAGGTCGTCGGCGCCCTCCGGCGGGTTGATGGCGGCCGGGGCGTCGCCGACCGCGCGTGCGAGCGCCGGGCCGAAGGAGGGTGACTTGTTCTCGAACACGGCGACGTCGTACTGCGAGGGCACCTCCGACGGGTTCGTCGGCGACTGCGGCGCGAGGGGGTCGAGGTGCGCCGGGGGCAGGAAGGCGCGGTTCTGCCGCGCGGAGGCGATCGAGATCCAATCGCCCGTCAGCACGTCCTGGCGCATGGTGGCGGTGGCGGGCCGTGGGTCGAGCGTGCGTTCGTCGACGAAGCGTCGGGCGCCCAGGGTCGAACCGGCGTCGTCGAAGTAGATCAGCTCGCGGCCGTCGGCGAGGTGCGTCGGCCGCTTCACGATGCCGGCGCTCAGGGTCTCGCCCGGCAGATCGACGCTCGCGCGGGGGGCGACAGCATCCGCCCCGTCCTGGGGTACCTCAGCCATGTTCACGTCAACACGCTAGACGACGGCCGTGGTAACGTCAACACGCCTGCCCTGCCCGCCCCGAGGAGCGCCGTGATGACCGAGACCAGCGAGTCGCTCGGCCGCCGCGCGTCGATGGCCGATGTCGCCGCCCGTGCCGGTGTGTCGGGGCAGACGGTCTCGCGCGTCGTGAACGGCAGCCCGCGGGTCGATCCCGCCACGCGCGCCCGGGTCGAAGCGGCCCTGGCCGCCCTCGGCTATCGCCCGCACGCGGCAGCGCGCGCGCTGCGCACGGGGCGCAGCCAGACGATCGGGGTCATCGTGTCGACGCTCGCCTCCGTCGGCAACTCCCGCATGCTCGAGGCCGTCGCCCGCGCGGCGGCCGATCGGGACTACGCGCTCACCGTGGTGACCCTCGGCGCGAACGGCCGCGAAGCGCTCGCCGGAGCGTTCGACCGGCTCCGCGGCCAGGGGGTCGACGGTGCCCTCGTGCTGAACGAAGCCAGCGCGCTCGCCCGCGAGGCCGAACCGCCCCGGGGTTTGCATCTCGTCGTCGTCGACTCGCCCGCCGACGATCGGTTCGCCGTCGTGGAGTCCGACCACGAGGGAGGAGCGCGGACGGCGGTGGAGCATCTGTTGGCTCTCGGGCACGAGACGGTCTGGCACCTCGCCGGGCCCGAAGCGTCCTACGCCGCCGCGGCGCGCGAACGGGGCTGGCGGGCCGCCCTCGAGGGGGCGGGGGTCCTCGCGCCTCCCGTCGTGCGCGGTGACTGGAGTTCAGCATCCGCCCTCGTCGTCGGTGGCAGCATCGCCGACCGTCCCGACGTGTCGGCGGTCTTCGCCGCGAACGATCAGATGGCCCTGGGGATGCTGCGGGCGCTCGCCGAAGCCGGCCGCCCGGTGCCCGGATCGGGGGCGGGCGGGGTGTCGGTGGTCGGCTTCGATGACGTTCCGGATGCTGCGCAGTACGCGCCTTCCTTGACGACGGTCCGCCAGGACTTCGACGTGCTCGGGCACCGCGCCGTCGCCGCGCTGGCGGAGGGCATCGAGTCGGGCGTCGCGCCCGCCGGGGTCTCCACCGTGCCGACCGAGCTCATCGTGCGCGCGAGCACCGCCC
Source organism: Microbacterium hanjuni (assembly GCF_043556395.1). Taxonomy (NCBI): domain Bacteria; kingdom Bacillati; phylum Actinomycetota; class Actinomycetes; order Micrococcales; family Microbacteriaceae; genus Microbacterium; species Microbacterium hanjuni. The sequence continues at coordinate 844,997 of NZ_JBIGIK010000002.1, forward strand.
CGCGCTGAGCATCCGCCCGCGGCGCGCTTCGTCTGAAGCATCCGTCCCGGCGCTGAGCGCGCAGGATCCGTCCGGGCGCGCTTCGTCTGCAGCATCCGCCCGCCCAGTACGTACGTTCTCGTCGAACCCGCCCCTTATCGCGCGCATGGACGTGCGTGTTCGCCCAGTACGTACGTTTTGGGCGAACGGGCGGCGCGAAGGAGAGCGAACGGGCGGGGCGAACGGGGGCGAACAAGAGCGAACAAGAACACGAGGTCGAGCAGCAGCCGCGAGTTGGCGCGCGACCAATTCGCGGGTCAGGCTCCGCCGATCGCCTCCGCGACCACGGCGCGAGCCTGCTCCTGCACCTCGTGCAGGTGGTCTTCGCCGCGCAGGCTTTCGGCGTAGAGCTTGTAGACGTCCTCGGTGCCTGAGGGGCGCGCGGCGAACCACGCGTCTTCCGTCTGCACCTTGAGCCCGCCGATCGGCGCGCCGTTGCCGGGCGCGTGCGACAGCTTCGCGGTGATGGGCTCGCCGGCCAGCTCGGTCGCGGTCACGGCGTCGGGCGACAGCTTGGCCAGCGCCGCCTTCTGTGCGGGAGTCGCGGGGGCGTCGATGCGCTGGTAGGCGGATGCTCCGTACTCGCCCTCGAGCTCGCCGTAGCGCTGCGACGGGGTCTTGCCCGTGACGGCGAGGATCTCGGCGGCGAGGAGGGCGAGCAGGATGCCGTCCTTGTCGGTGGTCCAGACGGTGCCGTCGAAGCGGAGGAACGAGGCTCCGGCAGATTCTTCTCCACCGAAGGCCACCGAGCCGTCGAGCAGACCCGGGACGAACCACTTGAAGCCCACCGGCACCTCGAGCAGTCTCTTGCCGAGGGATGCTGCGACCTTGTCGATGATCATCGACGACACGAGGGTCTTCCCGACCGCGGCGCCCGTCGGCCATCCCTCGCGGTGCGAGAAGAGGTAGTCGATCGCGACGGCGAGGTAGTGGTTGGGGTTCATCAGACCCGCATCGGGGGTGACGATGCCGTGGCGGTCGGCGTCGGCGTCGTTGCCGGTGAGGATGTCGAACTCGTGGCGGCGGGCGACGAGCGCGGCCATCGCCGAGGGCGACGAGGGATCCATGCGGATCTTCTCGTCCCAGTCCAAGGTCATGAACTTCCACGTCGGGTCGACGTCGGGGTTCACCACGGTCAGATCCAGCCCGTAGTGCTCGGCGATGAGGGCCCAGTACTCCACCGACGCGCCTCCCAGCGGGTCGGCGCCGATACGCACCCCGGCCTTCTTGATCGCGGCGATGTCGATGATGCTGTCGAGGTCGCGCACGTACGCCTCGCGGAAGTCGTACTCGCCCAGCGCATCGCCGTCGAGGTCGGCGTACCGGGTGCGGTGCACGCCGTCGAGGCCGGCGGCGATCAGCTCGTTCGCCCGGTCGGCGATCCAGCTCGTCGCGTCGGTGTCGGCGGGGCCACCGTGCGGGGGGTTGTACTTGAAACCGCCGTCACGCGGCGGGTTGTGGCTGGGCGTGACGACGATCCCGTCGGCGCGACCCGGGTCATCGACCGCGCGGCCGCGGTTGTAGGCGAGGATCGCGTGGCTCAACGCCGGGGTCGGCACCCACGCGTCGCGCGAATCGACGCGCACGTCGACACTGTTCGCGACGAGCACCTCGATCGCGGTGCGTTCGGCGGGGAGCGACAGGGCGTGGGTGTCGCGCCCGATGAACAGCGGTCCGGTGATGCCCTGGGCGGTGCGGTAGTCGACGATCGCCTGGGTCGTGGCGAGGATGTGGTTCTCGTTGAAGCTCGTCGTCAGCGACGAGCCGCGGTGGCCGCTGGTGCCGAACGCCACCCGCTGCTCGGGAATGGTGGGGTCGGGCTTGCGGTCGTAGTAGGCCGAGATCACCTCGTCGACGTCGATGAGATCGGATGCTTCGGCGGGGAGTCCTGCGCGACTGCTCATGCGCACCAGTCTGCCCGTTGCGGCCTCGTCTCGGCATATCGCGATCAAGATTCGCGGCGGAATGCTAGCGGCGACCCCGGGTCTAGGCTGAGCGGGTGACGCTGGACCCCACCGACGCGGATTCCCCCACCCGCCGCACCTACAGCTACCTCGGGCCGGCCGGCACCTTCACCGAAGCGGCGCTCGCACAGGTGGTCGAAGCCCGCGACCAGCACTGGCGGGCCGTGCGCAATGTCGGCGAAGCGCTCGCCGACGTCGTCGAAGGCCGGTCGGACGCGGCGATGATCGCGATCGAGAACTCCGTCGACGGCGGCGTCTCGACCGCGCAGGACGCCCTGGCCACGATGCCCGGCATCCGCATCGTCGGCGAATACCTCGTGCCCGTCAACTTCGTGCTGGTCGGCAGGCCCGGCGCGACCCTCGCCGACGTCTCACTCGTCTCGGCGCATCCGGTCGCGTACGCGCAGTGCCTGCAGTGGCTGACGCGCACGCTGCCCGCGCACGCCCACGTGCCGGCGGCGAGCAACGTCGCCAGCGCCCTCGGGCTGCTCGACGGCAGCAGCGCCGCGGATGCTGCGGTCGCAGCTCCCGGGATCGTCGCCCACCATGACCTCGAGGTGCTGGCCGAGAGCATCGGCGACAACCCCAACGCGGTCACCCGCTTCGTTCTCGTCAGCCGTACGGTCGCGCCGGCTCCACCGACCGGAGCCGACAAGACCTCGCTCATCGTCGAGCTGCCCGAGGATCACCCCGGCGCTCTGCTCGAGCTGCTCGAGCAGTTCGCGACGCGGGGGATCAACCTCAGCCTGCTCGCTTCGCGCCCGATCGGCGATGCACTGGGCCGGTACCGCTTCGTCATCGACGCCGACGGTCACGTCGAGGACGAGCGCATGGCCGACGCCCTGCTGGGCCTGCGCCGATTCAGCCCGAAGGTCATCTTCCTCGGCTCCTACGCCCGGGCCGACCGCGCGATCATCCGCTATCCCGACCGCTACTCCGACGACGTGTTCGTCGAGGCGCGCGACTGGTTACGGGGTCTGCTGAGCGGCGAGCCCGAGGCGTGAGCATCCGCTCGTCCCACCGCGTGAGGTGCGAGAGACGAGCGGATGCTGCCGGTCAGGCGGCGATCGGAAGGACGGCGCCGGCCAGCAGCGCCAGCGTCTGCGCGCGCCCGTCCGCAGCGTCGAGGGACTCGGTCTCGTAGGCTCCCGCGATGGGGGAGATCATGATCTCCTCGACACCGTGCTTCGCGGCGAAGGCGGTCAGTTCGGAGGCGACGTCCGACCCCGATCCCACGAACCACGAGGCGCGCGCCTGCGCCATGATCGAGTCGGCCGAGGCGCCGAGCGGGGCGGACTTCGCCTGCTCGATGCTCTCGAGCGGCACCAGGGGCATGTTGGAGCGCAGCCGCGCCATCATGCGCAACTGCGGGAGCGCCCGCTCCTCCGCCTCCTCGGTGATGGGGGAGGCGATGACGTTGGCCGTGACGAAGGTACGGGGCGCCGACAGCGTCGCGCTCGGCTGGAAGGCCGTGCGGTACAGCTCCAGCGCTCGCTCGAGCCCGGCGCCCGCGAAGTGGTTGGCGAACACGTACGGCAGACCCAGCGCCGCGGCGAGCTGAGCCGAGTAGTCGCTGGAGCCCAGCAGCCACACCTCGGGCGAGCCCTCGGCGGCCGGAGTCGCGTGCACCTGGTACTCGCCGCCCGAGGAGAAGCGCACGGTGGCGCCCTCGGGGGAGGTGAGCGAGAGGATGTCGCGGATGTGGTCGGGGAAGCGCTCCACGTCGCTCGTCGTACCCGAGCGGAACAGCAGCTGCGTGATCACGGGGTCAGACCCCGGTGCGCGCCCGATACCGAGGTCGATCCGGCCCGGGGCGATCGCCTCGAGGGCGGAGAACTGCTCGGCGACGACCAGCGGGGAGTGATTGGGCAGCATGACGCCGCCCGAGCCGACGCGGATACGCGAGGTGCGCCCGGCGGCTGCGGCGATCAACACCGGGGGCGTGGTCGAGGCGACGGCCGGCATGTTGTGGTGCTCGGCGAACCAGTACCGGCGGTAGCCGAGGTCTTCCGCGCGCGCGACGAGGTCGAGGGAGGCGGAGACGGCTTGAGCGCTCGTCTGACCCGCGCGGACGGGCACGAGGTCGAGGACGGAGAGGGCGAGGGGGGATTCAGTGCTCACCTCAGAGCAAACCCCGTAGCCGCCGTTCGCATTCCGTCCCCCCGGACGAATGTGCCCCGGGTCAGCGGGCGCGCTTGACCGCCTCATAGGAGGCGAGGGCCTGCTTGCGCGTCTCGCCGAGGTCGACGATGGGCGCGGGGGCGTCGGCGGCGAGGTGCTCGGGGGCCCAGCGGCGCACGTACTCGTCGTGCACGTCGAACTTCGTGCGCTGCAGCTCGGGGTTGAAGATGCGGAAGTATGGTGCGGCGTCGGCGCCGGACCCGGCCACCCACTGCCAGTTGAAGGGGTTGCTCGCGCTGTCGGCGTCGACGAGCGTGTCCCAGAACCATTGCTCGCCCTCGCGCCAGTCGATGAGGAGGTTCTTGATGAGGAACGAGCCGGTGACCATGCGTACCCGGTTGTGCATCGCGCCGGAGTGCCAGAGCTCCCGCATGCCCGCGTCCACGAGCGCCACTCCGGTGCGCCCCTGCTGCCACGCCTCGAGATGCTCGGTGTTCAGCGGCGGCCAGGGGAACGCGTCGAACCCGCGGCGCCAGTTGCGCGTCGCGAGGTCGGGGAAGTGGAACAGCGTGTGCCACGCGAACTCGCGCCAACCGAGTTCGGAGAGGAACCGCGTCGCCGACGCCGCGTGGGTGCCTGAACCGCGGTGGCGGACCGTCTCGTGCCATACCTGGTACGGGCTCACCTCACCCCACCGCAGGCGCGGCGAGAGGTGGGAGGTCGCGTCGCCCGCCGGTTCGTCGCGCGAGCGGTCGTAGTCGCCGAGGTCGTCGGAGAGGAAGCTCTCGAGGCGCGCGAGCGCCGCCGGCTCGCCCGGCTCCCACGCTTCCCGGAAGCCGCCCGCCCAGTCGGGGGAGGTCGGCAGCAACTGCCAGTCGTCGAGCTCGTCGGAGGCGGGGGCGGACTTCGGGCCGCGGATCTCTTCGGGCTCGGGGAGCGGGGCGCGCGGGGTCGGCATCTCCCGGCAGGCCCGCCAGAAGGGGGTGAAGACGGAATAGGGGCTGCCGGATCCGGTGCGCACCGTCCAGGGTTCGAAGAGGAGGGATGCGGCGTACGACCCGACTTCGAGCCCCTGCTGACGCAGCCCGTTCTTGAGGTCGGCGTCGATATCGCGCTCGGGGCCCCCGTAGCGGCGGTTCCAGAAGACGGCTCCCGCGCCGGCATCCGCCACCACGGCCCGGACCGCGTCGGCCGCCGCACCGCGGCGAAGCACGAGTGTCGTGCCGCGCTCGCGAAGTCGCTCGCTCAGCGAGGTGAGACTGCCGTGCAACCACCACCGGGCGGCGCCGCCGAGCGGACGCACACCGTCGGACTCCTCGTCGAGGACGTACAGCCCGATGATCGGCTCGCCCCGTTCGACGGCGGCCTGCAGGGCGGGGTTGTCGGCGAGCCGCAGGTCATCGCGGAACCACACGATCGAAGGGCTCGTCATCCTGCCACGTTACCCAGGGCCTCCGACCCCGCCTGACCGCTTGACACGCGTTCGCGGCTCGGGGGCTTACAGCTTCGAGGTGTCGTGGCCCCGGGGCAGCACGATCCGAAGGCCCCCGGGGACGATCCAGCAGTGGATGCGGGTCGCCTCGCCGAATTCGTCGCCGTCGAGTTCGACCGGCTGGGCGGGGGCGGTCGCCGTCTCCATCTCGTGACCGCGCAAGTAGCGCACCGAGCTGTCGCGACGCCGCTCGAGCACCCGACGCCCCGCGCGGAACCGGCGCAGCACCGAGTTGTCCCACGCGACCTTGCGCCACACCCCCAACCACCCGAACGGACCCGTCGGCTGGATCACCGCGACATCCATGAGGCCGTCGTCGATCGAGGCGCCGGGGATGAGCTCGATGCCGGCCGGCAGCGTGCCGCAGTTCGCGAACAGGATGCTGTGCACCTTGGCGGCGTGGAGGCGGTGGTCGTCGAGCTGGTACATGATGCGGAACGGTTTGGCTCCGACGAGCGAGCGGGCCGCCCCGTCGACGTACGCCACCCAGCCGACGGTCTTCTTCAGCTGGGGGTTCGTGTTCGCGATCATCGCCGCATCCAGTCCCATGCCGGCCATCACGACGAACCCGTGCTCCTCGGTGGTCCCGTCGGGTCGACGCAGCCGCGCGACGCACGCATCGACGGGGTGGCGGTCGCCGTCGAAGGTGGCTCGGATCATCGCGTCGGGGTCGCCGAGCGGGAGGTTCAGGTTGCGCGCGAGCAGGTTGCCCGTGCCGCTGGGCACGATCGTCATCGGCATGCCGGTGCTGGTGAGGGCTTCGGCCACCGCGCGCACGGTGCCGTCGCCGCCCGCGACGAGAACCGCGTCGACGCCCTCGAGGAGAGCCTGCTCCGTAGCCCTGCCGCCCAGGTCGTCGACCGTGGTTTCGAAGAAGAGCGGTGCGCTCCATCCGGCGGCGGTGGACAGCTGCGTCACACGGGCGCGCAGCGTCGCGGGGTTCACCTTGGTGGGGTTGTACACGAGCGCCACCCGCTGACCGCGGCGTTCGACCGTCGCCGCCGCGGGCTCGGGGCGTTCGTCGGCCATGGCTCCACCCTAGGGCGCGGTCGGGCGGGGTCCGGGCGCGCGGCAGGGGAAGCATCCCGACCCTAGACTTGAGGGGTGATCGACGTGACCCTGCTGCGTGAAGATCCCGCTCTCGTCAAACGCTCCCAGATATCGCGGGGCGCGTCTCCCGACACGGTCGACGAGGCGCTCGAAGCCGAGCGCGTGCGACGAGCGGCGATCACCGCCTTCGAAGAGCTGCGCGCCGCCCAGAACGCCCACGGGAAGCGCGTCGCGCAGGCGCCCAAGGACGAGAAAGCCGCTCTCGTCGCCGAAGCCAAGCAGCTGAGCGAGCGCGTCAAAGCCGCACAGCACGCGTCGACCGAGGCCGAAGCGGCCGCGAACCTCGCTCTGTCGAAGATCGAGAACATCGTGCTCGACGGCGTTCCCGCCGGTGGCGAGGCCAACTTCGTCACGCTGCGTACCCACGGGGAGCCGCCCGTGTTCGACTTCGAGCCGCTCGATCACCTCGCGCTCGGCGAGAAGCTCGGCGCGATCGACATGGAGCGCGGCACGAAGGTGTCGGGCAGCCGCTTCTACTTCCTCACGGGGATCGGCGCGCGCCTCGAGATCGCGCTCATGACCCTCGCGCTCGATCGGGCGATGGCCGCGGGCTTCATCCCCATCATCCCGCCCACGCTCGTGCGCCCCGAGGTGATGCGCGGCACCGGGTTCCTCGGTGAACACGCGGACGAGGTCTACCACCTCGCCGACGACGACCTCTACCTCGTCGGCACCAGCGAGGTGCCGCTTGCCGGCTACCACATGGACGAGATCCTCGACCTCGAGCGTGGCCCGAAGCGCTACGCCGGATGGTCGACCTGCTACCGCCGCGAGGCCGGTTCGTACGGCAAGGACACCCGCGGCATCATCCGGGTGCACCAGTTCAACAAGCTCGAGATGTTCGTCTACACGAACCCCGACGCCGCCGAAGAAGAGCACCTGCGCCTGGTCGAGATGCAGGAGCGCATGATGCAGGACCTCGGTCTGTCGTACCGCGTCATCGACGTGGCCGCCGGCGACCTGGGCTCGAGCGCCGCCCGCAAGTACGACATCGAGGCGTGGGTGCCGACCCAGGACGCCTACCGCGAGCTCACCTCGACCTCGAACTGCACGACCTACCAGGCGCGCCGCCTCGACATCCGCTACCGCCCCGACGGGGGCAAGACCTCGCCGGTCGCGACCCTCAACGGCACCCTCGCCACCACGCGGTGGATCGTCGCCCTGCTCGAGACCCACCAGCGCGCCGACGGTTCGGTGACCGTTCCCGAGGCCCTCCGGCCCTACCTCGGCGGCCTCGAAGTGATGGAGCCCCTGACATGACCCGCGGCGGTGACACCCTGCCCGAGACGGGGAGTGTCGAGGTGACCTCCGTCGCCGATGCCGCCGAGATCGTGGACGGCATCGCCGACAACCCCAGCGTCGGGCGCATGCTCATCGCGCTGGATGTGGACGGCACCGTCATCCTCGAAGACGAGACGCTCTCGCCCGACATCGTCGAGGCGATCGAGCACGCCCGCTCACGCGGCCACGAGGTGATGCTCGCCACCGGGCGCGCCTGGGACAGCACCCACACGATCATGAAGCGCCTGGGGATCTGGCCGGAATACGCGGTCTGCTCGAACGGGGCCGTCGTGATGCGCCGCCTCGGCGACGACACCGGCTCGGTGACCGCGGCCGATTACGAGCGGGCCCACACCGAGACCTTCGACGCGTCCGAGGTGCTTGCGCTCCTGCGCGAGCACCTGAGCGACGCCCGGTACATGGTCGAACTGCCCGACGGCACGCGCCTGTACACCGAGTACCTCGAAGACTGGAACCTGCGCGGCGCCGGCAAGGTGTCGTTCGAGCAGCTGACCCACCAGCCCGTCTGCCGCGTCGTCGTGGTCTCGCCCGACCAGACCGACGAGGACTTCGTCGACCTCGTCGCTCGCATCGGTCTCAACCAGGTGTCGTACGCGATCGGGTGGACGGCGTGGCTCGACATCGCGCCCATGGGCGTCGACAAGTCCACCGCCCTCGAACTGGTGCGCGGTTGGCTCGGCATCGACCCCGCCCACGTGCTGGTCATGGGCGACGGGCGCAACGACATCGGCATGTTCGAGTGGGCTCGACGCAACGGCGGCCGGGCGGTCGCGATGCAGCAGGGCCCCATCGAGGTGCACGAGGCGGCGAGCGAGGTCGGTCTCAGCGTGACCGAGGGCGGCGTGGCCGCGGTGCTGCGCGGGCTCTGACCCCGGGCGGTCGGGCCCGTAGCATCCGCTCGTTTGGCGCGCCTATCAGGGCTTGTCCAGGGGCGATGGTGACAATGGGCGGTAATGAGGGTCGACTAGACTCGACGCCGTTCGACGGATGCTTCCCCGCTCTCACGCGAGATTCGGGGAGGGATCTTCGGGAGGGTTGTCCGAGCGGCCGATGGACCTGGTCTTGAAAACCAGTGGGCAGAGATGTCCCGTGGGTTCGAATCCCACACCCTCCGCACCGTAATTCTCCCTTCCCCCGCACCCGGGGTGGGTAGGGAGCATCCGCCCGAGAGGACCCGAGTGAGCGAGATCGAGCCCGCGCCGCGCGGCCGCCGTACGGTGGCACGCCACGGGCGTCTGACCTCCCCGCATCCGTTCTCCCAGCTCATGAAGATGATCGCCGTGGCGATGGCGGTCGTGCTGGTCGCCGGAGCCGGTGTCGCCGCGTACCTCGTCTACGACCTCTCCTCGGGGTATGTCGAGGGTGCCGTCGACCTCGAGGGTCAATCGCCCGTGCCGCCCGACATCGGTGCGATCGAGGGGGGCGTGAACCTCTTCATCGCCGGGACCGACAAGTGCGAGCCCGAGTACGAGGCCATCTTCGGCGGACGGTGCACCGGTCCCGACGCGGAGAGCGAGCTCAACGACGTCAACATGCTCGTGCACATCTCGGACGAGCCGCGCCGGGTGACCGTCATCTCCTTCCCGCGCGACCTCGAGATCCCGATCCCCTCGTGCACGGACGAGGACGGCAACACCACCTCGGCGATGAGCAAGCAGCAGATCAACACGACCTTCTCCTACGGCGGGCTGTCGTGCACCGTCAAGACGATCTCGGAGCTCAGCGGGCAGAACATCCCCTTCGCAGCCACTCTCACGTGGGGTGGGGTGATCGAGATCACCAACGCGATCGGCGGCGTCGACGTCTGCGTCTCGGGCGGTATCCGCGATCGGTATACGGGCCTGGACCTCAGCCCCGGGATGCACACCATCCAGGGCGTCGAGGCGCTGCAGTTCCTGCGCACTCGTCACGGGGTCGGCGACGGTGGAGACCTCGGCCGGATCTCGAACCAGCAGCAGTACATGTCGCGTCTGGCACGCAAGTTGGTGAGCGACCAGGTGCTCTCCAACCCCGCCACGCTGTACAGCCTCGCCTCCACGGCGCTCGACAGCATCGACCCGTCGACCTCCCTGACGAACCCGCTCACGCTCGCGCAGATCGCGCTCGCCGTGAAGGACGTGCCGTTCGATGAGATCGTGTTCCTGCAGTACCCGACCAGCCCCGATCCGTCCAACCCCAACCGGGTGGTGCCGAACTACGACGCGGCCGATGAGCTGTGGGCGGCCCTCGAGACGAACCGGCCGCTCGAGCTCACCGGCGAGGTGAGCCAGGGAGACGGTGTCGTCGTGGTCGACCCGACGACTGCGCCGACGGATGCTGCGACCCCGCCGCCGACGGACGCCGCTACGCCCACGCCGTCCGAGACGGCGATCGCCCTGCCGGATTCGATCGCGGGACAGACGGCGGCCCAGGAGACCTGCTCCAACGGCAACCTCACCGGCTCGGGCTGACCCGGTCGCGCGTCGCGCGCCCGGCGGGGGCTTCCCCCGCACGGTCCTGGGGGTCTGCACGTATCCCGGCGCATTTCGGTGCGGGGGAGTGCCGGGCGCCTCGCTTCCCCCGCACGGAATTGAGCGCGGTGTCGCCCGCACCCGCGATTCGGTGCGGGTGAGCGAGATCGTCTGGTTTCAGACCACCCGTGCTCTGCCGTTAGGATGGACGCGCGCATCCGGTCGTTTCAACGCCGTTTGCCTGGAGACGTCGCATAGTTCGGCCTAGTGCACCACCCTGCTAAGGTGGAGTCCCCTCACGGGGACCGAGGGTTCAAATCCCTCCGTCTCCGCCACTTGGGGCTACTCAGATGCCCTTTTCGGCCCGGTTTGGCACCGATCGCCACTTCTGGACACCCTGGACCTCGTCTCAGTACGTGGCAAATTCGTGGCACGAAATGTCCTGGTCAGGCATACCTATCGTGCCGGTGTCGCCTAACGGTGGACCCGTTACAGATTGTTGACTCCACGCAGCCCGCCCGCGCCCTTGTGTTGCAGACTTCCGCCCGCGCCACGTTTTTGCCACGAGAGGACCGAGGGGTCGAATCCCTCGGCCTCCCCCTTTCCATGTCGAGCAGCACGGAGGGGCCTGCGGTCAAGCCCGACCCACAGGGGAGCCCTCCAGCCTTCGAGGGGATGTGCGCCTTGGATGCACCAGGCGTGGGGGCGTTGTGGCCTAAAGCGGCCGACAAGTGCAGCACCATCCACCAGGCGGCTGCTGCGGCAGTTCGACATGGTCGCCGATAGTTCTTTTACGTCTCCGTACCGTGTGAGACGTGGCTCGACGTTCGCTCGGCCCGCGATACTGGAGGGCCCTCGTCTCATCGTTCGAGTGCTTCAGTCGGCTACCGGTCGGCGCTCTCATGCCACCAGCTGAGCGAGGAACCGTTCGACGTGCAGACGGCGCGCCGCGTGTCGGCCGGCGTTTGTGTCCGCGGCAGGTATTCGGTATTTCGCAGCCCAATCGGACGTGGACTCATCCGCGTGCTGAGTCTCGACATGGTCGAGGACGGCGCGTGTTCTGTCGCGATCGTCGGCCGGACGTGACCCGGTTCGTGGCGGTTCGATGAGGGCGCCGATGTGGCGGAGGGAGAAGCCGGGCAGGATTGGTGAGGTGAGCGCTCCTTCAGCGAGCGCGAGGATGTCGCCGCGGACCGAGGCCTCGATTGAAATCTTTCTAGAGCGCGCAATGGTGTTGGCACGGAGGGTGGCGAGGGCCACGTGAAGACTCGCGCCGGGACCTTGCGCGAGGCGGCGGTACTCGTGGGTAACCCGCTCTGCGTTCGCGGGTGAGGGATCCGCGCCGGTAAGCAGGAGAGGATCGCGCACGATGACTTCCATCGCCGGAGGCACTTCCGGGTGCGTGGCCAAGCGAGCCCACAGAGTAGCCTCGGCGGCGGCGGCGGGCTGGCTCGGCACGATCCCGGGACCGGTGAACATTACGAGCTCCGACAGGCTCACGCGGGCCGAGATATTCTCGTCTTGGTCCAGTTCCAAGCGCAGCAGTCAAAGGCCTGCCGATTTCGGCGAGGTGGGTGCTTTCCTGCCTATGGGGCAAGAACGGAATCCACGAGCGCGGCGACGCTTGGATCGCTCAGATAGCCGTCGACGTTATGGAACTTGAAGGCGCCGATTCTGGGTTCAAGCTCCAGGTCGACGTCGAAGAATTGTGACAATGGTCGCACGATGGCGACCAAGTCTCCAGGGTCTGCCAGACTAACCCATCGTTTCACCTGTGGTGGCCTGGGTAGTTTGGTGCCAGGCAAAGGTGAGGGAGTGAGTTTCTCGAAGACAACCTGGGGCATTGCTAAGGGCGCGCCTAGTGTGAGCATTAGGTCGATCGTCGGCAGATCAGGATTCGCCATAAGTGTTTCCCAGGTGATCACGGCTCCGAGCGAGTGAGCGATGACGACGCGGGGGCTATTTCGTCCGACGGCGTCTCGCACGATCGATTGGACCCGCAGCCTCTGCTTGGTTCGTTCAGCGTCGAAGTACGTGGCAACTTCGCCGAAGAACATGGCTACGAATTGCCTGACCAAGGTCGGCTCCGCCTTTAGCAGTCGAGCAATGCGTTCGACGCCTTCGCGGATCGGCACGGTCAATTGCCCCTGCGAGACTGTTCGACCCTCATCCAAGCCCGGCACGATTTCCACGTTGCCCAGCCAACTCGCAACCATCTCCCGAACGCCGGGTGTTAGTTGCTCAGGGTCAGGGCCTCCCTGGGTCACTAGGCTTCGAAGGTCGGGCGAGTAGTACGCCACCTCGATTTCAGGGAGGTTGCGATTGTCCGAGCCGCGATAGCCCGACCGGAGGTATCTTGTCCAGGCCTCGCTTAGTCCTTCCGCGGTCTGTGCTCGGTGATAGTTCCACACCCCGTGAACCCCGACGATCGCCGTCATTCGCGACTCCATTCGTAAACGGCGACCTTTCCACCTGATCGCACTGCCAGCCGCCCGTCAAGCGGACCAGCTGATAGTTCTGTAACTGGGCCGATCACCGTGAGTGGCGCATCGAGAGCGCGAAGGGTGAGCAGATCCGACGTCCTCACACTCGCGTCGTCTCCTCCGCTGACCACTACCGCTGTTCCGTCGACGGTCGCGCACGTGATGCTGCTGATTGCTCCGTCGTGACCAGACGGTGATCGGGCGAGTTCAGTGCCGTGAGTCACGTCCCACGCCGTCAGCCCTCCTCGTGCGTCCCCGGCGACAGCAACGAGCCTGCCGCCCACACGAGCACAGCTTAGGGCGCGGATCTGGGCGGCGTGCCCGGACACTACGCTGAGCGGCGTTGAGGTTCCTCGCTTCCAGACTCTTACGTTGCCTCGATCGTCTCCTGTCACGGTGTGCGGGACGCCATCCATCACGCCTGTAGCGATCGCGCGGAAGGGGAACTCGCCTGGGGGGATCCGCCTGACCTGTTCGGTGTCTGAGCGCCATTCGAATGCGCTCCCGTCCACGGTGAGTGCGTAGACAATGAAATGGACGCCGTGTGGCACAGTTCTTAGGGTGCTAACCGCCTTGCCTCCCGTGGAGAAGGCGCTGATCTGCCGACCGGTGCGAAGGTCTGACACGCCCACGCTGCCATCAATGCGGCCTATGGCGGCGACATAACTTTCCTCCACTGCGGCGAGAGCTAGCGATACGACAGCTGAGCCGCGATCCACCGTCCCTCCTACGAGTTCGCGCGACATGACGTCCCAAACTCGCAGCAAACCTGACTCATGTCCCGTGACAACCCGAGCTGACTCCGTCGAAGGGAGGAGTGCGGTGGTGGTAATCCAGTCTTCCAACTTCGACTCTGCGTCCACAACTCTCACCTTGGTGCCGAGTATGGTCCAGGTTGGGTCCCATGAGCTTTGATTCGAAGCGTGGGCTTGCAAAGCGTGGGACAGTTCGTGATCGCCGTCCTCGATTGCGGCCAGCATCAGAAGATCTCGTCGCTGGTGCGGAGTAGTGCCGGCCAGGCGGACAAGACCGTAGGCGGGCGGGGGTGACCAAGCGCGCTCTGAGCGCGGGGCGACGAGCCGCTGGATCGCTGCAGGATCAACTAGTACGAGGACCTCAGGATCTTGGAGCAGTTCTCCCGCGCGCCCGGCGTCTCGCGCGTGCTCGAGCAGGTGCCGCTGGAGGTAGGGCGGTGCATCCGCCCACTGGAGTGCACCACCCAGTCGGCGAGAGTCCATGACAACGTCAAGCACTTTCGACAGATCCGTTTGGACGAGTCGTGCAACCAGGTGACGCGCAATCCCCTCATGGAACGGCCGGTAAAGAGACGTGCCGTCTGTATCTGGCGTCGCCCGGAGGTAAAAAATGATCCGGTCCCGGACGCGTGCAGCCTCCTCCGCTGTCCACAGATCGTCTCCGGCCAGCGTCGCTGCAATGCGGCCTGCCAAGCTGAGGGGGATGCCTTCCCCTTTGGCGAGCGAGAACGCTGTCAGAAGCAAGCGGCTACTCTCACCATCCTCGTTTTGGAGTTGTAATTCGAGCACATCGGGCAGTGATTGCGGGATTCCCTCTAGCGCCGCCGACAGCGCGTGCTCGTTGTCTGGAGCAACGTTGCGGGCGAGGTGATCGACGAACAAACCCGCAACGAGGAACTCGCCCCAACTTTCCGTGTCGTGAGAGAGGGCAAGTTTTCTTGACACTTGGTCAGCGGCAATCTCGGCGTAGCGCGAATGTTGCTGCCCCCATTGTGCGTCTGCAGTCAATGCATCTCGTACATATGCGAAGAGGTCTGACCGTAGAACTAGAGTTGATACGGCACTGAGGTCGATTACCTGGTCGATTCTCGCAAGCTCAATAATTGGCTCCGCCGCCGGCCAGTTCGGACCCGATCTCGTTCCGATCAGCAGTCGGCAAGTTGCGCTCGCATTTCGCCGGTCGCTAGCAAGGGGGATGAGGAGTTGGCGAACTATTTGTGAGGCTTCCGGCGATTCGTCGATGGCATCGACGACTATCGTCGCAGGACGCGGCGCCTCGCCGACCGCATCCACTAGAGCGGCCACCACGCTTCTTGCCCCTTTCTCAATATTGCGCTCCATGGCGCTGGATAGTCCAAGCTGCTCCGCGATCGTGTGAACGATCTCGAGAAGCCCCCTCCCTCTCGCATGGACGGCTGCCGCGCGTTTCAGGGGCGATGGCACGACCGGCAGATGTTGCCAAGCCCGTGCGGTGGGTTGGCGCAGCGGCTCGAGCATCGAGCAGACCAACACACCAAGAAGCGCGGACTTCCCCGACCCTGGATCGCCGGTGACTATACGGATGCGGTCGTTTGGAGAATCGTGGTCTAACCACTGCGAAAGATTGGAGAGCTGGTCGTCACGTCCCCGAAAGAGCCCCGGTGATGAGTCGGTGTGCTGGTGGGCTAGCGCTCGCGTGAGAAAGTGTCCGACGTCAACCCCGTCGACGAACGGGGCAACTGCTACCGGCGCAGCGTCGCGGGCAGCTTCGGCGGGCGATGGTGGGAGGTAATGGGGGTTCGGGAAAAATGGTGCGAACCGGTCAAGGTCCACGACCGTTGGATCGAGGGGAGTGCTCGTTGGGAATTGGGGGTAACCAGTGCCTTCGGCGAGTTCCGCGATCCGATCCCGAAGGGTTCGCGCGACAAGGTCCCACTTCAAGTGAGGAAGAGAGGGAAAGGCGTCGATGGCGTCCGGATCAGAGAGTAGCGAGGTCACCGCCTTGCTTAGACGAAACTCGTATGCACGGTCGTCCCACGCAGACGCTGCGAGCACGACTGCTCGTGGCTCTGTATTCCCTCTCTTGTCGTCCCACGGAACCGTCGTGCTCTTTCCGGCGAAGCACGTATCTAGCACGAAGAGCGTCGGCGGCGACTGCGAGAACTCCACCGCTTCGAGCCAGCGCTCAACGATGGCTCCTGGGTGCGCTGTACTATCACGCCCGATGATATGGAGCTTGTCGATAGAGGGGGAGACGCTGGCGTGACTGATGACGTGGACTATGCGTAAGTCGTCTGCCGCTCCTGAGTGGACGAGGCTTTCCACGTGCGCGCCCAGTTCTTCGGCAGTTGGTTCGCTGTGCAGACGGACGGCGTAGCCGATCCCCTTCAACTGCTCTGCAACCGCTGCTGCGACCTCGCCAGCGCCATCGAGATCTTGATAGCCAGTTGAGGGACCGGGCAGCTCCCCAGGGTTCAAGGGCGCGTCGAAAGAAGTGACGAACAGCACGAGTGCCGTAAGTCGATGCCCCATTGCCGCAGAATAGCGGACCGCCGGTCGCGCGGCGGTAATTAAGGCGGCGGTCATGGAAGTGCTGGTCCGGGCGCGGACTTCTCGAAGATGACTGCCGACGTAAGCAGGGACTTCAACGTTCCCGTGAGCGGGCGGTGTGTGCCCGCGTTCATCGCAGAATCCGGCAGGACGCGATAGGTCGCACCGGGCTCTAGATCCATCTGCAGTGCGCGAGGAATCCAGCTCGATTCGCGTGCAATCGCTTACGACGAGGTCCCGCGACGGCAAGTGCTACATGGGGACTCAGCGCGGCTGAAGCGCGAACTATGAGGCTACCTTGAAGAACTTGGCCGCTGGGTCCTGGGCGGACCGACGGACAGCAGAGAGCTCGCCAACCGGCTGGTGCTCCCGTGCCTTTGGTGCAAAACTATTCCCCCGAGGGAAGGGTTTTGCGCAGGATGGATATCACGACCGATGAGGCGGCCGAACGGCTGGGCGTGTCACGTCGCCGCGTGGTCGAGATGTTGAACTCGGGAGAGTTGTTGGGGCGGCATATTCACCGCACGTGGGCAGTTGATCTCGGCTCGGTGCAACATAAGGAACTCACGCGTGGGAATGGCGGCCGTCCGCTCAGTGTCGCATCGACGCGCACAATGATCGATGTGCTGTCCACGGGCAGCTGCGGGGATGCCCGGAAACTACGAAACACAGCTATGCATCGTCCGGTGTCGGTTTTCGCGTCCGCGCTGGCTCAGGCGGTAACTGTGGACCGGTACGAGACGCGACAGCCCCCGCTCGCCGCTGAACTCATGCATTTGACGGGCGAGAGCGCGTTCGATGAGATCGTCAGCGACCCCGGGGAACGACTTGCGGGGTTAAGCCGCACGGTTCACGGGTATCGACGCGTCGCCTCGATGGAGGAGTTGATCGACGAGGCGCGCTTGGTCCCAAATGCCGAGGGCAACGTGTACCTACATACTTTTCGTGATGATGTCTTTCCTTGGAAGCGTGCGCCGCGAGCGTTGATCGCGGTCGACGCTACGCGTTCGACAAACGCGCGGGTGCGAGGCGCCGGCCTCGAGGCTCTCGAGCAGATGAGGAATCGATGGCTGGGCGCCGGCATGTGATCTCCGTGCCCGGGAGTGTCCCACCCTGGCCGCTCGCATTTGAGATTGCGGAAGCCGCGCCCCCGGGCGGTTGGGTACTCGTGGGTGGGCTTATGGTTCATGCGCACGCGATCCGTGCGGGGGTTGAATCCAGCCGACCTACGCAGGATATTGACATGCTGTTGGACGTCACCGCTACGACGGTGAACGTGGTTGCGGGTGCGATCGTTGGGCTGGGGTTCCAGACCCTCGAACCCACATCGGGGAGCCCTATGCATAGATTCGTGCGCGGGCCGGACGTCGTGGATGTGATGGTGGCACGGAACGTGAATGGACCGACACGATGGCGGGCGAGACCGCTGCTGAGATCGCCCGGCGCGGCTCAAGCGCTGCGACGTCGCGACACCTACACCGTCATGGATGGCGACCGGAGCATCGATGTTGACGTGCCTGACGCTGTGGGCGCGATCGTGGCAAAAAGCGCTGCGTTCACAGTCGATCCGCGCAATCCCGCGCGGCATCTCGAGGATTTGGTCGTGCTCGCCGCGGCTGCGGGGCCCGTGCGTTCGCTCGATCTCGCCTCGCTGAGTCGAAAAGATCGTCGGCATCTCAGCCGTCCCGTCGCCTTGTTGACGAACGCTCGACATCCCGCGTGGGACGTGCTCGACGCCTATGACCGTGTACTCGGCCAACGCGTGTGGGCGGCGATCGAAGAACAGAGCCCGCCTGGCGGCTCCCGCAAGCGCTACGAATGACGCATGTGGGCTTCCGGCCCGGCGTTGCAACACTGAACTTCATGACGCTGGGTCCGCGGGCGCTCGGTGTCGAAAGGGCTATTGCGGGGAGCCAAGGTCGGGAGTGTTTCAGACGGTCGGAGAAATGTGCTCCGCAGCACAGCCACTCATGAGTATGTGCCACCTTCACGCCACGTTTATTGGGGCGTAGCAGGCGCCCCCAGAGGCACCCCGCGGGTCGGATGATACGGACAAACTCGCCTCGCGACGGTTCGATCCGACGGAGTGCTAGTTCAAATCCCTCCGTCTCCGCCAGAGTTCCCTGGTCAATCGGGGGAATTTTCTCGTTCGAGATCCCCGAGAGTGTCGCGCTGATCGACGCCACCGAAACGTGCCCAGAGCGCCGGGATCGCGGCCGCCCGGCCGGGAGCACGTATCGGCGACATCTCCCGCGCGATCGGAACCGTGCTTGACGAGGCGGGCTACCCGGTCAACCTCGAGTTCGGCGGCCACGGCATCGGATCGACGATCCACCAAGACCCGCACGTCGCGAACAGCGGACGCCCCGGCAGGGGCTACCGGTTGGAGCCCGGACCGCTGCTCGCTCTCGAGCCGTGGATGATGGCCGAGAACGCGACGCTGGTCACCGGCCCCGGCGGGTGGACGCCGCGCAGTGCCACCAGCAGCCGCACCGCGCACAGCGAGCACACCATCGCGATCACGGACGGTGAGGCCGAGATTCTGACCCTCCCTTCGCATCTTGGTGCGGCCAACGACCCTGTCAACGGATGAACCGAGAGGGGGGATACCAGTTCGGCGGCCGTTCGGGGTCCGGTTCTGTGAATCCTTCACCGGCGGATAGCCTCGAACGAGGAGCCGGGATGGCCGTCGCAGCGCGACCGAGTGGGCCGATCCCGCACGACGAGGAGAAGCGCACATGTCAGTTGGACTGCTCGCTGTCGTCGACGACATCTTGACCGCGGCGCTCAAGGCCAGCGCGAAGACCGCGGGTGTCGTCATCGACGACGCCGCCGTTACTCCTCAGTACGTGCAGGGCATCACGCCGGCGCGTGAGCTGCCGGTCGTCTGGAAGATCGCGCTCGGCAGTCTCGTCAACAAGTTCGTCATCATCATCCCGATCGCGCTGCTGCTCACGGCCTTCGCGCCCTTGGTGCTGCCGTTCCTGCTCATCCTCGGCGGCGGTTACCTGTGCTTCGAGGGCGCCGAGAAGGTGCTCGAGTGGTTCGGCGCGCACCACGAGGCGGCCGACGACGAACCGCGCGACGAGAAGAAACTCGTCTTCGGCGCGATCCGCACCGACCTGATCCTCAGCACCGAGATCATGCTCATCGCCCTGGCGAGCCTCGACTCCGACTTCGGGATCTGGATGACCCTCGGTGCACTCATCGTCATCGGCCTGGCCATGACGATCCTCGTCTACGGCGCTGTCGCTCTGCTCGTGAAGATCGACGACGTCGGGCTACGACTGATGAAGAGCGAATCCCGCAAGGTGCGCCGCGCGGGTGTGCGCGTCGTGGCCGCGATGCCAGCCGTTTTCCGGGTCATCAGCATCGTCGGCACGGTCGCGATGCTGTGGGTCGGTGGCCACCTCGTGATCGAGAACCTGCACGAGACCTTCTGGTCGGGCCCGTACGACGTCGTTCACGCGGTGACGCACGCGATCGAGGCGGCCGGCCCCGTCATCGTCTGGATCGTGGACACCGCGATGTCGGCGGTCTTCGGACTGGTGCTCGGACTGATCATCGTCGCGATCGTCATGGGGATCTCGCGCGTCCTGCCCCGCAAGCAAGCCGTCGCCGGCGCACCGGCGCCGTCGACTCACTGACCGTCGCTGCCGCGCCCGGTCGACCCAGCGAGAGCGTGGTCGGTGAGGCTGTCGAGCAGCCGTGACAGTCGGTCGAGGACGCCCGTCTGCGGCGCCAGATCGAAGCTCTCAGCCAGGCCGCGGGGGTCGTCGTAAAGCACTTCCGACCCGCCGGCCGGGAGGGCTCTCACGAGCACCCGAAGGGGCAGGTCCAGGCCTGTCCGCGCGTCGGCGAGCATCAGGGGAGTGCCGACCTCAGCGTTGCCGAAGATGACGACGGTCTCGAAGGGCAGGTCCATACCCACGGCGCGGGCACCGGCTGCGTGATCGATCACGGCGAACTCGTGGATACCGCGGGAGCGGATGCCTTCGCGCAGCCGCGCGAGAACGGGCCCGGCCGTGTCCGCTGATGTTTTGACGACCATGCTCCCGTGCGCGCCGTTCCCCGTGTCCATGGCTTCTACGGTGGCAGGTGCCCGACCCGGGTACCAGGGCCCTGTCATGCCCCTTTGTGCAGAGAAAACTTCAGATTTTCCCTCGGCCCGTCCGGAGCAGCGTGCGGCAGAAGTCGGGCGGGGAGCGCCGATCGAGCGACTGTCCGACGCGAATGCACCATCGATCCCGTAGGCAGCCGCTCCTCGGAGTCGCTCCCCGGGACCGCTCACAGGTCTTCGGACGACGAGGCTGACCGTGCTGTCAACTGCCGTCGGAAGTCCGTTCCGGAGGCGGCTGGTCGACCTTTGACGCCCTCTCGACGCCGATGATAGCGTCGCGACCACCAATATGTCGGGTCGAGCAACTTAATGCGCCCGCTGGTTCATGTCAGGCATTCAAGGGAGATTGCTATGAAGAAACCTGTGTCCACATGGGGGGCCGTGGTTGCGGTCGCCGGTGTTGCTGTCGGGCTCGGAGTCGCGCCGAACGCGGCGATCGGTGCGGAGGCGGACGAGGATTATCAGATCCTGGTCGTCGGCGAGACGCTCGGCTTCCGCCACTCGCACATCGATGACACCACCCTCGCGCTGATCAAACTCGGCGAGGAGAACGGCTTCACTGTCGATGTCTGGGACCCCCCGGTCGGACGCTCGCCCGGGCAGCCCGCCCTCTCGATGACCGAGAGCCCGTTCACCTCGACAGAAGACCTGTCGAAGTACGCCACGATCGTCTTCGCCTCCCCTGTGGATGGCACCAACAGTCAGAACCCGGCCAGCCCGCGCCTGCTCGACGATGCCGAGCTCGCGGCGTTCCAGGGGTACATCCGTGGCGGCGGCGGCTACCTGGGTCTGCACGCCGCGACCGACGCGATGCACGCGGTGCCGTGGTACAGCGAACTGACCGGTGGTGGCGCGCGGTTCCGCAGTCACCCCGCTCAGCAGCAGGCCACGATGCGGGTCGAGAACCCGGCACATCCCTCGACGACGATGCTCCCGGCCGAGTGGTCGCGCTACGACGAGTGGTACAACTTCACCACCAACCCGCGCGAAGACGTCCACGTCCTCATCACGCTCGATGAGACGACGTACAACCCGGGCAACGGCGCGATGGGTGCCGACCACCCGCTGGCCTGGTGCCAGAACTTCGAGGGCGGGCGCTCCTGGTACGAAGGAGCCGGCCACGTCGACTCCGCCTGGACCGACCCCATCTTCCTCGAGCACATCCTCGGTGGCCTGGAGTGGACCGCCGGCCTCGTGTCCGGCGGCGGCGACTGCGTCACCTTCCCCGAGGTCGGCGGCGTCCTCGCGGCAGCCACCGGCGACGAGTCGGTCAAGGCCGAAGTGCAGGGTCACCTCGCAGCGGCCAAGACGGCATCGGATGCCGACAAGAATGCCGACGCGATCACCGCACTGATCCTTGCCCAGCGGGCAGCCGGTTCCCTCGAGAACGAGGCGCTCGACGCGAAGATCGACGACCTCCTCGAGTGGCAGCGCGGCCTGACGGCCGACGGTCCGAGCGATGCCGACGGTGTGCCCATCGACGTCACCATCGTCGACGCGCCCGGTGCTCTCACCTTGACCGTCGCCGACGTGAACGACGCGGTGCGCTTGAACCAGGAAGAAGGCTTCGCCGACCGCTGGCGCTTCACGGCCGGTCTTCCCACGGTGAAGGTGTCCGATTCCCGTAATGCCACCCAGGCGGGAAACAGCGGTTGGGCAGCGTCCGGCCAGTCCTCCGCGTTCACCTCCGACGATGACACGTTGGGCGCCGAGAACTTCGGTTGGGCGCCGAAGGTCGTCACACCCCGCGACGGCGTCATTGCCGGACCCCAGGTCAACACCGCGATCGACGGCGGCACCGGTCTGGCTACGGCGTCGCTGCTCGCCTCGGCGACACCCGAGGGGCGCCGCGGCGTGACCGACGTCAACGCGTGGCTGTTCCTCGACGCGCCGCTCGGAACCCCGGAGGGCGACTACTCGGCACGGCTGACACTGTCGCTGTTCCCGACCGACTGATCGGTCGATGCGGGGGTGGAGCCGGCCGACGGCTCCACCCCCGCACTTTCTCGTTCCGGGTCGGTGCTGTCGCCGGCCCTACAGACAGGAGAACCAGGATGCTGCGCACCCGCCCCGTCATCGCCGTCGCCGTCGCGCTCGCCGCTGTATTCGGTGGTGCGACGGCCGCGACGGCCCTGGAAGCTCCGTCGGCCGCTCCGGACGCTGACGCCGGGACGACCTGGGCGATAGCGCCGTCTTCCGCCGAGGGGCCCGATGGTCGGGTGTCGTTTCGACACACGATCGACCCGGCAGCATCCGTCGACGAGTTCGTCGCGGTGACGAACTTCGGCACCGCCCCCGCACCGTTCGCGGTCTATGCCAGTGACGGGGTCGTCACCGAGGCGGGGAACTTCGATCTGCTCCCCTCCGAGGCGGAGCCGGTCGACAGCGGCACCTGGGTGAGCATCGGCGCCGTTGCGGGATCCACCCCCCGCGACGGCGGGGGCATCGTCATCGAGGTTCCCGCCGCCTCGACGACCGTCGTGCCGATCCGCGTCGACGTCCCGACGGAAGCGACGCCCGGTGATCACCCCGCCGGTGTCGTCGCCGAGCTGGTCGCCGCCGACGACAGCTCCGTGGAGGTCACCTCGCGTGTCGGTGTGCGCCTGCACCTCCGGGTCGCGGGCGACGTCGTCGCCTCGGTCGTGCCCGGCTCCGTCGAGGCGTCCTACTCCCCGTCGTGGAATCCGTTCGCCCCCGGCACCCTGACGATCGACTACGTGGTGTCCAACAGCGGAAACGTGCGCCTCGGCTCGACGGTCACCACCCAGGCGGCCGGTCTGCTGGGCGTCGGCGGCGAGAGCGTATCCGGCGAGGTGCGGGAGATCCTGCCCCGCCAACAGGCGGCATCCTCCGTCGCCGTCGACGTGTGGCCCCTGTTCTTCACCTGGGGGGACGTGACCGCCGTACCCGTGATCGTCGGCGAGGACGCGGTGGAAGCCGAGCTCGTGACGGTGACGACTCCGTTCACCGCGTGGACGATCCCCTGGTCCCAGCTCGTGCTGCTCGCCCTCCTCGCCGTCGCCGTCGTGGTCGCTCTGCGCGCACGCAGGAAGGCCGAGGCGCGCGTGCAGTCCCGCATCGACGCCGCCGTGGCGGCAGCATCCGCTCAGAACCCGGTTCCCGATCAGGCTGCCGTTCCCATGACACGACGGTGAGAGGCGGGCTGAGCCGCCGGCCTACTTCGCGGGCGAGCTGCTCTCGTCTTCGGCGGAGACGCGCTCGCTGTGCTTACGTCCGGCGCGGGCGATGAGGTAGAGCACCGAGCCGATCGCGACGTAGATGGCCGCGCTGATCCAGACCTCGAGCGACTGCTGCGTGAGCAGCACGATGCTCGCGATCATGGCGAGCACCGGAACGATGCGCGGCACCGAGAAGTGGGGGTGATCCACCTTGTCCTTCTTCAGCACCAGCACGCTGACGTTCGCCGCGAGGAACACGAGCAGCAACAGCAGCACGGTGGTCTCGGCGAGGGTGGCGACGTCTCCCAGGAAGCTGAGGCCGATGGTGGCGGCGCCCACGACGATGATCGACACCCACGGGGTGCGGCGCTTGGGCAGCACCCGGGCGAAGGCGCTGGGCAGCAGGTTGGCCGTCGCGAGGCCGTAGCCGACGCGGCTGGCCATGACCATGAAGAGCAGGGCGCCGTTGGCGATGGCGACGAGCGCGATCAGTCCGAAGAGCCACGGCGGGATGCCGATGCCACTGGCGGCTACGACGTCGAGCAACGGGCCGGTCGAGGTGGCGAGGTCGGCGGGGGGCACCACGATGACGGCGCCGAGGGCGATCAGCAGGTAGACGGTCGCCGCGGTGAAGATCGCCCCGAAGAGCGCACGCGGGTAGGCCTTCGACGGGTTCTTGACCTCTTCGGCCATGTTGGCCGCGGCCTCGAACCCCAGGAAGGAGAAGAACGCGATGACCGATGCGGCGAAAGCGCCCTGCAGCGGGGGCACGTCGGGCGCGAACTCGAAGATGCGCTGCGGCTCACCCTGCCCGCTGAAGAACACGATCGCCGCCACCACGATGACGATCACGAGCCCGGTGACCTCGATGACGGATGCCACCAGGTTCGCCCCGAGCGACTCCTTCACCCCGCGCAGGTTGATGAGCGTGAGCAGGATGATGAAGACGATCGCGGTGGGGATGGGCGGCACGTCGATCAGCGCGCCGAGATAATCACCGGCGAACGCGTTCGCCAGGGCCGCGGCTGTCGTGATGCCGGACGCCATCATCAGGAAGCCGACGAGGAACGACAGATACGGGATGCTGAAGGCCCGGTCGACATACCGTGCCGCACCACCCGCGTGGGGGTATTTCGTGATGAGTTCGGCGTAGGTTCCGGCCGTCAGCAGGGCGACGACCAGGGCGAGCAGCAGCGGTAGCCAGATCACCCCGCCGACGTCGGCGGCCATCGAGCCGACGAGCGTGTAGATACCGGCGCCGAGAGTGTCGCCGACGATGAACGCGAACAACAGGGGCGTGGTGATCCCTCGCTTGAGGCCGCCCTCGGTCGGGGGAGAGGTCGCTGCGGTGTCCTGTGTCATCCGCCAACTTCACACGCTGGCCGTGCTGCCTGTCACCCCGGTGAGATTGTGAGGTCGTTGCTCTACACTTTTCTGCCGCTCGGGTCGGATTGCTGGGAATTCCCTCTTCCGTGCATCCATCGACGCCCTCGCGGCGGAAGAACTTACGGAAGAGGTCTGCCACAGCCGAAAGGTCGCGTGCCATGTTCCGTAAGCCTGTCCGCACGGAAGTCTTCGAGTACGACGCTCCGGGCGGCGCGGATGCCCTTCACCTGCGCTCCCACGACCTACCGGGTCCGGGGGAGGGGGAGGTCACGGTCGAGGTCGTGACGTCGGCGATCAGCCATGTGGACGAGTTCATCCGCAGCGGCGCGGAAGCGTCGTGGGAGGAGAGCTGGCCGAGGCGCTCGGGCAGCGAGTTCGCCGGTATCGTCGTGGCCCGCGGCGAGGGCGTGACGACTTTCCCGCGTGGTGCGGAGGTGGTCGGCCACGTGAGCAGTGGTGCTCATGCGACCTACGTGACCGTGTCCGTAGACGCCCTCGTGATCAAACCCCGCGAGGTGACGTGGGAGGTCGCAGGCGGCCTCTACCTGGCGGGCGCCACCGCGCTGGCAACCCTCGATGACCTCCGCATCGGCGCGGGCGACACCGTGGTGATCTCGGCGGCGGCCGGTGGTGTCGGCAGCATCGAGGCGCAGGTGGCCAAGCACCTCGGCGCCCGGGTCATCGGCACCTGCGGCGAGCGCAACTTCGACTATCTCCGCCAGCTCGGCATCATTCCCGTGCGCTACGGCGAGGGAATGGCCGACCGCATCCGCAAAGCTGCCGCCGGCCGGGAACTGACCGCGATGATCGACAACTTCGGCAAGGACGGCAGCGGCCTGCACGCCGAGCTGAAGATACCGCCGGCTCGATACCGCTCCAGTGCCGACCGTCGCGAGCTCGAGCTGACCCTGCTCGACGGCAGCCCCGACGCCGTCGCGAAGGGCACCGAGCTGTTGCGTCGTGTCGTCGAGCTCGCTCGCCGGCGGGCCTTCACCCCGCTGATCTCCGGCTTCTACCCCCTCGCCGACATCGCCGAGGCCTACGCCGATCTGGGACGGCTGCACTCGCGGGGCAAGGTCATCCTCGCGACACACCCGGTCACGACGTATCGCACCCTCAAGGCGCGCGACGTCTGGGAAGCCAGCTGAGTCCTCGGGTCCTGGCCGGTCGACCCTCGCAGGGCTCGGCCCCGTCTTCCTCCTCTGTCAGGCGACCGAGCTCAACTCGGTGAGAGCGCGAAGCCGGTAGCGCGTCTGCCGTTCCACGAGTACCGGAATGTAGTCGCGGATCCGCGCCCCGCTGAACGCCTCGAGCTCCTCCGCCATGATGTCCACGATGGCGGCCTCATCGACGGACGGATGTTGCTCGGCGAGACGGTCGATCACGTAGACCAGAGCTTCGTACTCATCGCGTGGCCTGAATCGAGACATCACATCATCATGCGCGATAGGGAGGGGACAGCCGAGCGGGTTGACCGGCCGCGGTTTGCCGATTACGCCGAGACCTTCACCCCTTCCGGGTGGAGGCGCGCTGAGATTCCCCGGCGACCCCCTGTGCACTCAGGATCAGATCTCGCACGTCGGTCGCGGCCACCGAGGTGACCGCATCGTCGATCAGCGAGGCATCCGAGACCAGAAGCAGGGGGGTGTCGGCGGCGGATTCCGGCAGTCGGCCGTGCGTACCCCGCACACAGGTCGGGTCGAGCGGCACCGTGCTCATCGCGTAGCGCAGACCCAGCTTCTTCTTCACGAGGTTGAGGCCCGCCTTCGCCTTCGCCAGGCGGTCGTCCGGGTTGAAGAACAGCTCAGCGGGGTCGTATCCCGGCTTGCGGTGGATGTCGACGCCCCGCGCGTACTCCGGGGCGCGATCGTCGTCGAGCCAGAAGTAGTAGGTGAACCACGCGCCGGGTTCGGCGACCACGACGAGCTCGCCGGACCGCTCGTGGTCGAGGCCGTAGGCGGCTTGGGCGTTGCGGTCGAGCACCTCGTCGACCCCCGGGAGGGAACGCAGCAGGCTCGCGACCCGCGGGATGTCCGCTTCGTCGCCGATGTAGACGTGAGCGACCTGGTGGTCGGCGACCGCGAACGCGCGGGACGTCCACGGATCGAGCTGCTCGGTGCCGGCCTGCACGTAGACCTCGAGCAGTCCCTCGCGCCGCAGCGCCCGGTTGATGTCGACGGGTCGGTCAGCGTCCGCGATCCCATATTCGGCGAGGGCCATCACGGTGTACCCGCGGGCCTCGGCGTCGTCGAGCAGCGGGGCGAGCGACGCGTCCAGTTCCGCCGCCGCGCGATCGGCCTCGGGGGAGTTCGGACCGAAACGCTGCAGGTCGTAGTCGAGGTGGGGGAGGTAGGAGGTGACCAGTTCGGGCGCGGCCGTTCCCCACCGCTCGGTGAGGACGCCGCGGGTGGCGTCGATGAGCCACTGGGAGGAGACGATGGATGCTGTCGGCCCCCAGTACTGGAAGAGGGGGAAGTCGCCGAGATCCCGCACGAGCTGATCGTGGAGCGCGGCGGGGCGGACGTAGGCGTCAGGACTCTTGCGGCCGTCGGCGTGATAGACCGGCCGCGGGGTCACGGTGATGTCGGTGGTCGCCCCCATCGCGTACCACCAGCCCAGGTTGGCCGCCCGGTAGGACGGATCGTGCCGTCGCGCGGTCTCCCAGACCTTCTCCCCGGCGACGAGCGTGTTGTGCTGACGCCAGAGCAGCGGATCTCCGAGGCCGCGGAAGTACCAGCCGTTGCCCACGATGCCGTGATCGCGCGGCATCGTGCCGGTGAGGATCGTCGACTGCACGCTGCAGGTCACCGCCGGCAGGATCGTGTCGAGTTGCACGGTGCGGCCGCGATCTCCGAGCGAGCGGAGGCGGGGCATGGCCGCGAGGGCGCGGGGGGTCAGGCCCACGATGTCGAGCAGCAGCACGTTCTTCACGAGGCCACCGCCGTCGCGGCGTCTGTGGAGATCGCGTGGCCCAGATGCTCGCTCGCCCACCGCAGTTCTGCCGCGATGCCATCGACGAGCGTCTCGGGCTGCAGATGGTCGGGCAGCACCGACCACGTGTAGGTCTCGACGTCGAGGTGAGCGTCGTTGCCGCCCGGCGCACGCAGCACGGCGTCGACAGCGGCGAGCAGCACCTCGGTCGTCGCGCGTAACGGCGGCGCCGGTGTCGCGTGCAGCGGGATGTGCACGTGCACCCGCCACGCTCGGTCGCTCGGCCACGCCGAGCGAGGGTCCAGCACCTCGTCGAGGTCGTCGGCGGCGTAGTCGACACCCTCGCCGGTCGGCCGGGCGCGCACCTGGTGCACGTAGCGTGCCTCGGCGAACGGAGCGAGCGCTGCGAGGGCTCCGGGGGCCGCGGGGTCGCCGAGTTCGAGGGCCACGGATGCCTGCACCTTGACGATGCGCACTCCCGCCGCGGTCGCCTCGGCCACCGCGGCGGCGGGGTCGGCGAAGGAGACGGCGAGGTGGCAGGTGTCGAGACAGAGACCCAGCAGTTCGTCCTCGAGGAGGCGGGGTCGCGCGCTGAGCCACGCGACGATGTCGGCGACGTTGTCGAGGATGCAGCCCGGCTCGGGCTCGATCCCCACCCGCACCGTGCGGCCGGTGCGGTCGCGAACGTCCCGAAGGTGGGTGAGGAGAGCGGCGAGGTTCGCTTCCGCGTCGGCGTCGGCGTCAGCATCCCACCCCTCCCGCCACCCGAGGGGGAGGGTCGAGATGCTGCCGGAGGCGCCGGGGGGGAGCATCGCGGCGAGCACCGTGGCGCAGTCGCGCGTGAACCGCAGACGCTCGGGCGTGGTCCAGTCGGGGCGATAGACCGCGAGCTTCACGACGTCGTCGTGGAAGCCGCGGTACGGGAAGGCGTTGATCGTGCGCAGCACCAGGCCGTTGCGCTCCAGCGCTTCCGAGAGGCGGCCGCGGGACACGGCGTCTTCGGCGAGCAGGGCTGCGGTGTCGGCCGGAAGCCAGAGGCCCACCCCGAGGGAGGCGAGTCCCGCGGCGATCCGCACGGGACCGGCGTGCACGTCGAGCTGCTCGATGATGCCGTCGAGGTCTTCGGCGGGGTGCACGTTGGTGCAGTAGGAGAGCTCCATCGCGTCACGCCCCCTGTCGCGTCGCCATGCCGCGTAGGACGGAGTTGCCCTCGAACGTCTCGGCGCCCTGGTGGGCCGGCTCGAATCCGGGCACCGGTTCGAGCATCAGCCGGCCGCTCTGCCCGTAGAACTCGATCGGGTTCTGCCAGAGCACGCGGTCGACGTCGTCTTCGCTGAATCCGGCATCGAGCATCGCCAGCCCCGTCTTCGCGGTCTTCAGCGGGTCGGAGCGGCCCCAGTCGGCCGCCGAGTTCACCAGCATCCGGTCGATGCCGAGTCGCTGCATGATCGCGACGACGCGCTGCTCGTCCATCTTCGTGTCGGGGTAGATCGAGAAGCCCATCCAGGCGCCGCTGTCGGCCACCATGTCGACGCAGGTCTCGTTGAGGTGATCGACCAGCAGGTGCTCGATGGGGAGGTTCGACTCCAGGGCGACATCGAGGGTGCGCCGGGTTCCGGTGACCTTGTCGCGGTGAGGGGTGTGAACGAGTGCGGGCAGACCGTACTCGACCGCGAGGGCGAGGTGCTGCGAGAGGATGTCGTCCTCCTCGGGGGTCATCGAGTCGTAGCCCGTCTCGCCGACGGCCACCACGCCGTCCTTCATCAGGTAGCGCGGAAGCTCGGCCATCACTTCCCGGCAGCGGGGGTCGTTGGCCTCCTTGGGGTTGAGGGCGATCGTGCAGTGATGACGGATGCCGAACTGTGCGGCCCGAAACCGTTCCCAGCCGATGAGCGCGTCGAAATAGTCGGTGAAGGAGCCGACCGTGGTGCGCGGCTGACCGAGCCAGAATGCGGGCTCGACGAGAGCGCGCACACCCGCGTCGTACATGGCCTCGTAGTCGTCGGTCGTGCGGGAGGTCATGTGGATGTGGGGATCGAAGATGCGCATCGGTTCACCTTTCTGGGGGCGGTGAGGTGGGGACGGCGCCATCACGGCGCGGTGAGGAGATCGAGATCGGCGGGGATGCTGCGACCGGCCGCTCGCCGTTCGGCGGCGAAGCGCGCCGCCATGTCGGAGAGCTCGGCGTCGCGGCGGTGCCGCAGCTCGCTCACGACCGAGAGGGGCACCCCCATGAACACCAGCTTGAGCACACCGTGCCGCCAGGCGTGGTCGTCGAGGTGGGCCGCGGCGAACTCGCCCATCGCGGCGGCCACGAGCCGCGGATCGTTCGTGCGGAGCGCATCGGCGACGACCTCGCGACCCAGGTTCTGCCACGCCTCGTCGGTGCCGTCGCCGTGAGCGATAAGCGCGTTCAGCCCGCGGAGCACGCCACGGCGTTCGGCATCGTCGCCCCCGCGGTAGAGGGCGCCCACGGTCTCGGGCGCGCCGGGGAAGCTTGCCGCGATCGCCTCGACCAGGGCGGCGCGGGCGAGATCGTCGACGGTACCGGCGTGGCCGTGCACGTCGGCGGGGTCGATGCTCTCTCGACCCACCGCGCGGCCGGCCTCGGCGAACAGCCGGGGCAGCCGAGAAGCGTCGGCGCGTACCGTCTCGACCGCCGTCGCGGTCCACGGGTGCGCCAGACGTCGTTCGGCGACGATGACCGCGGCCATGCTGGCCCGTGCGAGCCGCGGGGCGTCGTAGGAATGGCGGGGCAGTTCGACCGCCGCGACACCGCGGTAGTCGATCTCGGCGAGGGCGGCGATCGCGGCCGGCAGGTCGAGCAGTCCCGTGCCGAGTTCGAGGTGCTCGTGCACGCCCGGCATCATGTCGTCGACCTGCACGTTGAAGAGCAGGGGTCCCGCTTCGCGGAGGGCCCCGACCACACCCGCGGGTTCGACCGCGACGCAGTGACCCAGATCGACGGTGATTCCCACGTTCGCCGGGTGTCCCAGCTCGGAGCGGAGGCGCAGCGCGTCCGAGACGGTCTCCACGAGCATTCCCGGCTCGGGCTCGATCGCGAGGCGCACCCCGTGGTGGTCGGCGAACGTGACGATCTCGCTCAGCCGCGACACGAGGAGGCGCCAGCCCTCCGCGGGCGTGACGTCGGCGGGAAGCACTCCGCTCCACAATGACACGCATTCGGCCTGCAGGATCGCGGAGATCTCGACGGCACGGCGGAGGAACCGCATCCGCTCCTCCGCTTCGACGTCGACGAGCGTCGGGCGGTGTTTGTGCCACGGGTCGAGCAGGTAGCGCGCCCCGGTCTCGACGACCACGCGCAGCCCGCGCTCTCGCAGGTCGTCGGCGAGAGCGTCGGCATCGGCGCGCCAGTCGTCGGCGAAGGGATCGAGATGGGGGTGGCCCAGGGTGAGGGCGACCGCGCCGTAGCCCAGGCCCTGCATGACGTCGAGCGCGTCGGTGAGCGTGTGGTCGGCGAAGCCGTTGGTGCCGTAACCGAGGGTCCAGCGGCGGGCGGTCACGTGACGTCTCCTCGGGTGCGCGCGGCGGCGAGCAGGCGGCCGGCCAGCTGGACGCCCAGCAACGCGGCGGTGGTGAACACCGCACCCGTGCGTGCGACGAGCGCGATCTGCAGCGGGATCATCGCGTGGATGCTGTGACGGGCGGCGGAGCGGGCGTGTGCGGCGTCGGGTTCGCGGGCAGCGTCGATCTGTGAAGGGAGGGTCGCTGCCAGGTAGCCGGCACCGCCGACGAGCGCGGCGGAGGTGTGGGCACCCGCGCCGACGACTCCGGCAGCGGCCGCTCCGACGCTCACCGCCGCTGCCGTTGCCGCTGCGGCGCGCGTGGTGCCGTGCACCTCGCCGGCCGCGACGACGGTGAGGGCACCGGTGTGGGCGGCGATGGCGAGCGCCGGGGTGAGGGCGCGCTGCCAACCGGGGCCGGCGGCCCCCATCAGCACGTCGAGGCCCCGGCAGGCCGCCATCACGACCGGTCCGAGCCGGGTGGGTTTGGCCACGAGGTCGTAGGTCCACACGGAGGCCGCGAGAGCCACCGACACCCAGCCCGAAGCTCTTCCCGCGCTGAAGGCGAGCGAGATCCCCGCCACGGTGAGGACACCACCGGTGCGGAGGGCGGTCTTGCGCGAGACGCGTCCGGAAGGGATCGGGCGCTCGGGGCGCTCGAGCGCGTCGAGGTCGGCATCGGCGTAATCGTTGAGCGCCATGCCCGCGGCATACAAGCAGGCGGAGGCGAGGGCGAGGGGGACGGCGGCGCCTCCCGCGGCACCCCGGGCGTTGACGGCGCCGACAGCGGTGTCGCCGAGCACGGTCAGTGCGGCGGGAGCGCGGACGAGGTCGAGAAGGTCGGGCAGACGCACGGTCATCCCGCGCTGACCTCTTCAGCCAGGCGGACGAGCACCCCGGTGCGCTGGGCCCACGAGATGTAGGCCGCGGTCTGGTCGGCGAACGCGTGCACGGTGCTTCCCCACGGGTCCTTGAAGAAGCATCCGAGCTCCGCCACCGCTCCCGACTGCCCGGCTGCGGAAGCCAGAGCCAGCACCCGCACCAGATCGAGGATGAGAGGTGCGGCCAACGTCGAGTCGTAGGCGCTCCACGTCGTCTGCAGCGTCACGCGGCTGCCGAGGAATCCGACCGCGTTGATGTGGTCCCACGCGGTCTTGACGTCGCCGAGGTCGGGCACGTTGTCGATGTGCAAAGGCGCCACGACATCATCGCCGACCAGGGAGTGCAGGCCCCGGTTCTTGGAGACCAGCTTCGAACGCACAGCCTCGGGGTCGGCCAGGGTGGCGCCGTCTCCGCCGCCGAGCAGGTTGGTGCCCGCCCACGACAGCACCTTGAGGTTGCGAGCGGTGAACATCGGCGCCAGCACCGTTCGCAAAAGCGTCTCGCCGGTCTTGCCGTCCTGTCCGGCGAAAGGGATGCCGGCGGCCCGAGCGCGGTCGCGCAGCACAGGCAGGTTCAGCCCCGCGGAGGGCGTGAAGCCGGCATAGGCTGCACCGGCCGCGACCGCGGCGGCCGCAGCGATCGAGCTGGGCGGCAGGAGACGCAGGTCGGGATCGCTCAAGGCGCGGCGCAGCTCTTCCTCGCTGTGGAACGCCGGGTGATCGCTCGGGAGCGGCTCGGTCGAGGAGACGTCGACCACGACCACGGTGCGGAGGTCATGCCGATCGCGGAAGGCGGCGATGTCGGCGGCCATCGCGTCGATGTGCTCCTGCTGCGTGGCTCCGCTCGTGTCGACCACCCGCAGGTTGCCGTCGCTCCTGTCGAGGTCGGAACGCACCGCCTCCACGAGCGCAGGGGGGAACATCCCGCCCGCGGCGAGTCCGGCCGCCTTGACCGCCAGCGGGAGGTCGTACAGATCGTGCCCACCGACGACGATGCGGCCGAGGTCGACGAGCGGGACGTCGTCGAAGGCGGGCGTGGCCGTCGTGAGCCCGATCGGGGGCGTGGCCCCGCGCACGAGGGCGAAGAGCCCGACGGCGGCCGTCGTGGCCAGGGAGCCGCGGGCGCCGATGAACCAGGCACCGACCCGGGCTTCGCCGGTGGAGAACTCGGGAGAGGGGACACTCGCGGTCATCATCGTCCTTGTCGTGTGTGCGCTTCGCTGCGCGGGCGTCTCGCGGGGGCTGAGGCGCTCTCCGACCCTAGGCGGACCTAATGCGCGCGGTCAAGCAAAAGATGCTGCAGCGCTGAGTGAAAGTATGCCGACGGTGGTGATTGGAGGGAGACTGGATACATGCACGAGGATGCGCACGACGAAACCCTGACGGCGATGGATCGCGACCTCGAAGGCGCCATCCGCTCCCTCCTCGCGCAGCGTGCGGCAACTTCCACCATCTGCCCCTCGGACGCCGCGCGCGCTGTCGGGGGTGAGCGGTGGCGCGACCACATGGACGCGGCACGAGCTGCTGCGGATCGGCTGGTGTCGGCGGGCGAGGTCGACATCACCCAGGGCGGGAAAGTGGTCGATCGGGCCACCGTCCGCGGGCCGATCCGCATCCGCACCCGGCCCGCTTCGGGCGCCTGACGCCCACTTCATCCCCACCGGCCGACCGCGACACAGGTGCCCGCGTCTCACACCACCGCGGAACCGTCAACCCTGAGAATGGTTCTCCTCCTTCCCGCTTACAACTGGGCACAGCGCGGTCCCCCCCGGACCGGCAGTCGAGAGGAAGAACATGTCAGAGAGTTATGGAGGCGCCCCGGGCACCACTCCGGGCGCCGGCACCCCCCAGTCGTCTGGCAGCGTCGAGACGGCGAAGAACGAAGCAGGCGAAGTCGCCAGCACGGCGAAGCAGGAGGCGGGTCACGTCGTCGAGACGGCCAAGACCGAAGCCGCCAACGTCACCGGTGAGGCCAAGACGCAGGTCAAGGACCTCTACCGCCAGACGCAGAGCCAGCTCAAGGAGCAGGCCGGCGAGCAGCAGCAGCGGGTCTCCGAAGGCCTCCGGTCGGTCGGCGAGGAACTGCAGTCGATGGTCGACACGTCCGAGACGCCCGGCGTCGCGGCCGATCTCGTGCAGAACGTCTCGTCCCGCCTGAGCAGTGCCGCCACCTGGATCGGCGACCGCGACCCGGGCTCGCTCGTGCACGAGGTCAGCGCCTACGCGCGCCGCAAGCCCGGAACGTTCATCGCGGTCGCAGCCCTCGCGGGTCTCGTCGCGGGACGCCTGACGCGCGCCCTGGCAGACAACGCCGCCGACGAGAAGGCCGCTGCGCCTGCGACCCCTGAGGTCGAGGACGCGTCGTACGCTCCCGCCGTCGTGCCGCCGGTGCCCTCGGTGCCGGCCGTCGATGTCGTCGCCGTGGATTCGGCAGCCGGAACGCCCGTGTACGACTCCTCCCGCGCCGCGTGGGACGAGATCGTGACGGGCGAGGGGAGTGGCGATGTCCGACGCGACACCCTCTGAGCAGAAAGCCGCCAATCAGTCGCTCGGCGAACTGCTGGGCGAGGTGACCAGCGACCTGTCGACACTCATGCGGCAGGAGCTGGCGCTCGCCAAGGCGGAACTCAGCCAGTCCGCGTCGCGCGCCGGAAAGGGCGCGGGTCTGCTGGGCGGGGCGGGATATGCCGCACTGATGGCGGTCTTCTTCCTGACCGTCGCCCTCTGGTGGGCCCTGGGACTGCTGGTCAACCTCGGCTGGTCCGCTGTCATCGTCGCCGTGCTCTGGGGCATTGTGGCCGCCGTCCTGTACCAGTCGGGACGGAAGAAACTCAAAGAAGTACAGGGAGCGCCCAAGACCGTGGAGACGATCAAGCGCATCCCCGACGCCGTGAAAAGAAATGAGGAGAACCGATGAGCGATTCACCCGAAGCCATCCGCGCTGAGATCGAACGGACCCGTGCCGGCCTCGGAC
The DNA here is from genome assembly GCF_043556395.1 of Microbacterium hanjuni. Lineage (NCBI taxonomy): Bacteria > Bacillati > Actinomycetota > Actinomycetes > Micrococcales > Microbacteriaceae > Microbacterium > Microbacterium hanjuni. Next base: position 880,237 of record NZ_JBIGIK010000002.1, read on the forward strand.
TCGACGTCGACGCACTCGCCGACAAGGTCACACCGTCCAAGATCGCGGCCCGTCAGGGCGACAAGGTCAAGGGCGCCTTCGGCTCGGTCCGCGACCGCATCATGGGCGCAGCCGACGACGCCGGCTCCGCCGTGAAGGGCGCCGGCTCGTCCGTGGCCTCGAGCGTCTCCGGCACCAGCCACGACGCGGCATCGAAGGTCAGCGGCAGCCCCCTCGCCGTCGGCCTGATCGCTTTCGGCGCCGGTCTCGTGCTCGCCTCGCTCATCCCCGCCTCGGCGAAGGAGAAGCAGGCTGCTGACGCGGTCAAGGAGCAGGCGCAGCCCCTGCTCGAGCAGGCCCAGAGTGTGGCCAAGGACGTGGGCGAGAGCCTCAAGGAGCCCGCCCAGGAAGCGGTCGCCGCCGTCAAGGACACGGCAACCGAAGCCGTGTCGAACGTCAAGAACGATGCGTCGGATGCTGCGACCTCGGTCTCGGATCGTGCGCAGGACGCGCGCAGCACGGTGACCGACAACAGCTGACACCCCCGGCGGGTGCGGCAGGGTGTGCCCCCTGCCGCACCCGCTCTTTCCCGTTAAGGAGCCCCCCGATGGCTGACACCTCCCCCCTGAATGCGACCGCGCGCACCCCCGACGCGGAAGACTCGGCGAAACCGGATTCCCCCGCCGACCTCACCAAGCGCTCGTGGACCTACGTGCTGCGAAAGACGCTGCGGGAGTTCTCCTCCGACCAGTGCACCGATATCGCGGCGGCACTGGTCTACTTCGGTGTCCTGGCGCTCTTCCCCGGCCTGATCGCCGTCTTCTCCCTGCTGGGAGTCGTCGGTCAGGGCGCGGCCACCGCCGACACCGTGCTCGAGATCATCGGCCAGGTCGCGCCGGGCGGCACCGCCGAGACCCTGCGTGAACCCATCCAGACGATGGCCTCATCTTCCGGAGCCGGCTTCGCTCTGATCAGCGGCATCGTGCTGGCCATCTGGTCGGCGTCGGGCTACGTGGGAGCGTTCAGCCGCGCGATGAACCGCATCTACGAGATCGACGAGGGACGACCGTTCTGGAAGCTCAAGCCGGTTCAGTTGCTCCTCACGGTCATCACCGTCGCGCTCGTGACCCTCGCTGCTCTGCTGCTGGTCGTCTCGGGCCCGATCGCCGAGGCCATCGGCGGCGCGCTCGGGCTCGGCGAGGTCGCGCTCGCGATCTGGAACATCGCGAAGTGGCCGGTGCTGCTGCTCATCGTGGTCCTGACACTCGCGATCCTGTACTACGGCGCTCCGAACGCGAAGCAGCCGAAGTTCCGCTGGATCAGCATCGGCGCGATCCTCGCGATCGTCATCCTCGGGATCGCGACGGCGGCGTTCGGGCTCTACATCGCGAACTTCTCGAACTACGACGCCACCTACGGCTCTCTCGCCGGCGTCATCGTCTTCCTGCTGTGGCTCTGGATCGCCAACCTCGCGATCTTGTTCGGCGCCGAGTTCGACGCGGAGCTGGAGCGAGGGCGCCAGCTGCAGGCCGGCGTCGCCGCCGAGCGCCAGATCCAACTGCCGCCGCGCGACACCAAGAAGATCGACAAGGCGGCGAAGGCCGAGGAGAAGGACATCGCCGAGGGTCGTCGCATCCGACTGCAACGAGGCAAGAGCGAGGGCTGAACGGGCGTAAGGGTGAAGGAGTGGGGAGGCGTCCCCGCTCCTTCACTCGAGGACGTCGACGATGACTGCGGTCAGCTCGGGCAACAGGTCGCCCGCGAGGAACCCCGTGCCCATGGCTTCCTGGCGGCGGTCGCCGGCCCGCGCGTGCACGAACCCGCCCCACGCTGCGGCGCGTTCGGAACCGACCCCGAGAGCGGCGAAGCCCGTGATCGCGCCGGCGAGAATGTCGCCGCTGCCCGCAGTCCCCAAGCCGGGCCCGCCTGATTCGGCTTGCCACGCACGGCCGTCGGGTGCCGCCACCACCCCGTAGCAGTGCACGACCGCTTCGAAGCGCTCGGCGATCTCGCGCACGTCCGCGACCCGATCGTCCGTCAGATCCCGCTGCAGCAGCAGCGCGGCCTCGTCGGTGTTCGCGTTGATGATGAGGTCGGGGGGCAGGATGCTGCGCTCGATGTCCGCCAGGACCCCCAGCGCGAACGCATCCAACACGAGGCAGCCGACGTCGGCATCGGCCAGTCGCACGAGGGCCGATCGGGTCGTGTCCGGATCGGCGAACCCGGTTCCGAACAACACCGCGTCCGCCGAGCCGAGGGCGGACAGCAGGGCGTCGTCCAGGTCGCCCGAACCGGGCAGCACGTAGACACCGGCCTCGGGGAAGGCGAGGCCGAGTCCCGGCTCGATCTCCTCGGGTACGGCCAGTCCGACGCGACCGGCTCCGACGCGCAGCGCCGCCTCTCCGGAGAGGAGCACCGCGCCGGGCGATCGGCGTGAGCCGCCGACGACGATCACCTCTCCGCGCGACTTCTTCGAGTCGCCCGGATCGGGCAATCCCCACTCGCGCAGGAGCGCCCGGGTCAGCGGCTCAGCGGGGCTGGTCATCATCATCACCGGAGTGCACGGTCACGTCGGCACCTTCCCGTTCGAGGTGGTCGACGGCGGAGAACTGCTCCACGCGCCAACCTGAGTCGGTGCGGACGAGTTCCGTCACCGAGGCGTTGCGGACCGTGCGCGTGGACGCGAAATCGAGCAGCTCGGCCTCCGTCAACGGCAACAGGACCGCGACGAGCAGCATCACGACGGCGTCATGAGCGACGACCACGGCGGTGTCGGCCGGTCGGTCGAGCGCGTCGTGGAGGAAGGACCGCAACCGGAGGGCGACGTCGGCCCAGCTCTCCCCGCCGGGCGGCCGGTGGTAGTACTTGCCGAGACGGCGTCGCCGCGCGGCCTCTTCCGGATGACGCTGCTGGACGCCCTGCCAGGTGAGCAGGTCGAGGATGCCGAGCTCCCGGTCCCGGAGGCGCTCGTCGACGAGGGTCGAGGAGCGCGGCGGCCCGTCCTCCAAGGAGAGCGCGAGGGTCTGCCGGGCGCGCAGGTAGGGCGACACCCAGAACTCTCCGATCTCGCCACGGTGTTCTCGCATCCACCCACCGAGCGCCCGTGCCTGCTCCTCCCCGGTGGGGGAGAGGGGCACATCGGCGTCGCGCAGGTCGAGGTCGATCGCTTCGGCGCCCGCTTCTTCGGCGCGCGTGGCGGCCACGTTGCCGAGGCTCTCGCCGTGTCGGATGAGCCAGAGTCGGGTCAGGGCCATGGCGCAAAGCTACGGATCCGACCGAGTTGACCCCCGGGCGTTGACAACGGCCACGGACGTTCGTACATCGCATCTGCACGGGGGTGTCAACCCGCGTGCGGGGCGCCCCGCTCGAGACGACCCTGACGTCATGACCACCGAGACCGAAGTGCCCACCCGGCTGAAGAAGGCCATCACCGGGCCGCTCCTGTTCGCCTTCATCCTGGGCGACGTCCTCGGAGCCGGCGTCTATGCGCTCATGGGGGTGCTCGCCGGTCGTGTCGGCGGGGTGCTGTGGGCGCCACTCCTCGCGGCGTTGCTCCTGGCTCTGCTCACCGCGGGCTCCTACGCCGAACTCGTCACGAAGTACCCGCGGGCGGGGGGCGCGGCGGTCTTCGCCGAGCGGGCATTCCGCAACCGGCTGGTGTCGTTCCTCGTCGGGTTCTGCATGCTCGCCGCCGGCGTGACGAGCGCGGCGGGGCTGTCGCTCGCCTTCGCCGGCGAATACCTGAGCACGTTCATCGATCTGCCCGTGGTGCCCGTCGCGATCGTGTTCCTCGCGCTCATCGCCGCCCTCAACGCGCGGGGGATCAGCGAGTCGATGCGCGCGAACTTCGCCATGACCGCCATCGAGGTGAGCGGGCTCGTGATCGTCGTGGTCGTCGTGGGGATGCTGCTCGCGGGCGGCGGCGGCGACGTCTCGCGGGTGACGGAGCTGCCCGAGGGGACGGGGGCGGCCAGCGCGATCTTGGCCGGCGCGATCATCGCCTACTACTCCTTCGTCGGATTCGAGACCTCGGCCAACATCATCGAGGAGGTGAAGGATCCGACGAAGAACTTCCCGCGGGCGTTGTTCGCCGCGCTCGCCACCGCGGGTGTCGTGTACGTGCTGGTCGGCCTCGCGAGCGCGATAGCCCTCCCCGCCGCGGAGCTCGAAGCATCCACGGGACCACTTCTGCAGGTGGTGGAAGCGAGCGGCGCGGGAATCCCCCCATGGCTGTTCAGTCTCATCGCGCTCATCGCCGTCGCCAACGGCGCATTGCTGACGATGATCATGGCCAGTCGCCTCACGTACGGCATGGCCGAGCAAGGACTGCTGCCCCGAGCCTTGTCGCGGGTGCTGACGAAGCGGCGCACGCCGTGGGTCGCGATCCTGGCGACCACCCTGGTGGCCATGTTGCTGACCCTGGTCGGCGACCTCGCCGTCCTGGCCGAGACCGTGGTGCTGCTGCTGCTTTTCGTCTTCCTCAGCGCGAACGTCTCGGTGCTGGTCCTGCGCCGGGACCGCGTCGATCATTCCCACTTCCGGGTCTGGACCTTCGTCCCGGTACTCGGGATCGGCTCGTGCGTCCTGCTGATGACTCAGCAGCGTCCCATCGTCTGGCTGTTCGGAGCCGCTCTCCTCGCGGTCGGCGCCGTGCTCTATCTGCTTGCGCGCTGGGGCCGGTCTCGCGAAAAGCCGTCGAGCTGAACGTAAGAGAGGGGTGCACCCCTGCGGGTGCACCCCTCTCTTGTTGGGAAGTGGGGACTCAGCTCGCCAGGGTGCGCTGAGCGCTCGCCGAGGCTGCGGCCTGCACCTCGATCTTGCGCGGCTTCGCCCGCTCGCTGAGGGGGATGACCACGCTGAGCACACCGTTGTCGTAGGTCGCCGAGATGCCGGCCGTGTCGACGCCCTCGCCGATGCTGAACTGCCTGAGGTAGCTGCCGCCCGGTCGTTCCTGCGCCAGCCACTTCACGCCGGGCGTCGAGCCCGCCGTGCGCTGTGCGCGGATGGTGAGCAGCTGACCGTCCACATCGATGTCGACCGAACCCGGGTCGATGCCCGGCAGGTCGGCGTTGAGGACGTACCGGTCGGCGTCACGGTACAGATCGACCGGCATCAGCTTCGGACCGGGCCGCGACTGCAGCAGGCCGGAGGCGAGTCGGTCGAGCTCGCTGAAAGGGTCAAAAGTCATTGCCATGAGAAGATCTCCTTCCATCCAGGTATTGAGCCCCCGTGGCTCAACTAAGGAAAGAATAGCAATCTGCTTTCGGGCCGTGCAACCCAGTGCAGGGGTGCGCGTCGATGGTTTTACTCCCTCTCGTGGACCGGGTCAACAAGCAGCGTCGGACAACGGGAAGCGGTAAGAAATTCGGCAGGATGCGGCGTCGCGTCCGGCGAGCAGAGAGGCCCCGCATGTCATCGTCCGCGGCTCAAGTGAAGAAAGTGAAGTCCCTGGTTCCTGCTCGCATGGACCGATTGCCGTGGGCGCGCTTCCACTGGCTCATCATCGTGGGGCTGGGGTTCTCGTGGGTGCTCGACGGCCTGGAGGTGCAGATCGTCGCGGCCAACGGCTACGCGCAGACGCTCGGCATGGGACCGGCAGAGGTCGGCCTCGCGGGCACCTTCTATCTCCTGGGGCAGGTCGCCGGAGCGCTCGTATTCGGCCGGCTCACCGACCGGCTCGGCAGGAAGAAGCTCTTCCTGGTCTCGCTCGTGGTGTACCTGGTCGGCAGCGCCGTAGCGGGCCTGTCCTTCGCGCCCTGGTTCTTCTACGTGTGGCGCTTCGTCGCGGGTGCCGGGATCGGCGGCGAGTACGCCGCGATCAACTCGGCGATCGACGAGATCATCCCCGCCAAATACCGTGGACGCGTCGACATCGCGATCAATGGCACGTACTGGGGAGGTGCCGCGCTCGGCGCGGTGGCGAGTGTGTTCTTCCTCGACACCGCGATCTTCCCGCAGGACATCGGGTGGCGGCTCAGCTTCTTCATCGGACCGATCCTGGGCCTCATGCTCATCTACCTCCGCCGGCACATTCCCGAGAGTCCGCGCTGGCAGATGACCCATGGCCGCGAAGACGAGGCCGAGGAGAACGTCAGTCAGATCGAGGAACGCATCCGCAAGGAAGGCAAGGAGATCCCCCCGGTCGACGAATCCAAGGCGATCACGGTCAAGGAGTACGGGCAGGTTCCGTTCCTCACGATCGCGAAGGTGCTCTTCCAGAAATATCCACGACGCACCCTCGTCGGCGTCACGATGATGGTCACGCAGTCGTTCCTCTACAACGCGATCTTCTTCACCTATGCGTTGGTGCTCGAGAACTTCTACGACACGCCGCCCCAGGCGGCATCCGCCTACCTCATCATCTTCGCGCTCGGCAATCTGATCGGTGCACTCACGCTCAGTCACTTCTTCGATACCTGGGGCCGTCGACGGATGCTGTTCCTCACCTACGTCGCGGCGGGCCTCATCCTGCTGGTCAGCGCATTCCTCTTCAACGCCGGCGTCCTGAACGCCGCCACGCACACGGCGTTCTGGTGCGGGTCATTCTTCTTCGCCTCGGCGGGTGCGTCCGCGGCGTACCTGACGGTCAGCGAGATCTTCCCGCTCGAACTGCGCAGCCAGGTCATCTCGTACGTCTTCTCGATCGGGCAACTGGTCGGCGCGATCGCGCCCGCCCTCTACGGCGCGCTGATCGGAGACGGCACCGACCGCGAGCCGCTCTTCTGGGGGTATGTGCTCGGGTCGGTCATCATGATCTTCGGAGGTGTCATCGCCGGAGTCTTCGGCGTGAGCGCTGCCGGGAAGTCGCTCGAGGACATCGCCGATCCCCTGTCGCTCGTCGAGGGGGCGCAGAAGGGAGTGACCCCCGGCGCCGACACGCCGCGAACCTGACGGGAGCGTGCGCCCTGCGTAGCCGGTCGCGGGCGCCGGGTCAATGCGCACGCGGGTAACGAGCTCGTGCGCACACGATGACCCGGGAGGACGCAGCATGGCGCAGGCGAATCGGTTGGCAGGTGTCGCCGGACGCGCGCTGCGCGCGCTCTTCGCCGCGCTCCTTCTGGTGCGGCGACCCCGTCCGATCCATGCGCGGGGGCGGATGCTGCGGGGCGAGCTCGTGTGGCTCGGCACCCCGGTGCGCTCGGGCATCCAATGGATCGACGAGCCCGCCCCCGGGCCCGTTGAGCTCACCGCTCGGCTGTCGAGATCGATCGGGCTGCCCGCCCCGCTGCCGGATGTCATCGGGCTCGCTTTGCGCCTGGAGGCCGACGGCCGCCCCGCCGATATCGAACTCGCCTCGACGGGTTTCGGCCCCGCGACGCGGTTCGCATTGCTCGCCCATCGTTCGCCCTCGAGCGCTCGCCTGGGCACGTTGCTCCCCTATCGCTCCGATCTCGGTCCGCTGCTGCTGTGCGCGCGAACCGTGTCCGAGCCGCTGCCCTCGGGAGGGAGCGCGCTCGACGAAGCGCTCCGCAGGGCGCCGTGGCGCCTCCGCCTCTCCTTCGCGCACGGGAGAGGGCTGTGGCATCCGTTCGCCGACCTGTCCCTCGCGCTCGTCGACCCGCAACCGATCGACGATCTGCGCTTCGACGCGGTGCGACGCGCGCTGCCCGGGGCGGGCACGTACGCGTGGGTGCGGGCACTGCGTCAACCCTCCTACCACCTGGCGCAGGACTGACGGTGCGCCGATATCGCGCGGGTACGGTGGCCTGATGGCCCGCCGCGAGAAGTACGAGAACGTCGTCGAACACCGCATCGACCTCGATGACCGCGTGTTCCGCGTCCTGTCGACCGACACGGCCGGCGCCGCCGCCGGCTCGCCCTACGTGCTGATCCACGGCATCGGCATGTCCCACCGCTACTTCACGCGCCTGCACGACGAGCTCGCCGCCGACGCCCCCGTGCACTCCATCGACCTCCCGGGGTTCGGGGGCCTGCCGAAGCCCGGTCGAGACCTCGACGTCACCGAGATGGCGACGGCCCTCGCGGAGGTCATCGACCGCGTCATCGGCGAGCCCGTCGTGCTCGTCGGGCACTCGATGGGTGCGCAATGGGTGGTCGAGCTCGCCGTCCTCCGCCCCGACCTCGTGCTCGGTGTCGTCGCGATGGGTCCGGTCTCGGACGATCGTCACCGCACGGTGATGGCGCAGGCGCGCGCTCTCGCGATCGATTCGCTCGGCGAGCCGCCGCGCGCGAACGCGATCGTGTTCGGCGACTATCTGCGCTGCGGGGTGCGTTGGTACCTCACGCAGGTGCGCCACATGGTCTCCTACCCCATCGAGGATCGCGTCGCGCAGTTGCGCGCGCCGCTGCTCGTCCTGCGCGGCGGCAGCGACCCGATCGCCGGGGTCGAATGGTGCCGGCGCCTGCGTGACCGGGCGCTCGACGCTGCCTTCGTCACCGCCCCCCGGGGGTTCCACGTCGTGCAGTGGTCGGCCCCGCGGGCAGTGGCCTCCGCGATCGCGGCCTTCGTCTCGGGCCGGGTCGAGGCGCCGACGCCGTGAATCCGCTGCAGGTGCCGGTGTGGTGGGCGCGCGACTACCTCTATGCCGCGACATGGCAGGTGCGCGCGTTCTTCAACCGCACCGATCCCGCCGTCTTCCTCACCGGTGACCGCGCCGCGATCGTGGTGCTGCCCGGGGTGTACGAGACGTGGAAGTTCCTCCAACCCGCGATCGAGGCGATGCACGAGCGTGGCCATCCCGTGCACGTCATCGACCTGCTGCACCGCAACGACCGCCCGGTCGTCGAGATGGCCGCCCGGGTGTCGGAGTATCTCGACAAGCACGACCTCTCGGACGTGGTGCTCTTCGCCCACAGCAAGGGCGGCCTCGTCGGCAAGCAGGTGATGGCGTTCGGCGAGGCAGGGCGCCGGGTGCGCGGGATGCTGGCGGTCGCGACTCCGTTCGGCGGTTCGGTCTACGCCCGCCTCATGCTCCTCGCCCCGACCCTGCGCAGCTTCTCGCCGCGCGATGCCACCATCGTCGCCCTCGGGCGGGAGACCGCGGTCAACGCGCGCATCGTTTCCATCTACGGCCGCTTCGATCCGCACATCCCCGAGGGGAGCGAGCTGGCCGGAGCGAAGAACGTGCGCCTCGAGACGGGCGGGCACTTCCGCATCCTCTCCCACCCGCGGGTGATGGCCGAACTCGCCGTGCTCGCCGCCGACGAGCCCACGTAACGTCGGCTCATGGCGACCCGGCTGCTCCTCATCTCCGACACGCACATCCCCGGTCGTGCGCGCGTGATCCCCACCCCGGTGCTCCGCGCCGCCGACCACGCCGACCTCATCGTGCACGCGGGCGACTGGGTCACAGCATCCGTCCTCGAGCACCTCTCCCAGCACGGCGAGGTGCTCGGGGTGTGGGGCAACAACGACGGCGCGGACCTGCGTGACCGCCTGCCCGAGATCGCCCGCCGCGAGATCGACGGCGTGCGCGTCGCCGTCATCCACGAGACGGGGCAGGCCCCCACGCGCGACCGGCGGATGGCGGCGGCCTTCCCCGACACCGACCTGCTCGTGTTCGGGCACAGTCATATCCCGTGGGATTCCGTGGCTCCCGGCGGCCTGCGGCTGCTGAACCCCGGCTCGCCCACCGACCGTCGACGCCAGCCCGACCACACCTACCTCACCCTCACGCTCGACGCCGGCACGGTGCGCGACGTGACGCTCCTCACGCTCTAGCCTGCGGCGGCCTCCCGCGCAAGGCGGGGCGATTCTCCCATCCGGCCTGCATAGCCTCCCTGCATGAGCGAAGCACGAGGAACGGCCGTCATCACGGGTGGAACAGCAGGACTCGGGCGGGCGACCGCGCGGGAGTTCGCCGATCGGGGCTGGGATGTCGTCGTGCTCGCCCGCGGTGAGGACGGGCTCGCAGCGACGGTGGCCGAGATCGAGGCGGCCGGCCGGCGCGGACTCGGCATCTCCGTCGACGTCGCCGACGCGGCGGCGGTGGATGCTGCCGCCGACCGCATCGAAGCGGAGTTCGGCGAGATCGACCTCTGGGTCAACAACGCGATGACCGGCACGATCTCGCAGTTCCTCGACACCTCGGCGGCCGACTTCGACCGCGCGACCGCCGTCACCTACTTCGGGGCGGTCAACGGCACCCGCTCGGCGCTGCGCCGCATGGTGCCCCGCGACCGCGGCCATGTCATTCAGATCGGGTCCGCCCTCGCCCACCGCGGCATCCCGCTGCAGGCGGCGTACTGCGGGGCGAAGCACGCGATCCACGGCTTCACGGATTCGATCGTGGGCGAGCTGACGCACAACGGCAGCGCGGTCGCGGTCTCGATCGTCGACATGCCCGCGCTGAACACCGTGCAGTTCAACTGGGTGAAGTCGGAGTTCGACGAGCACCCGCAGCCCGTTCCCCCGATCTATCAGCCCGAGGTCGGCGCCCGTGCGATCGCGGACGTGGCCGACCGGCCCCGCCGTCGCACCTGGGTGGGCGAGTCGACCGTCGGTCTCGTGCTCGGCACGCGTTTCGCGGGCCGGTTCATGGACTGGTACCTCGCCAAGAACGCCTGGGACGGGCAGTTGTCGAAGGATCACGATCAGCCGCAGCTGAAGCCGAACCTCTACGAGCCGGTGCCCGGCGATCACGGGGCCCACGGCATCTTCGACGACGTCGCCCGCGACGGCAGTGTGCAGACGTGGGCCATCCGCCACCGCCGCTCGCTGTCGGCGGCCGGTATCGTCGGGTCCGCAGCGGCAGCCATCGGCGGCCTGGTCGCGCTTCGCCGTCGCTGAGAACCCACGGGAAGGGAGAAGCGGATGTCTCGCAACGTTCGTGTTCTGAAGTGCTCACCCGACGACGTGTTCGCCGTGATCGCGGACGGTTGGCTGTTCCCCTCATGGGTGGTGGGCGCGTCCCGCATGCGTGAGGTCGACGAAGGATGGCCGACGCCCGGCACCGAACTTCATCACTCGTTCGGTGTGTGGCCCGCCGTCATCGACGACACCACGAGCTCGATCGAATGGAATCCGCCGCACCGGGCTGTGCTCAAGGCCCGCGGATGGCCGATCGGCGAGGCTCTGGTCGTCGTCGACGTCAAGCCGCGGGGCGAGGACACGGTCGTGCGCATCCAGGAGGACGCGGTCGCCGGTCCCGGAACGCTCGTACCCAAGCCGCTGCTCGACCTCGCCCTGTACATCCGCAATCGCGAGACCCTGCACCGCTTGGCCTACCTCGCCGAGGGCCGCGCCCATCGCTCCGAGCGCTCCACCGCCGAGCGGGAGATCTCCGAGGGCTCCGAGTGACCGAGAGCTTCGACGCGATCGTCGTCGGGTCCGGACCGAACGGCCTCGCCGCCGCCGTCACCCTCGCGCGCTCGGGCCTGAGCGTGCGGGTGTACGAACGCGCCGCGCTCATCGGGGGCGGCTCGTCCTCGGCCGAACTGACCCTGCCGGGGTTCCTCCACGACATCTGCTCGGCGGTGCACCCGCTGGCCTTCGAGTCGCGGTTCTTCCGCGAGTTCGCCCTCGCCTCCCGAGTGGATTTCGCCGTCCCCGACATCTCCTACGCGCAGCCCCTCGACGGCGGCCGCGCGGGGATCGCCTACCGCGACCTCGAGCGCACGCGCGAGCACCTCGGTCGCGACGGCGACGCCTACGCCCAGCTGATGGGACCGTTGGCGCGTCATGCCTCGGCCGTGGCGGAATTCACCGGTTCGACGCTGGTGCGCGTGCCGCAGCATCCGCTCACCGTCCTCGCCCTGGGCCTGCGTGCGCTCGAACAGGGCGGACCGCTCTGGAACGCGCGCTTCCGCGAGGAGGTCGCGCCGGCGCTCATCACCGGCGTTGCCGCCCACACGATCCTGACCCAGCCGAGCGTGGCGGGGGCGGCGGCGGGACTCACCCTCGCCGCCTACGGCCACGCGCGCGGCTGGCCGATCCCGCGGGGCGGCAGCCAGGCCATCGCCGACGCGATGGTGGATGACCTGCGCGCCCACGGCGGCGAGATCGTCACCGAACACGAGGTGACCTCCCTCGACGAGCTGCCGCCCGCCCGGGCCGTGCTGCTCGATGTCACCCCGAACGCTTTCGTCCGTCTCGCGGGGGATCGGATGCCGAGCGCTTACCGCCGGCGCATGGAGCACTTCCGCTACGGCGGTGGCGTCGCGAAGGTCGACTTCGCCCTCTCGGCGCCGGTTCCGTGGGCGAACGAAGAGGTGCGTCGGGCGGGAACCGTGCACGTCGGCGGCACGCGCGCCGAGGTCGCTCAGGCGGAGAACGACGTGTCGGCCGGTCGTCTCGCCGAACGGCCGTACGTGCTGGTCGCGCAGCAGTCGCTGTTCGATCCCGGCCGAGCGCCGGAGGGAGCGCAGACCCTCTGGACCTACACGCATGTGCCGGCCGGTAGCGCCGCCGACCGCGAGGAGGCCGTGACCGCGCAGATCGAGCGGTTCGCGCCCGGTTTCCGTGACACGATCCTCGCGACGCACTCGCGGTCGGCCGTCGAGGTCGCCGAGTACAACCCCAACTACCCCGGCGGAGACATCGCCGCCGGCGCTCCCACGCTGTCCCAACTCATCCGGCGGCCGGTGCTGAGCACGGATCCCTGGCGCACGCCCGTGCGCGGGGTGTACCTGTGCTCCTCGTCGGTGAGTCCGGGACCGGGGGTCACGGGACTGGTCGGATGGCACGCCGCGCTCAGTGCATTGCGTCACGAATTCGGGACGCGGATGCTGCCGAATCTCTCGCCCGTCTGACGCACCCGCATCCGCGCGGATCGCCGGTGGTCACTGGTGTCGCCGGCACGCCGCATACTGGTGCGTGACCTGCGGGAAGTTGTCCCGGGGTGCGCGCGGTTGGAGCGGGGATGTCGTTTCTCAGTATGGCCACGTTGGAATCGTGGCTCGATGAGTTCCGCTCGCTGGGCTATCCCCTGGTCGGTTCGCTCAAAGTCATCGAGCAGGACGGGGCCGATGGGGCCGACACCGGGCTCGTGGGCGTCCATCTCGTCAACGCTTCGACGGTCACCTACATCCAGCCCGAGTCGCCGACCTCGCGCCGGTGGTTGATCACCTTCGAACGTCGGGAAGAACCGGTCACGCTGCCCGCGGCGCAGGTTCTGACCCTGTCGACCGAACTGGCGACGGCTTCGGCGTTGTGCGCTTTCCTGCAGGCCAAGCACCAGGCCTCGACGGCGCCGATCAGCTGAAGCGGGTCACCCCACGGTCGTGGTCGTGAAGCCCGTGAGCGCCTGAGCGAACCGGTCGTTCTCCTCGGTGTCGCCCGCGGTGATGGCGGAATCGAAGTCGGTGTCGAACCGCGTCAACGCCGACCACGGTTCGATCGCGAGATCGACGGTGACGGTGATTCGGTTCACCCGTCGGTCGTCCGGATCGACATCGCGCCGCACCGCCTGACGGTCGACCAATCGATCGATCAGCGTCGTGACGCCCGCCGAGGTGATGCCCAGGTACCCACGGAGCAGGCTGGGACGAGTGCCGGGGTTGTCGGCGATGTACAGCAGCGCACGGGCGTCGAGCTCACCGATCTTGAGCGTGCGGCGGGCCTCGATGAGGGCGGCGGTGCGCGCATCGACGTAGCCGCGCAGGGCTTGGGCGAGAGGCGAAGTCGTCGCGGAACCGGTCATGAGCGGGCCTCCCCTCCGGGGTGGTGGTGTCGGTAGGTGATGAGGTTACCTAAGTTATCGTATATTTCGCCAGTTTAACTAAATAAGTTAAGTACCTGCTACGCTTCGGGTCGAGGGTTCCCCGAAACGGTGCCAGCGTCTCGTGGTCCACCGGACCCGCGGAAACCTCGCCGATGGTGGCGTGAGCCGCGCAGTACAGGGGAGTCGATCGTGGGAAAATTGTTCTACGGCAGCACGGACCAGCCGATCGACATGCCCGACCGCGTCCTCGCCCACGTCAAGGTGGTCGTCGCCACCAAACTCCGCCGTGGTGAGAGCTTCACGCTCTCCTGGCGCCACCAGCCCGGCACCCCGGGCGGCCGCTCGACGATCTGGATCCAGCCGTCCATTCCGCTGCGCTTCGTCTTCTCGACCGCCGAGCCCGAGCTGCTCGATCCCGAACATCTGAAGCGTCTCGCGATCGAGGCGAGCTCGAGTTCCGGACTCACCGTCGACCTGGCCGCGTTCGACGAGGTCCCCGGCACCCCGCGCGCCGCTGCGCAGCGGCCGACGGCCGAGCGGCGAGCGGTGCGCACCCGCTGACGTGTACTGTGTGGGTGTGCTGACCTGTCGTTGTTGTCGCTGAGTGCTTCGCACTCTCTTTCGCCGACCACCGACAGTCTCCGCGTCCTCGCGCGGACACCCCTCAGGAGCATCACCGTGCGATACGCCCGCACCATCACCGACCTCGTCGGCAATACCCCTCTCGTCCGCCTGAACCGCGTCACCGACGGCGTCGCCGCGACCGTGCTCGCCAAGGTCGAGTACTTCAACCCCGGCGGGTCCTCGAAGGACCGCATCGCGGCCAACATCATCGATGCCGCGGAGCGCGACGGGATGCTGCAGCCCGGCGGCACCATCGTGGAACCCACGAGCGGCAACACCGGTGTCGGACTCGCGCTCGTCGCGCAGCAGCGGGGTTACCGCTGCGTCTTCGTCGTGCCCGACAAGGTCGCCGAAGACAAGCGGGCGGTGCTGCGCGCCTACGGCGCCGAGGTCGTCGTCACCCCGACCGACGTCGAGCCCACCGACCCCGAGTCGTACTACAGCGTGTCCGACCGCCTCGTCGCCGAGATCTCCGGTGCGTACAAGCCGAACCAGTACGCCAACCCCAACGGTCCGCGCAGCCACTACGAATCGACGGGGCCCGAGATCTGGCGCGACACCGACGGCACCGTCACGCACTTCGTCGCCGGCGTCGGTACCGGGGGCACGATCACGGGAACCGCGCGCTATCTCTGCGAAGCATCCGATCATGGCGTCCGCATCATCGGTGTCGACCCGGTCGGCTCCATCTACTCGGGCGGCCCGATCCACGGCTACGACGTCGAAGGGGTCGGTGAGGACTTCTGGCCCCCCGCCTACGACCCCTCCCTGGTCGACGAGATCCATCAGGTCTCCGACCCCGAGTCGTTCGCGATGACCCGCCGGCTCGCGCGCGAGGAGGGTCTGCTCGTCGGCGGCTCCAGCGGCATGGCCGTCGTGGGGGCGCTGCGCGTCGCGCGCGAGCTTCCGGCCGAAGCCGTCGTCGTCGTGATCCTCCCCGACCACGGACGCGGCTACCTCAGCAAGATCTTCGACGACGAGTGGATGGCTGCCCGAGGCCACACCGTCGACGACCCCCGCCCCACCGAATCGGAGACCCTCGCATGACCACGGAGAACCTACGCGGCTTCGACAGCCTCGCCGTCCACGCCGGCCAGCAGTTCGACCCCACCACCGGTGCCGTCATCCCGCCGGTGCACTTCTCGACGACGTTCGCGCAGGACGGCATCGGGGGGCTGCGCGAGGGATACGAGTACGGCCGGAGCGGCAACCCGACGCGCACCGCGCTGCAGACGCAACTGGCCGCGATCGAGGGCGGCGCGCACGCGCTCTCCTTCGCTTCGGGACTTGCCGCCGAAGACGCGCTGCTGCGCGCCGTGCTGCAGCCGGGCGACGAGGTGCTGCTGGGCGACGACGTGTACGGCGGCACCTACCGTCTGATCGCGCGCATCCTCGGACCGTGGGGGGTGAAGCTGCGCGTCGTCGACATGAGCGATGCGGCGGCCGTCGCCGCGGCGATCGCGGAACGCGCCCCGAAGGTGGTCTGGGTCGAGACGCCCAGCAACCCGCTCCTGCGGATCACCGACATCGCCGAGCTCGCTCGGGTGTCGCACGAGGCCGGGGCGCTCGTCGTCGTCGACAACACCTTCGCCTCGCCGGCGTTGCAGCGCCCGCTCTCACTCGGTGCCGACGTCGTCGTGCACTCGACGACGAAGTACCTCGGCGGACACTCCGACGTGGTCGGGGGCGCCCTCGTGATGAACGACGATGCGCTCGCCGAGAAGGCCGGGTTCCTGCAGTTCGCCGCGGGCGCGGTGTCGGGCCCGCTCGACGCCTGGCTGACCACGCGGGGCATCAAGACGCTCGGCATCCGCATGCAGCGCCACAGCGAGAACGGCCAGGCGGTCGCGGAGTACCTGGAGGGGCACGACCGGGTGGCGCGCGTCTACTATCCGGGGCTCGCCTCCCACCCCGGGCACGAGATCGCGGCCCGTCAGATGTCCGCCTTCGGCGGGATCGTGTCGCTCGCGCTGACCGATGGCGCCGCCGCGCGCCGCTTCGCGGAGTCGACGTCGCTCTTCACCCTCGCCGAGTCGCTCGGCGGTGTGGAGTCGCTGCTCAACTACCCCGACGCGATGACCCACGCCTCGGTGCGCGGCACCGAGCTCGCCGTACCCGAAGAGGTCGTGCGTCTCTCGGTCGGCATCGAGTCGCTGGACGACCTCCTCGCCGACCTCGACGCGGCGCTCGCCGCCGTCTGAGGCGGGAAGCGCGACGGATGCACGGTCAATCGGGCGCGGGCCGTCGCATCCGCCCCAGGGGATGACTTCCGTACCGCCGGTCGTGCACACGTCGCACGCCCGGCGGTCGGTCGGTCGGTCAGGTGTCGAGCGCGGCAGCCGCCGTGGCGCTCGACACCGGCACGAGCCGGGTGAGCTGGGTGACGTGGCGCGGCTCGAGTTCCGCGAGCGACGAGACGCCCAGGAGCGTCATGGTGCGCTCGATCTCGGACCGCAGGATCTGAATCGTGCGATCGACGCCCGCCCGACCGCCGGCCATCAGCCCGTAGAGGTAGGCGCGGCCGATGAGGGTGAACTTCGCGCCGAGGGCGATGGATGCGACGATGTCGGCCCCGTTCATGATGCCGGTGTCGACCATGACCGTGGCATCGCTGCCGACCTCGCGCACCACCTGCGGCAGCAGGTGGAACGGGATCGGGGCGCGGTCGAGCTGGCGACCCCCGTGGTTGGACAGGATGATCCCGTCGACGCCCGCGTCGATCAGTCGCTTGGCGTCCTCGACGTTCTGCACGCCCTTCACGACGAGCTTGCCGGGCCACATGCCGCGGATGATGTCGAGGTCGTCATAGCTGATGGTCGGATCCATCGCCGCGTTGAGCAGCTCACCGACCGTGCCACCCGTCGTCGAGAGGGAGGCGAACTCGAGCTTCGGGGTGGTGAGGAAATCGACCCACCACCACGGGCGGGGGATCGCGTTGACGATCGTGCCCACCGTCAGCTGCGGCGGGATCGAGAAACCGTTGCGCTTGTCGCGCAGGCGCGCGCCCGCGATGGGGGTGTCGACCGTGAACTGCAGGGTGTCGAAGCCGGCTTTCGCCGCCCGCTCGACGAGGCCGTAGGAGATGGCGCGGTCACGCATCACGTAGAGCTGGAACCAGTTCCGCCCGTGCGGGTTGGCAGCCTTGACGCCCTCGATGGAGGTCGTGCCGAGCGTGGAGAGGGTGAAGGGGATCCCGGCGGCTGCGGCAGCGGAGGCGCCGGCGCTCTCCCCCTCGGTCTGCATGAGCCGGGTGAACCCCGTCGGCGCGATCCCGAACGGCAGGGCGCTGGGCCCCCCGAGCACCGTGGTCGAGGTGTCGACCTCGGCCGCGGGGCGCAGCACGTCGGGGTGGAACTCGATATCCTGGAACGCCTGGCGCGCGCGGGCGAGCGAGAGTTCCCCCTCGGCCGCGCCGTCGGTGTAGTCGAAGGCGGCCTTCGGGGTGCGGCGCTTCGCGATCGCGCGGAGATCGGCGATCGTGAGGGCGGAGTCGAGTCGACGCCGCTTCAGGTTGAGGTCGGGCTTCTTGAACTGCATGAGCTCCAGGAGCTCACCGACCTGCGGTAGCTGGCGCGTGACCATGGTGCTTCCTTTCGTCCGCCCGGGGGGCGGTGCTCCAAGCGAGCGGTGTCTTCAGTTCGAGGGGGTGTAGCGGCGCGGCGGGAACGCCTGCGCGACAGCCGAACGGAGCGTCTCCAGCGAAGCATCCGGTCCGAACCATCCGTGCACGCGGGCCTGTACGAGCACGTTACCCAGGGCGGTCGCCTCCACGGGGCCGGCCAGCACGGGAAGGCCGGAACGGTCGGCGGTCGCCTGGCAGAGCAGCGCGTTGAGCGAGCCGCCGCCGACGAGGTGGATGACGTCGATGTCGCGGTCGGCGAGTTCGCCCGCGGTGCGGACGGCGCGGGCGAAGGCGGCGGCGATGCTCTCCACGATCAGCCGCACGAACTGCGCGCGCCCCTCCGGCAGCGGCGCCCCGGTGGCGTGGACCACGCCGGCGATACGCCCCGGCATGTCGCCGGGTGCGGAGAGCGCGGGGTCGTCGGCGTCGAAGACCGCGACCGGCGGGTCGACACGAGCGGCGGCGGCGAGCAGAGCAGGCAGGTCGATCGCGGCGCCGTCGTCCTTCTCCCACGTCCGAACGCTCTCGCTCAGCAGCCAGAGGCCCGTCACGTTGTGGAGGAACCGGATGCGGCCGTCGACACCGCCTTCGTTCGTGAAGTTCGCGGCGCGGGCGGCGTCCGACACGATCGGGCTGTCGAGTTCGACGCCGACGAGCCCCCACGTGCCGCAGGAGATGTAGGCGGCGTTCGGCGTCGACAGGGGCACAGCGACCACGGCGGAGGCGGTGTCGTGCGATCCCACGGCCAGCAGCTCGAGCGGCGCCCCGATCCGAGCCACGAGCCCGGGCGACAGCATCCCGAGCGAGGTTCCGGGCTCGACGAGCGGGGGGAGGACAGCGGCGGGGATGCCGAGGAGCTCGGCGAGTGCCCGGTCCCACTCCCCGGAGCGGACGTCGAGGAGTCCGGTGGTGGACGCGTTGGTGCGCTCCGCGCCGACGGCGCCGGTGAGCAGGTGGGCCACGAGGTCGGGGATGAGCAGGCTGACCTCCGCCTCCTCGAGGTGCCCGTCGGCCGCGTACTGGTAGAGGGTGTTGAACGGGAGATGCTGCAACCCGTTGCGCCGGTACAGCTCGTCGAACGGGAGCGCGGCGTGCACCGCGGCCACGCCTCGGGCGGTGCGGTCGTCGCGGTAGTGGAACGGCTCGGCGAGGAGCTCACCGCCGCGCAGCAGACCATAGTCGACCGCCCACGCATCGACGCCGGCGCTGGCCAGTGCGGGTTCTTGCCGCACCGCCTGGGCGAGGCCGTCGACCACGTGTTCGAAGAGCGCCGTGAAATCCCACCGCCAGCCGTCGGGCGTCGCGACCGGGCCGTTCGGGAACCGGGCGGCCGAGGTGAGCTCGAGCACCCCGGGCGCGACCCGCCCGATCATGACGCGCCCGCTGGTGGCTCCGAGATCGACCGCAGCGACGACCCCGCCCTGCGCGGCGGTCATCGCAGGAACGCCGCCGCGACGCCCGAGTCGACCGGAATGTGCAGGCCGGTGGTGCGGCTGAGTTCAGGGCCGGTCAACACGAAGACGGCGTCGGCCACGTTCTCGGGCACGACCTCGCGCTTGAGGATGGTGCGGTTCGCGTAGTACTGCCCGAGGTCCTCTTCCTTCACGCCGTAGGTGGCGGCGCGGTTCGCGCCCCAGCCCGAGGCGAAGATGCCGGATCCGCGCACGACGCCGTCGGGGTTGATGCCGTTCACGCGGATGCCGTGCTCGCCGAGTTCGACCGCGAGCAGACGCACCTGATGGGCCTGGTCGGCCTTCGTGGCGGAGTAGGCGATGTTGTTCGGACCGGCGAAGACGGAGTTCTTCGAGGAGATGTAGATGATGTCGCCGCCCATCTTCTGCGCGATGAGCGCACGCGCGGCGGCTTGGGAGACGAGGAAGGATCCCTTCGCCATGACGTCGTGCTGCAGGTCCCAGTCCTTCTCGGTGGTCTCCAGCAGCGGCTTCGACAGCGACAGTCCGGCGTTGTTCACCACGAGGTCGACGCCGCCGAACGCGAGGAGGGTGGCGTCGATCGCCGCCTGCACCGCCTCAGCATCCGCCACGTTCGCGGCCACGCCGATCGCGACGTCAGCTCCGCCGAGTTCGGCGGCCGCGGCCTGCGCCTTGGCGAGGTCGAGGTCGGCGACGACGACGCAGGCGCCCTCGGCGGCCAGCCGCGTGGCGATGGCCTTGCCGATACCGGAGGCCGCACCCGTGACGAAGGCGATGCGGCCCTGGTGGGTCTTCGGCTTCGGCATCCGCTGCAGCTTGGCCTCTTCCAGCGCCCAGTATTCGATGCGGAACTTCTCGGCGTCCGAGATGGGCGCATAGGTGGAGAGTGCCTCCGCGCCGCGCATGACGTTGATCGCGTTGAGGTAGAACTCGCCGGCGACGCGGGCCGTCTGCTTGTTCGCCCCGTAGGAGAACATGCCGACACCCGGCACGAGCACGATCAACGGGTCGGCCCCGCGGATCGCGGGGGAGTCGGATGTCGCGTGCGCGTCGTAGTACGCCTGGTAATCGGCGCGGTACTGCTCGTGCAGTTCGCCGAGGCGGGCGAGCTGCTCGTCGAGCGGAGCGGTCGCGGGCAGGTCGAGCAGGAGCGGCTTGATCTTCGTGCGCAGGAAGTGGTCGGGGCAGCTCGTCCCGAGGGCGGCGAGGGCCGGCGCCTTCTCGGAGGCGAGGAAGTCGAGCACCTCGGTCGCGTCGGTGAAGTGGCCGATCATGGGGCGATCGTGCGAGGCGATGCCGCGGATCGTTGCGGCGAGGGCGGCCGCCCGATCCCGGCGCTCGGACTCGGGAAGGGCTTCGAAGCCGGCGCGTACGCCGCCGAAGGGGTCGCTCTTGCCGTGCTCGGCGATGTAGCCCGCGGCGGTGTCGATGATCCAGAGCGAGTTCGCCTCGGCCTCGGCGGAGGTGTCGCCCCAGGCCGTGATGCCGTGACCGCCGAGGATCGTGCCGATGGCCTGCGGATGCTGCGCCTTGATCTCGGCGATGTCGAGGCCGAGCTGGAACCCGGGGCGGCGCCACGGCACCCAGACGACCTTCTCGCCGAAGATGACCGCCGTCAGCTGCTCGCCGTCCGCCGCGGTGGCGATCGCGATGCCGGAGTCGGGATGAAGGTGATCGACGTGTGCAGCATCCACCAGGGCGTGCATGGCGGTGTCGATCGAGGGAGCAGCGCCCCCCTTGCCGTGCAGCGTGTAATCGAACGCCGCGACCATCTCGTCCTCCCGCTCGACCCCCGGGTAGACGTCGACGAGGGCGCGCAGGCGATCGAGGCGCAGCACCGCGAGCCCGGCCTCCGTGAGCGTGCCGAGGTCGCCGCCCGAGCCCTTGACCCACATCAGCTCGACGGGCTCGCCCGTCACCGGGTCGGTGTCGGTGCCCTTCGCCGAGGTGTTGCCCCCGGCGTAGTTCGTGTTCCGCGGGTCGGCACCCAGGCGATTACTGCGGGCGATCAGCTCAGCGGCGGTCGGGTTGGTCATCTCGTGCGTCTCTCGGGGTCGTGTTTCACGTGTCGGTTCTCGGCCGTGAGCTGCTCCCCTGTCGCAAACTGCGGGTTCGACCCGCAGAACGTGACAGGGGAGCGGCGGGGGTCAGGCTCCCCAGCCCGCTTGCACGCCACCGACGCGGTCGGCGGCGATGCGCTGCTGGTATCCGGATGCTGCGTACGCGGCCATCGGGTCGGCGGGAAGCCCGCGCGCGGCCCGCCATTCGGCGAGGTCGGGGCGGACGTCGGTGTAGAAGGCGTCCATGAGCACCGCATTCGCACCGAGCACGTCGTTCGCCTCCTGCGCGGCGGCGAGGGCTTCGGTGTCGATCGAGAGCACCCGAGCGGTCATCTCCTGCACGTTCAGCACCGAACGGATCTGGCCCGGGATCTTCTCCTCGATGTTGTGGCACTGATCGAGCATGAAGACCACGTCGGGGTTGTCGAGCCCGCCGCCGCGGTTGACCTCGAAGAGGATCCGGAACAGTTGGAACGGATCGGCCGCGCCCACGATGAGATCATCGTCGGCGTAGAAGCGCGAGTTGAAGTCGAACGAGCCGAGCTTGCCGAGACGCTGCAGCTGCATCACGATGAACTCGATGTTCGTTCCCGGGGCGTGGTGGCCCGTGTCGAGGCACACCATGGCGCGCTCGCCGAGGGCGCTCACCTGGGCGTAGGAGGTTCCCCAGTCGGGAACGTCGGTGTGGTAGAAGGCCGGCTCGAAGAACTTGTACTCCAGCACGAGGCGCTGTTCGCCGGTCAACCGGGAGTAGATCTCCTGCAGCGAATCCTGCAGGCGGTCCTGGCGGGCGCGCAGGTCGCTCTGACCGGGGTAGTTCGATCCTTCAGCGAGCCAGATCTTGAGGTCGCGCGAGCCGGTCGCATCCATCACGTCGATGCACTCGAGGTGGTGGTCGATCGCTTTGCGGCGGATGCGGTCGTCGTGGTGGGTGAGCGCGCCGAACTTGTAGTCGTCGTCCTGGAACGTGTTCGAGTTGATGGTGCCGAGGCTCACGCCCAGGTCTTCCGCATGGCGGCGGAGGGCGGCGTAGTCGTCGACCTTGTCCCACGGGATGTGCAGGGCGACGCTCGGCGCGAGCGCCGTGACGCGGTTCACTTCGGCGGCGTCGGCGATCTTCTCGTACGGGTCGCGCGGCGTTCCCGGCGCGCTGAACACCTTGAACCGGGTGCCGGAGTTTCCGAAGGCCCACGAGGGCAGCTCGATGCCCTGAGCTTCGAGCTTGGTGTGAATCTCGGGAGAGAGGGTCATGCGCTTTCGCTTTCTGAGGGGACGATCTGGTCTTCGAGGTGGAACACCTCGGTGAGGGGGGTGGCGGCTTGATCGGGCCGGCCGTCGAGACCGACGAAGTAGGGCGCCATCTCGGCCTCCCAGTGCGTCGCGACGGGGGATGCTGCGAGGTAGGCCTGTGCTGCCTCGTCGTCGTCCGTTTCGTAGTAGCCGACGAGAAGGCCCTCGTCACCGAGGAAAAGCGTGTAATTGCGCCGGCCGGCCGCGGCGATCTCGGCCAGCATCGCGGGATCGACGGGAGTGTGCCGGCTCACGTAGTCGGCCAGCATGTCCGGCTTGACCCGCAGGGTGAAGCACACCCGAGTGGGCGAGGGCGAGGGGGTCATCGATATCTCTTCGTCGAGGAACGAGGGTGCATGAATCGTTTCACCAACACGGTATGTCATGATCCGGCGCAGCGTCAATAGGGGGTTGATACTGAGGGGGTTCTGTGTGTGTGCTGGACATACCCAAGAGGGAATGCGCGCCCGCGTAGTGTCCTCCACAAGCGGAGAAATCCGCCTGCCACCTCACCCCCAGCGAAGCCCCGGGCTCGCTGCCGAACGACAGGAGCCCCACCACGATGGCATCACCCGTCGCATCGACAACCGCCACCTCCACCATGGGTCCGGTGCGCCAGACCTACGCCTCCGCGAAGGACTTCCCGCCGGTCGCCAAGGCGTACACCCAGGTGTCGCAAGTGGTGAAGGAAACCGGGCTTCTCGCTCGGGCTCCGCGCTTCTACGCGCTCACGGGCCTCGCGATCGCCCTCGGATTCGGTGGCGCGATCACGGGCTTCATCCTGTTGGGCGACTCGTGGTTCCAGCTACTCATCGCGGCTGCCCTCGGCATCCTGTTCACGCAGGCCGCATTCATCTCGCACGAGGCCGCGCACAAGCAGATCTTCGCGTCGGGCAAGGCCAACGACCGCCTCGCGCGCATCATCGGCCCGGGCGTCGTCGGCATGAGCTACACCTGGTGGGACTCGAAGCACTCGCGCCACCACGCGAACCCGAACCGCGTGGGCAAGGACCCCGACATCGAGATCGACACGATCTCCTTCGTCGAGGAGGATGCCGCCAAGGCCAAGGGTCTCCTCAAGGTCATCACGCGCAAGCAGGGCTACCTGTTCTTCCCGCTGCTGACCCTCGAGGGCCTCAACCTGCACTTCCTCGGTATCAAGCACAACCTGCAGCGCGGACCGGTTCCGCGCCGCTGGGAAGAGCTGAGCCTGATCGTGCTGCGTCTGGCCATCGTGATCGTGCCGGTCTTCCTCTTCCTGCCCCTCGGCATGGCGTTCGCCTTCATGGGCGTGCAGCTCGCCGTCTTCGGCGTCTACATGGGCGCCGCGTTCGCGCCGAACCACAAGGGCATGCCGATCATCGCTCCCGATGCGCGCCTCGACTTCTTCAGCAAGCAGGTGCGCACGTCGCGTAACGTCCGCGGCGGCTGGTGGGCCACCGCCCTCATGGGCGGTCTCAACTACCAGGTCGAGCACCACCTCTTCCCGAGCATGGCGCGACCGCACCTCGCGAAGGCTCGCGAGATCGTCATCGAATACTGCAAGACCTTCGACGTGCCGTACACCGAGACGAGCCTCATCAAGTCGTACGGGATCGTCATCGAGTACCTCAACCGCGTCGGCCTCGCCGCCGGTGGAGACCCGTTCGACTGCCCCGCGGCCGCCTCAATGGGCGCGTACCGCAAGGCCTGATCCGGGTCAGTCGACCGGAACGGTCGACTGCCGCGGTACGAGCTCCGGCTGGTAACGGATGCTGCGCTGATGCGCAGCATCCGTTTCCGCGTTCAGGAGCATGTCCACGGCCGCGTATCCCATCGTCGCGGCAGGTTGCCTGACCGAAGTGAGGGGCACGACCGTGGCCGCGGCGAAGTCGATGTCGTCGTAGCCGACGAGGGCGATGTCGTCGGGCACACGTACGTTCGACATCATCGACAGGGCCTGCAGCACCCCCACGGCGAGCAGATCGTTGGCGGCGAAGACGGCGTCGGGGCGATCGGCGGGCGCGCGGCCGCGCAGCGCCTCGCCGGCCGCCCGACCGTGGAGCACGGTGAGGGCCGGCTGCTCGAGCACCTCCAGCGTCGCCCCCGACACCGTCGCGACCGCCTCACGGGCCCCTTCGAGGCGGTCGGCGACCTGCCGGGTGGTGCGGGGTCCCGCGACGAAGGCGAGGCGCCGCCGGCCGAGGGACAGGAGGTGGGATGCTGCCAGCCGCCCGCCCTCCTTGTCGTCGACCGCGACCCACGACAGCGCGAGGTCGTCGGCCTCACGGTCGACCAGCACCACGGGGGTGCCCGCCTCGGCGAGGCGGTGCAGGACCGTGTGGTCATCGCTCGCGGGGGTGATGAGCACGCCGTGCACCCGCTGCTCGAGGAAGAGTTCCAGAAGGCTGCTCTCGCGAGTCGGATCGCCGTCGCTCGTGACGATGAGCACCGCCATCCCGTCTTCCGCGGCGCGGCGTTCGGCCCCGCGGGCGACCTCGGCGAAGAACGGGTTGCCGATGTCGGGCACGACGAGGCCGATGCTGCGGCTGCGGCCGGCCCGCAGTTGGCGGGCGGCGTCGTTGCGCACGTACCCGAGTTCGACGATCGCTTCGCGCACCCGCGCGGCGACGTCGGGGGAGACGTTGTTGCGGTGGTTCAGCACGTTCGAGACGGTGCCGACGGAGACCCCGGCTCGCTCAGCGACATCCCGGATGTTCGCTGCCATCGTGGGTCCTTCCGATCTCGCACGACTGTAGCGCACGGCTCCGCGCGGCAGTCCGTCAACGTCGGCGGGATCTGACATCCTCGGCTCATCGCCAGAAGCGAAGGAGCCTACCCATGCGCGTCGCCGTGCCCACCGAAATCAAGAACAACGAGAACCGGGTCGCCCTGACACCGGCGGGCGCCGACGCGCTGGTGCGCCGCGGGCACGAGGTGATCCTGCAAGCCGGTGCGGGCCTCGGGAGCGGCTTCGGCGACGAGCTCTACACGGCGGCGGGGGCGCACCTGGTCGACACCGCAGCGGAGGCATGGTCGCGGGCCGACCTGCTGGTCAAGGTCAAGGAACCGATCGCCGCGGAATACCCGTACCTCCGCGACGACCTCACGCTCTTCACCTACCTGCACCTCGCGGCCGATCGGGCGTTGACCGATGCGCTGCTCGCGGCGGGGACGACCGCGGTCGCCTATGAGACCGTGCAGACCCCGGATCGCGCGCTGCCGCTGCTGGCGCCGATGAGCGAGGTGGCCGGGCGGTTGTCGATCGTCGTAGGCGCCGCCTCCCTGCTCCGCTTCGCGGGCGGGCGGGGGATGCTCCTGGGAGGCGTGCCCGGCACGCCGAAGGCGAAGGTCGTCGTCATCGGCGGCGGCGTGGCCGGAGAGCACGCGGCCGCCAACGCGCTCGGTCTCGGCGCCGAGGTGACGGTGATCGACATCTCACTTCCGAAGCTCCGACGGTTGGAGGAGCGCTTCGCGGGGGCGATCCAGACCCGCGCCTCGACCCGGTACGAGATCGCCGACCAGCTCGCCGACGCCGATTTGGTGATCGGGTCGGTCCTCATCCCCGGTGCCGCTGCCCCGAAGCTCGTCACCGACGACATGGTCGCCGGGATGAAGGCGGGATCGGTGCTCGTGGACATCGCGATCGACCAGGGCGGGTGCTTCGAGGGCTCGCATCCGACCACCCACGACGACCCGACGTTCGCAGTGCACGGGTCGCTCTACTACTGCGTGGCCAACATGCCCGGGGCTGTTCCGCACACCTCCACCCGCGCTCTCTGCAACGCGACGCTGCCCTACATCGGTGCGATCGCCGACCAGGGGTGGGATGCTGCCGCCGCGGCCGACTCGGCACTCGCCCGCGGGCTGAACGTGCGCGCGGGAGCGATCGTCAACGAGGGCGTCCGCGCGGCGTTCGGGCTGTGACGATGACCGAGGACTGGTGGAAGAGCGCGGTCGTCTACCAGGTCTATCCCCGCAGCTTCCAGGATTCCGACGGCGACGGGATCGGCGATCTCCGTGGCATCCTGTCCCGGCTCGACCACCTGCAACGTCTCGGGGTCGACGTCGTCTGGCTCTCCCCGATCTACCGGTCGCCGCAGGCCGACAACGGCTACGACATCAGCGACTACCAGGAGATCGACGCGGTGTTCGGCACCCTCGACGACTTCGACGCCCTCCTGGCGGCCGTGCACGCGCGCGGGATGAAACTCGTGATGGACCTGGTCGTCAACCACACCTCCGACGAGCACCCGTGGTTCGTCGAGTCGCGTTCGAGCCGTGACAGCCCCAAGCGCGACTGGTACTGGTGGCGCGATCCGCGCCCCGGCACCGTGCCCGGCCGGCCGGGCAGCGAGCCGACGAACTGGGAGTCGTTCTTCTCCGGGCCGACGTGGGAGTGGGACGCGAGCACCGGGCAGTACTACCTGCACCTGTTCGACCGCAAACAGCCGGATCTCAACTGGGAGAACCCCCAGGTGCGTGCGAGCGTGTACGCGATGATGCGCTGGTGGCTCGATCGCGGCGTCGACGGGTTCCGCATGGACGTCATCAACCTCATCTCCAAGCATCCCGAGCTCCCCGATGCGCCCGTACGCGAGGGGGCGCTGTACGGCGACGGGTTCGCCGCCTACTCCGCCGGCCCTCGACTGCACGAGTTCCTGCAGGAGATGCACCGGGAGGTGTTCGACGGGCGCACGGGGCTCATCACGGTCGGTGAGACGCCCGGGGTGACCACCGAGGAGGCGGTGCTCTTCACCGACCCCGCGCGCCGCGAGGTCGACATGGTCTTCCAGTTCGAGCACGTCGGTCTCGATCACGGACCGACGAGCAAGTTCGAGTTCCGCCGGCTCGAGCCCGGCGAGCTCGCCGCATCCTTCACCACCTGGCAGGACGCACTCGCCGAGGTCGGCTGGAACAGCCTGTACCTGGCGAACCACGACCAGGCCCGCGCGGTCAGCCGATTCGGCGATGACGGGCAGTGGTGGCGCGAATCGGCCACGGCGCTCGCGACGATCCTGCACCTGCAGCGCGGCACTCCCTACGTCTATCAGGGGGAGGAGATCGGGATGACGAACGTGCCTTTCGCCGCCCTCGAGGACTATCGCGACGTGGAGTCGCTGAATCACCACGCCGCCGAGGTCGCCGCCGGAAGAGACGCGGGCGAGGTGCTGAGCAGCCTCTCGAGCTTGAGCCGTGACAACGCGCGCACGCCGGTGCAGTGGGATGCGTCGCCCCAGGCCGGCTTCACCACGGGCACGCCGTGGATCGCGGTCAATCCGAACGCCGACCGCATCAACGCGGTGGCGCAGTACGACGTCGCAGGCTCCGTCTTCGAGCACTACCGCTCACTCATCGCGCTCCGTCACGAACGGCCGGTCGTCGCGCACGGCTCGTTCCGTCGCCTCGACGCGGGCGATGCCGCGGTCTTCGCCTTCGAGCGGGTGCTTGAAGGCGAGCGGATGCTGGTGATCGCCAACCTCTCCTCGACACCGCGCGACGTGCGGCTGGCCGACGAGGTTCACGCGTCGTGGGAGGGGGCATCTCTTGTGCTGTCGAACCTCCCGAACGGTGAGGCGTCGGTCGGGAGTGCTCTCTCCCCCTGGGAGGCGAACGTCTTCACGGCGTGAGGGGCTACCGCCTGCGCTGCCACCATCTCCGCGCCGGGGCGGGAGCGGCGGTGGGCGGCGCGGCCTGGCGTTCACGTCGGCGCGCGCGCCAGGCGGCGAGTTCCGCCTCGACCTCTCGTGTGGGCGTGACGACGGGCGGGCCGCCGAGCAACTGCCGCCGCGCCTCGATCACTCGGTGGTTGAAGTCGGCGAGCACCTCGCGCACGTCGTCCTCCCGCGAGAGAGCGTCGAGGCGTGCCTCCATCTCGCGGTGCTCGACCCGGAGTGCGAGGGCGGGGGGACCGAGTCCGCTCAGCTGCTCGGTGGCGATCTTGCGCCTGATCCACCAGTCCGGATCGTGCGAATCGGTGAGCCCGTCCAAGGGCTTGCCCGCGCCCGGGAGATCGTCGAAGTCGCCGCGGCGGATCGCCTGCTGCAGCGCGGTCTCGATGAAGGCGGCGCGCTGGGCCGCCGTCGGCGCACTCGTCCCCTGGTGCGACCCTGCTGGCGCCTCAGCATCCGCCGTCGACCCCTCGCCCCGGGCCGCGGCCTCGCGATCGCGCCGGTACTGGTCGGCTGCCTGTCGGGGATCGTCGCTCATCACGTGCCTTGCGGTGGAGTGTGTCGTGTCGCTCCGCGGCCGGGTCAGTGCGCCTGCGCGAGGCGGCTCAGCCGCTGCCGGGCGAAGTCCTGCGCGCGGGGGCCCGCGCCGAGGGCCCGCTGCGAGATCGCGAGCACGAGGCGGGTCGTGGTCACGACGGGCCACGGAGCCCGGCGCAATCCCAGCATGGCACGCCACCGTCGGGGGAGGGAGGCCACCGCCGCGGCGAACAGCACGCGGTAGGCGATGCCCATCGCTCCCGTGAAGGGGGGTGTGCGCAGGAAGCGCACGACCTCGTCGACCCGTTCGTCGCGGCGCAACTCGCCCCGGTCGAGGAAGCCGTCGAGCTGGGCCTGCAGTTCGGCTTCGCTCGTCGGGGGCGCGGGCACCCGCATGAGCTTGCCGGCGGTCGCCCACTCGGCCACGTACGCGTCGGCCCCGCCGGGGATGGGCGCACCCCACAGCTGGTGGCTGCGCAGGAACGCGTCGGCGAAGGCGAGGTGCACCCAGGTCACGAGGTCGGAGGCGTCTGCGGTGTAGCCGCGGGCCTCGCCGTCACCCGCGGTGTACTCGCCCTTCACGCGCGTGTGCAGGCGGCCGACACGGGCCGTTTCGCGTTGGGCCTGCTCGGTCGAGCCGTAGGTCACGCAGAGGATCCATCGCACGGTGCCCGTCAAGCGGCCGATCGGGTCTTCGCGATACCGCGACCAATCGTGCACCCCCGCGAGTGCGCCGGGGTGCAGCGCCTGCACGAGCAGCGCGCGGATGCCGGCGACGAGCGTTCCCATCCCGCCGTGCACGACCCAGGCGGCCCCGTCTTCGGCGAAGTACCCGGTGTCGTCGCCGTCGGCCAGCGCCCGCACCCAATCGGGGGTGCCGTTCGGATCGCCCGCCAGGGCCGTCAGCATCCGCTCGCGCAGGGTCTGGCGTGCCGCGCCGCCGCCCGCCCGCGCGTCGGGACGAGGAGGAGAGGACACCATGGGCTCCAGCCTGCCATCGCCGGGTGGGAGCCGCTCGAAGTTGGCACGGTGTCGAACGATCGAGCAGGGCGCGGCCGGGGGCGCGGGAGGACTACCGTGATCAGGATGAGCGAGCCGGATGACACCAGCCCCCGTCCCGCCGGGGTGCGGGAGGTCGCAGCTCACGCCGGGGTGTCGACGCAGACCGTCTCGCGCGTGCTGAACGGCCACGCCAACATCCGCTCCAGCACCCGCCAGCGGGTGCTGGAGGCGATCGAGGCGCTGGGCTACCGGGTGAACAACGCCGCTCGGTCGCTGGGCACACGCGAGTCGCGCACGATCGGGTTGATCGCCTCGGATGCGGCGCTGTACGGCCCCTCCGCCGGTATCGCCGCGGTGGAAGCCGCGGCGCGCGCGGCCGGGCGGTGGGTCGCCGCGGCCTACGCTCCGGCCGAGGACGAAGCATCCATGCTCGCCGCCCTCGAGCACCTCCGGGCGCAGGGCGTCGACGGCATCCTGCTCGTCGCCCCCCACGCCCGCACTCTGCAGACCCTCGTCGCAGCCGACCCGGGGCTTCCCGTGATCGCGCTGCACGGCGGCAGCGGCGCCGACCGGCAGGCCGCGGGCGTCGGCCTGGTCGTCGATCACCTCGTGCGGCTCGGGCACCGCCGCATCGCCGAGCTCGCCGGCCCCGACGACTGGCTCGAAGCCGCCGCGCGCAGCCGCGGATTGCGCTGGGCGCTCACCACGCACGACCTCACCGCGGTCGGTCGGTGGGAGGGCGATTGGAGCGCCGCCGCGGGGCACGTGCACGCCGAGGAGATCGCGGCCGCCGTCGCGCGCGACGACGGACCCACGGCGATCGTCGTCGCGAACGATCAGATGGCGCTGGGGCTGATTGCAGGCCTCCGTTCGCTCGGGGTCGAGGTGCCGGGAGATGTCAGCGTGTCGGGGTTCGACGACAACCCGGATGCAGCGTTCTACCGCCCCGCCCTCACCACGGTGCGCCTCGACATCGCCGGGGAGGCGCGCCAGTGCGTGGGTGCGGTGCTCGGCGATCTCGAACCGCCGACCCCCGAGGGCCCCGAGCTGATTCCCCGCGCGTCCACTGCCGCCCCGCGCTCCTGACCTCGCATCCCCCCGCTTGCGCCCCGTGCTTCGCACCCTCACGCGTCCAGAACGTACGTATTGGACGAAACCGCACGTTGTCGTACCCCCACATCGTGTGGTCTCGACGAGTGCGTACGTTCTCGACGGGTGGGGAGGTGGCGGGCGGATGCTGTTACCGGTAACATTTTCGGTGGCCGGACCACTTCGGCCGCCACGAGAACAATGGAGCTGCCCGTGAGCACTGCCGCCCCCGTCTTCACCCCCGAGGTCGAGGAGGCGATCGCCACCGTGCGCGACGACGTCGCCCGTCTGCACGGCGAGCTCGTGCGCTACGGCCTGGTCATCTGGACCGGCGGCAACGTCTCGGGCCGCGTGCCGGGCGCCGACCTCTTCGTGATCAAGCCCTCGGGTGTGGCGTACGACGACCTGGCCCCCGAGAACATGATCCTCTGCCACCTCGACGGCACCGTGGTGGCCGGCACCCCGGGTAGCGAACGCAGCCCCTCGAGCGACACCGCAGCGCACGCCTACGTGTACCGCAACATGCCCGACGTCGGCGGAGTCGTGCACACCCACTCGACCTACGCCGTCGCGTGGGCGGCGCGGGGTGAGGAGATCCCCTGCGTCATCACCGGTATGGCCGATGAATTCGGCGGCCCGATCCCGATCGGCCCCTTCGCGATCATCGGCGACGACTCGATCGGTCGCGGCATCGTCGACACCCTCACCGGCCACCGCTCGCGGGCCGTGCTGATGCAGAACCACGGCCCGTTCACGATCGGCGTTTCGGCGAAGGATGCTGTGAAGGCCGCCGTCATGTGCGAGGACGCCGCGCGCACCGTGCACATCGCCCGAGAGGCCGGCCCGCTGATCCCCATCCCGCAGGACAGGATCGACAGCCTCTACAACCGCTACCAGAACGTGTACGGCCAGAGCTCGGACGTCCGCCGATGAGCGCCGTCGCAGCACCCGCTGGCGCCGACGCGATCACGGCCGGCCGCGCAGCGCTCGGGATCGAGCTCGGCTCCACCCGCATCAAGGCGTGCCTCATCGATCCCGCCGACCCCGCCACCGTGCTGGCCGTCGGCAGCCACGAGTGGGAGAACCAGTTCGTCGACCGCGTCTGGACCTACTCCCTCGACGCGGTGTGGTCGGGGCTGCAAGCAGCCTTCGCCGACCTCGCCGCCGATGTTCAGCGTCGCTACGGCGTGGCGCTGACCTCGCTCGGCTCGATCGGGGTGTCCGCGATGATGCACGGCTACCTCGCGTTCGACGCCGAGGACGAGCTGCTCGTGCCGTTCCGCACCTGGCGCAACACCTCGACGGGGCCGGCCGCGGCCGAGCTGTCCGAGCTGTTCGGGGTGAACATCCCGCTGCGATGGTCGATCGCCCACCTCTACCAGGCGGTGCTCGACCACGAGCCGCACGTGTCGGAGGTGCGCTCCATCAACACCCTCGCCGGCTACGTGCACGCGCGCCTCACCGGGCGCCGGGTGCTCGGGGTGGGAGACGCGTCGGGGATGTTCCCGATCGACGCGGCGACCCGCGACTACGACGCCGCGTTGGCGGCCCGCTTCGACGACCTGCCCGCCGTGCGCGAGGCGGGGCTCACCCTCGCGGAGCTGCTGCCGAAGGTGCTCGTGGCGGGCGACGTCGCGGGCGAGCTGAGCGCCGAGGGCGCAGCCCTGTTGGATCCGACCGGCACGCTGGGGGCGGGCGCGGTCGCCGCCCCGCCCGAGGGCGACGCCGGTACCGGCATGGTCGCCACCCGTTCGGTCGCGCCGCGCACCGGCAACGTCAGTGCGGGTACGAGCATCTTCGCGATGGTCGTGCTCGAGAAGCCGCTGTCGAGCGCCCACCACGAACTCGACCTCGTCACCACGCCCGCCGGCGACCTCGTCGCGATGGTGCACTGCAACAACGGCGCCAGCGAACTCGCCGCGTGGGTGCAGCTGTTCACGCGCTTCGCCGCGGCCTCCGGAGCCACGATCGACGGCGCACCGGTCAGCACCGACGCCGCCTTCGAAGCGCTGTTCCGCGAAGCGCTCGACGGTGCGGCCGACGCGGGCGGTGTCCTCGCCTACAACCAGCTCGCGGGCGAGCCGATCGCCGGAGTCGACGAAGGCCGTCCGTTGGTCGTTCGCACGCCCGACAGCATCCTGAACCTGGGCAACTTCATGCGCGCCCAGCTCTACGGGGTCTTCGCCGCCCTCGCGCTCGGTATGCGCATCCTCGACGGCGAAGGGGTGGCGCTCGATCAGATGTTCGCGCACGGTGGCATGTTCCGCACCGCCGGGGTCGCCCAGCGCTTCCTCGCGGGTGCGCTCGCCGCCCCCGTCTCGGTCGCCGACACCGCCTCCGAGGGCGGGGCGTGGGGCATGGCGGTGCTCGCCGCCTACGCCGCGGACGATTCCGCCGTCGACCTCGACGCCTACCTCCGCGAACAGGTGTTCGCCGGGGCGCGCTTCGAGACCGTCCAGCCCGACCCGGCCGACGTCGCCGGGTTCACCCAGTACCTCCAGCGCTACCGCGCCGGCCTCGCGGTGGAACGCGCCGCCGGCGAAGCGCTCTGACTCTCCTCCCCTCCGACGCAGAAGGATTCACGATGACCCGTACCCCCTTGTCCACCTCGCTCGACGGCTACGAGGTCTGGTTCGTCACCGGCAGTCAGAACCTCTACGGCGAGGAGACGCTGCGCCAGGTCGCCGAGCAGTCCCAGGCGGTCGCCGCCGGGCTCGACTCCCTCCCGGTGAAGGTGGTCTGGAAGCCCGTCCTGAAGGATGCCGAGAGCATCCGCCGGTTCGCGCTCGAGGTCAACACCCGCGACGACGTCATCGGCGTCATCGCGTGGATGCACACCTTCAGCCCCGCCAAGATGTGGATCGCGGGGCTCGATGCGCTGCAGAAGCCGCTCCTCCACCTGCACACGCAGGCGAACGTCGAGCTGCCTTGGGCCGACATCGACTTCGACTTCATGAACCTCAACCAGGCCGCCCACGGTGACCGGGAGTTCGGGTACATCCAGACCCGCCTGGGGATCGCCCGCAAGACCGTCGTCGGCCACGTCTCCAACCCGCTGGTGCGCCAGCAGATCGAGGACTGGGAGCGCGCCGCGGCCGGTTGGGCAGCGGTGCGCTCGCTCAAGCTCGCGCGCTTCGGCGACAACATGCGCTATGTCGCCGTCACCGAGGGCGACAAGACCGAGGCCGAACTGCGCTTCGGGGTGCAGGTCAACACCTGGGGCGTCAATGAGTTGGCGGATGCTGTGGCTGCAGCATCCGACTCCGACGTCGACGCGCTCGTCGCCGAGTACGAGGAGCTCTACGACGTCGCCCCGGAACTGCGGGTCGGCGGCGAGCGGCACCAGTCGCTGCGCGACGGCGCGGCGATCGAGGTGGGCCTGCGCACCTTCCTCGAGGAGGGCGGCTTCGGCGCGTTCACGACGTCGTTCGAAGACCTCGGCGCGCTCAAGCAGCTGCCGGGGCTCGCGGTGCAGCGCCTCATGGCCGAGGGCTACGGGTTCGGCGCGGAGGGCGACTGGAAGACGGCGATCCTCGTCCGCGTCGCGAACGTGATGGGGTCGGGACTGCCGGGCGGGGCGAGCCTCATGGAGGACTACACCTACGACCTCGTGCCCGGCGCCGAGCGCATCCTCGGTGCCCACATGCTGGAGGTGTCGCCCTCGCTGACCACCAGCAAGCCGCGCCTCGAGATCCACCCGCTGGGTATCGGCGGCAAGGAGGACCCCGTGCGCCTGGTGTTCACCGCCGACCCCGGGCCCGCGCTCGTGGTCGCGATGAGCGACATGCGCGACCGGTTCCGCCTCGTGGCGAACGTGGTCGAGAACGTCGAGGCGCCCGACCTGCCGAACCTGCCCGTGGGGCGCGCGGTGTGGGTACCCCAGCCGGACTTCGCCACGTCCGCTGCCAGCTGGCTCGCGGCGGGCGCGGCTCACCACACGGTGATGACCACCGCGGTGGGCATCGAGGTGTTCCACGACTTCGCCGAGATCGCCAAGACCGAGCTCCTCGTCATCGACGACAGCACGACGGTGCGCGACTTCCAGCGCGAGCTGCGCTGGAACCAGGCCTACTACCGCCTGGCTCAGGGGCTCTGAGATGGCGCGCACCCCGGCTTCCGGACAGCAGCACGCGCTGCGGGCGGGCGATTACGAGGCGGTGGTGGCCGGCGTCGGCGCTTCGCTGCGTTCGCTGTCGCACCGCGGGCGCGATCTCGTCGTCCCGTTCGACGCCGACGAGGTGCGGCCGGGCTTCCGGGGCGCGACGCTGGCGCCCTGGCCGAACCGGATCGTCGACGGCCGCTACGTCTTCGCCGACGAGGAGTACCAGGTCGCGCTGACCGAGCCCGAGCGCGGTAACGCCCTCCACGGCCTGCTCGCCTGGACGGAGTACACCCCGATCGACAAGGGCCCGAGTCACGTGACCCTGGCCGCGACGATCGAGCCGCAGGTCGGCTATCCCTGGCGGGTCACCGTCGAGACGTCGTTCACCCTGTCGGCCGAGGGGCTGACCCAGACGGTCTCGGCGCGCAACGAGTCGGACACGCCCGCGCCGTGGGGGACGGGGCCCCACCCCTACCTCGTCGCCGGCCCCGGCCACGTCGATGACTGGACGCTCGCGCTCCCCGCGGCCGACGTGCTCGAAGTGACCCCCGACCGACTGATCCCCACGCGACTGTCGCCCGTCGACGTCGATGCCGAGCGCTTCGACTTCCGCGAGCCGCGCCGGCTCGGAGCGGTGCAGATCGATCACGCCTTCACGGCCTTGCACCGGGACGCGGATGATGTCGCGACCGTGAGGGTGACGAATGCTTCCGGCAGCGGCGTCGCTCTGCAGTGGGACGAGTCGTGCCCGTGGGTGCAGATCCACACGGCCGACGTCGACGGCGATCCCGCCACGCCCGGGTATCGGGCCGGCCTCGCCGTCGAGCCGATGACGTGCGCCCCCGACGCGTTCAACGCCGCGGCCTACGACTTCGACGCCGGACTCCAGCAGCTCAGCCCGGGCACGCAGCATCCGCCCGCCTCCTGGCGCATCTCGGCAATCGCCTGACGCCCGCCGGCGCTGTCACCGATGGCGCCGCTCAACGCCGAATGCACGGCCCGCGAACGTCGCGAAGCCGTGCATTCGCACGTCGGGCGTGCACTCGGCACGGGCCCGGGGTCAGTGGTCGTGGACGACCGTGGGCACCGTTCCGTCGTCGGTGAGCAGCACCGCGTCCTGCGTCGCGCCCAGCGCCGGGGTGACGATCACCGCGATGAAGGCGGCGGCCACGAGCATCCCCACGATGCCGTGCAGCGAACCGGTGTCACGCGGGCGGTCGACACCGCGACGAACGACTCCGGCGCAGGCCGCCCCCACGACCATGGTGAGCAGGGTCCCCGCGGCGACCGCGGCCACACTGGTGCGGGTCGGTGAGACAGCGAGGAGGGCGAACATCGTCAACACGCCGCCGGTCGCCCCCGCGAGGGCGATGCGGGCGATGACCAGCCGTGCGCTCGAGAGCGAGACGGCCCCCCACGCGAGCGTGAGCAACCCCAGCGTGGCGAGAACGACGCCGACCCCCCGGGCGAGTGGACCCGAATCCGCGGCCACGATGGCACCCGCTCCGAGAGCGGTCTGGATCAGCCCGGCGCCCCACGCGGCGAGCGTCGGCCAGGAGCCGGTGAAACGGACGGGCCGAGCGGCCGTGTCAACGCGAGGCGCTGACACGGCCGCCGGGATGTGTTGTTGCACGACCACGGTGTCGATGTTCCGATCAGACCGCTGCGCGACGCGGGACGTTCTTGTCCGCGGCGAGGGCGACACCGAGCAGGATGACCGCGCTGCCGAGGTGCAGGAAGTGGTCGGCGGCGTTCAACGCGAGGATGTTGGCGGCGGTACCGACCAGGAAGAAGCCCACGATGCCCAGCAGCAGGTAGACGGCGCCGACGGTCAGGTTGACGCTCTTGGCGGCCCGCACGTTGGCGAGGCCGGCGATGAGCAGCGCGGCGCCGATCAGGAGGTGCGCGATGTTGTGCAGCGGGTTCACCTCGAAGATGCCGAGGAGCAGGCCACCCTCGGTGGCGATGAAGCCGACGCCGCCGGTCGCGGCGAAGCCGAGCAGACCGACGAGCAGGTAGACGGCGCCGAAGATGGTGGCGACGAGACGATTCGGTGACGAGCCCATGAGGACCTCCGTGATTGGGGACGCAGCAGTGTGCGGCATCTGGTGGTGTTTCGTTCTACAGCGCAGAACGGATTGGGCGGTTTCCCAGGTTCGGGGTCGGCGCGGGCGCGGACACGGGGGTTGCGGCGGCGGCAGCCAGCCGATAGGCGCGCGCGACCTGGCACACTCGAACCATGCGGTTCGACACGAGGCTCCTGTTGCAGGGCAAGAACACCGGGATCGAGGTCCCGCCCGAGATCCTCACCGAGCTGGGCGGGGGCAAGCGTCCGGCCGTGCGGGTCGTCGTGAACGGCTTCGCCTTCCGAAGCACGGTCGGTGCGATGGGCGGTCGAGCGCTGATTCCCTTCTCGGCCGACAAGCGCGCCCAGACAGGGCTCGCCGGGGGAGACCCCATCTCGGTCGAGATCTCGCTGGACGACGCGCCACGGGAGGTCGCGGTTCCCGACGATCTCGCGGCAGCGCTCGCCGCGCTCGACGTGCGGGAGGCGTTCGAGGCCCTCTCTCCGAGCGCCCGCAAAGCGCAGGTGGCGGAGGTCGAAGGCGCAGTGGGCTCGGCGACCCGCACGCGGCGGATCGCGCGGATCGCCGCGAAGCTGCTGCCTTAGCCGCGTTCGACCCCGTCGCGTTCAACCCGGTCGCCGGGCGCTAGCCTCGAAGACGGAGGAGGTGCCGTGGAGACGATGTCGGATGCTGTCGCCGAGGGCGTCTCCATCGCGCTGGCGGCGGCGAGGCTGAGCGTGCGCAATCGCATCCTCGTCGAGACGATCTCCGGGGGCGGGCAGTTCGACCCCGAGGTGTTCGCCGAGGTCGTCCGCGAGACGTTGCACACGCTCGCGGAGGAGCAGACCCGGGCGGCCGAGCGGGCGAAACGCCTGCGCCGAGGCGCGTGGGGGAAGTTCTCCACGTCGTCGGGCACCCACGACTACCGCGACCGTGACACCGCGAACCTGCGCCGCCGACGTAAGCAGTACCTCGGCGTCGCGAAGGAACTGCGCGAACGCGCCGATGACCCCGAGCGCGTCGCCGAGTTGTTGGAAAGCGCCCGCGACGCGGCGTGGGGTGATGTGGAGGCCAACCTGCAGCGGCGCCTCAAGGTCGAGGCGATGACGCCGGAGGCCGATCCGGAGTACGAGACGATGCGGAAGGCGCGGATGGATGCCTTGCGCATGATCGATCTGGCTCGCCTCGCCTCGCAGGCGAAACGACGGGCGCAGAACTCCGCCGACTGACGGCTCAGCGGCCGAGCGCTGCGGGCCTCGGTATGTCGATCTCCTCGAGGAGGTCGGCGAGTCTCCGGTCCAGCTCACGGCCGGCCTGGGTGAGTTTGTTCAGACCGAAGCTGGTGAGCTGGGAACTCGGCTGGTCGAAGGTCAGCGCGACGTGATCGGCGCGCGAGGCCAGCAGCATCCGCAGTGGCAGATAGACGAGAGCGCTCGGCTCGAGACGATGGATGCGTCCGGCCGCCGCCCAGTCGAGGACCGCGTACGAGACGGCGGCCGCAGTCCCGCCGGCCACGCCCAGCACCCGTCCCAGGTCATCCGTCGCGACGCGCACGAATCCGTTCGGCGCCTCCCAGGCGAGCCCGCGGATGAAGTCCTCCCACGCCACCCGGCCGCTCACCACGGCGTCGAGGTCGGCGGGGTCGAGGGTAGGAACGGCCGTCTCGAAGCGGGCCCTCACCTCGTCGAACGGAGCGGAGACGCGCACGGTGATGCGTGTCGCCTCGTAGGCGACGGTGTCGTCGGTGCTGCGGTAACTCACTCGGACATGCTTTCAGAGCGGTGCTCGCGCGTGGGCGGGCAGAGAAAAAGCCCCGGCCCGCTTTCGCGGAGCCGGGGCAGTCACTGTCTCAACACAGTGTGCGCCCGAAGGGACTCGAACCCCCAACCTTCTGATCCGTAGTCAGATGCTCTATCCATTGAGCTACGGGCGCGCGGCCCCCAACACGAAACGGTGCGGAGGCCTTGGACTACATTACCCCACGACAGACCTGCCCGCGAATCGAGGACGGCCCGCTCAATCGTGGCGGGGGAAGCCGAGGTTCACACCCGCGTGCGAGGGATCGAGCCACCGCGAGGTGACGGCCTTCTCCTGGGTGAAGAAGTCGAAACCGTGCGTGCCGTAGGCCTTCGCATCGCCGAAGAGCGACGCTTTCCAGCCCCCGAACGAGTGGTACGCCACCGGCACCGGGATCGGCACGTTCACCCCGATCATGCCGACCTGCACCTCGTGCTGGAACCGCCGAGCAGCTCCGCCGTCGTTCGTGAAGATCGCGGTGCCGTTGCCGAACGCGCCCGAGTTGATCAGCGCGAGACCCTCCTCGTACCCCACGACGCGTACGACCGACAGCACCGGGCCGAAGATCTCCTCCCGGTAGGCAGCGGACGAGGTGGGCACGCGGTCGAGCAGGGTGGGTCCCAGCCAGAAACCGTTCGGGTCGCCGTCGACCTCGATGCCGCGACCGTCGACCACCACGTCGGCTCCGTCGCCGGCGGCGACCTCGACGTAGGAGGCCACCTTGTCGCGGTGCGCACCCGTCACCAGCGGTCCCATGTCGGTCCCGCGCGTGCCGTCGCCGACGCTGAGGCGGGCCATGCGCTCGCGGATCTTCTCGATCAGAGCGTCGGCCACCGAGTCGACCGCGAGCACCACCGATACGGCCATGCAGCGTTCGCCGGCCGACCCGAAGCCGGCGTTGACGGCAGCATCCGCCGTCAGATCCAGGTCGGCGTCGGGCAGCACGAGCATGTGGTTCTTCGCTCCGCCGAGGGCCTGCACGCGCTTGCCGAGGCGCGTCGCGGTCTCGTAGACGTAGCGGGCGATGGGCGTGGAACCCACGAACGAGATCGCGCGCACGTCGGGGTGCTCGAGCAGGGCGTCCACGGCCGTCTTGTCGCCGTGGACGACGGAGAACACCCCGTCGGGCAGCCCCGCCTCCTTCAGGCGCTCGGCCATCCAGATCGCGGCCGAGGGGTCCTTCTCGCTGGGCTTCAGCACGACGGCGTTGCCCGCGGCGATCGCGAGCGGGAAGAACCACATCGGCACCATCGCCGGAAAGTTGAACGGGCTGATGATGCCGACCACGCCGAGGGGCTGGCGGAGCGTGTACACGTCGATGCCGGTCGACACGTTCTCCGAGTAGGCGCCCTTGCTGAGTGGACCGACGCCACAGGCGAACTCGATCACCTCGAGCCCGCGGGCGATCTCGCCGTGGGCGTCGGCGGTGACCTTGCCGTGCTCGGAGGTCAGCAGGGCGGCGAGCTCGTCCTTGCGGGCGTTGACGATCTCACGGAAAGCGAAGAGCACCTGCGTGCGCTTGGAGATGCTCGCCTCCCGCCAGAGCGCCGCGCCGCGCACGGCCGAGGCGACAGCATCCGCCACGTCGTCGACGGAGGCGAAGCGCACGTGCTTCTGCACGACGCCCCGCGCGGGGTCGAACACGTCACCCGTGCGCTCCGAGGAGCCCGCCCAGGGGGCGCCATCGACCCAGTGATCGAGCAGCGGGAGGTCGGTCATAGTGGTGCTCATCGGGTTCCTTCGGCCAGTTCGGTGAATGCTTCGTCGTAGATCGCGGTCGCCTGTGCGACTTCGTCGGCGGTGACGACGCAGGGCGGCACGACGTGGATGCGGTTCTCCGAGACGAACGGGAGGAGGCCCTTCGTCAGGAGGCTGCGCTTGAGGGAGGCCATCGCCGCACCCGGCAACGGCTCTCGCGTGGCTCGGTCGGTCACCAGTTCGAGGGCCCAGAACACCCCTTCGCCGCGCACTTCGCCGATCACGGCGTGCTTCTCGGCGAGGGTCTCGAGCTGCGGCCCGATCTCCTCGGCGCCGATCCGGCGGGCGTGGTCGATGATGCCCTCGTCATCCATGGCGTCGAGGGCGCCGACGATGGATGCTGCCGCCAACGGGTGGCCGCTGTAGGTGAGACCCCCCGGGAACACCTGCTCGTCGAACTGCGCGGCGATGTCCTCGGAGATGATCACCCCGCCGACGGGAACGTAGCCGGAGTTGACGCCCTTGGCGAAGGTGATCAGGTCGGGAACGACGTCGTAGCCGTCGAAAGCGAACCAGCGGCCGGTGCGCCCGAACCCGGCCATCACCTCGTCGAGGATGAGCAGGATGCCGTAGCGGTCGGCGAGTGCGCGGACGCCGGCGAGATATCCCGGCGGCGGAATGAGCACTCCCGCGGTGCCGGGGACGGTCTCCAGCAGGATCGCCGCGATCGTCGAGGGACCCTCCGCCTGGATGACGCGTTCGAGGTGGTGCAGGGCGCGCGCCGACTCCTCCTCCGGGGTGGTGGCCCAGAATTCGGTGCGGTACAGATACGGCCCGAAGAAGTGCACGTGTCCGCGCGCGTACTGGTTCGGGATGCGACGCCAGTCGCCGGTGGAGACGATCGCCGCGCCGGTGTTGCCGTGGTACGAACGGTAGGTCGACAGCACGGTGTCACGGCCGGTGTGCAGGCGGGCGAGACGGATCGCGTTCTCATTCGCGTCCGCGCCGCCGTTGGTGAAGAACACCTTGGCGAATCGCTCGGGCGCCTTGTCGAGAATGCGGCGGGCGGCCTCACCGCGGGTCAGGTTCGCGGTGGCCGGGCCGATGGTGGACAGCGTCGCCGCCTGTTCCTGGATGGCGCGGACGACGGCGGGATGCTGGTGGCCGATGTTCACGTTCACGAGCTGGCTCGAGAAGTCGAGGTAGCGCCGCCCCGCGTGATCCCACACGGTGGTTCCCAGCCCGCCGGCCAGCACGACCGGGTCGAGCGTCGCCTGCGCCGACCAGGAGTGGAACACGTGTTGCCGGTCGAGCTGTTTCGCCAGCGCGTCGAGGTCGGTGGTCGTGTCGGTCATACGTTCTCCTGCGCTTCGTCTCGTCGCTTCGCTCCTCGCTCAGCGACCGGGCGGTGGGGTCTTACGTTCCTCGCTCAGCGACCGGGCGGTGGGGTCTTACGTTCCTCGCTCAGCGACCGGAAGGGAACCCCTCTCCCGTGTCCGGTCGCTGAGCGAGCGTAGCGAGACGAAGCGTCAGCTTCCGCCCTCGGTGGGTGTGACCTCGACGGGTTCGAAGCTCTCGCCGGTGATGTCGACGCCCTCAGCCTCGAGCTCGTCCAGGGCCTGCTGGATGTACTCGTTGGAATACGCGGTCGCGGGCGGTTCGGCCGTGATGAGGTGAGCGCCGGTCTCGTTGACGGCGGCCATCGCTCCCTCCACGGTCTGGGCCCACGCGGCCTCGTCGATGATGCCGATACCGTCGTCGGCCGGCCAGATGAGCTTGTTCGTCTCGTTCATCATCCAGAGCTCGTGGCTCGGGCCCCAGCCCGAACCGGAGGCGAGGGTGATGTCGGCCGCGTCCTGCGGGTTGTCGCGGGCGAAGGCCCACCCCTTCACGACGGCCTTGAGGAACGACACCGCGGTGGCGGCGTACTCCTCGTCGGAATCGAGCCGCTCGGTGTCGGCCCAGATCGCGTCCTGCAGCATCCCGCCGACGGTGTCCTGGTAGCTGATGACGTTGAAGTCCTCCGGCTGATACAGCTCGCCGGTGTCGGGGTTCATCGTCTCGAGCAGCTGGGCGTACTCGTTGTAGGTCATCGCTTGGGCTGCGTCGATGTCGCCCTGCAGGAAGGCGTTCATGTTGAAGTCCTGCGTGATGATCTGCACGGTGCTCGCATCGAGTCCCTCGGCAGCCATCGCCGCGAAGATCTCCCACTCGTTGCCGAAGCCCCACGAACCGATGCGCTTGCCCTCGAAGTCGGCGACGGAATCGATGCCGGAGTCGGCCCACGACACCTGCAGCGTGCCCGAGCGCTGGAAGATCTGCGCGATGTCGGTGAGGTTGGCTCCCGCTTCGATCGAGCCGAGCACCTTGGGCACCCAGGCGATCGCGAAGTCGGCGTCACCGTTGGCGAGGGCGTCCTGCGGAACGATGTCGCCGCCCGAGGGGACGATCTCGACATCCAGGCCCTCCTCTTCGAAGAAGCCTTGATCGACGGCGGCGAAGTACCCGGCGAACTGCGCCTGGGGCAGCCACTGCAGTTGCAGGGTGACGGGGGTGAGCTCTTCTCCTCCGCCATCGCCGGACTCGGAGGGGGTCGTGCCGCCGCCGGAGCAGGCAGCCAGGACGATGGCGGCCGAGACGGCGAGGGCGCCGGTCGTCAGCGCGCGACGTGTGCGGTGTCTCATGTCGTTCCTTTCGGGTAGTGAGTGCGGTGGTGCGGGGACGACCTCGGTGAGCGAGGACGCGGGCACCGTCGTGTGGAGCGCGTCAGCGCGCCCCCTCCGACGGGATGCGGCGGCGGACGATGCGTTCGAGCAGGGCGGTGGCGAGGAAGAAGACGAGCCCGACGACGATGCCCGCCGCGACGTACGCCCAGGCGCGGGCGTAGGCGCTGGTGGCGGCCGAGGTCGAGATGAAGGTGCCGAGACCGCCGCGGGGGCCGCCGAAGTACTCAGCGACGAGCGCTGAGATGACGGCGAGCGAGCTCGCGATGCGGAGGCCGGTGAGCACGTAGGGAACGGCGGTGGGCAGGGTCACGGTGCGGAAGATCTGTCCGGGACCGGCCGCGTACGCGCGGAGGAGGTCGCGGTGGACGGCCCGCGTCTGGCGGAGGCCGCGCAGCGTATTGACGAAGACCGGCACGAAGGCGGCGAGGCCAGCGATCGCCTGCCGGCCGAACTGGCTGTC
This sequence comes from Microbacterium hanjuni, assembly GCF_043556395.1. NCBI lineage: Bacteria > Bacillati > Actinomycetota > Actinomycetes > Micrococcales > Microbacteriaceae > Microbacterium > Microbacterium hanjuni. The sequence goes on from NZ_JBIGIK010000002.1 coordinate 923,995, forward strand.
GGCGCCGAACATGGAGTTCAACACCGGCGCGAGCGCCACGATGGGCACCACCGCGAGCGCGGCGACGATCGGCGTCGACATGCCGTCGATCGGGCGCCACTGCGCGGCGAGAGCGGCGAGCAGCACCCCGAGGGCGCCGCCGACGACGAGACCGACGAGCGCGTTGAAACCGGTGACCACGGCCGCCGACGAGATCGCGGGCCAGAACTCCACGACCTCCGCCGCGATCGAGGCGGGGCTGGGGAGGAGGTAGTCCGATACGCCGCCCACGGTGACCAGCAGCTGCCACGCCGCGAGGGCGATCACCCCGACCGCGATCGGGGTGATGACCCGCAGTCGCGCCTCCGTGGCGGCGCTCAGGCGGCGGCCGTGCGCCAGCGACGTCACCGTCCGTCCACCCCTCGAGCGCCGGTGGGGGCGGGCGCGCCGTGCAGCGCGGCACGCACCGCGGTGACCCGCTCGAAGAACGCCGCGTCTTCGCGCAGCGCCTCGTCGCGTTCGCCGCCGAAGCGGGTCTGCTCGATCGCAGTGATGCGTCCCGGCCGCGGCGACATCACCACCACCCGGTCGGAGAGGAACACCGCCTCGGCGATCGAGTGGGTCACGAACACGACGGCGGCGCCGGTCTCGGCGGCGATCCGCGCGAGCTCGTCCTGCATGCGCTCGCGGGTCATCTCGTCCAGCGCGCCGAACGGCTCGTCCATGAGCAGCAGCCGCGGTCGCTCGGCCAGGGCGCGGGCGATCGCGACGCGCTGCTGCATCCCGCCCGAGAGCTGGTCGGGGTAGCGGCCCGTGAAGTCCGCCAGGCCCACCATCTCGGCGAGCTCCGCCACGCGCGTGCGTCGTTCGCCCGCGCCGACCCCGTGCAGCTCGAGAGGGAGGGCGATGTTGGCGGCGACCGTGCGCCAGGGCAGCAGCCCCGCCTGCTGGAACGCGATCCCGTACTCCTGGTCGCGGCGCGCGCGATCGGGGGTCTTCCCGAACACCTCGACGGTGCCCGACGTCGTCGAATCGAGGTCGGCGATGAGGCGCAGCAGCGTCGACTTCCCGCATCCGGACGGCCCGATGAGCGAGACGAACTCGCCCTCGGCGACGGTGAGATCCACGCCGTCCAGAGCGGTGACCACACCCTCTCGCGTGTCGAACGTCTTGGATACACCGGTGACCACGACCGCGTCGCTCATCAGGCCGCTTCCCCTCGTCGGTACTTCTGCAGAGACAGCCCCAGGAGGGCGATGGATGCTGCGGCCACGAGCCCGAGGGCGACCGCACCGAAGATCGGGCCCCACGGCTTGGCCGGGTCGCCGGACGCTTGCCCCGCGAACTGCACCAGCAGGCGGCCGATGCCGCCCTGCAGACCGGTCGAGACCTCCGCGACGACCGCGCCGATCACGGCGTTGGCGGCGCCGAGGCGCAGGGCGGGAAGGAGGTAGGGGACGGCGGCGGGGAGGCGCAGCGAGAAGAGGGTGCGCCAGTAGCCCGCGGCGTAGGTGTGCAGCAGCTCGACGTGCAGGCGGTCGGGCGACTGCAGGCCCTTGAGGGTGCCGACCGTGATGGGGAAGAACGCCAGGTAGGAAGCGATCAAGGCGACCGACATCCAGTCCTGCCAGTCCACACCGCCCCGCGACAGCTGCGAGCCCCAGCTCTTCACGAGCGGGGCGAAGGCGATGAGCGGCACCGTCTGACTGAGCACGATCCAGGGGAGCAGGCCCCACTCGGCGATCCGCCACCGTTGCATGACGAGGGCGAGTCCCACGCCCACGACGAGTCCGAGCACCCATCCCGCGGCGGCGATCCCGAGGGTGGTGAGGCCCGCGAGGGCGACCACCGTCCACAACGGCACGGCGTCGGGCCCGCGGGTCACCGGCTCGGCGAGCCGCACGACCATCTCCCAGATGTGCGGCATCGCGAGGTCGGTCGTTCGCGGCAGCACCCGCAGTCCGCCGACGATCACGCCGTCCTCCGGCGCGAGCAGCTTGTATCCCTCCCACAGCGCGACGATCGCGAGCAGACCGGTGAGTCCCCAGCCCCAACTGGCGGCGGCCGATGATCCGGGGCGCCGCACGCGGCGGGGGGCGGATGCGACGATCGTCGACGTGCCGAGATCGGTCGAGGTGGTCATACCTTCGCCGTGACGTGCTCGCCGAGGGTGGGGATGATGCGCTCGCCGTAGACGCGCAGGGTCTCTTCCTTGTTGTCGTGCTGCAGGTAGCCGGCGAACTGCGTCACCCCGAGCGCGCGCAGCTGCTCGAGCTTGGCGATGTGCTCCTCGGCGGTGCCGAGGATGCAGAACCGTTCGACGATCTCATCGGGCACGAAGTCGACGTGGTCGTTGTCGGCCTTGCCGTGCGAGTTGTAGTCGTAGCCGGTGCGCCCGGCGATGTAGTCGGTCAGCGCCTCGGGCACCGAGCCGCCCGTGCCGTACTTGCTCACGATGTCGGCGACGTGGTTGCCCACCATGCCACCGAACCAGCGGCACTGCTCGATCATGTGCGCCCGGTCGGTGCCGATGTACATCGGAGCGGCCACGCAGAACGCGATCGAGTCGGGATCACGGCCCGCAGCGGCAGCAGCATCCCGCACCGTCTTGATCATCCACGCGGCGATGTCGACGTCGGCGAGTTGGAGGATGTAGCCGTCGGCGACCTCACCGGTCAGCTTCAGCGCCATCGGGCCGTAGGCGGCCACCCAGACGTCCAGCTCCGACCCGCGACTCCAGGGGAACTGCAGGGTGGCGCCCTTGTACTCGACCGCCCGGGAGTTGGCCAGCTCGCGGATGACGTGGATGCTTTCGCGCAGCTCCGCCATCGACGAGGGGCGGCCGTTCGTCACGCGGACGGCCGAGTCGCCGCGCCCGATCCCGCAGATCGTGCGGTTGCCGTACATCTCGTTGAGCGTCGCGAAGACCGAAGCGGTCACCGTCCAATCCCGGGTCGCGGGATTGGTCACGAACGGACCGACCGTGACCCGACGCGTCGCGGCGAGGATCGCGGAGTAGATGACGTACGGCTCCTCCCACAACAGGTGCGAGTCGAAGGTCCACACGTGGCTGAAGCCGTGCGCCTCGGCCAGCTGAGCGAGCTGGATCGTGCGCGAGGCGGGCGGGTTGGTCTGAAGGACGACTCCGAAATCCATGATCACCTAAAGGTCGTTGAGCGAGGAGCGAAGCTGCGAGACGAGAACGCCTAGATCAGGTATTGGCTGAGGCCGCGCTTGATGAACCGACCGTCGCCCTTGGCGCCGCGGTACGCGCCGTCGTCGACGATCACGCGTCCCCGCGACAGGACGGTGTCGACGTGCCCGTCGACCTCGAACCCCTCCCACGCGGAGTGGTCCATGTTCATGTGGTGGCTCGCCGCGCTGATGGAGGTGTGGCCGGCGGGGTCGTAGACGACGATGTCGGCGTCGGCGCCCGGCTGGATGACGCCCTTCTTGCCGTACATCCCGAACATGCGCGCCGGGGTGGTGCTGGTCAGCTCGACCCACCGCTCGAGGGTCAGCTCACCCGTGACCACGCCCTGGTACATGAGGTCCATCCGGTGCTCCACCGAGCCGATCCCGTTCGGGATCGCGCGGAAGTCGTCGCGGCCGAGCTCCTTCTGGCCCTTCATGCAGAACGGGCAGTGGTCGGTCGACACCATCTGCACGTCGTTGGTGCGCAGCGCCTGCCACATGTGGTGCTGGTGGCCCTCGCTGCGACTGCGCAGCGGCGTCGAACACACCCACTTCGCGCCCTCGAACGCGCCCCACTCTTCACTGAACGCGCCGAGTTGCTCCTCGAGCGAGAGATAGAGGTACTGCGGGCATGTCTCGCCGAAGACGTTCCAGCCTTGATCGCGCGCCCAGGCGAGCTGCTCGACGGCCTGCTTCGCCGAGACGTGCACGACGTACAGCGGTGCCCCGGTGAGGTTCGCGAGCATGATCGCGCGATGCGTCGCCTCCTCCTCCATCTGCCAGGCGCGGGCGATGCCGTGGTAGTACGGCGCTTTCTTGCCGGCCTCGGCGAGCTGGGCGGCGAGCACGTCGATCGCCGGACCGTTCTCGGCGTGCATCATCGTCAACAGCCCGGTGTCGGCCGACTTCTGCATCGCCTTGAGGATCTGACCGTCGTCGGAGTAGAACACGCCGGGGTAGGCCATGAAGAGCTTGAAGCTCGAGATGCCCTCGTCCACGAGCGAGTCCATCGCCCGCAGCGACTGGTCGTCGACACCGCCGATGATCTGGTGGAAGCCGTAGTCGATCGCGCAGTTTCCGGCGGCCTTCTCGTGCCAGGCGGCGAGTCCGTCTTCGACGCGCTCGCCGGTGCGCTGCACCGCGAAGTCGACGATCGTGGTCGTGCCGCCCCAGGCCGCCGCGCGGGTTCCGGTCTCGAAGGTGTCCGACGCGTTCGTGCCGCCGAACGGCAGTTCCATGTGGGTGTGTGCGTCAATGCCGCCGGGGATCACGTACTTCCCGGTGGCGTCGATCACGGTGTCGACGTTGGCTGCGACATCGAAGCCGAGCAGCGTCGATCCCGGCGCCAGCACGGCGGCGATGGTCTCGCCGTCCACGAGCACGTCCGCGAGGCCACGGCCCGTGGCTCCGACGACCGTGCCGCCGGTGATGAGAGTCTTCATCTCGTTCCCTCCGTATGGTTGCGCTGCTCCTCGCGCTGCGCGATGGCACTTCCGGGAACGCATGCCCGCGACGGCCTGCGGCCGTCGCCCGCCAGTCCCGGTGCCAGCGTCCCCGGAAGTGCCATCGCTCCGCTCGGCGCGGTCACGGCTGGGCGATCCTCGTGTAGGAGTCGGGGCGGCGATCGCGATAGAACTGCCAGTCGTCGCGCATCTCGCGCACCATGTCGAGATCGAGGTCGCGAACGAGGATCTCCTCGTGCTCTCCCGAACCGCGCTCGCCCACGAAGTTGCCGCGCGGATCGATCACCTGACTGGTGCCGTAGAAGGTCACCGCGTCGTCGCCGTACTCGTTGTCCTCGCGGCCGACGCGGTTGGGCTGCAACACGAAGTACCCGTTCGCCACGGCCGCCGCCGGACCCTCGACCTCCCACAGTCGGTTCGACAGGCCCGGCTTCGTCGCGTTCGGGTTGAACACCATGTGGGCGTCGTTGAGCCCCAGTTCGCGCCATCCCTCCGGGAAGTGCCGGTCGTAACAGATGTACATCCCGATCCTTCCGACGGCGCTGTCGAACACGGGATATCCGAGGTTGCCCGGGCGGAAGTAGAACTTCTCCCAGAACCGATCGAGGTGCGGCAGATGGTGCTTGCGGTATTTGCCGAGGATCGTGCCATCAGCATCCACCAGCACCGAGGTGTTGTAGTAGACCCCGGTCTGATCCTCTTCGTAGATCGGCAGCACCATCACGGTGCCGAGCTCGCGCGCCACGTCGGCGAAGCGCTGCACGATCGGTCCGTCGGCCGGTTCCGCGTAGCCGTAGTACTTCTTGTCCTGGGTGATGCCGAAGTACGGGCCGTAGAACAGCTCCTGGAAGCACACCACCTCCGCGCCCTGCGCCGCCGCATCCCGCGCGAACTGCTCGTGCTTGTCGAGCATCGACGCTTTGTCACCCGTCCACGTGGTCTGCGTGATTGCCGCTCTCACCGTCGTCATTGGTGCCTCCGTGCTGATCGTGGCGGGACCCGTCGAAGGTGACGGGGCGTCGGGGCGTCCTTGCCCTCTGTCATCGTGCCCTTCGCACGTTTCTCGACCGTTTCGGACTATGACCAATCCGTAACAGCATCGTCCAGTGGCCTAAGTCAGGGATACATCCTCAGACGGATGCTGTCGAGCGCACCGGCGCGTAGCGTGAAACGGATGCTTCGTACCCTGCGCCCGTCTCAGATCATCGTCGACGTCCTCGTCGCCGTCGTCTTCGCGTTCGGGACGGTCGGCCTGGAGGTGTCGGCCGCGTGGACGTCGGTCTCGACATCGTGGAGCGGCGTCACGGTGGCACTGCTGATGTCGCTCGCCCTCGGCATCCGGCGGTGGGCGCCGGGCCCCGCGCTCGGCGTCGCCTGGGCCGGCGCGGTGCTGCAGATGGTCTTCCTGCTCGGCCCCGTCCCCGCGAACGTCGCGATCTTCGCGGTGCTGTACGTCACCGCTGCGTACGGCTCGCGGCTGGTCTACTGGCTGGGTCTGGCCTCGGCGGTGGCGGGGGCCGTGGTCATCACGGTCTATCTCTTCATCGTGCTCAACGGGGTGACCCTCGACAGCCTCCCCACAGCGCTCGCCGTGCTGGTCGCAGCGCTGTTCGCGCTCCTGCTGTCGTGGGTCAGCGGCGCGCTCGTGCGCACCGCGCGTACCGGGATCGAGACCCGGCGGGCGCAGGAGATCGCCGAAGCCCAGGCCGCGGCCGAGGGGGAACGGGTGCGCATCGCCCGCGACATGCACGACGTCGTCGCGCATTCGCTGGCCGTGGTGATCGCCCAGGCCGACGGAGCGCGCTACGCCGCAGCATCCGACCCCGCCGCCGCCACGACCGCGCTCGCGACGATCTCGACGACCGCCCGCGCAGCCCTCACCGACGTGCGGGTGCTGTTGACACAACTGCGGCACAGTCAGAGCGCGGGGCCGCAACCGACGCTCGCCGACGTCGAGGTGCTGTACTCCCGGGTGCGCGAAGCCGGCGTCGAGCTGCGCGTCGACGTCGACCCGGTCGCAGCGTCCGATCCCCCTGCCGCTGTGCAGCTGGCCGTCTACCGCATCCTGCAGGAAGCCCTCACCAACGCGCTCCGGCACGGCGACGGCGGCGTGGTCGCGGTGCACCTGGGGTGGTATCCCGAGCGCGTGGAGCTCACGGTGCGCAACGGGCGCCGCGGCGAGCCGGGGCCGGGCGGGCACGGGCTGATAGGGATGCGCGAGCGCGCGCAGCTCGTGGGCGGGCGGCTCGAGACCGGACCCCAGGGCGGGGTATTCGTGGTCGCCGCGGTGCTACCGGTGGGAGCGACGTCATGAGCAAGCCGATTCGTGTCGCCCTGGTCGATGACCAGGCGCTGTTCCGCGCCGGGATCCGCATGCTGATCGACTCCCAGCCCGACCTCGACGTGGTGGGGGAGGCGGCGGACGGTGCCGAAGGGGTCGAGGTCATCCGCGCCACGCGGCCGGACGTGGTGTTGATGGACATCCGGATGCCTCGGATGGACGGGCTGGCGGCCACCGCCGCGGTGCTCGCGGGCCCGGTGCCCGCCGGCGCCGAGCACCACCCGCGCATCGTCATGCTGACCACCTTCGACCTCGACGAGGCGGCGGCCCGCGCGATCCGGGAGGGAGCGAGCGGCTTCCTGCTCAAGGACGCCGACCCCGAGTTCCTCCTCGCCGCGATCCGCACGGTGCACGCCGGTTCCGCGGTGATCGCGGCGGCCGCGACGCGCGAGCTGCTCGCAGCCCTCACCACCGCCGCGCCCCGGCCGGTTCCCCCGGCGTTCCTCGCGCTGACCGAGCGGGAGCGGGAGATCTTCGCGAGCGCCGCCCGCGGACTCAGCAACGCCGAGATCGCCGCCCGGGAGTTCCTCTCCGAGGCCACAGTGAAAACGCACATCAGCCGGATCCTGGGCAAACTCGCCCTCCGCGATCGTGTTCAGCTCGTGGTCTTCGCTTTCGAGCACGGGCTCGCGTGACCCCGAGCGGGCCACCCTGTACCAGCCGGTTCTCGGGATCGCCGCGGTAGCGTCGCACCATGCGACTGGGGCGACTGCGGCATCCGATCCTCACCCACCGACGAGCCGAGGTGCTGCCCGCGTGGGTGCGCCGAGGCGACCGGGCGGTGAACCGCTGGATCAACGCCTCCGCGGCCGGACGCGGTCTGGACCTCGGCCTCCGCCGCCTCTCCCGTGCCGCCGACCGCGGGCGCTTGTGGTTCGCGATCGCCGCGGCGCTCGTGATCATCGGCAAGCCGCGGGCGGCGCTGCGCGGCGTCCTGTCCCTCGCCGCGTCCAGCGCGGTGGCGAACCTGCTCGGCAAGCACCTCTTCGGCGGTCCGCGGCCGCTGTGGGCCGAGGTGCCCGAGCGGCGGCAGCTGCACCGCTACCCCACATCGGCGTCGTTCCCCTCGGGTCACTCGGCGAGCGCAGCGGGCTTCGCGGTGGGGGTTGCGATCGAGTCGCCGGTCGTCGGCGCCGTCGTGGTGCCGATCGCCGCCGCGGTGGCCTATTCGCGCCTGCACGTCGGGGCCCACTGGGCGTCGGACGTGGCGGGCGGCGTGCTGCTGGGCGCCGGTGTGGCCGCGGCGGGAGCCGTCATCGTGCCTCCCCGCCGCCCGGCCGATCACCCGGAGGGCGCATCGACCACCGACGTGCGCGCGACCCTTCCCGACGCGGGCGACGGCGCGGGAGTGCTCATCGTGCTCAACGAGAAGGCGGGCACGTCCGTCGTGCGCCCCGACCCTCGCCCCGTCTTCGCCGAGCTGCTGCCCGACGCGCGCGTCGCGGAGATGACCCCGGATATGCCGATGGACCGGATCGTGCGCGAGGCGGCAGCATCCGATCATCCTCCCCGCGTACTGGCCGTGTACGGCGGCGACGGCTCGGTGTCGCGGATGGCCGAGATCGCGCGCGACCTGTCGTTGCCGATGCTGGCGATGCCGGGCGGGACCTTCAACCACTTCGTGCGAGCGATCGGTGTCGAAACCCCGGCGGCGGCCATCGAGGCGGCACGCACCGGCCGTGGCGTGCGCGTCGGCGTCGCGTCCCTGCAGGCGGGGGACGCAGCGCCCATCACCGTGCTGAACACCATCTCGGTCGGGATCTACCCCGACTTCGTCGCGGAGCGCGTGCGCCGGCAGGATCGCTGGGGCAAGTGGGTTGCGGCCGTCATCGCCGCGGCGGTCGTGCTGCGCACGGCACGCCCGATCATGATCGAGGTGGACGGTGAGCCGATGCGGGTGTGGTCGATGTTCATCAGCATCGGCCAGAACGCGCCCGGCCGCGTCTCGACCATGCAGCGGCGCAGTCTGAACGCCGACGAGCTCGACCTCCGCATCCTGCACGCCCGCGGTTCCCGGCTGCGGGCCTTCGGCTCACTGGCCTTCGGGCGCAAGACCGCCGCGGTCCTCCGCGCCCTGCACCTGCTGCCCCCCGCCTCCGACGTCCAGCGACTCCTCGTCGATCAGGCGACGGTCGCCGTGCCGCTGCGCGATGGTCGCGTCGTGCCGTATGCTCACGACGGCGAGCTCGAAGAGACTCCGCCGCTCGACGGCGACCACTACGTGCTGCATCTGGCCGCGGTCCCCGACGCGCTCGAGGTCTACGCCCCCTGAGCCCCCTGTGCATCTGTCCTGTCGCCGAGTCGACATCCCGTCGCCGAATCGACAGCGTACCCGCGCGCGGGT